>NZ_NRRS01000032.1 GCF_016583795.1 Rhabdochromatium marinum | reverse complement strand
GGCGCAACGCAAGTACCGCTGGAGATCGAGCACATCCACCCCAGGAGCCGGGGCGGATCGGATCGGATCTCGAACCTGACGCTTGCCTGCCGACCCTGCAATCAGCGCAAGGGCCGTCAGCCCATCGGAACCTTTCTGGCCCGCGCTCCTAAGCGGCTCGCGCCGATCAAGGCGCAAGCCAAAGCGCCGCTCAAGGACGCCGCTGCTGTTAATACCACGCGCTGGGCGCTGTTCCAGGCGCTGACGGCCACGGGGCTTCCTGTTGAGACCGTCTCGGGCGAGCGCACGAAATACAACCGAACGCGCCTAGATATCCCCAAGACCCATGCCCTTGATGCCATCTGCGTCGGCACCGTCGATCAGGTACAGGACTGGAATCGCCCGGTGCTGGCGATCAAGGCCACCAGACGCGGCACCTACAGCCGCACGCGCACCTTCAACAACGGTTTTCCGCGCGGCTATCTCGTCCGCCATAAGCGCCTCTACGGTTTCCAGACTGGCGATTGGGTGCGCGCCGAGGTGCCCAAGAACAAACAGGCAGGCGCGCATGTCGGGCGTGTGGCGGTGCGCCGAACCGGATCGTTTAACATCCAGACCCAGACCGGAACCGTTCAGGGCATTTCACATCGCTATTGCCAGGTGCTGCAACGCGCCGATGGCTATGGCTACGCTTTTCAACCGAAACCGACAATGGAGGAAGCGAGACGGGCCGCCTGACCGCGCTGCGTGCGGTGCGCTATCCCTCCCCGCCCTGAAGGACGAGGTTTCTCGCGCAAGACTGATGAACAATCCCGCACTCGCGGCTCCGGCCAGCGACCTCGCCACCCCAGACGACTCTGACCCGGCTGACTGTGCCGGGGTGGTCGCTGGGAGTCCCTCCATTGTTGCGACTGCGGCCCCATCCGTGACCAAGCCAGACCAGCCCCCAGCCTCCAAACCCAAAGCGGCCACCCGCTTCCTGATCAGCGATCTGTGCAAACAACTGGAGAGCTATCTGCCGCGCGAGCAGATCAGTGAGATCTACCGCGCCTATCTGTTCAGTGCCGAAGCCCACGAAGGGCAGTCGCGCACCAGTGGCGAACCCTATATCTACCACCCCATCGCGGTGGCGCGCATCCTGGCCGACATGCACATGGATTATAAGTGTCTGATGGCAGCCATCATGCATGATGTGGTCGAAGACACCGGCATCACCAAGGAACAGGTCGCCGAGGTGTTCGATGATGAAATCGCCGAACTGGTCGATGGCGTCAGCAAGCTCACCCAGATCAAATTCAAGACCGCAGCTGAGAAGGAAGCGGCTAATTTCAGCAAAATGATGCTGGCCATGGCACGGGATATTCGCGTCATCCTGATCAAACTTGCTGATCGGCTGCACAACATGCGCACCATGGGGGTGATGCCCCCGCACAAGCGCCGGCGCAAATCACGCGAAACCCTGGACATCTACGCCCCTATCGCCAACCGCCTGGGCATCAACAGCATCCGTCTGGCGCTGGAGGAATTTGGCTTCAGCCATCTGTGGCCTTGGCGGCATTTTGTGCTTAACAATGCGGTGCAAAAGGTGCGCTGCGGTCATCATGAAATGATTGCCAGCGTCGAGAACGCCATCCGCCAGCGCCTGGAGCAACAGGGCATTGCCGCCGAGGTGAGAGGGCGCGAAAAGCACCTCTACAGCATTTATTGCAAGATGCGTGATGAGGGCAAATCCTTTCGGGATCTGGTCGATGTCTATGCGTTTCGGGTGATTGTCGATTCCATCGACACCTGCTACCGGGTGCTGGGTCAGGTGCATAACCTGTACAAACCGGTGCCGGGGCGCTTCAAGGACTATATTGCCATCCCCAAGTCGAACAGCTATCAATCCCTGCATACCGTGCTGTTCGGCCCCCAGGGAATCAAAATTGAAATCCAGATCCGCAGCACCGACATGCACCGGGTAGCGGAATCAGGCGTTGCCTCGCACTGGCTGTACAAAAACGGCGGCGAGCCGGGCAACACCCCCACCCTGGCCAATGACTGGCTACAAAACCTGCTGGAATTACAGCGCGACTCGGGCAATCCGCGCGAATTCCTTGAGCACGTCAAGATCGATCTCTTTCCCGATGATGTCTATGTGTTCACTCCGGGTGGGGAAATTAAAGTGCTGCCGCGTGGTGCCACCGCGATTGACTTTGCCTATGCCATCCACTCCGACATCGGCAACACCGGCGTCTATGCCGTCATCGACCGCCGCCCGGTGCCCATCAATTCGGTGCTGCGCAGCGGCCAGACGGTCTCGATCTCGACCATGGCGAGCGCCACACCCAAAACACACTGGCTAAAGTTCGTCGTCACCGGCAAGGCCCGCGCGCATATTCGCAGCTTCCTGAAAAACATGCAGCAGCGCGAAGCCGCCCGCCTGGGGCGCGATCTGGTCAACAACGAGCTGACCAACCTGGGGCTCAGCCTGGATGACATCAGCGCTGAGCACATTGAGGCCTACGCCTGCCAAACCGATGCCAGTTCAGCTGAGGCAATGTTTGTTGATATCGGCCTTGGCAACCGCATGCCCATGCTGGTCGCCCGCCGCCTGGCCAATCCCGACACCACCAACGAGCAGGCCGAAGCTCCGGAGCCGTCAGCCACCGCCAACAGCGATGCCACTTCCAGGCAACAGTTGGCCATCCTGGGTACCGAGGGCATGGTGATGACCTTCCCACGCTGCTGCCGGCCCATTCCGGGCGATCGCATTGCGGGCCTGTTCAATCCCGGCAAGGGAATCGTGGTGCATCGGGCCGAGTGCCGCAATCTGGGCGACTATGACAGCAAGCGCGGCCGCTGGGTGGATCTGCAATGGGCCGAGGCGCCCAGTGGGGATTTCATCACCGAGATCCGCGTGGAGGTCGAAGACCGCCGTGGCGGCCTGGCCAGCTTGGCCACGGCCATCGCCGAGGCCGGCTCCGACATCGCCAATATCCAGTCACGCGAGAAAGCCGGCGGCGCCTCCATCCTCGACTTCCAGATCAAGGTGCGCGATCGAAGTCATCTTGCGCGTATTGTGCGCCATCTGCGAAAAATTCCACTGGTATTGCGCATCACCCGCTTGGGCCGCTAAATCCGAGTTGCATACTAGGGTTTTAGTCGCCATCATAGGTCTTATCATCCACCCGCAGACCCCAGGATAGAGACCATGACTACCCTAACGCTTGATGAGCGCCAGCTCATGACCCGTCGCGCCATGCACCTGCTCGAAAATTGGGGGCTGGGCGCGAAAGACATCATGCACCTCCTGCACCTGCCGGCGAGCGTGAAAGCACGCCAGATGGCCCGCTTTCGCGATGAGGAAGCCTTTCCGGACGACCCCACCGTCAACCGCCGACTCGGCTACCTGCTGCGCATCGAAGAGGCGCTGCACACCTACTTCCCGCGCAATCCGGAAATGCGCAACCTGTGGGTAAAGCGCGGCAACAAGCAGTTCAGCAAAAAGGCACCGGTGGCGGTGATGATCGAAGACGGCGAAAGCGGCATGATCTCGGTGCTTTCCCATCTCGACTGCACCTTTGCCTGGGATTTAACCGGCTCCAAAGCCGAATATGGCGAGCGCAAACAAGCCGCCTGACGCCACTCCTCCACGGCCCCGCAACCGCCCTCCCCCGCACGAAGCCCACGCCCGACGGCGCTTGCCGTCGTGGCGGCAGGTCAGTATATTTGTTGACTGTCGGGCGAACAGACAGTCAACAGAGCGACCTGGCGATCTCACACCCAGCCCCACCTACTCCCTCGATCAGTCATGATCCAAGCCAAGTCCAGCGGCTTTAGTCACGCGCGCCCGTTCCGAGGCCCTTTCTTAAGGTAGTTCCGAGGTATTCTCATGAGCGAAAAACATCTTTACTTGTCCCTGATTCCACAGGCGCTCATTGCGTCGATGCTGAAACCCGAGGACTTTGGCAGTTATTACGCCGTTGGCACCCAGGTGCATGTACAGGGGGAGTCGATTTTTTTTGAGGTCGATCCCGATTTTCGCTCGCCGGACTTTCCCTTCCATCTGATTGATGAGCGCTGCGTGCCAAAACCCGATGGTCAGCCCAAGAATTCTGTCTATCTGGCTATCTATAAGGTGTTGTCGCAGATTCCGGTCTCCGCTCTGGGGAATCTCTATCTGGTGACCAACGACGGCAAGACCCTGACGCTCACCCGGGGTGACTACGAACCCGACCTCGAGCAGGCCCTGCATCTGTATCAGGAGTTTTGCCCCATCAGCCCGATGGTCGCGAGTCGCCTGAAGCCGCGGGACTTTGCCAAATCGATCACCAATCCCGAACATCCCGTGCATGTGCCACGTATCGCCTTCTCCGAGTTGCGTCTGGGTGATCTGGCCCATGACCCGCAAAACGGCTCAGTCGATGACATCCCCTATTCCAACATTGCTCACTTGCGTGATGTGCTCCAGGAACTGCTCCACCGCACCGACAAGGCCAGCAAACTGGTGCTCAAGCAGGTCAAGGAAGGCGTCCTCTACCGCATGGTAAAAGGGGGCTTTTATGTCGGCGATCAGGACGACTTCGCCTATTACCCCTTCCCCGATCAGGCCGCACTCGAAGAGCAGTATCGCAGCTGGTGGCGTTCCGCTCAGCTCTCGGCGCTCGATTAAAACTGCGCGCGCAATCCGGCCCCATTTTTTATCTATGCGACTTCAAGAGGTGTATCAATCGTGAGTGAATTTATCTTCTGGATCACGCCCATTGCCGCTATCACGGCGATGGTGTATGCGTGGATCTTCTACCGAGAAATGTTTGCCCAGGATCAGGGCAACGATCTCATGCAGGAGATCGGTGCCCATGTGCGCCGTGGCGCCATGGCCTATCTCGGCCAGCAGTACAGGGTCATGTTTGTGGTCTTCGCCATCCTGACCGCCGTCTTCTCGGTACTGGCCTATCAGTTTGGCGTGCAGAGCACCTGGCTGCCGGTCACCTTTGTCTGCGGCGGTTTCTTCTCCGCCCTGGCCGGCTACTTTGGCATGCGCACTGCCACTCAAGCCTCCACCCGCACCGCCGCTGCGGCGCGCGATTCCCTGCCCAATGCCCTGCGCATTGCCTTCCGCAGTGGCGCGGTCATGGGCCTGGTGGTGGTCGGCTTGGGCCTGGGCAATATCGTGTTCTGGTTCATTCTAGCCAACCTGCTGATTCCGGGTGAGCCGGGTGACACTCACCGCATGGTGCTGATTACCACCACTATCCTGACCTTTGGCATGGGCGCCTCGCTGCAAGCGATGTTCGCCCGCGTCGGCGGCGGCATCTTCACCAAGGCCGCCGATGTCGGGGCCGATCTGGTCGGCAAGGTCGAGAGCGGCATTCCTGAGGATGATCCGCGCAATCCGGCGGTGATCGCGGATAATGTTGGCGATAATGTCGGCGACGTGGCCGGCATGGGCGCCGATCTGTTTGAGTCCTACTGTGGCGCGGTGCTGGCTGCAAGTGCACTGGGCGCGGCGGCCTACATTACTGAGCCGACACTGCAAATCAAGGCGGTGGTGGCTCCCATGGTACTGGCTGGCATCGGCATTTTGCTGTCCATTGTCGGCGTCTATCTGGTCAAAACCCGCGAAGACGCGACTCAGAAGGATTTGCTTGAATCGCTGGCGCGAGGCATTAACGCCAGTGCCGCCATGATTGTGGTTGCGGCGGTGCTGGTGCTGTGGTTACTTGGCATTCCGAATCTGTGGGGCGTTTGGGGCGCCATGGTCGCCGGCTTGGTCACCGGCATGATCGTGGGACGCTCAACCGAGTATTACACCTCGCCCAGCTATGCTCCGACCCGCTTGATTGCCAATCAAGCCGAGGGCGGACCGGCAACGGCCATTATCGCCGGCATCGGCGTTGGCATGATCTCGACTGCCATTCCGGTGCTCGCCGTTGGCATCGGCACCCTGCTCGCCTTCCTGTTCGCCTCGGGCTTTGATGTCAGCCAGATGAATCACGGCCTCTATGGTGTGGCCATTGCGGCGGTAGGCATGCTCTCCACGCTGGGCATTACCCTAGCCAGCGATGCCTATGGCCCGATTGCTGACAATGCCGGCGGCAATGCCGAGATGAGCGGTCTGGGTGCTGAGGTTCGCACCCGCACCGATGCACTCGACGCGTTGGGCAACACCACAGCGGCAACTGGCAAGGGGTTCGCCATCGGCTCCGCCGCGCTCACGGCTTTGGCGCTGATTGCCTCCTATATCGAGATGATTCGCATCGAACTCATCAAATCCGGCACCGAGGTGCTGCAATGGAGTCACGGCATCAGCATCCCCACCGCTGAGGCGAGCCTGATCGATTTCATGAGCTACTACAACGTCACCCTGCTCAACCCAATCGTGCTGGTGTCGATCCTGGTCGGTGCCATGGTCGCTTTCGCCTTTAGCGGGCTGACGGTGCAGGCCGTCGGCCGGGCTGCGGTGCTCATGGTCGAGGAAGTGCGCCGACAGTTCCGTGAGGATCCAGGCATTCTGAAGGGCACCTCACAGCCGGATTACGAGCGTTGTGTGGCCATCTCTACCGTCGGCGCGCAGCGGGAGATGATTCTGCCGGCCATCATCGCGGTCTCAGCACCGATTGCTATGGGCCTGTTGCTTGGCGTTGCCGGCGTCATCGGCCTGCTGATCGGCGGGCTGTCCAGCGGCTTTGTACTGGCGGTGTTTCTCGCCAATTCTGGCGGCGCCTGGGATAACGCGAAGAAGTTCATTGAAGTCGGACACCATGGCGGCAAGAACTCGCGCGCCCATCGCGCCGCCGTTATCGGTGACACCGTGGGCGATCCCTTTAAGGATACCTCGGGACCCAGCCTGAACATTCTCATCAAGCTGATGAGCATTGTCGCCATCATCATGGCCGGCGTGACTGTGACCTATAGCGTCATCTAAGCTAGACCTAAGCTAGCGTGACCTAAGTCACGGCACTCTCCGGATTTACGCAGCCAGACAATCCTGGCTGCGTAAACCTACAGGCGCTGACTCAATTGGCGCTAAATCTTTGCCCGCATACATGAGTTTTAGATTAAACTCAGGCGTGTAAGTTACCGAGCGGCTAACAAAACTGCTAGCCATATGGGACTACCCAAGGCGCGTAGGATCTCCGGCTCATGAACAACTATTACCATTTACTGGACATCGAGCCATCGGCTGGAGCTTCTGACATCCGCTCCGCCTATAAGCTCAAGTGCAAGGAGTATCACCCAGACAAGGTGGCGTACCTGGGAGCAGACTTGCAAGCCGTCGCTGCCAGAAAAATGATCCTGATCAACGAGGCCTACCGAATCCTCGGTGACAAGGCCAGCCGGAGACAGTACGACAATAGTCTCAAAGGAAACGCCGTTGATCGCAGCATCTATGTGGTTTGCCGCAGCTGCGGTCACAGTGTGCAGGCAAATCCGGAAGAGGAATGCATCCATCATTGCGCGGTCTGCGGCGAAGAAATCCACCTGAAGTTCTGCCAGCAGCCGAATTTGACCGCTGACTTCAACTGGCATGCGATCCTGACCTTCTTACAGCTGTCTCAACACACCGGGCCGGGACTGGCCGCGCCCTCCTCCGTTCAGCTGCGCGCTCAAACGCTGCGTTTTACGCTCAGTTACATACCGCTGGACGGTTTTTGCCTCTTTACCCATGGCCACCAGGCGTATAATCTCGCCTGTCAAATTGCCTGGCATAATGAGCAGCACGATTGGGATCAACAGGAAGATATTGGCTATCTGTCACTTCCGGCCGACATCAATCAAACTGCGACGATGCTCGAGCGCCTTGAGTGTCAACTGGACCTTGACGCCATCAAGGTCTATTTCAACGCCGGTGAGCGCAAGCGCGGTCTGGCTGAACCAAATGTGTTGTTCATTTCAGCCATGTTGGATATCAGCCTGATCACCGCACAGGAAACCTGGCAGAAAAGCGGCAGAAACCTATACGCCGTGCAATGGACAATTGGCGATGCATGGCAGGAACGATTGCAGAATTGCTACTGGATTGTCTACGGTGAACCGCGACGAACACGCTCGCATCGCGACAAACAAGCAGCGAGCACGCTCAGCAATGCACAACTTCGGCAGTCCCTTGACGCTATCCAAGCCAAATTTTCCTCGGCAGAAGCCATCATCGAGCGCCTGCGTCAGGCGGTTGACTAAGTGTCAAGTCCCAAGACATCGCCAGCCCTAAGGCCAGCAGTAGCATGATGATGGTTTGCCGCGCTCGCGAACCAGCGCAACGCAGTGAACCAGCGCGCGTTCATGCTCCTGCCAGCATGTTGTGCCAGTTGCAGGAGCGAGGCGCGCGCCTGCCAAAACTAGTTTTGCAGCTTGGCGAGAATGGTGAGCATGGACAGGGTACCGAGCAGACGACTGCTTTGGGCATCGACGACGGGCATGCGCACCAGGCCGCCGCGCAGCAGCATCAGGGATGAGGAGATCGGCAGATCTGGGCGCACCACCGGCACTTCATGATCCACATAATCCCTGACTTTGCGCTCCAGGAAGGGCTTCAAACGCTGCTTGGCGTCTTCCAGGGATTCGGCAATGCTTTCGTCATTACTGATGGTGCTGTCAATTTCATACTGACTACCCACAGTCACTGGCACCAGCATTTTGGCAAATTGCAGCGCGCGAATTTCGCCGATAAAGCGAAAATCCCGATCCACCACCCACAGGTCGGCTTGATGCCGTTCCACGATGAGATCAATGGCAGTGGACAAGTCATCATCCACGAAGACCGTAATGGGATCCTCGCGCATGTAATCTTTTGCGTACATTTCATCTACCCCCAGTTAATAAGCAGCAAGCAAATGTATGGTGAATCAAGCGATTTGCAGCGCGATCATACCTTGTTTTGCCTGCGGCGTCGCGGGGATCATGCGTTATCCGCGTCCTCGGCATCGGTCTCAGCCAGCACTACTCCGGTGGCATGGTCCGGGTTGTCGGTCATGCGCAGGCAGTGGCCGCTGCTGCCCTCCACCAGGTACAGATTGAAGCCTTGGGCGGTGCGCACAGGAGGCTGACTGCCCACTTCATCATCCAAACACTGGGTGAAGTGCAGCTCGGGCAGGGCGTCGCGCAGCGCACCGAGGGTTTGGGGGTTGAGACCGGCACGCTCGACGATGGTGACGATCTGGTCGATTCGTTCAACGGGAATCATTCTGCAACGGCTTCCTGAGCAAAACGAACCCGCCTCTCGGCCGGCTGACCCATGATTTTGGCTAGCCAGGGTGGGGTTTTATCGGCGATGACCGCCTGCAAATCAGCAATGAGTGCCGGGGCCGCCCCGCCATCGGGCACCTTGATCGGATGAATATCGTGCTTGACCACCTTGGCCGCCGCTGGGCCGCCGATGGAGACCACATAGAGCAGCTGGCAATCGGCGATCAGACTGGCGCGATAGCCGTTTTTGTCATCCTGGGCCTGACGGTCGTCAATCTCGCGGCAGTCGATCAGGCGCGCTTGATCAACGCCGACCTGATACACCAAAAAGCGCTGGCAGGCGCCGAAATGCCCATCAAGCAACTCGCCGCTGTTGGAAGCAATGGCGACCCGGATGAGCCCTTCCGGATCCTGGCCCTCGGCAGTCAGCAGCGGAGTTTCTGGCTCCGGCGGCGGCAAGGTGTCGAGATTGGCGGTGCCTTTCAGATAGGCCAGCGCGGTCTTGATGACCGAGGTGTCGAAATCCGCGAACTCGCCGCTAGCGCCAGTGCGCAAATCCTTCACGCTCAGCCCGTCAAGCTTGTCAGCGCTGGGCGGCAGACCGATACAGTCGGCCAGCACGCCGAGCAGTCGCGCGGGGCTGGTGTCCGGAAGCGCACGGGCGGCAAGACCGATGCGCAGGGCGATATCCTCTGACAGGGCGTCGGTGGTCATGATCTTCTCGGGGGCTCAATGGTGAGAATTCGGATCGGTCAGCGCAGCAACAGGGGCGGACTTTCCGCCCCCGTTGCAGTCACGTCTCAGGCGGGCACGATGCAGCCGTCTTCCATGCAGGCGTCAATGCACTGGGGCATATCGGATTCGCCGTCGCATTCGTTACAAGTGGCGGTATCAATTGTATAGATGCCCTTCGCCGGGGCGATCGAATTGGTGGGGCAGACTGGCTCGCAGTCGCCGCAAGCCGTGCACAGGTCTTTGGTTATTTGATAAGCCATAGGTTCATCTCCTGTTTCAGGCCAAGCGCCGTTAATCCGCGCGCTTGAATCTCAGGGTGGTTGGAAAGCTGGGGGGTGGGCTGATGGGGTCGATGTACCAGCGCGAACCATCGGTCAGAGCCACTTCTCCACCCCAGGTGTCGGCAGTGTCGGTTTCGACGCTGGCAATGGTTTCCTCCATGTCTTTCTTGGCGACATAGAACAGCAGGTTGCCATCGTCTCGACGACGAATCATCACATTGGGCATGCAAGCATCCTCAAGGGCGAGAGCAGCTGCCGGTCGCTCAGAAGCACCGACAGCCGCGCCGTCTTAACGAATCAAGTCGTAGTTAAAGTCAGTCTTGGCCATGACGCGCGTCTCCTCATCAAGACGCTCCAGCACGGAGTTGACCAGGGTGGTGAGGATGTACATGGCACCTTCGTAGCCCAGAGTGGTCATGCGATGCAGATGGTGGCGATCAAAGATCGGGAAGCCAAGGCGAATCAGGGGCACCTCGAATTCCTTACCCTTGTGCAGGGTGTCGCGCTGAATGAACTTACCGTAGCTGTTCCCGATCAGGAAGTCCGGCTTGTCGGTGAAGCACAGCGAGCGCAGGTGCCACAGATCCTTGTTCATGTAAACAGTCGCCTGCTGACCATAGGGCGAAGCAGCGAGCATTTTCTCCATGGCCTTTTTCCAACGCTTGTTAGCATGGTGACAGAGCACATGGGTCGGCTCGGCGCCAAGTTCAAGCAGGAAATTGGTCAGTCCCATGACAAAGTCGGCATCGCCATAAAGAGCGAATTTCTTGCCATGCAGCCAGGCATGGCTGTCGGTCATCATGTCGACCAGGCGACCACGCTCCTTGGCCAGGCTATCAGGAATCGGCTTGCCAGACAGCTCTGAGACTTTCATCAGAAAATCATCAGTCCATTCCAATCCCATCGGAATATTGATGGCATTGCATGGCTGCTTCCAGGTGATGTCAACGAATTTCTTCGTCTTAGTCAACTGCCAAGGCTGCAACAGCAGGGTGTCAATGGCGTTGGGGGCGTCTTTGATCTCGTCAATGGTGGTGCCACCGGCATACATGCGGTATTCACCATCGGCCGGAGTGTCAAGCACCTCGGTCGGGTCACACAGCAGACTGTAGTCAACCCCCATTTCCTTCATCATGCGGTGCATGACGCGGTAATTACCCAGATAGGTCTCAAAGCCCGGCACCAGATTGATTTTGCCGTTGCTGCCGACCTCTTTGCCTTCCATGTCGTTGACAGTGAAATAGCGCTGCACGCCCTCGAACATGTTGTCCCAGCCAGTGGTGTGGCTGCCGACAAAGCTCGGGGTATGAGCGAACGGCGTGGGGAACTCGGGCGGAATATGGCCTTCTTTCTTGGCATTGCCGATGAAGGCATTGAGATCGTCACCGATGACCTCGGCCATGCAGGTAGTGGAGACCATGATCATCTCGGGCTTGTAGAGCGCCTTGGCGTTCTCCAGACCTTCGTACATGTTCTTATGGCCGCCGAATACCGCCGCATCTTCGGTCATGGAGTCCGACACACAGGCAATCGGCTCCTTGAAATGACGATTGAAATAGGTGCGGAAGTAGGCCACGCAGCCCTGAGAGCCATGCACATAGGGCAAGGTCTTCTCAAAACCCAGTGAACAGAGCACCGCGCCCAGCGGCTGACAGGCTTTAGCCGGATCAATGGTCAGGGCCTCGCGGGCAAAGTTCTTGTCCTGGTACTCCTGGGTGGTGGTCCACTGAAAGACTTCCTCGACCTTATCGATCGAATGGGCTTCCTCGAACTGCTCGCGCTTGTTCTTAAAGCTGTCCTGATAGTCTTCATCACAGAACAGGGGATAACAGGGCTTAATTTTTTCGACAGTCTGGCTCATGAGTGTACTCCGGCCCCTGCCGCCCATTCGCGGACACAGGGCAAAGTGAGTCTGAAGGCGCCGCCCATCAGAGCGGCTCCGGGTTCGTTGCGGCAATCGGGTGGCGGAGGGCTGACACGCCCTCCGTCAATCACAGAGGATCAGGCAGCGGCCTGTTGTGCAGCAGATGACTCGCTGCTTTGCAGCCAAGGGGCCTGCATCCGGTTCCAACAAGGATTGTTGATGGTCATATCCATATCGCGGGCAAAGATAGCGAAGCCGTCATAGCCGTGATAAGGACCGGAGTAATCCCAGGAGTGCATCTGGCGGAAAGGCACGCCCATCTTCTGGAACACATACTTTTCCTTGATGCCGGAGCCGATCAGGTCGGGCTTCAGGCGCTTGACGAACTCCTCCAGCTCATAGCCGGTGACATCGTCATACAGCAGGGTGGCATTACCCATTTCCTTCATCGTGCGGTCATAATCGTCGTTATGCGCGAACTCATAGCCGGTGCCAACCACTTCCATGCCCAGGTCCTCGTAGGCCCCGATGATATGGCGCGGACGCAAGCCGCCGACATAGAGCATGACCTTCTTGCCTTCCAGACGTGGCTTGTACTTGGCCACCACCGCCTCGTACTCAGCCTGGTATTTGGCAATGACTTTCTCGGCATTGGCCTGGATGGTCTCATCGAAGCGTGCAGCAATGGCGCGCAGAGATTCGGCGATCTTGGTCGGCCCGAACAGGTTGTATTCCATCCAGGGAATCCCGTATTTCTCTTCCATGTGCCGGGTGATGTAGTTAATCGAGCGATAGCAGTGCACCAGATTGAGCTTCACCTTGGAGGTCAGCTCCATTTCCGGCAGGGTGCCATCACCTGACCACATGGCTACCACGCGCAGGCCCATCTCTTCGAGCAGGATGCGCGAGGACCAAGCATCACCACCGATGTTGTAATCCCCCAGAATGGCGACATCATAGGGCGTGGACTCAAAACTGTTGTCACCATCACGATTCGACAACACCCAATCGCGCAACGCATCATTGGCAATATGATGCCCCAGCGACTGCGAGACGCCCCGGAAGCCCTCGCAACGCACCGGCACCACCGGCTTCTCGAGTTCCTTGGTCTTTTTCTTCGACACCGCTTCGATGTCATCGCCAATCAGACCAATCGGGCACTCAGACTGCACGGAAATGCCCTTGACCAGCGGAAACAGCTCATTGATCTCGTCGATCAGCTTGTCGAGCTTTTTGTCACCACCGAAAACAATGTCCTTTTCCTGGAAGTCCGAGGTGAAATTCATGGTGCCGAAGGTATCGACGCCGGTGTGGCCGACATAATAATTGCGTCGTCCCGCACGTGAATACTGACCGCAGCCGACCGGTCCGTGGGAAATATGCACCATGTCCTTGACCGGACCCCAGACCACACCACGCGAGCCGGCGTAGGCGCAGCCGCGCACGGTCATAACGCCGGGCTGGGACTTACGGTTGGAGGTGATGCACTTCTTGGACTGCTCCACGCTCTGGTCATTGGCGGCCAGATGCTTGGCGCGATCTTTCTTGGCCTTCTCCGGATACACTTCCAGGACTTCCTGAATCAGGGCCTGGGTCTCTTCTTGGGTCATCTTTGCCATGTTGGCGTTACCTCTTGATGGCGCCGCCGCTCATTTGCAGACGGTCACGCGATCAGATAAGGAAATGAGGGATGTCGAGATCAGGTCCGCACTCAGGCGGCAACAGCCTGTTCTTCGGCAGCGGTCTTGCCGACGATGCTTTCGTCTTCTTCGTCCAGGATGCCGAATTCCATCAGCAGGTCTTCAAGTTCATCCATGGTGCAAGGTGTCGGAATAACAAACATCTTGTTCTCGATGACTTTCTTCGCCAGCGAACGGTACTCATCGGCCTGCTTGGCCTGGGGGTCGTACTCGATGACGGTCATGCGACGAATCTCAGCCCGCTGCACCACATTGTCACGCGGAACGAAATGGATCATCTGCGTACCCAGCTTGGCCGCCAATGCCTCGATCAGCTCATCTTCGCGGTCGGTGTTACGGCTGTTGCAAATCAGACCGGCGAGACGCACACTGCCGGATTTGGCGTACTTGCAGATACCCTTGGCGATGTTGTTTGCCGCGTACATGGCCATCATTTCGCCGGAGACAACAATGTAGATCTCCTGGGCCTTGTTCTCGCGAATTGGCATAGCAAAGCCACCGCAGACCACGTCACCGAGTACGTCGTAAAATACGAAGTCCAGATCTTCCTCGTAAGCGCCTTCCTCTTCCAGGAAGTTGATTGCGGTGATAACACCACGACCAGCGCAGCCCACACCCGGCTCCGGACCACCGGACTCGACGCATTTGATCCCGGCATAACCGGTCGCCAACACATCCTCAAGCTCCAGATCCTCGACTGAGCCAGCATCAGCTGCCATCTGCATGATGGTGTCCTGGGCCTTGGAGTGCAGAATCAGACGGGTCGAGTCGGCCTTGGGATCGCAACCCACGATCATTACCTTCTTACCCAGTTCGGCCAGGCCCGCGACCAGATTCTGAGTGGTCGTTGACTTACCGATACCACCCTTACCATAGATTGCACATTGCCGTAATGCCATTTTGCTTTCTCCCGGTTGCTCGCCCCGCAGGGCCGTTGTATGACAGTCTCGACAGGGATAAAGCAATGGCTGTGCCAGTTTACAAATCGAATTTAAGCAGTTGATTTAATTACATTTAAAGCGCTCGGTGCGACCTGTTGCCACAGGTAGCAGAGCCGACAAAGCCGCTGCGGGCTGTACGGATAGCGACATCGGCCCCCAACCTCCCACCCGATCATCTGACCATCTGACCCGAAACCACCTGGAACCCTGCACAACGCCATGACCCTCAGCCTCGATCAACTCACCAAGGCCTTCGACCCCCGGCTTGGGCACCCACTGTTCCAAGGCGTCTCTCTGCGGCTGGAACCCGGTCAATCCGTCGCTCTGGTGGGTGAATCAGGCGTAGGCAAATCAACCCTGCTCAACTGCATCGCCGGTCTGGAGCGCGTCGATCACGGCCGCATCACCCTCGGCCCCGATGAGCTAACCGCGCTGGATGATGACCGCTTCGCCGACCTGCGCAAGCGCCAGTTTGGTTTCGTCTTTCAGGCCTTTCATCTGCTGCCGCATCTGACCTTATTACAGAACGTCGCTCTGCCGCTGTGGCTACTGAAACAAAGCGACCGGGTCGCGCGCACGCGCGCCCAGGCGATGCTGAAACGGGTGGGACTGGGGGACCGGGTCCACGACTGGCCGCGCCACCTCTCCGGCGGCGAGATGCAACGCGTCGCCATTGCCCGCGCCCTGGTGCATGAGCCGGCACTGGTGCTGTGCGACGAGCCTACCGGCAACCTGGACCCGGAGCGAGCCGGTCAGGTGCTGGAGCTATTATTCGAGCGCACCCAGGCCGCTGGCGCCATCACCCTTCTGGTCACGCACTCCCGAATCGCCGCCGCCAAGGCGCAGCGCACCCTGAGGTTGACAACGGATGGGTTGATTGATGAGCCGCAGACGCGAGTGAACAGTGATGCTTAAAGTTGGCGCTCAAACCCGACGCCCAATAAAGCAATAGTAGGGCACCGAGAATCCGGGCAGATAGGGCACGGGCGCGCGTGCTTCGCTGAACTGATGCTCGGGAAAACGCGCCCGCAGAGCGGCGAGGTGCTCAGGGGTCGGATGCACACCATCGTGCGCAAACCAATGCGGCCAGAACCAGCGTGCCAGAGCGCTGTGGCGCACTTGATCACTGGGTGGTCTGGCCGCTGAGACATAAAAATCCACTACCCCAAGGATGCCACCGGGTTTGAGCATGGTGATGGCGTTGTCCAGGGCTGCGCGCCAATCGGGCATCATGGTCAGCGAGTAGGCGCAATAGACGGCATCGGCCGGTTGCTGCGGCTGCCAACGAGTGGCATCGGCCTCAATGATGCGCACCTGCGGGCGGCCTGCAAATTTTTGCCGGGCCTGTTCGAGCAAGGCCGGGCACAGATCAACCAGCGTCACCTGGCTAAAGGACTCCAACTGCGGCCCAAAGAACTCCAAATTGCGCCCGGTACCACCGCCGAGTTCAATGACATGAGCACCCGTCTGCGGCAACCTAGCCTGCAGATCGCTGATCAGCTGCTCGCGTCCATGTAACAGCCGGTCGCGGAAGGCGTCGTAGTGACCCGCCTGGGGCGCATAAAAAGCCTCCAGGCGCGCCTGCTGATCGCCGTCCTTGGGCTGGCCGCGCAGCAGATGCAACAGAATGCGCAGATCACGGCCCAGACGGCCGCCCGGCACCCTGGCCGGTTTGGACTTAGGCACGGACATCGGCAATATGAAAACCAGCGTAGGTATGCACCCGATCCTGTGCTTGCAGGTGGGCGGCCAGCTCGGGACGGAAGTGCAAGCGATCGCTTAACCGGCTGCGCTCCGGCCCCAGCTCCAGAGATTCCAGGTAACGCGGTGCAGCATGTGCGCTGCGGAAGATGATGCGAGCATCGGTGCGGGCACGAGCTAAAATCCAGCGCCACTCATCAGCCAGCGCCTCAGGCTGGTAAGAGCTCATCCAATCCATGTGATCCAGTAACACATATTTGGAGATCGGCTGCTCATGGTGCTTGAGAAAATCCGTCACCGTGCAAGTGTGCAACGCAATGCAATCAGCCGCACCGGCTTTAAGCCGTGTGAAGTTGTCAGGCTTTAAATACTCCGGACAACAGTGTTCCGTGTAGCGCCCCCGAATATAGACCATCCAGAAATAATTGGTCCACACCGGTAGCTGGCGAAAAACATAGCCGATGGCGTCACGCACAAAACCGGCCACACCACAGTCGTGCTGCTGTTGCACCTCCTTGCGCTGCGGATGCGGCACTCCGAGCATACTCATGGTCAGTTGCCGCGACAATATCCAGTTCATTCCCTGGGTCCAGATCAGGGGATCGACCTGGGTATCGTAGATATGGCGCTGCTCATCCAGGGAGCGAGTGTCGAACAGCTCATGAATACTCGTCGCCAGACGCGGGCGCAACCGCAGATAGGCATGGAAGGCGCTTGCCACAGTGCCAGAGAGACCGTGGAAATAAAAACTCCCGCGCGCATGACCAAACCAGCCGATGCGCTTATCCCAGAACGTGCGCGCAAACTCGCTCAGTGCTGGGCGCAGTTCATGATGGTACAGCCACTGCATGCGCGGATGATGCCCCTGGCCGAAGGCGGCAAAAAAGTCTTCGAATTCCAGTCGGCGAATGGCGGCGAGCTTCAGCTCAAGCAGTGCATTCTGGCGCGGATTGGCATCAACGGCATGAATGCACGCCGGGCCGACGAGCGCGTAATCCAGCACATTACAACCGGCGCTGGTGATCACCAGCAGATGGTCACTGGTCTCAATGTTCAGTGCCTGGCGGTCTACGCCCGGATCCTCCCAACAGGTGTTGTAGACCAGGGCGCGCGAGTAGATCGCATCGAAAACCTTCTGATCGACGCGGTCACCCCATGTTCTAAGCGGCGTGGTGGAAGTTGTTGTGGGCATTTTGACCCTTGGCGCGAAGCGGTAGATTGTGGATTAACCGCAACAAGCTACAGTGTTTTGATGACAATTTGATGGCCGTTTGATGACGGGAATCTGTTTTTTTGCGACCACTTGACGTGTCACAAAAAACTTGCAAATTTCTATACTGGCTACCGTATTCATCTTGGTCGCAGGCATACGATTCTGGCATGATTCAAGCGAAACAGGAGCGCATTCATGAACATTCAAATCGCACGCCCGCCAGGCATCCAGATGCACTACCCGCCGGATTTCTCACCGCCCCTCAACGGCTTCTCCGTGGCGGCGCTGGACGAGAGGCTGGAGTATGCCTTTCAGCCCATTGTTAACATTCACACCGGTGCCGTCTTTGGCTTCGAGGCACTGCTGCGCGGGCTAGAGCGGATCGACTTCACCAGCGTCGAACAACTCTTTGCCAGCCTTGACGCCGTTGGTAGCCTGCTTAAGTTTGAGAGCCGGCTGCGCGACAAGGCGATCGCCAGCTTTGCGCGTATTCCTAACATCGGTCAGGCGCGTGTACTGTTCAATCTCGACTCGCGCAGTCTGATCAGAGATCCCCGCTGGGGCGACATGACCGCCGACAGTCTGAAGCGTCACGGGCTTTCCATCGCCAACCTCGGCTTCGAGCTGACCGAAGTGCATGATCTGACCGCCCAGCCCGAGGCCCTGCGGGCCATGGAGCGCCTGCGCCAGCAAGGGTTCCTGTTCGCGATTGATGATTTTGGTACCGGCTACTCGGGCCTGAAGCTGCTGTATGAGTTTCCGCCAGATTTGATCAAAATTGACCGCTTCTTTATTTCCTCAGTGGCCCACGACCATAAGCGACGGCTGTTCGTCGAGAACGCTGTCCATCTCGCGCATACCCTGGGCGTTCAGGTGGTGGCTGAGGGCGTGGAAACGGCTGATGAACTCACCGCCTGCCGGGATATCGGTTGTGATCTTGTCCAGGGCTATTTCATTGCCCGTCCCAGCCTCGAGCTCTCGCACCTTGACAGCACTTACCACAGGGTCGCCCAGACGGTCGGCCCATCGCGACGCCAATCCGACAGTGACGCAGACCTGATTCGCACACGCATCAAGCAGCTGCCAAGCTTACACCAGGACGACGATATGCGCGCGGTCTTCGACTTGTTCAAACACCACAGCGAATACAGCTTCTTCCCGGTGCTGGAACACACCGGCAAGCCTCTCGGGCTGGTGTGCGAAAAACACCTCAAGCGCTACATCTACTCGAGCTATGGCCGTGAATTGCTGTCCAACAGCGCCTATCGTAAGCAGCTTACGGATTTTCTCACGCCCTGCCCCAGCATCGACATCAACAGTTCCGCCGAGCGTCTGCTTGAGGCCTATACTGCCGCCGACAGCCCGCCCGGCATCATCATGACTGAGAATTTCGCCTATGCCGGCTTCATCTCCCAGGCGGCGCTGCTGCAAATTGTCGATAGTAAGAACCTGGCGGCCGCGCGCGATCAAAATCCGTTGACACGACTGCCGGGCAACAACACCATCATCGAGTATGTCCAGCAGGTACTCGCAGATTCCTGTCAGGACGCTTGCCTGGTGTATTTTGATTTCGACAACTTTAAGCCGTTCAATGACACCTATGGCTTTCGCACTGGCGACCGTGCCATCGTGCTCTTTGCCGATCTGCTGCGTAAACTGCTGCCGAGTGACTCCTGCTTCATCGGGCATATCGGCGGGGATGACTTCTTTGCCGGCTTGCGGGCATCTGATCCTGAGGAAGTCCAACAGCAGATTTCCGCCCTGCTCGATCAGTTTAAGCATGAGGCGCAAAGCCTGTACGATGCTGATACCCGCGCACGCGGCTATATTGAAGCCAACAACCGTTATGGCGAATCAGTGCGCTTTCCGTTGCTAACATGCAGCGCGGCACGGCTATGGATTCCTGCCAGCGCAACCCACTTCACGCTTGAGGATATCTCGCAGCGTATTGCCCGGTTAAAGAAATCCGCCAAAGCTTCACCCCTCGGACAAGCCGAGGCGAGGCTCGATACTGAGCGCGTGCCACGCATTTAACCCAACCTTCACCTCCTCTCAACAGCATCGCAACAAAGCTCGGTAACCATAGTGCCGAGTCAATGTATGCTGCGAGGAGTAATGCAACGTGAGTCAGGTTGAAGCCTTAAGACCGTTAAAATATCGCACGATTTGGATTTCCGATGTCCATCTTGGCTTTCATGGTTGTCAGGCCGAGTTTTTACTGGATTTTCTGCGTACAACCGCTTGCCGCCAGCTGTATCTGGTTGGCGACATCATCGATCTTTGGGCCTTGCGCAAAGGCCTGTATTGGCCGGGACCACATCAACAAGTGATGCAAGCCGTGCTGGAAAAGGCGCGCCATGGCACTCAGGTCACCTATATTCCGGGCAATCACGACGAACTGCTGCGCGGACATCTCGGCGAGGAGTTTGCCGGCGTGGCCATCCGCGATGAAGTCGTTCATACCACCATTGACGGTCGCCGCCTGCTGGTACTGCATGGCGATAAATTCGACCAAGTGGTGCAGAAAGGCCCCTGGCTCGCGCACATTGGCGCCACGCTATACGATCTGATCCTTGGCATCAGTCAACCCGTGAACCGCATCCGCCGCCGGCTCGGGCTGCGCTATTGGTCCCTGGCCGCCTTTCTGAAGCACAAGGTCAAGAACGCGGTGAATTACATCGGCAATTTCGAGCACATCGTCGCCACCGAAGCGCGCAAACACCGTGTTGATGGCATGGTCTGCGGTCATATCCACCATGCCGAGATGCGTGCCATCGACGGCGTGGATTACTGCAACTGCGGCGACTGGGTGGAGAGCTGCACCGCGCTGGTCGAACATCACGATGGGCGCATGGAGTTGCTGCGCTGGACCGAGATTCGCGAAGTGCTGGGCCGCGAGGCCGCCAAACACCCCACGCCCTTGGCCGAAGCCGCCTGATCAACAGGTGGCAGAGCCGGTATCAGGGCGCTTTATCCAGCCAGGGTTCAGTCACACCGGTCGGCGTGCCATCCTCAACCCAGGGATAGACATAGGCACCGACCGGGGCGATAGTGACATCGCGCCCCTGAGCAAAGCTCTGCTGCGTGACGATCAGCTTGTAGGCTTTGTTCAGCGCCAAGGCCCGAGGTTTGGAGGCAAACAGCAAAACACCAATGTCGCGTTTCAGGGTCTCAAGCATGGCGGGAATCGGCTCGCCCTGCTCATCGAAAAAGTGCGCAATCACCTCGCGATTGGCGCGAAATTCATCACCGGCCCGGTTGGCCTTGAGGTAGTAAGCGTATTCGGGTTCGCCATCGCGGCGCACTGGCTCCGGCAGACCGGCGAGGCTTTTCTGGCTCCAGTGATACCAGCCGTGCTGGTAACTGTCAGCGCCGAGCTTGCGCGGGAACGCCAGACTGGCATCGGTATTGGCGCCCATGCCACCGTGACAGCCAACGCAATGGGCCAGTTCCTCGTAGGTTTGCGGTCGCAGTTGCCCTGAGCGGCCCTCAATCATCCCAGCATAAACCCAGCCGGAACCATTGCTGACACCGGACTCCATGTTGCCACGAATCGTCTCAATGCGATCTGGAAAGTCGTGCTGTTCCTTGGTGTCCTCGGCTGCCTGCAGATCGAGCGCTGCATAGGTCATCCAGTAAGCCTTGCGCGCGTAGCGGATTTCTTTCATGCGCGCCGACAGATGATTGACGGCTTGTCGGTCAAAATCCACATAGCGCAGCGTTTGCAGAAATTCAGTGCCTTCCGGATAGAGCTGCGCGGCCAGATGCAGTGAGCCATCGAGTTGGGCGTGCAGGGCCTGGCCGACATACCACATCAAGCGTCCGTTGCGCGGTGCCCAGTCGTATGTCACCTGCTTGGCCGTATCGAGCCGACCGTTTTTGTTGAGATCGACGCCCCCGAGCGCTTGTTCGTCAACCGGGTCGATGGACACGTCGGCCTCGCGAATCATCGCCTCGACGATGGCAAGATTGGTCTTATAGACACTGAGATCAAAATCACCAGCCAGATTACGCCGAAATACCTCCGGCAGCCGGATGAGTGCATCCGCCATTGAGCCATTGGTTGGCCAGTAGGTACTAGGGAACGGGGGGTAAGCAAAGGCACGCCAGCCGCTGTAATGGCCGGTGGGGGAGCGGTCAAAGCCCTGGTCGTCGAATCTGAACCAGGCATCAGGCACCCAGCCATCCCAGCGTCCATCACCATTGTAGTCCCACGCTGTGGGTATCTCAGCCAAGCGTTGCGCGGGGATGATACGCCCAGCGGAATCAACATAATTGCTCGCGCGGATATAGCTCAGGATGTCAGCATCGCTGATCGTGCGAATCGCGGCGCGGCGGTCAATGTAAAGATTTTTCCAGGGATTTTCTTCCGCCGCTGCTGGAAAATCATAGGCCAATTGGAGGTCGGCATCCTGGACGTAGTTCGGCGGCTCGGAGCGGGTGTGGCAGGTGTAGCAGGGGTTGACAACCCGCCCCTGACTGTCCTGCGTCTTGGTATAGCATTGCGACGGGATATGTGGGGTTGCGTTGCTCAGCACACGGCTGGTCAGATCGCGGTCAGCAACAGTCGTGTCAGCGTTCAGCAGGCTGCTGACGCACAGCCCGGTCAGTACTGCCGTGGCGCGGGAAAATTGATGATTCATGGGAACTTCTCAATAACCTAACACTGGCTCGGTCACGCCGGTCAGGGTGCCGGTCGGCACGAAACTATGCACATTGCGCGCAGGTGTGACGGTGGCATCGCGTCCCTGGGTAAAGCTCTGCTCCTGCACAATCACCCGATAGGCTTTGTTCAGAGTCATGGCGCGCTCGGGTGAGGCCTCAAGCAGCACAGCGATGTCGTTGCTCAGGGCATCGAGCATCGCGGGTTTGAGCTGACCTTGGGCGTCAAAGAAACGCGCGCGGACTTCGGCATTTTCGCGGAACTCATCCCCAGCACCATTGGTGGCCAAATAAAAGGCATAGTCGCCCTGGCCATCTTCGCGCAACCGCTCGGGGGTGCCGCGCAACCCCTTCTGGCTCCAGTGATACCAGCCACCTTGGAAGCTGTCGGCACTAAAGCGGCGTGGGAAGGCAAAGGTGGAATCGGTGGTGGCGCCGATGCCGCTGTGGCAGCCGACGCAGAAGGCGAGTTCTTCATAGGTCTGCGGACGTAGTTGACCCTCGGCATCCTCGATCATGGCCGCCAGCACCCACCCCTGGTCATTGGCCAAACCGGATTCGATATTGCCGCGGAAGGTGCGAATGCGATCAGGGAAGTCGTGCTTTTCCTTCAGTTCGGCCGCCATGCGCTGATCGAGATCGGCATAGGTCATCCAGTAGAGTTTTTTCATGTAGCGCACTTCCTTCATGCGCGCGGCCAACTGATTGGCACCGTCTGCCTCGTTGATATCGATATAGCGCACGGTGTGAAAGAACTCACTGCCCTCGGGATAGAGGCGCGCGGCCAGATGCACCCGCCCGGCGCGCTGTTCGGCAAGCGCCTGGCCAACGTATGACATGAAGCGGCCTTCCAGCGGCGCCCAGTCGTATTTGATCAAGTCGGCGGTAGCGATCAGGCCGTCTTTGTTCAGGTCAACGCCACCGAGTGCGGCCTCATCGACCGGTTCGATGGCGATGTCTTGTTCACGGATGACTGACTCAACGATGGCCAGATTGGTCTTGTACACCACGGGATCATAGTCACCGACCAGATTGGTACGGAAAGGCGCGGCGAGGCGGATCAGCACATCGTCAGTGGAGCCGTTAGTGGGCCAGAAGGTGCCCAAAAAGGGATAGTAGCCAAAGGCGCGCCACCCGGTTGGAGTGCCGTCCGGCGCCAAATCGAAGCCTTCGGCATCAAAATTAAACCAAACATCGGGGACAAAGCCGTCCCACTGGCCATCATCGTTGTAATCCCAGTGCGCTGGAACCTCGGCGAGACGTGCAGCCGGGAGGATCCGGCCGTCAGTGGTGAAATAGTTGCTCTCGCGCAGGTAGGCGCGCATGTCGTCGTCACGGATGGCAGCGATCTCCTGGGTGCGATCCTTAAACAGGTTGAGCCAGGGATTGTGCTCGGCAGGCGCAGGAAAATCATAGGCCTCCTGCAAATCGCTGTCGTTCAGATAATTCGGTCGCACCGAGTTGGTGTGGCAGGAAAAACAGGGATTATGCACTTGTCCCTGGGCGTCCTCGGTTTTGGTGTAACACTGTGGATTGACATGCGGGGTTTCGTTGCTGAGTTCCCGGTCATCCAGATCGCCGCTGATGGCGCTTTGTGCCAGGAGGCAACCCAAAGAAATCAAGACCGTCAGTCGGTGGCGCGCGATTGGATTCATGGGGGGGCGTCGTCCTGCAGTTGTAACTAGCGGGTGGACGCTCGCTGTGACAGCGAGCGCCCGGTAGCACGCTCAGAGTGCCCGATGCTTATTTGTCCATCGCCGGGAAGACAAAGTGGCCGGTATAAGCAAAGGCTTCTGCAGGCTGCTCCAGCTTATCGGTGTCGGATTCGCCATAGGGATGCTGCACCACCGACATCAGATAGGCGAAGCCATTGATGTTGGGATAGAAGTAAGGCGAGGTGGTTTCCGAACCATAGGGCGTGGTCTGGATGCGGGTCAGGCTGTGTGAATCAAAGTTGTAAGCCCAAATCATGTCGTTTTGGTGACCGGAGCCGGTATCCTCACCAATGATCAGGGTGTTGTACCCCGGCATATAGGTGATGTTGTCCGGGTTGGCAATGCCATTGATGTCGCACTTGTTTTCGCCATCGAAAGCGGGTGAATCAACCGCAGCGCCATAATCCGTGGTCATGGGCGTACCTGAGATCAGCGGAAAGATATGGGTCGCCGTATAATTTCCATCGAGTTGCAGCGCGTAAACCGTGCCACACGCATTGCCATTGGTGATTCTCATGTGGTTGGGGCCGCCGATGTCATATTTGACATAGGGTGGCGTTTTGCCAGCCCGGTTGAAATCAAGCATGCCGCGATCCGTCTCGGAGATGGCCAGATAGACAAGATTCCGATCAGGATCGTGGGTAATGCCTTCCATCTTGCGGAACTCCGTCGTACCGCCCTGCATCGCGGCCCAGCGACGGGTTTCCAGCCGCGAGGCGATGTTCCAATCCGACTTCCAGATGACGCCATCACCATCAACATCACGCAATTTCAAGCACTGATGATCACCATCGTTATGACCGGCATTGATGGAGGTGAAGCTGGCAGGACAGCGACCGGTATCTTCCTCGCCATCCATAATCGGATCAGCTTCATCAAAGATGTCAGCGAACCTGTAGGCGTCCTTCCATTGCGCGACTTCATCACTGCTGGCATGACCGAGATACACCCAGTCCAGATCGGCGGCACCAGCGCTGGCACTGGCTTTTTGGCTCCAACGCGCCACCCACAATGAACCTGAGCTGAGATCGCCAGCAGTATCCGCCACAAAACGGAACAGACCCACATTGGTGCCATCGTCTGACATATAGACGGTCTTGTTGTCTGGCATCACATAGCCGAGCTCAAGCGCCATACGCCCCATAGCATAGTGTTTGGTAACAGTGGCGTCGTTGAAGTGACTGACTTGCACCTCAACCGGGTAGCCATAGTCATAGGGGTTCACGACGCTGCTGGCTTGAGCGGGTGTGGCGCCAAAGTAACTCGCCATGGCGGCGTTGTAGTCACTGATCTCACCATCGCGCCACTGCTTGGCATCCGGCTCATATTCCTCAGACCCCAGGTGCGTACCCCAAGGCGTGACACTGCCGGCACAGTGAACCCAACCGCCCCTCACGGCGGAAAAATCCAGCGGGCGGGTCTGAACGGCGCTCAACACCCCGGTCTGCCGGTTCTGGTTCAGTTCGGTCAGATACATAGCACCGGGCCGCGACTCGAAGTGCGACACCATGTACAGCTTGCCGTCGTTACCCTTCAGGATGGAGGCAAAGTCGTTGTCATTGGAAATATAGGACGAACCGTCTTCGGCCATCAGCGGATGGCCATCAATGTCATGCAGTAGACCGAAGGTGCCATTGCCGGCCGTATCGCCAGAGCGCAGGATGGTGTTATAGCCGAGCTGTACCTGCACACCGTCAACGACCGCTGAATCCGAGGTCAGGATGCTGCGCTTTTCGGTATCTGTCAGCGGAAAAGGGGCGGGGGTGAATTCGATGGTGCCAGCCAGTGCTACAGGCGCACTGGAAAATGCCAGCGCCGCCAGGACAGCGCGATGAAGCCGTTTGCTCGCCATGATCAGGTTTCTCCGTCAAATAAATGAACGATGGATCAAAATTGATAACCTGGGGAGCATAAGCGGAAATTATGAAGGGATGGTCGCGCCACAATGACAATTAAATGACGGTTTTGTTACGAGGTGCGAAATATCAATGCATGCATATGCAGCGATCAACTTGATCTTTACCATTGTCATAAAAGATTCACAAACAAAACCAGCCAGACTTGGATAATGCAACATTAGATATTCATTCTGATTTGTATTGATTCAATTCTGGAGGTTCTTGAATGGTCTTTGCCAACGTTGCCCGCAGCACCCTTGCCGCCTGCACGCTCTCTGCACTGGCGTTCGCGCCCCTTGCCAGTGCCGATGAGATTCAGCTGAACGGCTCGGGAGCGAGCTTCCCTTTCCCGCTGTATGCCAAGTGGGCCAAGGATTTCAGCCGCAAACACAAAGGCATCCAACTTCAGTATCAGGCGGTCGGTTCCGGGGCCGGGATTCGCGCCTTTCTCGCTGAGACGGTGGATTTCGCCGCCTCGGATGCGGCGATGAATGATGAGGAAATCGCCAAGGTTCCCACTGACAAGGGCGTGGTGCTGCTGCCCATGACCGCCGGCGAGGTGGTGCTGTCTTACAACCTGCCGGGCAACCCGGAGCTGAAGTTGCCGCGCGATGTGATGCAGGACATTTTCCTCGGCAAGCTGACCACTTGGCGGGATGAGCGCCTGCAACAGGCCAACCCCGGAATTGACTTCCCTGATGATGACATCACGGTGGTGCGTCGTTCTGACTCATCAGGCACAACCTATGTGTTTACCGGTCATCTGGCCTGCGCGAGTGACGAATTCAAGCAAGAAGTCGGCCATGGCAAAAGTGTCAACTGGCCGAAAAGCTTTGTCGGCGCCCCCAAGAATGACGGTGTTGCGGCCATGATCAAGCAGACCCCGGGGGCCATTGGCTACATTGAGTACGGCTACGCTGAGGCGACGGGTCAACCCATGGCCAGCTTGCAAAATAAAGCCGGTGAATTCGTCAAACCAGGCGAAGCGTCCGGTCAAGCGGCCTTGGCCTCAGCGGAGTTCCCGAGCGGCGACCTGCCCGGTTATGCGGGAACCCCGGATCTGCGCGTCTGGGTCTGCGACCCGACCGGTGAGGCCGCCTATCCGATCGCCACCTTCACCTGGATGCTGATGTATCAGCACCAGGATGAGGAAAAAGCCCAGGTGTTGCGCGAGTTCATCGAATACGGTTTGAACAAAGGCCAGAAGGATGCTCCCAAGATGGGCTACATCCCGCTGCCGGAGAACGTCAAAGCCAAGGTTGAAGATGCCCTCAAGCTGGTTGGTGACTCCAAGTAAGGACGCCTGACGCGCGGGCCGCCCGGTGAATCATCCGGCGTGGCCCGCATCCCCTTTCGTCTCCCGGACTCTGCAACCATAACCATGGCTTCCAATCCCTTTGCTCACATTGTCACCCAATGCTCGGGACCACCCTCGGCCAGTGACTACGCCATCGACCGTGCGCTGCGCATGATCGTAAAAGGCGCCGCTGCGGTCATCCTGCTGCTGGTGGCCTACATTATTTTTGAGCTTGGCCGTCAGGCGCTGCCGGCCATGCTGAACTTTGGTCCCGGCTTTCTGATCGGGACCGAATGGAATGTGCAGGATCAGGTATTTGGCATTTTGCCGGAGATCTGGGGCACACTCTACAGCTCCCTGCTGGCCTTGTTCCTGGGCGGACTCTTCGGCGTGGCCATCGCCATTTTCCTGACCCAGGATTTTCTCGATCATCGCCTGTCGAATGTGTTTCGCACCATCGTCGAGATGCTCGCCGCCATTCCCTCGGTGGTCTATGGCCTGTGGGGTATCTATGTGCTGATTCCGCTGATTCGCCCCGCCGCCGAGTGGTTGCATGACAGCTTCGGCTGGTTGCCATTGTTCGGCACCGACCTAGCCGGCCCAGGTATGGCACCAGCCGCGCTGGTACTGGCCGTAATGATCCTGCCCACAGTAGCAGCGATCTCGGTCGATGCCTTCCGTCGTGTGCCCTATAAGGTGAAAGAAGCCGCCTACGGCATGGGTACCACGCGCTGGGAGGCGATCCTAAAAGTGATGCTGCCGACCGCTTCCAGCGGCATCCTGGCGGCCCTGGTGCTGGGCTTTGGACGCGCGCTCGGGGAGACCATGGCGCTGGCGATGCTGATCGGCAACTCCAATCAAATCAGTCTGTCGCTGTTCGCACCCGCTAACACCCTGGCCTCGCTGCTGGCGTCCAGCTTTCCGGAAGCCGGCCCAGTCGAGGTGCAGGCACTGATGTTCGCCGCCCTGGCGCTGCTCGCCATCACACTGATTGTTAATGTGGTGGGCCTGTGGGTGATGAAGGCCGCCACGCGCAAATTTGAGGGAAAAGCATGACCCGTGTCGCCAGCGAGGCCCTGCTGGAGCAGGATCTGGCCTCAATGAAACCACTGCAAGGCTCGCTGCTCGAAGGGCGCAGCCTGAAAAGCCGTATTTACACCGGAATCACCTGGGGCCTGGCCATTTTGGCCTCCTTGCCACTGTTTTCGGTGCTCTACATGCTGATCGCCAAAGGCGGCGCACGCATCAACTGGGAGACTCTGACCGCGCTGCCGCCAGCGGCCTTCGAGTTCGGCGGCGGCATCGGCCCGGCCATTGTCGGCACCGCCATCATGGTCGGTATCGGCTCGGCGATCAGTATTCCCATCGGCATCCTGGCGGCGATTTACCTGGCAGAAGTCGCGCCCCACAGCAAACTGGCCGAAACGGCGCGCTTCCTGGCCAAGGTGCTCACCGGCTTCCCGTCCATCCTGGCTGGCGTTTTCGTATATGCCGTGCTGGTCGTCAGCATGAAAACCTACTCCGCCTGGGCTGGTGGCATCGCGCTGGCGGTGTTAATGCTGCCAACCATCATCCTGACCGCCGAAGAAACACTCAAGCAGGTACCGCAAAAAATGAAGGATGCCGCTTACGGCATGGGCTGCACCCGCGCGCAGGTGGTGGCGGCTGTGACTCTGCCCACCGGCCTGCCCGGGGTGATCACCGGAGTGCTACTGGCAGTCGCCGGTGCAGCCGGGGAGTCGGCACCGCTGTTGTTCACCGCCCTGTTCAGCACCTATTACGTCAACGGCCTGGAGGGACTGGGGCAACCAACGGCCTCGCTATCGATCCTGATCTACAACTTCTCCGGCATGCCCTACGACAACCAAATCGAGCTGGCCTGGGCGGCATCTCTGGTATTGGTGCTCATTATTCTGGTGTTTAACATCCTTGCCCGTGTCTTGGGCCGGCAGAAATTCTGACTGACAACATTTGAGGGACTGAAGTGATGAATGCGACCGCAGAGGCCGGCCTGATTGAAAGCACATTATTGGAAAGAAACAGGAACATGGACACCAATAGGGAGACCCAAATGGATACTGATCGGGATGATCACCAAAGCCGCACCTCAACCCCGGACTCCATCACGGCGGCGGCGGCTTGGCACGTTGATCCCCAACAGACCGTGATGGACTGCCGGTTGAACAAAATCTTCTATGGCGATTTCCTCGCCGTGCGCGACAGCCTGGTGCCCATCGAGAAGAACAAGATCACCGGCTTTATCGGCCCATCTGGCTGTGGCAAATCCACGGTGCTGCGCAGTCTGAACCGGATGAATGACTTGATTCCCGTGTTTCGCTTTGAGGGCACGGTCACCTATCACGGCCAGGACATCTACGACAAAAGCATCGATCCGGTGCTGGTGCGCCGCTACATCGGCATGGTGTTCCAGCAACCCAATCCCTTCTCCATGAGCATCTACGACAATGTCGCCTTTGGCCTGCGGCTGAATCGCTTCAAAGGCGACATGAACGAGCGGGTGGAAAAAGCTCTGCGTAGCGCCGCGCTCTGGAACGAAGTGAAAGACAAGCTGAAAAACAGCGGTCTGTCGCTGTCCGGCGGCCAGCAGCAGCGCCTGTGCATTGCGCGAGCTGTGGCCACCGAACCCGATGTGCTCTTGATGGATGAACCCTGCTCCGCGCTCGATCCCATCGCCACCCGGCAGGTCGAGGAGCTGATGCTGGAGCTGAAGGAAAACTATACCGTCGCCCTGGTGACGCACAACATGCAGCAGGCCACGCGCGTGGCGGACACTACGGCCTTCTTTTCAGTGGACATCTCCGAGGGCGGACGCACCGGCTATTTGGTCGAAATGGGCGATACCCAGCAGATCTTTGCAGACCCGCGCGAGAAGCTCACCCGCGAGTATATCGCCGGCGAATTCAGCTGACCTCGACACTCAATTTTAAACGAAATGTGCGCACTTGAACAGAGCAGCGCGCGGCTGAATCTGCCAGCCATCGCACAATCACTCCAGCAGGTTCAGGCTCAGTTCAATCGCATCAACCTTACGCTGTCCAGTCCCAGAGATCCGATGAGTGATCAGGTGCTGGAACAGCTGTTGGCCGGTTATCGATTGGTTGATCAATGGCTCGCGAATGGAACCCAGGTGTTCAGGCTCGGCGAATCGGCACAGCTGCTCAGGCTCAATGCTGTGGTGTTGTGGGGCGCAACCACACCCATGAATGCAGCGGCCCGCAATGCGCTCCAGGCCACCGAGGAGCACTTTTATGCACTGGGCGCTGGCGGCATTGGTGAGTTGAGCAGCTGCTATCAGTCGCTTGGCAAGCACAGCGTATGGCATCAAGCCGCGCAGATGTACATCCAGATCCTGAGCCAGCCGCAGCTTTACCTGGAAGGCAACCACCGCACCGGTACCCTGGTGATGAGCTATCTGCTGGCACGCCACGGCAAACCGCCATTCGTGTTGTCCAGCGACAACGCCAAGGCTTATTTCGCCCTTTCCACTCTGATCAAAAATGCCCGCAAGCGCAGTCTACGCATGCTGCTTGAGCGACCAAACCTGGCTCAACAATTCGCTCACCTGCTGCAAGCATCAGCCGACCCAGGGCATGTGATGCCACACAGAACTTGCCAAATCCCGGAAATCACCTAAAAGATCAATCTGGCGCTTGCTCGGATTCGTTGCGGCTATCGGCCTGCAGCACCGTCCAATACAAGTGGCAAGGTGTCCGAGTCGCCGATGACGATGATCTTGCTATTGTCGGACTGAGCGAGTTCGTGCAGCGCCCGAATCTGGAGCCACTGGAGTAGCTCGGGGGTGAGATTGTCGGCAACGATCCGCTGGTATTCGTCGATCCCCTCAGCCTCGATCTTCAAGCGCTTGGACTCGTCAGCCTGCTTGGCGAGAAGGTATTGGTAGGACAGGGCATCCTGCTGCAAGCGCAGTTTTTTCTCGATGGCGGCGTTGATGGTCTGAGGCAATTCCAGCCGTTCGATGATGATGTCTTCAATGAGGAATGGCAGGCCCGCGATCGCCTGCTGGGTCGCGGTGAGGATCGCGGCGTGCAGGCTGTCGCGAGCCGTGGTGTAGAGTTCCTCCGGCGTGTAACCGCCGATGACCTGGCGAACCGAGGACTGGACCACGGGGATCAGAACCTTATCCGCGTAGTCGGCTCCGATGTGGGTGGCCAGTTCCTTGAGCCTGCCGGGGTCGGGGTGAAAAATGGCATCGACATCCAATTTCACAAACAGGCCATTGTTGGTCAGTGCCTCCATCTTGACGATGTGCTTCTGCTTGGTCACATCGTAGATGTACATCTTGTTCCAGGGCGCCACCACGTAGAGACCCTCGTGGAAGGTCTGCTCTGACAGGTGCTCATCGGCCAGGGCGCGAAACAGCAAACCCGCTTGGCCGGGATAGATGTAGACAAAAATCGAGGGTGCCAGGTAGGCGACCAGAAAAATCGTGGCAAAGAGCACGGAGACGAGCTTTACCTGGTGTTGCTTGAACAGACTCGTGAGTTTCATGGAAATATCCTGAAGTCCTTCAGGCGACAATGCGACCGCCGTCGAGCGTGATGACGCGGTCCGCCAGATGAAAGTATTTGTCGTCGTGGGAGACGGCGATGATGGTCTTGCCGGACGCCTTGAGCGCTGGCAAATGGGTTTCGTAAAAGAAACGGCGAAAGGCCGGGTCGAGATCGGCCGCCACTTCGTCCAGTAGCAGCACCGGGCGCGCTTCCATCTCGGCGCACACCAGGGCCAGCCGCTTGCTTTGCCCGGCGGATAGATTCAGGTCACCGAAACCCTCCGGCGTCCAGCTCACCCGCTCGGCCAGGCCCATGTCCTGCAACGCCTGGCGCAGGCGCTCATCGTCAACCTCGGGATGGCCGTAGAAGCGCTCGAACAGATAATAGTCGGGGAACACCACCGCAAAGAGGTTGCGATAGTCGTTGGCGTTGCTGTCGTCGATGGGCTGCTCACCCAGCAGCAATTGTCCGCTCTGGGGCGGATAAAGACCCGCCAGAAGCTTGAGTAGCGTGGTCTTGCCGGTGCCGTTGCCGCCGACGATCAACAAAAGCTCGCCGGGCTGGATGGTGAGTGACACTGGCCCCAGGTTAAAACCGGCGTCTTGACCGTCGAATGGGTAGTTGAAGCTCGCCTCGCGCAGATGGATCGCCCGCTCCGCCAGCGGCCGATGGTCGAAGCGACCGCTGTAGGGCTGAGCGGGCTCGCGGGCACTTTCCAACGCCTGCTCCAGAGCGTGCAGCGCCCCCACCGCCTTCTCCGCCTTGAGGATAAGCGGAATGGCCTGAACGATGCGAGTCATGGATCCATAGGAGAAGAGCACCACCGCCGCAACCTGCAAAACCTCAAGGTCGCTCATGCCGCCGAGGCGCGGTAGCAGGAAAATCATGGCGGCGACCAGCATGTAATAGAAGGACTGAATGAAGACGCTGTTGGTGGTGAGGCGCCGCTCGGCCTCGACGCGGCACTCCCTGGCCTCCTGACCGGCAGGGTGGATGTGATGATCGAACAGGTCGGCTCCCTTGGGATGATTGACCTTGATCTCCTTGAATCCCTCCAGGAAATACTTGAACAACGCATTGAATCGACGCTCGCGTTGCTCGCTTGTTTTGAGCAGTACGCGCATGTTGCCCAGGTTGGCCTGGTAGACGTAGACCCCGAAGAGGTAGAAGACCACCACGGTGGCGATTGCGACCTCGGAGATCGAGGCGATGTAGAGCGCGCTGAAGAGGATCATGACACAGGCGGCCCCGACGTTCGCCAACCCCTTGGAGGTTTCCAGGATGATGTCGGTGTTGGTGTGCAAGCTGGCGTAGATGTGCCCCTTGCCAAGCCGCTCGAAGGCCAGCAGACCGACGTGACGCAGCTTGTCGGCGATGCCGATATAGGTAGCGAGGATGGTGCCCTCGGTGAGGGCGATGGTCCGTGAGACAGCGTATTGGCTGGCCAAGGCGTAGGCGCCCAGCAAAGCCAGAAACATCACCAGGTAGCGCAGATTGAGGCCACCGCTCGGCATGGCCATGGCTGCCAGGTTGATGACCACGACGATTCCCCCCTGAATCAGACCCGCGACCACCGTCGCGAAGAGGATCCGCGCCCAAGTCGTCTTACCCTCCTTGATGAAAAGCTGGTAGAGCGCTGATCGCCGAATGTCCATCACAGCTCCGATCTCAGCGGCTGTTCGGCGCGGAAACCGGCCTGGTGTCTTGATCCAGCCATCTGCACAGGAACCAAAAACGATTCTTTTCGCTCAATGGGGATGAATTGCTTGCTCATGGCCAGGTTCTTTGGGGAAACGGAACTATCTTACCTGGTTATCACGCGGGAAGTTTAGCCCGTGACGTGGGCCATTTCGGGGCGATCAAAAATTCACATTTACTCCACTTTTTCGACACGAGAATTATGGGTAAATGAAGGTGCAGCGAATTGCAAGTTGCAGCGTCTTGGCAGCCGCTGAACAGACGGTTTCAATTGATCAAAGCAAAATATAAACGCCCCCAAGGAGACCCGCATGAAACCCTTCATATTCGTCAGTGCCCTAGCGATCAGTCTGAGTAGCACAATCGTCATCGCCCAGTCATCCGGATCGGATGATCGTCATCGCAACGGCCCGCCTTTGCCACCAAGTGATCTCTCGATCGAACATAGTTTGATGATTACGGATCTGAGGGTGATCGAAGACCCTGTACGTACGGATCCAACGGGTCCAGATCCTGGCGTTTGGACCTTCCGCTATTTAATGGAACAGATGGCTGGCGGCCATGATGCAGCCGAGTTCGTGCTACGCTGGCTCGAACAGTGGGAGACGGAGCAGACCATCAATACGCATCAGGTCATGGCCCGACCCGCCATGCGCGAGCGAGTCATCGATCCCTGGCTGGCGGTGAGTGGCGGTAATCGCCTGGACCTGAGTCAAGCCCCTTTCAAACTGCTCGCCATCGTCAACCGCATGGACTTGCGCGACCATGACGGTGAGCATGTGACCCAGGCGGGAGAGGGCCGCTTCGTTTTCGGCGTGCTCGACGCAACCGGGCAGCCACTGCCGCCGGTTGCTGGTCCGGCAACGGGTGGCTTCCTGGTCATTCTTGAGTACGCCCTGCTCGCTGACACCATGGCTGAACTGGAGCGCTGGGCGCGAGATTGGTCCGAACTCAGCCGTTGGGAAATCGGTAGCGAGGATTACAATCAGCATCTGGAGCGCATCACGCGGGACTTTACCGATGCCGGACGCGGCCCTGGGCGTCCAAATGCCTCGGCGCTCAACCAAGTTCGCACCAATGAAATTGCCCTGGCGGCCCCCTGGGAATTGCGCGAATTCGTTCTCGACCACCGCAGTGGTCTGTTGCGCCCGCATGCGGTCGCGCTGACGCCTGATACCCTGGCTGTTAACGGCACGCCCGAATTCGCGGCGCTGATCAATGCCAATCAGACCGCGCTGTTCGAGAACCGTTTCGAGCTGCCATCGACCTGGTTTGGCGGCAGTAGCCAGTCAGGCCCCTTCAATAGTGCCACCATTGCCGCACTGCCAACCCGGACCTTCACCGTCAATCCAGTGACGGAGACTGCCGTGGATCTGCCTTGGAGCGCGGCCGGGATCGCGGATAATGAAGCGCGTCATCTTTTTGCGCTCAATACTTGCAATGGCTGCCATCGGGATGAAACCGACACCGGCTTTGCGCATGTCGCCTTTCCGGAGACTCACGCAATGCCCGTCTCTCTCGGGCAGTCCGCGCAATTATCCGGTTTTCTGACCGGCATTGAGGTGGTGGACCCGGTCGATGGGATCACCATCCGCCGCTTCGCCGACCTTGAGCGACGAGCCGTGGATCTGACTACCTTGCTCCAGTCCTTTGCAGAGAATCCCAGTCGGCCGGAGGCAAGACATCAGCCAGGTTTTGTGCACTGAGTGGCACTCATGCGGGCTACGCCTAACTGCATGGGAAGGTGCTTGAGCGCATCAAATCGCGATCCATGGATGGAGATCCTCATCCTTCACTCCTTCGTTGGGGGAGCGGCGGCGGCGCGCAGCCGGTGACCTTGCGGTAAATGCGGCCGACGCGCCAGTGCAGATAACGGGTGTAGATCCACTCCCCGGTTTCCTCCAGCCAGATCCGCGCCCTGAAACGCCAGACCGACTCCGTCGGTCGGGTTGGGCGTCGCTGCTCGCGAAACCTGAGCCGACCCTGGCCGTACTCGATGGGATGAAGGTCATGAAAGAAGACCGCCAAGCGGTACCCCACCATCCGTGAGAAGACCAGCCGGGTATCCAGCCCATCGGCGGCGGCTTGGCGCAGGTAACGGGGGATGCGCCGGTAATCGAGTAGCGCTCCCCAGGCGTGCCGGTAGGCATGACGCCATTGGCTCAGGCTCATGTGCCGACCGCGTGTGACTGGATGGTGCAGGTCGTAGCGGTTCAGGTCGGAATCCATCCATTCCCCGCTCATGACCCTCTCGCGGTGGTCCACCGAGCCCGGCAAAGGCGTCAAGTTAAAGAACATCACATCGTCGAAGCCGACCTCATCCAAAAGGTAAGCAACATCCCGGGCCATGGAGACAGGATCGTCCTCAGCGAAGCCCAGAATATAGCCTACTTGGACATGAATACCTGCGTTGCGCCAGGCACGGAGCATCTCGGGATACTGTCTCACCTGATTCTGCGGCTTATCGATCTGACGCAGTTTCTCCTCGTTCACCGACTCCACGCCGATGAAAACAAATTTCACCCCAGCACGAGCACACAGCGGCACAAATGCCTTGCGGCGGTAGCTGGATGCATCGACCTGGATGAGCAGACCGAAATCCCACTGGTCTTCCTCGCGCAATTCCGCGATGGCAGTCAACACCTCGCGCCAATTGGCGAGGCGCGCGAAGTTGTCATCGGTTACCTGAAAAAACCGCACCCCTTGCCGAAGATAGGTGCGCAGGGTGGCGATGACCTCCTGCGGCCGGCGCTGCCGTCCACCTCGACCGTGGACGTTGATGATGGTGCAGAAGCTGCAAGTGAAGGGACAACCGCGCCCCACATCCAGAGGGCCAACACGGCGAGTTCGCGCCAGCACCTCATTGGGAAGCGTTGGTCCAGGCTCCCCTTCCAGCTCTGGCGCCTGAGGCGGAGGCGGATAGATCGGGTGCGGGGTCGCGGCATAGGCGTCGCGCAGCAGTTGATCGAATCGCCCGCCCTCCGCCTCACCGCGAAAAAAGCTGACGCCCAGATCCAACGCTTCTTGCAGCTCGGGCGAGGGGCGCTCGAACATCGCAAGGATTCCGCTGACGTGAAAGCCACCGATGCACACCGGGATTCCCTCCCGGCGCAACTGCCGCGCCAGATCCAGCGCGCGGGGGTACTGATGGGTTTGCACGCCGCTCAGCCCGACCAGCCCACGGCCTGAACGGATGCGCGCCATGATCTCGGCCAGTGGCAGAGGACCGGCGCTCTCATCGAGCACCTGGATCTCGATGCGCACCCGCTCCCCCAACACCTGGCGCCGCGCGCAATCCTGGGCCAAGCCGTTGAGGCAGGCCAGGGTATTGCTGGGCAGCGGCGGAAATTCCCAATAGATGACGTAACCGTCCTCGCCGTAGTGCGAGGGATTAATGAAATAGAGGTGGAAGGCTTCAAGGCTAGAATCAGGCATCATCAGTCTTGCGCGAGAAACCCCGCCCTTCAGGGCGGGGAGGCAAAGTGCACCGCGCGCAGCGCGGTTAACCCACCGGTCTCGCGGCCTCCGTTTGGGTTGGGGTGAATGCGTAGCCATAGCCGTCGGCGCGTTGCAGCACTCGGCAATGGCGGTGTGAAATCCCTTGGACCAGACCTGTTGCGGTCTGGATGTTGAAGCTCCCTGAGGCACGCACGGCCACGCGCCCGAGATGGGTTCCGGCTTTCTTGCCCTTTGGCACCTCGGCACGGACCCGATCTCCGGTCTGGAATCCTTTAACGCGCTTCTCACGCAGTAGATAACCACGCGGGAAGCCGAAGCGATTCAGGCGGGTGCGCTGGTAACAGCCGCGCCCGGTGGCCTTGATGGCGAGCGTCGGGATATTCCAGCCATGGAGCGCGGTGAGTTGACCGACACAGGCGGCATCAAGCGCATGGGTCTTGGGAATACCGAGGCGCTGACGGTTGTATTTGGTCTGGCCGCCTGACCCCGTGGTCACGGGTAAGCCGGTGGCCTTAAGCTGTTCAAACAGCGCCCAGCGCGTGGTATTGACCACAGCGGCATCGCGCAATGGTGCCTTGGCTTGAGCCTGAATGTGGCGCAACCGCTCGGGCTGATGAGCCAGAAACACCGCAATCGGCTGATTCCCCTTACACTGATTGCAGGTGCGACAGGCGAGCGTGAGATTCGAAACCCGATTCGAGCCGCCTCGGCTTCTGGGTTGAATGTGCTCAATTTCCAGCGGGACGTGCTGTACGCCGCAATAGGCGCAGGTGCGATGCCATTTTTCCAACAGATATTCACGCACTTCGTAGCCGGCGAGTTCGCCCTGCTGATACGCCACACCGCTGATTTCAGGGTTCTGGAGTGCCTGAGTATCAAACCGCACCAGCTCTTGGCTGAGGTGGGTGATGGGTGCGAGACGTTGGAGACGATTCACCCAGCTCAGCGTGGTGTCCAATCGATGGCGCAGACTCGGGGCGAGCCAGCCATTGGGTCTGGTGCGATTATGAAAGCGCGGGGCGCGATAGCGCAGATTCGCTGTGCGCCGACGGCGACGAAAGGCGCGGCGCGCGGTCAATCGCTCACGGATCTGGGCACCACGGTGGGTCAGTTCGGCCAACCACAGCACCTGCGCCTCACGGCGTACCTCGCCCGTGTCGGGGTCGATGCGCTCGACCTCGCGCACCACGGCGATTCCTGTCGTCTTGCTCCCCGGATCGAGCGACAGACGCAGTGGCTGAGTTTCACCGCCGATGCGATCCTTGAGCCGGATGGTGAAGGGGGACATCCGCACCACCACTGCCCGCCCACGCTGGAGTAACAGCCGAGCGCGCTTCTCCGTGCACGGCATCAGCGGGTTTTTCTGTTTGTCGAGAACAAAGACAGCCATGTTTAATTCCTGCCCTTACGGGCCTGGTGACGGCGCCTCGCGGCGCGCTCCCCTCGGGAAAGTCTGCAACCGGCTCCCGCTTGCGCGGCGATCAGAACCTTCGGCGCTTTACCTTTCGCCAGCATGATCCTGATCTTTCAGAGCGGCGGACTGAGGAAGCATCCGCCGGTGAGTCTTGACGACCTGTTGCAAACGCAGCGGATTTTCACCGCTTTCCCTGGTCAACCGAGCTTGTCTTCACAAGCTCCGCCCTTCAGGGCGGGGTAGTTGACTCTTCGAGCCGCATGCGCTAGCCAGTATAGAGGACTCAATCAGCATGTGCCTGTCTTCAACGGACTTGACAGCAATTCCCACTGACCTCTGTGGCGAGCGGTTGCGATGGCCCCGATCCGCCGTTGAAAATCAACCGGCACGCGAACACCTCGCGACAAAGAAGCGCTGTGGTACGCCCGGCTTGTTCTCACCCTCAAACGACACCTC
>NZ_NRRS01000031.1 GCF_016583795.1 Rhabdochromatium marinum | reverse complement strand
CGCCGGGATTGTACTCAGCCTGCGGGCGCTGAGCCAAACGACCGGGCGCTGGCAACAATTTTGGCAGCGAATTGATCAATTCGGTGCCGCCTGTTTCGGGTGATCACATTATTCAAAGGCCGCACCCTCCTCGACCATCTCTTGTTCAGGGGAGAGGGAGTCCTGATTGACCGCCAAGATCTCGCAGCCGTTTTCTGCGGCGATGTGCGCGAATAAGTCAAACCCAAAGCGCATCAGCCGATCTTTGTGGCCGATCAGCAGCAGGCGTACTTCCCCGCGCTGAATCCGATCCACCAGGGCGAGAAAGCGCTTGCGCTTGAAGTTCATCCCGCCGCCGACTTCTTGCACCCACTCATCGACCGCAATCCCCGCGCCCAGACAGTAGGTTTCCATCGCTTTGACCTGGGAGGCGAGATCGTCTTTTTGTCTCGCACTGGAGACCCGGCAATACACCACCACATCGCGCGTCTTAGGCGCCCCGCCCAGCATCAGGCGAACATCGGACTCATCGAAATACCGATGCCCCGAGGGCAGGCGCTTGGCCTGCAATTTCCCCTCCCTCTCCCAACGCCGCACGGTCTGCACTGACCGGCCAATGCGCTTAGCAAACTCGCCTATGCTGTATTTACTCCTCATAATGAAAAATTATAGACAGCTTTGAAAATAAATCAATCAACTGTTAATTGCTCCCCACCCGCCGAAGGCAACCGCGATGTCAAGCAACTGCAGGAAGACCTCCCGCAAGAGAAAGCCGCCCTGCAGCAAATCATGGCCGACTACAACGCCCAATACGGCACCAACCACAGCATCGGCGAGTTCGACGGCTACTATCAGGACGTGCAGCAACGCATCAAAGACCAGCAGTACCCCAACAGCGACCTACCACACCGCCAATACCTCAACACCCTCTATGTCGACAAGAACCTCAAGCACCACGGCCTGATTCAAGCCTTATCGCGGACCAACCGGGTGCTCAACGACACCAAGCCCTACGGCCACATCTTTGACTTCCGCGCCCAAGGTCATCGGTTCGTGCTCTTCTCCTCGGCGCTGATCGACTACGACTACATCATGGCGCTGATCGCGTGCTATCGTCAGGAACCGCCCGGCAAGGAGACCCTGAGCCGCGACCAAATCGTCAGTCTGCTCTGTGGTCAGAGTAATCTGATGGACGAACGCGACGAGATCATCGCCTATATTGATACCCTGCAAGCCGGCAAGGGTCACGGCGGCACCGAAGAGATCAAAGGCGAGTACCAGGTGTTCAAGGCCAATAAAAGCCGGGACGCGCTGACCGCCATGGCCGTGCGCCACGACCTCGCGCCCGAGGCGCTGCATGGCTTCGTCGAGGGGACTCTTGACCGGATGATTTTCGATGGCGAAGCGCTGACCGAGCTGTTCGCCCCGCTGGAACTGGGCTGGAAAGCGCGCAGCCAGGCCGAGACCGCGCTGATGGCAGAACTGGTGCCGGTGCTCAAGAAGCAGGCGGGCGGGCGGGAGATTTCCGGATTGGCCGCGTATGAGCACTAACCAAACAAGCAGGGGAATTTGCGACGATGAATCATGCGCAACTCATTAAAAAAATTCAGGCACTCCCACCAGACAAGCAAGTTGAAGTTTTTGATTTTGTTGATTTTCTAAACGCGATGCATGCGTCTGCGAATGATCCAAACGGTGTCGATAACGAATGGACAGCCGCTGAATTTCGCGAGATGAGTCTGCATCAGGCGCTGCGCGGCATGGAAGAAGAACAGCCACTTTACACCGTTGATGATCTCAAGGAGCGCTGGCGTTGAAGCGTGCCGGCCAAATCGCGCTGGTTCCTTTTCCATTCACCGACCTGTCCGGCACTAAACTTCGCCCGGTGCTGCTGTTACGCAAGGCATCGGCATCCTTCGATGACTGGCTGTCTGGGAACCATTGGTGATCAGCGATTGCAACAGATTCGGCAGCGACTCGCCGCATGGATTGTCGAGGATGAACTATGAACGATATGCGTCATGTGCCGAGGTTGCGGTTTCCTGAGTTTCGGGAGGCGAGGGAGTGGGAGATTACTAAAGCAAAGACTCTTTTCTCGAACAGAGTTCAGCATGGTGAAGATGGTCTTCCAATATATTCGGTGACCATGAATGACGGTTTAGCCAAGCGTGATTCTCTTGAAAGAAGAATCGACGACATCTCTCAAGCAACCGGCAACAAGAAAGCTCATAAGCATGACATCGCTTACAACATGATGCGAATGTGGCAAGGAGCTTCAGGTGTCGCTTGTGAAGATTGCATGGTAAGTCCCGCTTACGTCGTCCTAGCACCATCCGAAGATGTTTGCGCTGAATTCTACGGCTACTTTCTCAAGTTACCGCAATCCTTGCAGGTATTGACCGCGCACTCACAAGGCTTAACCAAAGACCGCCTGCGGCTCTATTACAAAGATTTCGCTCAAATACCTCTGCCAAAACCGCCATTGAGCGAACAACAAAAAATCGCCGCCTGCCTCTCCTCCCTCGACGCCCTGATCGCCGCCCAGGCAGACAAACTCGCTGCCCTCAAGACCCACAAGAAAGGACTGATGCAGCAACTCTTCCCCAGCCCTGAGGCGCAGAACGGGTGACGGGCAAGAAGATCATCATGGAGGAAATCCGCCACTGCTTTCAGCGCGACCAGAGCTTTGCGCTGGAAACCACCCTGTCCGGGAAAGGCTACCTGCGGCAGATCAACCAATGGCGTGAACGCGGCTATCGCGTCAGTCTCTATTTTCTCTCGCTGCCCAACGCGGAAACCGCCATCGCCCGAGTCGCCGAGCGCGTTCGCCAAGGTGGGCATCATGTCCCGGAAGCCGTGATTCGCCGTCGCTTTGCCGCTGGCCTGCATCACTTTCATCACGACTACAAACCCCAAGTCCATACTTGGGCACACTATGACAATTCTGGCCTCGACCCCCTTTTACTGGAATGGAAAGAACATCCGTGAACGTCCCCGACCTCTCCACCGCTACCGATCCGGATTTGCGTGCGTCCTTCACCGCCCTGCAGCGAGCGGCTGACATGGCGCGGAAAACGGCCATGCAGACCGAGACCGATCTTGTCGTCGTTCAAGAAGGTCAATTAGTGCATCTTTCGGCCAGCGAACTGCGCCGGCAAACCACAGGGAAGGCGGGTACATGACCCAAGACCAACTCAGCCAACTCGGCAAAACCCTGTGGGCCATCGCCGACGACCTGCGCGGCGCGATGAACGCCGATGACTTCCGCGACTACATGCTCTCCTTCCTGTTCCTGCGCTACCTCTCCGACAACTACGAGGCCGCCGCCCAGAAGGAACTCGGCCTGGACTATCCGCAACTGCCCGCCACCGACCGCCGCACCCCGCTGTCGCTCTGGTACCAGGCCAACGCCGCCGACGTGCCCGCGTTCGAGAAGCAGATGCGTCGCAAAGTCCACTACGTCATCCACCCCGATTACCTCTGGACCAGCATCTTTGATCGCGCCCGCACCCAAAACGCCGAACTGCGGCAAACCCTCGAGCGCGGATTCCAGCACATCGAAAACGAATCCTTCTCCAGCACCTTCCAGGGCCTGTTCTCCGAGATCAATCTCAACTCCGAGAAGCTCGGCCGCACCCCGGCGGAGCGCAACAACAAGCTCTGCACCATCATCGGCCGCATCGCCGAAGGCATCGCCCAGTTCTCCACCACCAGCGACATCCTCGGCGACGCCTACGAATACCTCATCGGCAACCTGATCACCCACAGGTGCCTCCGGGTCCGGCAAAAAAGCCGGCGAGTTCTACACCCCGCAAGCCGTCTCCACCATCCTCTCGCGCATCGTCACCCTCGACAGCCAGGAACCCGCCACCGGCAAAAAGCAGCGCTGTGCTAACACTGGGTATTACAGACACAGGGTTTGCTCAAGATGAAGCTCTGTTGGTAAAAGATGCCTCAATGATTAGAGCACCACAGAGAAACATAGAGGATTTCTGGAATAGCTTTGAATGGTCTGAATTAACAACGGCTGAACAGGCCGCTTGGGCGAAACTTGAATGGGATCAAACCAACTGGGATGGCCAGGCACCACCACCTGCCTCAGAAACTAAACAATGGAATGAACTGACACCGGACGAGCAAGCCGCAGCCACACAACTTGGCTATAATGAAATCTCTTGGAATATCGCAGCTTCAAATGAACAGAACCTTTAAGGGTTCTTGGCCGAGCCTAAAAAGCGGAATCGAACTCGTATTGTTAATCATTTAACTGGTATCCACAATGGAATACCAAACCGTTGATCGACGCGGCCAAACCTCGCATTGACATAGAAGACGAGAGCTTTCCGCACATGGGTAAGTCTCAAGGCGTCTTGCTCCTCATTGAGAAATTCGAGTCTCAAGGCCGCCTTGGTACTATCAGGCAAATCCGGGTTAATTTCAAATTCAAGGTTCATCCGTTCCACCCACTCCGCATCTCCAGTCGCAGCCACCCACACCTGACTGCTCATTTCCGCAGCGACGATTCGCGCTAGGACAAAGTCACGATAGCGGTTTCTCTCGTGGCAGTAGGCGCGGATGTGATATCGCTCATTGGCGTAGACCAGTTGATGGGGCGAGATACAGCGCACACTGTTAGCATGTTTTGCCCAATACTCGATTTCCACGGCTGATTCAAGTCGCAGCGCCTCCAGCACAACACGGACCGATTGCTCATCATAGATCGGTCGAACCAGCGTCTCGGCGTCCGTGAAGGGCAACTCGGCCCAGTCAGGATCATCAAAAAAAAGCGCGGTATGGGTGACCGCACGCTGGTAGTCGAGAAAACGCGCGACATCCCGGCGAATGTAATGCGTCTCGAAGGCTTCGGTCAGTCGGTGACGACGACGCCGTCTGTCGTAACGCATCTGACCCGGATGCTGACGGCGATACTGATCGATTGTGTGCTGCGCGTTCTGGCGCGCGATGCCGAACGCCTTGCCGAGTTCCGTGGCTGTTAGGCCACCGCCCCAGAGCAGACGTGCTTCGATAAAGGAAAACCGCCTGAGCATGTCATGATTCATATCTTGCCCTGGGTCGCATAGGTTGAACTTGTCGTCTAGACTATCATCATCAAAACGAAAAAGGACATCGACATGCGTCGGATTCGACTGAAGCTCGCGCGGGGCCGCTGGGCCAGCTACCGCCATTTGGACTTGATCCACGATGCCATCGTCAATGCGCTGACTTCCGCAGGCGCCACTTCAGAGCAAGTCATTGGCGCCCGAGCGCATCCTTGGACTTTTGCCGCGCTGGGCCATCGCCGGGAACGGGAAGGGCGAGTTCACAGCCTCGTGATCTCGACATCAAGCCCGGAGCTTGCCGTCGCGCTAAAGACTTTGAAAACCGATACCTTGCGCTATGCACGGGCTGCGACTGGAGAGTTGTTCGACTTTTCCGCAGCCTCGGTGATTCAGGAAGATCCGCCACTCTGTGCCGATCCTGGGGTCTTGGGTGTTCTCGCGCTCGCGCCGATTGTGATCCGTGACCGATCCGCCGAGGGTACACGCTGGCACAGCTCACTGGCGGATGTCGATCTCTCCGCCGCAGTCAACGCACGCTTAAGCCGGTTCGCCGGGCGAGAGGTGGCGCTGACTATCCAGCCGGACAGCCTCTACCTGCGCGCCAATCCTAAGCATTCTGTGCTAGTCAGCACCAAACGCATGAAAAACGGCCGCTCAGCCTTCGTTATTGGGATGCAAGCTCCGCTGGTGCTCGCTGGCCGCCAAGAGGATCTGTTGCTCGCCTGGTATGCCGGTATTGGTGAGAAAACGCGCAATGGTTTCGGCTGTATCGGCCTGGCCGAAAACGGAGTTGGACGATGAGTGATGCCCTCCAGGAAGCGACGAAACTGGCCGCAGATGTCTACACCGCCTTCATGCGCGATGTCGTCGAATCACATGTACTCGCTGATCGCACTGGCGGCGAGCTCGACAACAAAAAAGCGGCGGCGCGCGATGCGGGCCGCATCATCGACACGCGGGTTGTGCGCCTCATGTCCATCAGCGGCAAAGGCGGCTATTCAGGTGACGCCAAGCTCCGTGAGCGCTATGCCGCGAGCACCAATGTGACCTTGCTGGATCACCTGCTCTCGGTGGTACGCGGCGCCCTGACCTTTGCGACCCTGGAAGTGTTGGGCGCTAATCCCAACGCTGATCGCGCAGCATTGCTCAGCCAATTGCAAATCCTGGCCGCCATCGCCTTCGTGCATGATCTCGACAAGGATCTGCAACTGCCTCGCGACACCCCGCTGCCGCTCGACCAAGTCGCCGAGCGGTGGGCGCGATATGGTTTGAATCAGTTCGTTGGTGGAGACCATGTGCTCACGCCAGATCAAGTCCGCTATTTGATCGAGCAAGCAGAAACGACACAAGCGCATCGCAGCCCCCCAGCCGTTTATCCGCCACGCCAGATCGAACAACTGACGCGCTACATCGCGCTGGCCGACAAGCTTGATGGCTTGTGGCTCTCGGACGGTGTCGACGCGGTGCTCAAGCGGTTGAGCACTGATCGCAGCTTATCCACGAATGTGCTGCGCGACTGGGCCGTGATCGACATTTTCGATCCGCACCATCCCTTTTTGCTCGACGAACTGCAACGCGCGATTGCCAGCAAATCCTGGCCGGTGCCGCCGCTGCTGGAGGTGCATCAGGACGGGCGCTTGCTGATGCTAATTCCAGCCGACCGCGCCGAGCAGATCAAGGTGCGCGCCGTCAAGGCGACCTGCGCCTATCTATCGCGCAAATTGTTTGGGATGCGCGTCAATATCTCCAATCGGGGCACCCCGGAAATTTTGGATGCGGCGCCCGACCATGAAACGCTCGCGACCTTCATGAGCAGCGATGAATTGCCCGCACGCGATTTGGGCCGGCTGTTCCTCGTCAAGGCAGGTTTGGCGAACGCGGAAACCACGCACCACATGGATGCGCTGTTAGGCGATGTCGGCCTTGGCCCGATGTGGCCGAAAGCCGCCGGACAAACCCTGAGCCCCTATCCCGCTCCGGAGCGGCTTTCAGAGGACGCGCAGCACCTGTTGCGCAAGGCGGGGCATTTGATACTGCTGCTCAGCCACAAGCAGGTCAAGGAGCTCCCGGATTATGCCCAGCGCGAGCAGCTCGTCATCGATGCCGTCGACCAAGAGCGTCCCGAATGGATTAAAGCCATTGAGGATGCCGCCTCACGTCGCGCCATGACCGCCCTGTGGGCCACCCGACAAGCGGCTGATGACGCGCTCATTGATGAGCGCATTTGGGGCGATGACGGACTTTTGCAGGGCTGGCTTGAGGGCGCTGATGGCAGGCGCGGGCTGCGTGACACCATCCAAGGAGGTGGACAGAACATCATTGAAGCCGTGTCAACGCATTTCATTGAGCGGCTGAATGGCTCAGCTACTTGTCAGGCTGAAGTCGACACCAAGCGCTGCATTTTCACTGATGTCCCCGTTTCCGATAGCGCCACCTTCGCATCTGCCGATCAGCTCTACGAAATCAAGAAGTCCGCCTTTTCCGGCCGCGATGGGCGACTGGAATCCATCGAGTCGGCACGCGGGGAAACCCACATCTCGCCGGTTGCCTACGCCGAACATCGTTTCCGCAGCTTCATTCACGCATCAGTGGTCGCAAAGCCCGACGGCATCCCAACTTTGTTGTCCTCGCCAGCAACGACGGGCCTATTCGCCGCCTTGGCGCTCAATAATGACCAAGTTATCGGGACCCTTTCGGTCTATGACTTAGCGCGCGAGCAGCCCGCAAAAGGATTGGTTTATGAAGGCTATGAGGTCTACCAACATCGCTATCGCGTGGCGCGCTTCGAACGCATCCCAGAGCGCACAGAAGAGCAAGTTGATCAGCTACGCCTGCTGCTCCGCGCGGCACTGCGCATTGGCCGTCCCATTCACCTATTCCGCGGACTGCCCACGCAAGAAAAGGCCTTCTTCGCCTTCGACGCCATGCCACGCCGGCTCGCCGATTTGATCGGTGGTAGCCGACTGCGTATTGAGCAAATTCTAGGTGCACTGCAACGCCTGGAAACCGCCCAGCTGATTCTAACCACCAACGGCTTGGGATTCGAGGTGTTCGATCGCTATGCGCGCGCGGAGACTCGGCTGGGTGCGACCTGTCTGTCGTGGGCGCAACTTCACAACGAAGCCAAAGACGGAAAACCGGATCGGGGCGCCCGTTTCCGGCGTGAATTCGAGCAACTGGTAATGGAGAACAACATGAGCAAGACCGAAGCCCCGCTTGTCGCTTTGGGGCGAGCCGCCGCGCGCATTCAACAACGACCGCGCTGGGATGCCTCCGCCAACGAAGAGCTCTTGGCTTTCAACATTAGCCTTGAGACAGCCATCGCGGTATGGAAGCTCGGCCAACGAGATGCTGAATCCCTGGCAATGGCGATCGCGGGAGAACTCGATACGAATCTAGTGCGCAAGCAAAAAGCCGCAGCAAAAAACCACCGTGACGATGTGAATTTCACGACCGAATGCCTCGCTTTCGCCGAGCGTTTTGTCGATGACGTCTGGTTTGGCGTCCTCAACGGCCGCCCGCCCGCGCAAGTGAATCGAAAAACCCTTGCCAGCATTTATCGCATGTCCTTCCTCACCGCACCGCGCCCAAAGGCCGAGGCCGACCAAGAGACTTCCTCCACCGAAACCACTGATTAAACGGAGAATCGACATGGAACGCTTGAACGATTATTTGCCCAAGCTGGACGATCTGCTTGAAAAGAGCCAAGGCGACAAGAATGCCTATCTGCACCCGAAACGCAAGAATCTCGGCAGTGTGTCGTTAGTCGTGGTGCGCGAAGCTATTGCACCGCTCGTGATTCGTAACGCGGAACAGGAAATCACCGACATCGAGTTCAACAACGAAACCTATGTCCGCGCGGTGCCCAATAAGTTCAAATACCCCGAGCGTGGCCGCGCATTGCAGATTTTGCGCGCCATGAACGCTGGCGGGCGCTATCCGCAGAATCGCACCGCCATTCCCAAGGGCAGCAAAGCCTCGGACTCCTTTGATCTGAATACCTTGGTCTTCGGTGACTCCGCCAACCACGACAGCAAGGTGCTACCAGTGCGCGCCGCTGTGAATTACTCGGATGCGCTGAGCCTAAAACCCAAGTATTTGTGCGTCGGCGAGAGCTTCCACAATCGTGGCTTTGAGGACGGCACCCTCTGGGATGCCGATGCTAAAAAGAATACCGACAACCTGTTTAGCCGCCACTTCATCAACCCTGGCACCCTGTTGATTCAGGTGCTCTCCACGCGCGGCAAGCTGCTGCCACTGATTGGTCTGAAACATTTGCTGCTGTCGGTTGGACTGGCGGGCAGCTACGGTGGTCAGACGGCAGTGACCGGGATCAATGTGCGCAGCCACTTCGTCGGAATCTATGCGGACCTGTTCGAGAAAGCCGAGACCTCGCCATACGAGCTGATCAAGCGCATCGACGGCGCCGAGATCACCGATGTTGCAAGCCTGACCCAGTCCATCGACAACCTGCTCAAACCGCTGCACAAGACCAGCATCCCCGGCACCGAAGTGCAGGCTTGGGTCGAATCCCTGATCCAGGACTTCAACCAACCCGGCGGCGCGCTGGAAGCGGAATACCAGAAGGCCGCCCAAGCGATGGTCCAGTTGTTCGACGGCTGGTTCGGAAAATGAGCACCATCACTGGGCTGCGCGCGACAACCCTCTCCCCGTTCGCCTACCACTCGCTCGCGGTGCAGGGCGGCACGGCGACACTGCCCGAGCTGATTGGGGATAACGCATTGTCTTTCGCGTTGGCCCATGCCCTCGGCTATGCCCGCGTCTGGAGCGCCTTACCGGAAAAGGACTACCGACGCGATCTGAGCGTCCTGCCCTGGCGAGCATCGGTCTTGATGGCGGAGGCACCCAAGCTGCTCCCGCCGCTGGCACGCCGCCTGAACCTGGAGGAAGAAGGCGGCTTTCCCAAGAAGCTGCGCGATGTCGTCAGCAAGGGCAACCTGAAGCAATATTGGCACACCCAGGAAGTACCGCCGGACGCGGTGTTTCACGGCGCTTTGTTCGGCTTCGATCCCTTTGCCGCCACCGGCCAGAAGTCGCTGGTGATCCGCATCGGGCTGCACCGCAACGGGCTGGTCAAGTTGGAGCGCGACAATCTCAGTGGCCCTGTGCGACTCAACGCCTGGACGGCCATGCAGTTCGAGCGCCAACTGCCGGTGCAGCGCTTTCTCATCTACCCTTTGCAACTGACGGCCCCGATGGCGCTCGCTGATGCAGCGGCGGAGGTCGCGCAATGGAACTAACGATCACCCGGCATTGCGTCGCCCAAGGAACGGATAGACTCTCCCCGCTGCAGCGCGCGCTGCTTGAAGACGAGCATCGGGTCCGAATCGCCGAAGCTCCCACAGGTGCTGGCAAGAGCTACGCATTCCAACGCGCCTTGCGTGACAGAGGTGAGCGCGTGCTCTTTATTGTCCCCACCCGACGGCTGGCGCAAAATCTCGCCAGCGGTCTGGTGCAGGATTTGATGAATTCCGGCTGGGAGCAGACGCGCGCTTGCGGTGTGGTGGCACTGTGGAGCTCCGACCAAACGGCCGATTGGAAGGCCCAAGGAATCGTGCACATCAACGGCTTGCGCTTGCGGCAGATGCAGGCGCTGCAACTCGGCGGCAGCGATGGCGAAATGATCGTCGCGGTGCCGGAAGTCGTCAGCGCGCTCTTGGTGCGCCGACGCGTCGAGACAGGGCAAGCCGGCGAAGGCGTTTTTGACTTGCTCGCTGACTTCGATCACATCGTCTTCGATGAATTCCACACCATCGAAGCACGCGGTTTCGGCTTGGCGGCCTTGTTCGCCCGGCTGATCACCGCCGAGCGCGATGGCAGTACCGGCTATGGTCGCGCCAAACTGAGTTTTTTGTCCGCGACGCCCTTGGACTTGCTACCCACCCTGAAACAGGTCGGCGTCGATCAAGAGCAGGTTGCCGTTTTGCGCGAGACCTTGGTCGATGACGGCCGCCCCTTGCACGGTGACGTGGTGCTTGCTGTGCGCGACACACCGAGCCTGCGCGAGCTGATCCACGCTGAGATCGATCACATTCGTGATGAAATCGCGGCCGAGCAGCAGGTCGTGGTGATCTATGACGCGCTCGCCGCGCTGGAAAAAGACCTACCCGTCCTGGCCCGCTGGCTTCCTGATGGCGGGATTGAGCCTTCCCGGGTACTGGTCGTCAATAGCGTACGCGACAGCATCGCGCAGAGCCTGCATGAGGCTGGCTTCGCCATTGGGCGCAAATGCGATCCATTGCGCTATGACCTGATCCTGGCAACCGCCAGCGTCGAAATGGGCGTGACCTTCCGCAATGCCAACTTGATGCTCATGGAGCCCGGCTTCGAGCCGATGAACTTCTTGCAGCGTTATGGACGCGCGGCCCGGCGAGGCGCCGACGGTCGTGTCATCGTGCGACTCGATGATGCGCGCACCCGCCGCGATCCCTGGGTGCGTGGCCTGCGAGAATGGGTTGCATCACACGATGGACAACGCTTGGGGATCGAGGACTTGACTACCGTACTCAGCCAAGCCGCAGTCTCGAGCAGCAACCGCGCCATGGCGGCGGGCAGCTTTGGCCGATTGTCCGGACGCGCGGCCTGGTGTGCCGGGCTTTACTGGATGCTGCTGATGGATCACCCCAGCAACCGCAGACACCGCCGATCACACTTATTTGAGCACCGTCCCGATACCGCGAAAGGCCTTTACCGCTTGGAGCAGACGGTGAAGACCTTGGCCAAGGAGCCGCGACTGGCGCCCTATGTCGAGCCTTGGCTGAAGTTATTTCGCGCCCAAGCGCTCGACCTGCGCACCATCGAAGGAAAGATCCGCGTGGTCAATGATCGCGGTGAAGCCTTCGACTATCCCGGGGTCTGGCTTAAGCGCGAGACTTGCGTGCTCGACCGTTTTCCGCTGATTGACGACGAAATCCGCATTACCGGCAGTGTCGACGACTACTGGCGCGACGAGCCCGACCGCAACGCCAAGCGCCGCTGGATTTGCCATTTTCCCCACACCTCGGAAACCCGCTCGCTGCCCTTTGATGATCGACTCGTCGAGGCCTGGTGCCGCGAGATCGAGAACGTCGACCACTACGCAGTCGACTGGGACGACTACCCCGAGGCGCTTGAGGCCGCAAAGAAGCTGGTGCGACTCACTGGCCTGGTGCCTGGCCATGACCCCGACATTTCACTGGACGCAGTCAGTAGCGTTCTCTGAGCGCATTGACCGGCTGAATTTGCACGGCCTGCATTTTCAGCACGTCAATCTGTGCGAGCGCCGCGCTTGGATGTATCTGCACCGGATTAATTTCGCCCAGTGGAACAGCCGGGTCGCCACAGGACTTGCCCACCAGAGCACGCATTACAAACGCGACCGCTCGACAGTCGGCCTATTCGGACTTGCCCCGGATCGCCTCGACTGGGAGCAGGCAATTGTGTTTGAAAATAAAGGCACGGCGGGCGCTTCCACAGCGGTTGATCGGCAAGTCGGCTTCTACGCCGCCATGTTGTCGATCGCGACCGACCGAACTTGGCGTGGTCGCGTGCAGGTACTCACCAATCGGCGCTGGCGTGAAGTGATTCTCGACCCTGCCCTGCTGGATGGACTTTGGAACGACAGTCTGCGCCTTGAGCACCTCGCCCAGACGCAAGCCGTGCCTAAAACCCCACGTATTGGCCTGTGCACGAACTGTTCGCTGGCTTCTTTTTGCGGATATGACTAATGGAAACCCTTTTCGTCGCACGCGATGCCATCCTGAAACAGCGTGAAAACACGCTTGCAATCTCCTGCGACGGCAAGGTCAAATCCTTGCCGATCGAGACGATTCGTCATCTGGTTCTGCTTGGCGAAACCCGCCTGAACAGCCGCCTGCTGACGTTGTGTGGCAAGTATGGCGTCAGATTGTCTGTGTTTGACTACCACGGCTACTTCAAGGGCTGTTTCGAGCCGATTGACCGCAATCCAGCCGGCGCTGTCAAACTCTCGCAAGCGCGGCTATTGCTCAACGACAAAAGACGTCTCACGGTTGCGCGTGAAGTCGTGCGCGGCGCCGCTCACAATATAATTGCGAATCTACGCTATTACCGCTACCGTGGCACCGAGTCACTCACGCCAATCATCGACAAGATGCTGCGCTTGATGGACAAAATCGGCAAGGCAGACAGCAACCCGACCCTGATGGGCATTGAAGGCAACCTGCACGAGTGGTACTACAGCGGCTGGAAGCACATCCACCCGAGCTTGGATTTCACCCCTCGCGTGCGCCGCCCGCCGAACAACCCTATCAACTGCCTGCTCTCTTTCCTCAATCAGCTCACCTATTCCGTGGTGCGTCACGAGGCGAGCAAGACCCACCTGGAAGAAACCTTCAGCGTGCTTCACAGTCCAGGGCAGGGCCGTGCGTCCCTGAGCTTGGACCTAGCCGAACCCTTCAAGCCCGTTCTCGTGGACATGTTGATCTTCCGCATGGCGCGGCGCGGAACGCTAGCGGACAACTGGTTCGACACCAAAGACGGCGTCTGTCTGCTGACCGAGACAGGCCGCCGACATGTGGCAGAACAATTCTCCCTGCGTCTTGAGGAGCAACTCAAAGAAAGGTCGTACCGGGAATGGATCTATCGCGAGGCACTCGCGTTTGAACGAGAAGTGCTTGAAGTGGCAGAGTATGAATCCTTCAAGAGACAGCCATAGCCATGTTTATGCTGATGACTTACGATGTCGAGGCCAAACGGACAAACCGATTCCGAAAACTGCTCCGCCGCTACCTGAATCACGAACAATATTCTGTGTTCACTGGAGACATCACTGAAGCGAACGCCATCAGACTGCGCCGCGAGCTCAGTGAATTGATGATACCCGAGGATCGGCTGACGGAAATCACCGCCGCAAACCGACGAAATGTCGAAGTGACCCACTTGGTAAAATCCGAATCCGGCAAAGGCGAGGTTGCCAGGTCGGAGGATACTCGCCACAAGACCGACTTTGGTGTCTTGTGATACCAACTTCGATACTCACTGAAGCACGCCGCGCACTCTTGCGACGTTGTCAGATATCATCTGGCTCTGGAATTTTTTCTTGCCGACACCATTTCGGCACCGGAAATTTGCAAGAATCTCGAGGGTTCCGAATCCCCATGAGGGGTTATGAGTCAACGTATGATTTGACTCTTGAATCGTGGTCTATTGTTCCGAATCCCCATGAGGGGTTATGAGTTTCAGGCGGCGCAGTCTCAGGCGGGACAAGCTACAGTTCCGAATCCCCATGAGGGGTTATGAGAACTTGCGCGGCCAAGCTGAATTGACATGGGCGCAAGTTCCGAATCCCCATGAGGGGTTATGAGGAGCGGGTCACCGCATCGGAAGACACGCACACCATGTTCCGAATCCCCATGAGGGGTTATGAGACGGCGGCATCAGGGCAGGCGGATGGCGCGCGATGGGTTCCGAATCCCCATGAGGGGTTATGAGAGCAGAAAGCCGGTGAAGCCGCCGATCAGATCATCAAGTTCCGAATCCCCATGAGGGGTTATGAGAGAAACTCAGGCGCGCCGTGGCGCAGCGGCATGGTGGTTCCGAATCCCCATGAGGGGTTATGAGCTGCTGATCAATGCCCGCGACCGCGCCAGCTCGGTCAGTTCCGAATCCCCATGAGGGGTTATGAGATCGTGATGTTAGCCTCGACAACATCCGCACCCGCAAGTTCCGAATCCCCATGAGGGGTTATGAGATTACCGACGCCCACATTGACGGGACTTGACGGGCGGTTCCGAATTCCCATGAGGGGTTATGAGAGTCCGCATCAACGGTGCCTATCACCGTGTTGATCGCGTTCCGAATCCCCATGAGGGGTTATGAGAGATATGCGACGCCCATCCGTATGGATTTTTGTACCGTTCCGAATCCCCATGAGGGGTTATGAGATGAGCCTGCAAAACGTGCAGGTGCGCCTACCCATGGTTCCGAATCCCCATGAGGGGTTATGAGATCGAAGCGGCTTTCTTTGGCCTGGCAGGAGTCATTGGTTCCGAATCCCCATGAGGGGTTATGAGTTCAATGCAGACACTAACCGGATCATTGCTGATCGCAGTTCCGAATCCCCATGAGGGGTTATGAGGGACCAATCGGCCTCGGTTGTCACTGTGATGGAGTTGTTCCGAATCCCCATGAGGGGTTATGAGATCAAGGTCTTAACGCCCAATGTTTGCGCGATCAAGGTTCCGAATCCCCATGAGGGGTTATGAGCTTCGGCTTGGCTGCTCGCCTTGCAGAGCAGGCGGAAGTTCCGAATCCCCATGAGGGGTTATGAGTCAGCAGCAGCATCGGTGGCCGCGCCGGATGATGCGGTTCCGAATCCCCATGAGGGGTTATGAGAGATCATAGGCGTCGCTGCCTTTGAGCGCAGCGGATAGTTCCGAATCCCCATGAGGGGTTATGAGAGGTTGGCAATCTCGGGATAGCCCTGGCTGACAGCCGGTTCCGAATCCCCATGAGGGGTTATGAGGGTCGCGCCACTGACAACAGCGCCGTCACTCAGTGGGTTCCGAATCCCCATGAGGGGTTATGAGAAGAGATGGCTCCTGGCGAAAGCCGGGAATATGACGGTTCCGAATCCCCATGAGGGGTTATGAGACCGCAATTGGCGTCCTGGCAGACCGCACCCAGACAGTTCCGAATCCCCATGAGGGGTTATGAGACCACCGGCGCCCTGCCGGATGTCGATTCGACAATTCGTTCCGAATCCCCATGAGGGGTTATGAGACCGCCCTCGACGCGATTGCCGGCCAACCCTGGCTGTTCCGAATCCCCATGAGGGGTTATGAGGCTATACCGACGCAGAAATCGACGCCGCTGTCAAAAAGTTCCGAATCCCCATGAGGGGTTATGAGTCGCCGACTTGCGCGCGGCCATCGCCGATGCCAAGCGTTCCGAATCCCCATGAGGGGTTATGAGCGCGCCTGTTGCGTGCCGATATACAGCACGCCGCTGGTTCCGAATCCCCATGAGGGGTTATGAGACATGAGCTGCAAGGTGCCGGGCTTAATCGGGCTGATCGTTCCGAATCCCCATGAGGGGTTATGAGGTCTTAAAAACACACTTGATGACATTGACGGCGGCGCGTTCCGAATCCCCATGAGGGGTTATGAGTGGTCTGCGCCGGCGCTGGATGTCGATGGCGATCTCGGTTCCGAATCCCCATGAGGGGTTATGAGAATGTCGGCTCCACGGTCTTCGGCGTCGTTGGCACGTTCCGAATCCCCATGAGGGGTTATGAGATGGCTGACGCGCTGGCTCGCTCCGGGGTCTGACAGCGTTCCGAATCCCCATGAGGGGTTATGAGGACGCCCAAGCCAACCTCGCTGCCGCCCAAGAGGCCGTTCCGAATCCCCATGAGGGGTTATGAGAATCACACCAGTTACTGTTGTGGCATCTCTTATTGCGTTCCGAATCCCCATGAGGGGTTATGAGTTCTTTGATTCAGGGTTTTGTTTGTCGCGGTCCCATCGTTCCGAATCCCCATGAGGGGTTATGAGAGCGGCGGCAATGCCGTCAAAGACTTCGCCAAGATCGTTCCGAATCCCCATGAGGGGTTATGAGGGCGCTGAAGGCTTCGCCAGCCTCCAGGATTTCGGTGTTCCGAATCCCCATGAGGGGTTATGAGAGCGCCGCTGGCGTCACTCTCGATGGCACCAACAATAATTCCGAATCCCCATGAGGGGTTATGAGCTCAAGGACTGGCAACGCCGCCGCATGGAAGCGCGGTTCCGAATCCCCATGAGGGGTTATGAGCGTCCGGGATGCCACCATCCAAGATCATGGGGCCAGCGTTCCGAATCCCCATGAGGGGTTATGAGCCGTGCTTGCCATCGGATGGCCGGCGGGCAATCTTTGTTCCGAATCCCCATGAGGGGTTATGAGAGCGCCGATCATGCCGCGCCGGCTGGTATCTCACCCGGTTCCGAATCCCCATGAGGGGTTATGAGCAGTTGCTGGTGACTTTAGTGGTTGTGATGATGAAGAGTTCCGAATCCCCATGAGGGGTTATGAGTTGCTACAGTCCACAGCATTTTATTAACTCCTCCGCGTTCCGAATCCCCATGAGGGGTTATGAGGAGTGGTACGACCTGTACCACATCGACGGCACAGACGTTCCGAATCCCCATGAGGGGTTATGAGAACGGCAACGGCGGGACATATTTCACTGTCTTGGCAGGTTCCGAATCCCCATGAGGGGTTATGAGCATCAGAACGGCCCCCCAAGATAAGGCGCTGCCGCCGGTTCCGAATCCCCATGAGGGGTTATGAGACACACTGACGTGTAAAACGCTGGCTGCGCCGCCCAGTTCCGAATCCCCATGAGGGGTTATGAGACGCACGCCTGGCACCCAAGCCCTGCGACCGCCGCGAGTTCCGAATCCCCATGAGGGGTTATGAGCTTCCACGAACATTTTGCAACGGCTCAGTCCCGCTGGGTTCCGAATCCCCATGAGGGGTTATGAGATTTACATATCACAATGCGGATCCAGCCTGCTGGGTGTTCCGAATCCCCATGAGGGGTTATGAGAAGCAAAACAGCTTGGCCTTACGGACAAGGATCGGTGGTTCCGAATCCCCATGAGGGGTTATGAGACTTGCCATCGAGCCGTTGCGGTGTCGCCGTCACCCCGTTCCGAATCCCCATGAGGGGTTATGAGCCCGAGCTGGACGGCGGCGACTGGCTCCTGGACTGGCTGTTCCGAATCCCCATGAGGGGTTATGAGTGTGGGCCGCCGTGCATCTGATCGAATCGGTGCTGCGTTCCGAATCCCCATGAGGGGTTATGAGTTTTTGTGCCGTGCGCTGGATCAGGTCTGGCAGCGTGTTCCGAATCCCCATGAGGGGTTATGAGACCAATTGACGCATGGGAACATATTGCGCTGACAAGTTCCGAATCCCCATGAGGGGTTATGAGTCCCACTGATCGGAAAACTTATCGCCCAGCAAGCTCGTTCCGAATCCCCATGAGGGGTTATGAGTTGTGCCCGGTTGTGACTACTCCGAGCGGTCTGCCGCGTTCCGAATCCCCATGAGGGGTTATGAGCTCAAACAATTTAACTCACTGCTTCGCGCTGGCCAGGTTCCGAATCCCCATGAGGGGTTATGAGGCTGGCGATCTAAGCGCGGCCGCACAAAGGCACACGGGTTCCGAATCCCCATGAGGGGTTATGAGAAGCGCACCGACGGGCGCGTGGCGCACATCCGCCAGCGGTTCCGAATCCCCATGAGGGGTTATGAGACCACAGCCCGCATCAGCGCAATAAGAGCAATGCGGTTCCGAATCTCCATGAGGGGTTATGAGACTGGCCGCGCCATTGACTGACCAGCCCGCCACACCGGTTCCGAATCCCCATGAGGGGTTATGAGTTGCTTTGACGCTGACAGTTAGAGACTGCCCCCCTGGGTTCCGAATTCCCATGAGGGGTTATGAGATGGGCACCGGTAACCCTAACGCGACACCCCCTGTTCGTTCCGAATCCCCATGAGGGGTTATGAGCTTGGAACAAGAGGAACGCCGACATGACATAACCTCCATTGGCTATGATGAGCCAAGCTTCAGCGGCGCAATAATCGCCCGTCGATTCCAGCATCCACCCGGCCTGGCTGGCGAAAGGCATCGGTCACCAGATCCAAGACAAGCCGCCCGGTCGCCGTGGCGCTGGGTAGGTCTTTGAGCTCGGCATAGCCGTCGCCACCGGCGGCCAGGAAATCCGACATCACCAGCCGATAGTCGGCGTCCCTGTCCAGCGGCTTGCCGCCGATCTGAATTTCTTGGGCGGTGCCGTCCTCAATCACCAAGCGCACGCCCGAGACTTGGAGAAAACCGCCGGGGTCATCCTGTGGGTCGAGGGCGGCGGAACGGTTCAGTACCTGCTGAAGTCTGGCACCGCGAATGGTGGCGGTGACCAGTTCGTTTCCGAACGGGAAGGCCTGGTGGAGATCGCGCAGGCGCACCTCGCCGGCTGACAGGCTGGCGCGGAAGGTGCCGGCGTTGAACAGGGCCACATCGGCCCCGGTCTGGGCGCGGGCCAGATCGCCCACCCAGTCGCCGAGGTTGCTTTCGCTGCGACGGATGACCGCGCGACTGGCATCGAGCATCCGGGCGTTGTACCCAACAACCACCTCAAGTTCTTCGGCGAGACGCGCGTTCAAGTCAGCGACTCGTGCGGCGATGGACGCGTCTTCGGGTGCGCGGTCGTCAACTGGGATGGCTTGGTAGCCTTGGATGTCGATCTGTCCGTCTTGAACCACCAAGTCCAGCCGGCCCAGGTAGCGCCCACGGGCGCCGGCCTGGAGGATCGCAACCCCCTGTTCGATCGCCGGCTGTTTTAGCAGGCGGTGATTATGCCCGCCAACGATTAGATCGATTCCCGGAACGGTCCGGGCAAGCTGCCGGTCGGCGGCAAGCCCCAGGTGCGACAGAACCACCACCAGATCCGAGCGCGCGCGCAGCCACGGCACCCAGCCGGCAGCGATCTCTGCGGCGGATTGCATGGCAATTCCGCTGGTGTTGCGCGGATGGGTGGTGGTGGTCAGTTCCTCAGTGACCAGGCCGAGGAGCCCGATACGCGGGCCATTCGGCCGATGCAGAATCTGGGTTGCGGGCGTTGGAAAAGGAAGCGGAGAGACCTCGAGGTTGGCAGCCAGGATGGGAAAGCCGGCGGTGTCGAGAAGCTTGCGGAAGACGTCTTGGCCGTAATCCAGCTCATGATTGCCCATCACCGCCGCATCCACGCCCATCTCCGTCAGGAGCTCGATGTCCGGGAGACCAAGAAAAACCGTCGAGGTGACGGTGCCCTGGAGCAGATCACCACCAAAGAGCAGCACCACCGGCCGGGTTGGCTCCTCGGCGCGGATGGACTGCACCAGGCCGGCGAGTCGAGCGATGCCGCCCAGGTGTCCACTTGTGGTCGGGCTGTCGTCCGGGTTTTCCACCGGATCCAGCTGACCGTGAAAGTCATTGAAGTGCAGAAGGGTCAGCGGCAGTGCCTCGCCAGCCAGGGCGAGTGGCGGGGCGAGTGCCGCGACGAGCAGCGTCGCGACCGCCAGGGCAATAATGAACGGACGTGTCATGGAACAGTCACCCAATTCCCACTCTCGGGTCCGAAAGAAACGACCGCGCCGGTAATCACGGCATCGTGGAGAGCAGCTTCGGAAACCGGCACTCGGCAATCCGAGATTTCGGGCTGGAGGCGATAGCCAACCCAGGTATTGCGGCCTTGCGCCTTGGCTTGATAGAGCGCTAGGTCGGCCAACTTCAGCAGTCTGGCGTCGCATTCCGCATTCTGCGTGTCAGCACCGCACTGGGGGCAGAGTGCGAAGCCAACCGAACAGGTCAGGTGAAGTCTAATGTCTTGATCGCCGAACAGATGTGCGGCGGTCTCCTGGCAAATGCGCTTGGCGATGGAGCTGGCACTGCCTGCGTCGATACCCGCGCAGAACAAGCTAAACTCCTCGCCGCCACTGCGGGCCAGAATATCCTGGCCCCGACTGCATTGCTCCAACAGCTTCGCCATCTGTTGGAGTACCCCATCACCCACATCATGGCCGTAGCGATCATTGACCTGCTTGAAGTGATCGAGATCAATCATGATGAACAGCCGACTGGCTCCGGAATGACTTTCCCGGTCCATGGCCAGTGCCTGTTCCTGATAGCGGCGGTTGCCGAGTCCCGTCAGGGGATCGGTGAGGCTGTCATGCTCAAACTTTTTGCGTTCACGTTCCAATAATAGACGACCTTCGATAACGCGCTCGGCCATCTCCTCGAACGCATGCGCCAATTGGCCGATTTCATCCTGTGTCGTGGAATGCTTGAAGTAGATGCTCTTGTGGGCATCACTAAAACGCTCGGCTTCCGCCTTGAGCACCAGGATTGGTCGGACCAGGACATGTTGAAGAAAAATATAAGCGACCAGGCTAGCGAACAAACCGGCCAGGAAGATCGCCGCCATGTAATAGCGCGCCGAAGCCAGCATCTGCTGGTAGTAGGGACGTTCCTGCTGGAGATGGATGTACAGATCATCTCCCCCTGCGTTGAGCAGCGGCACTCCCATCTGCGACAGACTTTGATTCTCCGACAACGCTTCAAACCGCAGTTCAGGCAGCGCCGGCTTTTCCGAAATCAACCGAACGGGCAAGTGCAACTGTTCCGACAACTCGCGGATGAAATCATCATCAATGAGACGCCCGAAATAGAAAGTTCCCCGTGACGGTCCCTGGCCTTTGGTGGGAAGAATCCTGGAAGACGCGAGGAGTAACACGCCGGCAGGCGATTTCACCAAGCCGATCCCACCGTCGCGCAGTCGGGACTCGACATCAGTTGCCCCCAAGGTCTCCATCACCAGCGGTTCGGTCAAAGTATGTTCGGGATGGGAGAAGCGACTCACCAACAGCTGGCCATCTGCGCCGACGATGGCCAAAAGATTCAGCTTCAAGTCTGTCAGCCAATTGACGGTCAGATTGTTGGCTTCGTAATCGGGATTGAGGGTCGCAGCATAGTGGTAACTGTCATCCCACTGCCCCCATTCCCGGCTAGATTGCTGAATGCGCCTGAGTTCTTGCTGGATCGCCTGCTCGACGCGCATCAGATCAACGAAACAAGAACGACGCTCAATGTCTTCGACTCCGGGCAGGATCAGTGTAAAGAACACCCCAGCCATTCCCAGGCTGAGCAGTCCTAATATTAGGCACAATCCCAAAATCAATTTGAATCGGATCGTCATACTTCGGCACCGTTGCAACATCCTTCTCGTTTACTTAACCGGCCAGATCGCGCCACTGTGATCACCGATGTCTCACGACAACGCCTGAGTCTCGCGAAGGGGATGAAGGTCGTGCACAACGTCAGACGGGAAACAGCCAGCGCACCACCGCAGGCAGCAGGACACTGGAGATCAAGGCCATCAGCCCCATGGCCAGGGCGGCAAAGGCGCCGGCCAGCGCGCTGGTCTGCAAGGCCCGCGCGGTGCCGATGCCATGGGCGCTGACCCCCAAAGCCAGGCCACGCGCGCGATCATCCCGCACGCCCACCGCTGTGAGCAGCGCCGGGCCAATCACCGCCCCCAACACGCCCGTGAGCACCACTAGAGCCGCAGTCAAGGAGGGCAAGCCGCCCAGTTGCTCGGCGATGCCCATGGCCACCGGCGTGGTGACGGACTTGGGCGCCAGAGACATCAGGGTCTCGCGCGTCGCCCCCAGGCTGGCGGCGATCACCAGGGCGCTCGTGGCCGAGACCAGTGCGCCGATCACCATGGCAATTAGGATGGGCAGCCACAGGCGGCGAATCCGATCCAGTTGTCGATACAGCGGCACGGCGAGCGCCACAGTGGCTGGTCCGAGCAGGAAATGGATGAACTGCGCGCCATCGAAATAGGTCTGGTAGTCGGTATCGGTGATCAGCAGTACGCCGATCAGCACCAGCATGGATACCAGCACTGGGTTCAGCAGCGCGCGGCGGCCGCTGCGTTGAAACAAGGCATCGGCCAGCAGATAAACCACCAGCGTCAGTGTCAGATGCAGGAGTGGACGGGTAGCCAGGTAAACCCAAAGCGCGTCCAGGGAGCGGTCGGCGGGCATTCGTCAGTCCTCCGGGTGATGGCGCCTGTCCTGCCAGCGAATCAAGGCGGTCATGACCCATCCGGTGATGGCCAAGGTCAGCAGCGTACTCAACACCAGGGCCAGAGCAATCGCCAGCCAGTGGTCGCCTAGCATAGCCAGATGCAACATGACCCCGACACCGGCCGGGACGAACAACAACGACAGATGCGCCAGCAGCGTGTCGGTGGTCGTACCGAGCCCCTCGGGCACTGCGCCGCGCAGCACCAGCCCGATGAACAGCAGCAGCATGCCGACGACTGGCCCGGGCACCGGCAGGCCGATCCACAGCACCAGCGTCTCGCCGATCAGCTGGCAGATCAGCAGCAGGGCAAGGAATCGCAGGGCCATCAATCAGAGCACATTGACATCAGCATGCGCCTGCACACCGGAGGCGGATGATCGGTTCGGCGAGAATCTGCTCGGGTGTTCGCCGCCGGTCGATGCAGACCAAGGGTTGGAGCGCAACCGTCTTGCCCTGCAGAATGTCGCGCACAGACAAGCTGTTGGCGGAAATGGTCACGTAGAATGGCCCGGTCTGGAGCCATCTTAGCGAAAATCCTGGCATCATGAACCTCGTTGCATGCGGTATTTGCGCCGCTGATCCCGACCGGCGTGCTAGCGAAGCCTGCTTACAGCCCACGCCCTGTCTTCGTCGAAACCCCTGATAAAGAGCGCGATGTGATGATAAAAAAGCCGTTGATTTCGATTCTGATGATCTGTTTTGTCCTCGGCGCAGCGCCGGTGGCCAGCGCGGAGGAGGTTGAAGGCGGCTTGTTCGTCAACCTGACCACCGATGATACCTGGACGGCGGCGAAAGCGATCCTGTTTGCCCACGAGAAAGTGCTCAAACGCGGCTATAAACCCGTGGCCATCTGGCTGAATGTGCGCGCCATTAACCTGGCCGACAAGAAGCGCGCCTCCCACGTCCATGGCCTGATGAAGGAACAAGGCCGGTCGATCCAGGACATGCTAAAGGCCTTCATCGCCGATGGCGGGATGGTCATTGCTTGCATGGCTTGCTCCAAGGCTGCTGGGCTGACGGAAGCCGACTTCATCAAAGGGGTGCAGATGGGCAACCCGGACCTGGTGACGGGGCTGCTGTTCGACCCGAAGGTGAAAACCTTGTCGTGGTGAAGGGGCTGGACGCACCGCCTGGTGGCGCGCATCAGCCGCGATCCTTGACGGAGACGCATGATGGCAAAGGTGCGAATGCGAACCCTGGAGGATGTGTTGCAATCGAGCTCCGACGCCCATCCGGCTCAGCGCCGGCTTCATCCTGAACGAAGCGCCGCTTGTCGGAGGACCACCTGCAGCCGTTGATCGCAGAGGCCAGAGAGCGTTTCAGGGAGCACTTTGCTGCTGGCCGAAACGCGACTTATCAATGCGGCCACTCTCACCTCCCCGGATAATCCTGATCGAATTGATCGGAAACAGCGACGTGGAGGTTCCAACATGCCCAAGCAACAACGACACAATATGGGAGCGGGTGGCGCCTGCATCTGCCCGAAGTGCGACTATCGCGGCGCGCACCGCGCCGGTATCCCTTGCCAAGACGAGCGCTGCCCCCAGTGCGGCGCCAAGCTGCTGCGCGAGGGCTCTTACCACGACCAACTGTTGCAGCAGAAGCGCCAACAGTAGGGTCTGGGCACGATGCAAGTTTATCTCGACTGCTGGCCCTGCTTCCTGCGTCAGGCGCTGAGCGCGGCCCGCCGCGCTGGGGCCTCGGCTGAATTGCAGCGCGCGATCTTGGAAGAGACCATGACCGCCTTGCGCGAACTTGGCCGCGATGCGACCCCACCGGAGATGGGCGAGCGCATTCATCGGCTGGTGCGCGAGCGCGCGCGGGCTCCCGATCCTTACCTGGGGGTGAAACGCGAGGCCACTGAGCAGGCTCTAGCCCTGCTGCCGGCGCTGCGGGAGCGGGTCGAGACGGCCGAGGATCCTCTGCGGGCAGCAGTGCACATCGCCATCGCCGGCAACATCATCGACCATGGTGTCGCCGAGACCTTCGACCTGGAGGCGACACTGGAACGGGTGCTTCAGGCCAAGCCTCCAATCGACGATCTGCAGGTGCTGCGTGAGGCGCTGGAACGGGTGGATGACGTGCTGTATCTGGCCGACAACGCCGGCGAGACGGTCTTCGATCGTGTGCTGATCGAGACGCTGTCTCCCCCCGTGCGCTATGCGGTCAAGGCCGGTCCGGTGCTAAACGATGCGACCCGTGAGGACGCGGTCGCTGCCGGACTGGACCAGGTCGCGGACATCATCGACACCGGTTGCGACGCCATGGGCGCGCCCTTGGGTCTATGCTCGCCAGACTTCCGCGAGCGCTTCGACCATGCTCGGCTGATCATCGCCAAGGGCCAAGCCAATTACGAGACACTGAGCGGCGTTGACGCGCCCATTTGCTTCCTGCTGCAGGCCAAGTGCTCGGTGATTGCCGGGGATATCGGTGTCCCGACGGGCAGCGTCATCATTCAGGCGAGCGCCGCGCTAGATGTTCGAGGTGATCATCGATTCCGAGGTCGCTGACTCGCCATGACGGCTGCGAAGGATCAATCGAGACCCAGATAGGCCAGACAGTCGGCGGGCAGCTCCTGGCGGCAACGACCGAGAATCCGCGCCTCCTGATCGGCGGTCAGCTGGGTTGTGTGATCGCCGGTCTGGCCTTTGCGGATGAAGCCGCCGGGGCGAAACAGCGGGCTGCCGTCGGCGTTGCGCCCGGCAAAGCGCTGGCTATTGGCCTTCATCCAAGCGAAGGAAGACAGCTGCACGGCCTGCTCAAGCGTCCGTGGCGTCACGGGCCAGCCGAGAAACGCGGCGATGCGTTGGATGGCGCCCGGCAGGTCGGCCTTGAGGTCGCTGTAGCGCAGCATGAGCAGATTGTCGCGCTCGCGCTGCGGCCACCAGCTACCCAGATTGCGAAACCAGGCGCCGAAGGCGAGCCAGGCCTCCACATGGGCCTCCAGACTCGCCGGTCGCTCCAGTCCGTGAGCGGCGAGCGCGCTGTCGGTCATGTCCATCAGGTGATGGTAGAAGCTGACGCAGCAGTCGCGCGGATCGCGCACCGTCAGAATCAGGCGCGCGATCTCCCGGCCCGGGGTTTGCTCCCAGGTACAATGGGTCTTGAACAGTCGCGGATCGGGATGCGCAGCAAATCCCGCCAACACCTGTTGCCAGGTTTGAGGCGGACGCTGGCGTTCCAACCAGGGCACCACCGTGTCGATGTCCTCGAAGGTGTCATCGCCGCCGGTGCGCAGTTGATGCAAAATCTGCTGCATCCAGGTGGTTCCGGCCTTGGGCGCCGTAGTGATGAGCACATCGCTTGGGCGGGCCTGGAAATGGGCGAGTATCCAGGGGTCATGCAGCGGATGTGGGTCACCCCAATGTGTGTCAGGTGGTGTGTTGGGTGGAGCTTCCCGTGCCAAACCGGGGGTGCCTGCGGATTGCTGAGCGGTCATGTCATTGCTGTTCCTGAAAACCTGAATAAATTTACCCCCAGAATTCTCTCACGGAGTACTCCCATGTGGGACCAACGTTTCGATCAAGAAGACTATCTCTACGGCACTGAGCCGAGCCAGTTTCTCGCGGCCCAGGCGCAGCGCCTGCACCCCGGACAGCGGGCGCTGGTCGTGGCTGATGGCGAGGGACGCCATGCGGTGCATCTCGCCACGCTCGGGCTCGAAGTCACCGCCATGGACAGCTCCGGGGTGGCCCTAGCCAAGGCACGCAAGCTCGCGGCAGCCCGGGGCGTGGCGGTGGATTTCCATCAGGCCGACCTGCACGACTGGCCATGGACACCGGCGCACTATGAGGTCGTGGTGGCGATTTTCATTCAATTCGCCGATCCTGAGCTCAGAGCCGCAATCTTCGCCGGGATGCAGCGCACCCTGGCGCCGGGTGGCCTACTTCTGCTGCATGGCTTCACCCCGGCGCAGCTGGCCTTTCGCAGCGGCGGTCCGCCCTGTGCCGAGCTGCTCTACACGCCCGAACTCCTGCGTGACGCCTTCGCCGGACTGGAGATTCTGCGGCTTGAGGAATACCAGACCGAGCTGCGCGAAGGCACCGGCCATGTCGGCCAAGCGGCCTTGATCGACCTGGTGGCCCGCCAAGCACGCGCCGATGCGACTTCAGCGTCAGACAAACCGAGCAATTGAGCCAGCATCCACGATAGCCGCTCTTCGCATGAGCCGGGGCCCGTGTTTTAGGCCAGCGCAGGCACCGTGCTCTTGTCCGAATCGGCCGCGTTACGCCCGCGCCCGGTGAACACCCGCACGACGACGTAGAAGAACAGCGGGATGAAGAAGACGCCAAGCAGGGTGGCCGAGAGCATGCCGCCGAGCACACCGGTACCGATAGCGTTCTGGCTGCCGGAGCCAGCGCCAGTGCTGAGCGCCAGCGGCAGGACACCGAAACCGAAGGCGAGCGAGGTCATTAGGATGGGCCGGAACCGCAGCCGCGCCGCCGTCAGGGTCGCCTCACGCAAGGTCTTGCCCTGCTCCACCAAATCCTTGGCGAACTCGACGATCAGGATGGCGTTTTTGGCCGAGAGGCCGATGATGGTGAGCAGCCCGACCTGGAAATAGACGTCGTTGGGCATGCCCCGCAGGCTCGCCGCCAGCAGGGTGCCGAGCACGCCGAGCGGCACCACCAGCATCACCGAGAAGGGAATGGACCAGCTTTCGTACAGGGCGGCCAGACAGAGAAAGACCACCAGCAGCGACAGAGCGTAGAGCAGCAGCGCCTGCTGCCCGGCGGCGCGTTCCTCGTAGGAGAGCCCGGTCCAGTCCAGCTCGAAGCCGAGTGGCAGACGCTCGGCGAGGGATTCCATGGCGATCATGGCCTGGCCCGTGGTAGCTCCGGGTGCGCTCTCACCCAGGATCTCGACAGCGGAGGCGCCGTTGTAGCGCTCCAGTTTGGGCGAGGCCAGGCCCCAATCGGCGTTGGCGATGGCACTGAACAGCACCATGTCGCCCTGGGCGTTGCGCAGCGTCCACTTCTCCAGGTCTGAAGGCACCATGCGATGCTCGGCATCAGCCTGTAGATAGACTTTCTTGACGTTGCCGTTGTGGATGAAGTCGTCCACATAGGCACTACCCCAGGCGGCTGAGAGGGTGGCGTTGACGCCCGCGAGGTCAAGCCCAAAGGCCCGAGCCTTCTCCCGATCAATGTCGATGCTCAGGATCGGTGCCGGTTCCAGGCCGTTGGGGCGCACCGCCTTGAGTGCCGGGTCCTGCGCGGCCATTCCCAACAGTTGGTTGCGGGCCGCCAGTAGGGCGTCGTGACCGTTGGCACCGACGTCCTTGAGGTAGACATCGAAGCCCTTGGCATTGCCCATCTCGGCCACTGCCGGCGGGCCGAAGGCGAGCACCCGCGCCTCCTTGATCTGCGAGAAGGCGGCCATCGCCCGCCCCGCCACGGCGTTGGCCCAGAGGTCCGGGGTCTGGCGCTCGCTCCAGTCGCGCAGCCGAACAAAACCCAGGCCGGTGTTCTGGCCGGTGCCGGCAAAATTGAAGCCCGCCACCGTGACAACGGCATCGACCGCGTCGGGCTCGTTGTCCAGGAAGTGCCGCTCCACCTGCTTGAGCACATCGAGGGTCTGCTCCCTGGTCGAGCCCGGCGGCGTCAGGATCAAGGTAAAGATCCGTCCCTGATCCTCGTCCGGCAGGAAGCCGGTGGGAGTGGTCAGATAGAGGCCACCGACGCCCGCCAGCAACAGCAGATAGATCAGGCCGAAGCGCAGCGGGCGGCGCAGGATGCCCGCGACGCCGCGCTGGTAGGTGTTGGCCCCGTGGTCGAAACTCCGGTTGAACCAAGCGAAGAAGCCGCGCCGGGGCTTGTCGGACGGCTTCACTGGCTTGAGCAGGGTCGCGCACAGGGCCGGCGACAGGACGATGGCCACCACCACCGACAACACCATGGCCGAGACGATGGTTACCGAGAACTGCCGGTAGATCACGCCCACGGAGCCGGGGAAGAAGGCCATGGGCACGAACACCGCCGAGAGCACCAGGGCGATGCCCACCAGGGCGCCAGTGATCTGGTCCATGGACTTGCGGGTCGCCTCCTGCGGCGAGAGGCCCTCGTCGTGCATCACCCGCTCGACGTTCTCCACCACCACGATGGCATCGTCCACCAAAAGCCCAATGGCCAGCACCATGGCGAACAGGGTCAGAGTATTGATGGAGTAGCCGAACAACGCCAACACGCCGAAGGTGCCAAGCAGCACCACGGGCACGGCGATGGTCGGGATTAGAGTCGCGCGCAAGTTCTGCAGGAACAGGTACATGACCAGGAACACCAAGACCACAGCCTCGACCAAGGTGTGCAGCACGTTTTCGATCGACAGCGCGATGAACGGCGTGCTGTCGCTCGCGATCACCACCTCCATGCCGGACGGGAAATTACGCGACAAGGCGTCGAACTCGGCGCGAATGCGCTCGGCGGTCTGCAATGCATTGGCACCGGTGGACAGCTTGATGGCCATGCCGGCGGCGGGGTTGCCGTTGTAGCGCGCGGCCTTGCTGTAGCTCTCGCCGCCGATCTCGATGCGCGCCACATCGCGCAGCCGCACCGCGCCCCCATCCCGATCGGTCTTCACCAGGATGTCGCCGAAGGCCTCCGGCGAGCGCAACCGGTGTTGCACATAGATGGTCGCGTTAAAGGGCTGTCCCTCCACCGCCGGTGTGGCGCCAAGTTGCCCGGCGGTGACCTCGGCATTCTCGGCCTGGATGGCGTTCTGCACATCCAACGGCGTCAGCTCGAACTGGCGCAGTTTGTAGGGGTCGAGCCAGATGCGCATGGCGTATTCGGACTCAAACAGCGTCACTTCACCGACGCCTTCCAGGCGGCTGATCGGGTCCTCGACGTTGGTCGCCACATAGTCGCCGAGGTCGATGGCGCTCATGCGGCCGTCGGTGGAGACGAACACCGCCACCATGAGGAAATTGCGCACCGCCTTGGCCACCTTCAGGCCCTGGCGCTGGACCGCCTCTGGCAACAAGGGCGTGGCCAGCTGCAACTTGTTCTGCACCTGCATCTGGGCGATGTCCGGATCGGTGCCGGCGGCAAAGGTCAGGGTCACCGTGGCTGCACCGGTGGACTCACTGGACGAGGACAGGTAGATCAGGTTGTCGATTCCCTTCATCTCCCGCTCGATGATCTGGGTGACCGAGCCCTCAATGCTGCGGGCTGAGGCGCCCGGATAAGTGGCGGTGATGGAAATGGACGGCGGCGCGATCGCCGGGTACTGGGACACCGGCAGCGTTAGCATGGACAGCAGGCCCGCCAGCATGATCAGAATCGCGATGACCCAGGAAAACACTGGGCGGTCAATGAAGAAGCGCGCCATGAACGATTACTCCCCCACCAACGCCGCAGTGGCGGGCCCGATGGGTTGCGGGGCCGGTTCGCCCTGCGCGCGCACCACCATGCCCGGGCGGATGTGCTGCAACCCCGAGACGATGACCCGCTCCCCGAGCCGCAGCCCATCGTGTACCAGCCAGCGCTTTCCGATCAGCTCGACCTGCCCCAGGGGCCGCTGCACCACTCGGTCGTCGTCACCGAGCACCATCACCTGGGGGTTGCCCTGATTGTCACGGCTGAGCGCCTGAGCCGGAACCATCACGGCTTCGTCCAGTCGGCCCAGGTCGATGGTCGCACGCACGAACATCCCTGGCAGCAGAATGCCGTCGGGGTTCGGAAACACAGCCCGCAACGCCACGGAGCCCGTGTCCTGGGACACCGTCACCTCCGCAAGCTCCAGTCGGCCGATGGGGTCGTAGGCGGTGCCGTCTTCCAGGGTCAGATGCACATCGACGCCGATGTCGTCCGGAGGCAAGTCGTGCATGAATCGCTTGCGGGCGCGTAGCAGGCTCGCACTCGACTGGCTAAGGTCCACATAGATCGGGTCAAGCTGCTGCACCACGGCCAGGGCCTCGCTCTGGTTGGTGGTCACCAAAGCCCCGGCGGTCACCGAGGAGCGCCCGATGCGCCCGGAGATGGGTGCAGTCACCTGGGTGTAGTCCAGGTTGATGCGCGCGCGCTGTAAGGCGGCCTCGGCCACGGCGACCGCAGCCTGGGCCTGGCGGTAGGCGGCGTCGGCGTCATCGTGCTCCTGCTGACTGACGGATTTGGAACCCAGCAGGTCCTCGTAGCGCTCGGCGGTGAGTCGGGTGAGCTCCAAAGTGGCCTGGGCCTGGGCCAGTGCCGCTTTGGCACTAGCGAAGTCCGCTTCATAGAGCCGGGCATCGATCCGGTAGAGCACGTCCCCGGCCTCCACCAACGCGCCCTCCTGGAACTGCCGCGCCTGGATGATGCCGCCCACCTGTGGTCGCACTTCGGCGATTAGATAGGGAGTGGTCCGGCCCGACAGGGACTCGGTGATGGTGACCGGCTCCGGCTGCACGGTGATGGTCTCGACTGCTGGCGCGGCGTGCGCGGCACTGGCGGGCGGTGCATCAGATGCCGGTTGATCGCACCCAACCAGGCTGAGCGCAGCCAGCAGCGCGAGCACAAGCGCGTATCCTTCATTGAGCCCAAGGTGGTCTGAAAAACATCGGGGTTGCATGTGCATCGCATTCTCCATGCTTAGGTATCTTGGAAGATAAGCATACCGAGATTTTATCTTTCTTGCAAGATAACTATTGGCTACAATACGCCCCCCTTGATGCAACGGAGGCTTTTATGGCAAAAGACAAAGCGCGTGCGGACACCTTGATGCAACTGTGCGCGGAAAACTGGCCGGAACTGCACGGACCGACGCAGCAGTTCATCGTCTATCTCAACCGCGTCGGCCAGTTGGGGATCAACGAGGCCGCTCAGGTGATGCGAGTTCAAGGACTCAGCCTCGGCGAGTTCGATGTGCTGGCCTCACTGCGGCGTACAGCACCGCCGCACCGGCTCTCGCCCACGCAACTGCACTGCGCGACGCTGATTACCTCCGGCGGATTGACCAAATTGCTCTACCAGCTTGAAGCGCGCGGCCTGGTGGAACGCCAGGTGCACGCGGGAGATAAGCGCAGCAAATTGGTGCTGCTCACCACAGCCGGCAAAGCCCTGGTGGAGTCAACAATGGCTCAAGTGATCGCCTGCGATCAGCGCTGGCTCAATGCCGCGCTCGATGAAAACGAACTGGCGCAGCTCAATCAGCTCTTAGGGAAGGTGTTGGCGGTGTTGGAACATGACTGAAGAACAGGATAGGATCTGAACACAGTCAAAGACATCAGCTTTCACATCATTTAGAGGCGGCACCCTTAAGAGGCGCCCCCCTCTGACTGACGCGTTCCATAACGGTCAATCCTCATCAGAACGAGCAGACCGGGTTTGCTTCAGGCGGCTGCGCCGCGATTTTGCTGCCAGTCGGCGTTCCTTGGAGGCGCGGGTGGGGCGTGAAGCAATGCGCGTTTTAGGGCGCTGGGCGGCTTGGCGAATCAGTTCGGCCAGGCGTTCGCGCGCATCCTCGCGATTGCGCTCGCGGGTGCGGAAGCGATGCGCCTCAATAGTGAGGTTTCCCTCCTGATCGAGGCGCCGACCGGCCAGTCCGCGCAGCCGCCGGCGAACCTCGTCGGGCAGCGCGGGAGAGCGCAGGACGTTGAAGCGCAGCTGAACAGCGGTGGCCACCTTATTGACGTTTTGCCCACCTGGTCCAGGCGCGCGGATGAAGCGCTCGGTTAGCTCGGCGTCCGGGATACAGATGGTGGCAGTGATCTCAAGCATGAAGGGATGGAGATAGGGTTGGGATCTCGAACCGGAAGGTCATGCCGCCCGCAGGATTGAGCCGGGCCGAGATGCGTCCAGCATGTGCCTCGACGATGCGCTTGCTGATGGTCAGACCGAGTCCGCTGCCGCCGGTCTGGCGGGAGCGGCAGCGATGACTGCGAAAGAATGGATCGAACAGCTGTTCCAGATCCTCGGGCGGCACGCCCTCCCCCGCATCCTCGATCTCGAACCAGAAACGCCCCGTATCGCTCCCGGCCGTCAGGCGGAGGGGTGTCGCGTTCCGGTTGTACTTGACCGCGTTCTCCAACAGGTTGTCGAAGACCCGGCAGATCTGGGCGGGGTCGACCCAGGCCACCGGCAGCGCGCCCGCGATCTCGGCGTCGAGACGCTGCTCGGGATGGTAGCGCGCGAAGCGCTCCAGCACCCCGGTCACGACCTCATTCAGATCGATCGGTCGGCGCTGCAGAAAATGCTGGTCTGGGACTCGGCCGATCAGATCGAGACGCGAATTGATCAGTACATTATCGACCAGCCGTTCGAGCTCGGTCAGGTCGGCACCGACCCCCTGCAGCCGGTCGAGGGTCTCCTCGAAATCGCCGGGGACGTCCTCCAGGAGTTCCAGGGCCACCCGCAAACGAGCCAATGGGGTTCGGATCTCGTGCGAGAGATTGGCGAAGAGTTCCTTCTCCGCCCGGATGCGGTGCTCCAGCCGCGATGCCATTTCGTCCAGCGACCGCGACAGGTCGCCCAACTCGTCACCCCGGACCAGGCCGCTGCGGGCCGACAGCTCGCCAGCGGCAAGCCGGTGCGCCGTGGCTGTGAGACGTTCCAGTGGCCTGGCGAAGGCTCTCGCCAATGGCCAGGAGGCCAAGGCGACGACCAGCAGCACCGCAGCGAGCGCGATCAGGAGTCCGGCGAATCCGGCCTCGGCGCCCTGCACCAGCAGATAGGCGCCATCGGGTCCGCCGAGCGCAACGGCGTGCACCCATCCGTCACTTTGGCGATGCAAGGGATGCCAACCGCCGACCTTGGCGAGTTCCTCGGCAGTGAGCGGTACCGGCGGCGCCCCGCCCGTACGGGCAAGCGGGGTTCCATCCCGGTCATAGATGGCGGCGCTGCGCTCCAAGGCCCCCGCAAGCCGACGCAAACCGGCTTCGAGCGCCTCCGGCCGACCGAGCAGGGGTTCGAGCTCGGCCGCAAGCACCTGGTGCAAGCGCTCCGGGCGGCCGTGGTAACGGGATTCGGGCTGGACCAGGATGGTGGTCGCGACGACTGCCAGGGTAGCCAGACAGACCAGGAACAGGCCGAAGAGATAGATGCGCCAGAAAAGACGCCGACGTGGATATCTCACCCGGCATACGACGCGAGGTATTGATAGCCGGCGCCGCGCACCGTGCGGATACGCTGCGGATTGCGCGGGCTGTCGCCCAGCTTCTGGCGCAGCCGGGAGATGTGCACGTCGATCGAGCGGTCGAAGGCCTCCTCCGCGCTGCCGCGTGCCAGTTCCATCAGGCGCTCGCGCGAGATGACCTGACCGGCCCGCTCTGCCAGCGCCCGCAGCAGCGCGAACTCGTAGCTGGTCAGGGGGAGCGGCTGTCCGTCCAGCGTTGCGATCAGGGTGCCGGGATCGAGCGCCAGATCGCCGACGCGAACCAGGTGCGTGCGCGGTCCGGCCCGACCGCGCGAGCGACGCACCGCCGCGCGGATGCGGGCCAGGAGTTCACGGGGCGAGAAGGGTTTGGGCAGATAGTCGTCGGCGCCGATCTCCAGCCCCAGGATGCGATCAGCCTCCTCGCCGCGCGCCGTAACCATGAGGATGGGCACGTCCGAGTGCTCGCGCAGCCGCTGACAGATGGAGATACCGTCGCGTCCAGGCAGCATGAGATCCAGCAGAATCGCGTCGAAGCGGTGCCTAAGCGCTTGCTGCAACCCGCGCTCGCCGTCCGATTCCAGGGTGACCAGCACCTCGTAGCGCTGCAGATAGTCGCTGGTGAGTTTGGCGAGCCGCATGTCATCCTCAATGAAGAGCAGATCGATCAAGGGTTCGCCGTTCATATCCGCTGCCCGCTCAGATGATGCAGGCCGAGCAGTTCGAGTCGACTTTGGGGCGCTCGCCGGCAAAGAAATGGTCGGCTGCGTACTCCGTGAGGTCGATCGCGAAGTGGACGTAGAGCTCCGGATAGCCTTCGAGCGGAATCCAATAGGAATCAATCACCCGTCCCGCCTCCGGGACGAACTCCACCGAACGCTTGGAGGTTTGTTCGCGCAGCGCCTTGCTGGCCAGACAGCCACGGTGCTGCTTCCTCTCGCCCATATCGATGCAGCGGGTGCCGGGCGTGCAGCCAATGGCCTCGGCCGCACGGTTGCGGTCGAGGATGGTGAAGCTCTTGTGGACCAGCATGACCGGAAAGAGAAACTGGTCCCAGAAGAGATGGAAATGCTGGCGCAGGTCGTCGGTCACTTCGATGTTTGTCATGATGCGGTCTCTTTGTGATTCAGGCGCCCGTTCCCTGGACGAGGTATGGGTTTGGAACGGCGGATCCCCTAATCCACCGCTCCTGTGTCGCATCTTGACCCGATCCGATGTCGCGCGTTTTTCAGATATGTGGAGAAGTGTGAAGCGGCGATCAAGCGCTCGCAACCGGTCATGGTAGGGCGGGCAGGTGACCAGTCGTCCCCGTCACGCGATAGCCGTCTGATATAGTTATCGGTTCTGGTTTCCGAACTGATGATGTTGCGTCGGCTTGACAGCTAGGCCGTTTGGCTGTGTGTCGCCGCGAAGTCACACAACGGAATCGCTTGAATTTCCTAATCCGTAGAGGAGGAAACAATGTCAGATGAAGCGCAAGATCAAAAAAAGGCTTTGGCCAAACTGAAAAGGAAGGCAACCGAAATTGCGGGACAGATCCACGACATCGTCGAGGATTCGTTGTGGGTCGACTACGGACAACTGCCGGAGTTGGCTGACAAGCTCGTCTTAGCCTGCAAAGAAGTGGAAGAGTTCAAGTCCTAGGTCTCCCGGATGGCGCGGTGACTCCAGATTGGCAGCCAGGAGCGTTTTGCTTGCGTCAGTAGATGGGCTCTCGATCTCATAGTCTGCGAGCTGTCGCCGGGTGCTCCCTATGGGGGCGCTCGGCAACTTCAGGACTCAAAAGAATTCCAGCCCGGTTCGTGATTCTTTTATAGACTGCAAAGATTAAGAAATAATCGGATTCAGCATATCCTGCGCAGGGTTTATCCGAGGAGGGAGTTTGGATTTTCTAGACGATTTTGTCGCCCTGTTCGGTTCCTGGTGGGCGCTGCTCATCGTCGCATGCGGATCCCTGCTGTTTGCCGGACTCTACAAAGGTTTCGAAACCGAAGCATCACGCCAACGCCGCCGCCGGTGGCTGGAAGACTACTCCCTCGGCGAAACCTATCTTCGTGCCCTGAGCTTCGCGCTTGATCTCTTCACTCGTTTCATCGGAGACGGCGGCCATCGGCGTGCCCAGCCGATCGAACTTGGCGCCTTCTTCCGTCCTTTCGGTCACAATCCTTGGACCGCTCGTTCCTTTGATCGCTGTCTGCTGCTGGCCTTTCTCTACCCGCTGTTCGGAATGCTAGGGTTCTGGATCGCCAACGGTGGTGAGGGGAAGGTCGGTGGTTGGATCGTCCTGCCCCAGGTGGAATGGGGCGGGCGTTTTTTCGTGTTTATCCTCGTCGCGTTTGGCACTTTCGCAGCATGGCGCTCCATGGCAAACAAAGGCATTCGATCGTTTGTTTGGTTTGCTGTCGCTGTCGCCGTCGCCGTCGCCGTCGCTGTCGCTGTCGCTTTCGCTGTCGCTGGCGCTGTCGCTGGCGGTGGCGCTGTCGCTGCCCCTGTCGTTGTCGCTGCCCCTGTCGTTGTCGCTGTCGCTGTCGCTTATGCAAGAGACTGGAGCATGGAAGGGTTCATGCAAACCTTGCTCTGGGTTCTGCTCGTCGGGGCATCAATGGCCTGCCTACGCTATATGACCAAATTGGGCGATGACGCCTCTATCGAAGAGATTTTCATCCTCTTCCTTGCCCTCATCCCACTCCTCAACGCCCCTCTCGACTGGCTCTCGCTCGGCATCAGCCGAGGCCTGCTCGGCGCCATCGCCAGCCGGCTGCACACCGGTTTGACGGCCCTGCTCTGGGCATTGGCTGATTTCATCCTCGCCCTGGTCTTTCTGGTGCTGGTCTCACTGGTGACGGTCGCCGGCATCGCCCTCGCCAACCGCATGGCGATGGAGGGCGGCGGCATTGAGATGGTGGAGCTGAACGCTGTGCTAAACGGAATCGCGGCCAACCCGGGTGATCCCAGTCACTTATGGATTTACTTCATGATTCTGACCACGCTGATCCCGACCCTGATCCACCTCGTCGTCGCCAGCATCGCCTTTACCCTCTGGCTCGGCCACTTTAAACCCGTCGCCAAGTGGCGCCGTCGAGTCGCTGGCGGCCTTGATGACGACATGGACGCCCGCCTCGGCGCCTCTCTCTACCTCACCGCTGTCACCGTTATCGGTCTCGCCATGCCCATGATGGCCATCTTCCTCGCCTGGACCGGGGCGTCGAAGCTGCTGGATTTGCATGCACTCGCGTGGTTCGTTGAGTGGTTGAAGGATGTGGCGGGGTGGGTGAATCCAGGGGCAGCGCTCGACCGAGCAATTAACAGTTCGGCTCTCAACTGGCCGCAATGACTCGCCGCTGCGGTATCGAAGTAACCGGCCGCGATACAGCCCAGCCACGGATGCCCGACACCAGCCGGGTGACCACGGTCGAGAACTTCTACCGCGCCCGCTATCTCTACCAGATCACCCGCGAGGGCGAGGCCGCTCAGGCTGCCCTGGCGACCTACGAGCGCATGCTCGGGCACCATGGCGCGCTCCAGTCGGTGGCCCTGGCCGACATCGCCAGCCAGCTGCGCGCCCTGCGGACCCTGCTCGACGCCCAGGACGGCGAGGCCGGTCTGGACGGCGCCAAGGCGCATCTGCTGCTGCGCGACATCACCCGGGTCTTTACCGATCTCGCCGATAACGCACGCGACTTCATGGCCGGGCTGGCCCGTGGTCTGGATTTGCGTCGGGCCGAGCGCGCGGCCTTCATCGACTACAAGGATCGTCTGCTCGACTATCTGCGGCGCTTCATCGGCGACCTGGTGACCCGCTCCGCCGAGATCGCCGGGCTGATCCAGGTCATCCAGGGGCATCCGGCCTTCCGGCCGCTGCTGGAGCGGATCGCCGAGCGCGATGCCGCGGACCTGGCCCCAGCGCCCGGTCTGGACGGCGCCGAGCCCACTCCGCTCGACCCGATCCTGGCTCGGGCCAAGATGGTCGACGAATGGCAGGCCCGCTGGTCCGGGCTCGAGGCCTGGTTCATCGGCTCGGCGGACCGGCCCTCCCAGGCCGAGCTGCTGCGCTCGCGGGCGCGGCGCGCCATTTCCGACCTGGTCGACGCCGTGGTCCAGCTCAACGAGCGCCGGCTCGGGCGCAGCGACCGTTCCGCCGACTATCGCACACTGGCCGCCTGGTTCATGGACTGCGAGACCGATGCCGAGGCCCATCGGCTCTGGCGCGCCGCCTTCGGGCTGACCCCGGCACGCCATCTGGGCATCGACGACGACAGCCTGCAGGCCCGCGCCGAGGAGCCGGTGCCGCCGTCCCGCCCCTGGGCCGAGGCGCCGCCGCTGCGCATCAGCCCACGTCTGCGCGAGACCGGCCGCCACGCTAAACGCGGTGTCCCGCCCAAGGTCCGGGACCGCAGCGCCGACAAGCAAAAGCTCCGTGCGCGGCTGGACCGTGAAAGCCTGCAGGCGCGCGATGCCCGCCGCCGTCTGGCGACCGGCGAGGAGACCCGGCTCAGCGAGATCGGACGTCTGGATCCGGCCAGCTTCGACCTCTTCCTGCGTCTGCTCGGCGAGGCCCTGGCGGCGACCAGGGATCCGGAGCGGGCCGTGCAGACGGTCACCGGCGACGGCACCATCGACATCCATCTGGAGCCCCTCGGACCCGAGACCCGAGCGGTCATCGAGACCCCGGACGGGGCCTTCGGCGGTCGCGACTATCGGATGCGCATCACCGATCTGGAAGCCGGGGCCATCCCGAGTCCGCAGACCGAGCGGACACCGGAGCGGAATCCGGCGCCGGGCCCTACGCGGCCTGCTGATGCAGCCGCTGCTCTATGCCGATCACCCCGCCTACCGGCTGGTCAAGCGTCACATCGACTGGCTCAGGGAGTGGCTGCACAGCGAGACCCGCTGGGACCTGCGACTCGAGGCCGACTTCGCCCGCCTGGCCAAGACCGCCCCCGAGCACGACGACGGCAGCCGCGCCGCCCGCCCCGGCAGACGCCCGGTGGACCTGGACTTCACGTGCCGCCGCTACGCCCTCCTGTGCCTGGTGCTGGCGGGCCTGGAGCGCGGCGAGATGCAGAGCACCCTGGGCCGTCTGGGCAAGACCGCCATGGACCAGTCCGCAGAGCCCGCAGTCCAGGCCAGCGGACTGGTGTTCGAGCTGCGCACCCAGGAGGACCGCCGCGACCTGGTGGCCGTCGTCCGTCTCCTGCTGAACCTCGGCGTGCTGGTCCGAGTGGCCGGCAGCGAGGACGCCTATATCCAGAACGAGACCAAGGACGTCCTCTACGACATCGACCGTCACGTGCTCTCCGCGCTCCTGGTGACCCGGCGCGGCCCCTCCCTGGTCGATACCCTGGAGCAGCCCGCGGACTCACTCGACCGGCGCATCGGCGCCATCACCGCCCGCTTCGTCGCCGACACCCCGGAGGCCCGCAACCGCGAGCTGCGCCAGCGCCTCACCGAGCGTCTGCTCGACGACCCGGTGCTCTATTACGACGAACTGGACGAGGACGAGCGGGCCTATCTGTTCAACCAGCGTCACGCCATCGTCCAGCGCATCCAGGAGGCCACCGGACTGGTCCCCGAGATGCGCGCCGAGGGCATCGCCATGGTCGACCCGGAGGGCGACCTCGCCGACCAGCGCATGCCCTCCGAAGGCACCGAGGGACACATCACCCTGCTGCTGGCCGGCCATCTCGCCGAGCGTCTGTCCCAGGACCGGGCCGTATCCTGGTCCGATCTCCACGACGCCTATCGGACCTGGGTCGAGCGCTATGGACGCTACTGGAAGAAGGCCGCCAAGGATCCGGATGCCGGGCCGTCCTTTTGCCGTGAGGCCGCCGAGCGGCTGGCGTCGTTGGGGCTCGCCAGGATCGAGGCTGATGGGGTTCGTCCGCTACCGGCGATCGCTCGGTATGCGGTGGAAGCGCCGCGGATTAGTCGAAGCTGCAAGAGTGGGTGACTGGTACTTACGTGGTCGTTGTTCGTCAGGTGAGGGAGGTTTCAGTGCCTGTTGAGTCCCAGTAGCGGAATCTCGCCGTCCTTTTGCCAATGACGGTTGTCGGTCAACAGCAGACATCGATAATCCGCTCTTATGTGATTATCGGTGCTCTAAACCGCGCCTAACCTGGAATACGTAGTTTTTCTTCCTCTGGGTCGAGGGCGATCTTTACCCACAGGCGATCCGCTACTTCAAAGACGTTGCGGTTGATGTTCTTGGCGAATTGATGCACGCGCT
>NZ_NRRS01000030.1 GCF_016583795.1 Rhabdochromatium marinum | reverse complement strand
ATACCGAGGAAACCGACAAAGACCACGGACGCCTGGAAATCCGCCGTTACTGGATCACGGAGGATCTGAGGACGGTGCCCAATGCCGCGCGCTGGGCGGGCTTGCGCAGCCTTGGAATGGTCGAACGCACCTGCTGGCAGAACGGTGTTCAGAGCGTTGAACAACGCTACTACATCGCCTCCATTGGTGCCGATGCCCAGCGCTTCGCCGCTGCCGTGCGGGGGCACTGGGGCGTAGACAATCGTCTCCATTGGCGCTTGGATGTGATCTTCAACGAGGATGCCAGCCGGATTCGCAAAGGTCAGGCTCCGGCCATCATGACCGCGATCCGTCATTGCTGCGTCAACCTACTCGAGAAGGAAGGCTCCTCGCTCAGCATGGCGCACAAACGTCGCAAGGCCGCCTGGGACGACGACTATCGCGCTAAGATCCTGGCTGCTTGACGATTAATACGCGCTCGCCCTGTAAGCACCGCGATTTGACAAGCGCACAGCGCTGACCTGTGATATATAGGTGAATCGCAGAGTCTGCACCACGAACCCTACCAACACGAGACTCCGAATCCCGATGGACGCCGCAACACTGCGCATCATCCTGCTGGTCATCGGCAGCGCCTTTCTGGTCGCGCTGTTTTTCTGGGAGCGTCACCATAAAGCCAAGGCCCAGGCGTCGCGCAAAGCCAAGTCCCGCGCACATGTCAATATCGAATCCAAGCTTGAACCCAACCTCGGGCTTGACGAGCGGATTCCAGCCGAGGATATCAGCCCGGAGTGCATCTGGTACGACCAACCCGCCGCCCCCACCTCCAAGGACAAGACGCCCCAAGCTCCGGCCACCGAGGCCGACCCCTATCAGGAATACCCCAGCAGCGACATTGACGCCGCCGATCTGGTGGGCACCATGACCGATGCCGAGGACGGTCCCGTCGTACAGGTGTTTCTGGTTGCACACCAAGGCCGCCGCTTGTCCGGGCATGACATCCTCACAGCGGCCAGTCGGCATCTGCTCATTGCCGGCAAGAAAGACATCTTTCACCGTCTTGACGGCGATCCGCAGCAGCCACGTATTCTGTTCAGCATGGCTAATCTCGTCCAGCCCGGCAGCTTTCCGTTGCGTCCCGACCCGAACGAGGGCATGGCGGAGTTCGAGACTCGCGGCCTGGCACTCTTCACCCAAGTGCACGGCGAATCTCAGGATATCGAGGCGCTGGACACCATGCTGACTACCGCCAAATCCCTGGCCCGCGAACTCAAGGCCGAGGTCGAGGATGCCCAGCATCGCCCGATCACCGTCAAACGCATCGACAGCCTGCGCACCAGCGTACTGAGTTACGGCGCCAGGGCCCAGCACGCCAGCGAACCCGTCCCCGGCTCCAGCTACGCATGACCGCCCCGGCGCCCGATCCAGTCAGGCTCGATCCAGCCGTTCAGGCCCGCGCCGCCGAGCTGCGCGCCCAGCTTGAGTTCCACAATCATCGCTACTATGTGCTCGACGACCCGGAGGTACCCGACGCTGAGTACGACCGGCAGCTGCGCGAGCTCCAGCAATTGGAAGAACGCTACCCGACGCTGCGCACAGCGGACTCCCCAACGCAGCGGGTCGGAGCTCCGCCGCTGCAACACTTTGCCACAGCGGAACATCTGGTACCCATGCTGTCGCTGGGTAACGCCCGCACCGAGGCAGACCTGCGCGACTTCGATCAGCGCATCCGCCGCGAGCTTGATATCGAGTCCGTGCACTATGTTGCCGAACCCAAGCTCGACGGGCTGGCCATCAGCCTGGTGTATGAAAACGGCTTGCTGATACGTGCCGCCACCCGCGGCGATGGGCGCATCGGCGAAGAGGTCACCGCCCAGGTGCGCACCATTGGCGCCGTACCCTTGCGCCTGCGCGGCTCCGACTGGCCGCAACGCCTGGAGGTGCGCGGCGAAGTCTACTTGCCGCTGGCGGGCTTTGAGGCACTCAAGCAGCGCATGCTTGAGCAGGGGCAGACGCCGTTCAAAAACCCGCGTAATGCTGCCGCTGGCAGTCTGCGTCAGCTAGATCCGCGCATCACCGCCCGCCGTCCGCTGACCATGGTTTGCTATGGCTTTGGCGCCGTCGCTGGCGGCGCACTGGGAGCCACTCAGCATGAAGCCCTAGCCCGCCTGCGCGACTGGGGACTGCGAGTCTCAGCGGATTCAACCCTGGTCACCGGTGCCGAGGGCTGCCTGCAGTATCAAGAACGCATGGCCGCGCGTCGCGATCAGCTCGACTACGAAATCGACGGTGTGGTCTTCAAGGTCGATGATCTGGCCGCCCAGCGTCGCCTTGGCTTTCGCGCCCGCGATCCGATCTGGGCCATCGCTTTCAAGTATCCACCACGCGAAGAACAAACCCGGGTTCGGGCGGTGGAATTTCAGGTGGGACGCACCGGAGCCATCACGCCAGTCGCACGGCTCGAACCGGTCACTGTCGCCGGCGTCACCGTCGCCAACGCCACCCTGCATAACATTGATGAAGTGCAGCGCAAGGATGTTCGCGCTGGTGATACCGTCATTGTGCGTCGCGCCGGCGATGTCATCCCCGAAGTAGTCGGCGTGATTCAAGCCCTGCGCCCGCCCGATACCGAGCCGGTGCGCCTGCCAGCCCAGTGCCCGGTGTGTGCCTCAGATGTGATCCGCACCGAGGGCGAAGCCGTCGCCCGCTGCAGCGGCGGGCTATTTTGCGCCGCACAGCGCAAGGAAGCACTCAAGCATTTCGCCTCGCGCCGCGCACTCGACATCGACGGACTGGGTGACAAGCTGATTGAGCAGTTGATTGAGCAGGAACTGGTCAAAACCCCGGCGGATCTCTATGCACTCAGGGCTGAAACCATTGCCGCGCTGCCGCGCATGGGCGAGAAATCCTCGCACAACCTCCTCGCCGCCGTGGAGCGCAGCCGCACAACCACCCTGGCCCGCTTTATCTATGCCCTCGGCATTCGCGAAGTGGGCGAAACCATGGCGGCTGTGCTAGCTGCCCATTTTGGTGCCCTGGAATCCCTGATGCAGGCCGAGACTGAAATCCTCATCGCCATTGATGGCGTGGGACCGACAGTGGCTGAACATATTCGCGGTTTTTTTGCCCAGGATCACAACCGCGAAGTCATCGCCCAACTGACTGATCCCAATGGTGCCGGATTGCACTGGCCCGACCCGCCGCCGCCATCAGAAGCCGCTCAACAACATCCCCTGAGCGGCACCACCTTCGTGCTGACCGGCACCCTGGCGCGCCCACGCGATGCCATTAAAGCCGAACTGCTGGCGGTCGGCGCCAAGGTGACCAGCGCGGTATCCTCCAATACCGACTATGTGATTGTCGGTGACAACCCCGGCAGCAAAGCCGCCAAGGCCGCTCAACTCGGTATCCCCATACTTGATGAGACGCAACTGCGCGTGCTGCTGGCCGATCCTGGTACTCCACCCGCGATGCAAGCTCAGAGTACCCAGCGCTAAGACAGACGTTCCCGCCGCGCCACCCGCGTCTCCTGCCACTGGGTCAGCAAATCCCAAGCCACCGGCACCACGAAGATGGTCAGCAGGGTCGCGGTTGCCAATCCGGTCACGAAGGTCGAAGCCATGGTGCCCCAGATAACCGAATAGCTCGGGAAACCAACCGCCATCGGCAGCAGGCCCAGGCTGGTGGTCAGGGTGGTGAGCAAGATGGGGCGCAGCCGCAGTGCGACGCTCTCGCGAATCGCGGCCGCGCGGTCATATCCGGCGTTATAACGGCGGTTGATGAATTCGATCAGTACCAAGGCATCGTTGATCACCACCCCAGTGACGCCGACCACCGCAATGAAGCTATTGACGGTGAACAGCGACTGCGTCAGCAGCTTGCCGAACACTACGCCAATAATGGCGAACATCACTGCCGAGAGAATCAACGCCGGCTGCGCATAGGAGCGGAACTGCACAGCGAGGATTAAATAAATCAGCAAAACGGCGACAAAGAAGGCGCGCATCAGGCTCTGGAAAGAACGCTGGGTATCCTCGTAGCCGCCGCCGAAGATCAGGTGGGCACCGGGGTAGCGCTGCGTTAATGCTTGCTCGCGCTCGCGCGCCCAGGCCACCACGGTCGCCGCCGAGATGGGTGCGCCAGTGGCGAGATTGGCGGTAATCACCCGCGAGCGCAGCCCTTGATAGCGGCGCAGCTCACTCGGTTCGCTCAGGTGGCTGAGCCGCACCACATCGCCCAGGCGCACCGGGCCGGTCAGATCTTCCAGCACTGGTGTGGTCAGGGCGTCCTCCGGTCGTTCGAGCCCGCCAGGGTCGAGACCCAGCTTAATGTCAATTTCCTCATCGGGCAGACGAAACTTGCCCAGATAGCGGCCATCGAGTACCGAGGCGGCCAGCGCAATGGCCTGACCCTGGGTCAGCCCCAGCTCGCCGGCGCGTTCGGCATCGACGCTGAAGCGCAGCACCCGCGCGGGCGCGGCACGTCCGGCATCCAGGTCAGTCAGGTAGGGCGCCAGCGCTGGATCGTGGCTGAGTCCGGCGGCCAGCGCATTGGCCAGTCCCACCACGTCGCGGTCGTTATGACCCACCACCTGGATGTTGACATCCTTCCCCGAGGGCGGCCCATCCTTCTCGGCGCGCACCCGGATCTTGAAGTCCCCGCCACCATAGGTCTCAAGCATGCGCGTGCGGATGTCTTCCAAATGCGCAAGCGGATCGCTGAAGGCGCGTGCATCCTTGCGCGGCAGCGAGACCATCACGGTGCCCAGATAGCGACCATAGACCTCTTCGTAGTCTTCATTGATGGTAAAGCCGGCGAAAGCTGCCACCGAGCCGACATAGCCGGGGCCATCGGCGAGCAGATCGGTGCTGATGGCGCGCACTGTCTCGTCCACGCGCGCAAGCGGGGTGTCCGGTGGGCCTTCGACAAAAACATAGTAAAGATTGTAATCATCCGGAAAGAACTTGATGCGAATCAGCGGCATGACACCGGCAACCGAGACGCCGAGAATGGCGATACTCAGCACAAAGGCCAGGCCGACGGTGCCCAGTGTCAGCCAGCGCCAGCGCAGGGTCACCGACAGCAGGCGCTGCGTCGGCTTGACCAGGATGTTCAGTAGCCAGCGGTCGCGTGCGCTCTGGTGGCCGCCAGCGCCGGCTGGACGCGGGCCAAAGTCGCGATAGTGCAGCGGCAGGATGAAGATGCACTCGAACAGCGAGGCGACAATGGCGAAACTGATCGCCTTGGGGATCTGGGCGAAAAACTCCCCGGTCGAGCCGGTCATCATCAGCATCGGCAGAAAGGCCGCGACCGTGGTGGCGGTGGCGGCAATGACCGCCGGCATCACTTCCACGGTACCATCGACAATCGCCTGCTCAAGTGGCTCGCCATCCTGGATGTGGCGGTAGATGTTCTCAACCACCACAATGGCATCGTCGACCAGAATGCCCGACACCAGCACGAAGGAGAACAGGGTAATCTCATTCAGGGTGTTGCCAGTCAGCCAGGTCATGGTGATGGTGAGCAAGAAGGAAAACGGAATCCCCAGGCTCACCAGCCCGGCGTTGCGCGGCCCCATGAACAGCCACAGCAGCAACCCGACCAACAGCATGCCGACGATCATGTTCCAGCCCAGGGTCGAGATCGAGGAGGCGACATAGGTGGTCGAATCCTGGGTCAGCACCACCTCGACCCCAAGCGCGGCCAGGCGCGGCGCGGCCGTGACCAGAATCTCGCGCACGGCGCGGTGAATCTTCAGCGCATCGCCGTCGGTAGTTTTTAGGATGGTCAAGGCCACCGCGTCCTGCCCGCTGACGGAGCGGATCACAAAAGGATCGCGATAGCCAAGCTCGGCGCGGCTGATCAGATCCCCCAGACGCACAAAGGAGCCATCGGCATCGGCGCGCACGACCACAGCGGCGACCTGCTCGCTGTCGCGGAAGCGCTCATCGACCCGGACCACGAACTCCCCAGAGCCGTCACTGAAATCCCCAGCCGGGATCACCTGATTGGCATCCTGTAGCGCGCCCGCGACCTGATCGAAGGTGAGGCCGAAACGCGCGAGCTTGGTGGGATCGAGCCAGATGTGGAACTCGCGCGTCCAGTCGCCCGTCACCCGCGCCTCGCTCACCCCAGGGATCCGCGCCATCTCGGCGCGCAGTTGCTCGGCCATCAGTGCCAGAGCGCGATTGGAGCGCTCGCCGACCAGGTTCACCACCACCACCGGCAACCAGGCACCGGTGGTCCACTGGGTGAAGACCGGCGGCTCGACCATCTCCGGCAGCTCGTCGAGAATGCCGAGCACGCGAAACCGCAGCTGGTTGTAGAGCGCGTCGTAATCGGTATCGTCGCGGAACTTCAGGGTAATGATCGAACGCTCGCGCACCGAGCTCGACTGGATAAACTCCACCTCCTCCAGGCCCTCGAGCGCCTCCTCGATTTTGCGCGTCACCAGCGCCTCGACATCCTCTGGCGAGGCCCCGGGATAGAGGGTGGCAATCTGCACCTTGCCCATGTTCACATCCGGGTAGCGCTCGACGGTGATCTCCCCCATGGACATAACGCCAACCAGAATGGTCAGCGCAAACACCAGGTTGAAGAGCACCTGCTGGCGCAGGGTGAAATGGACCAGGGCTTTCATTGCGTCGAATTACTCACGCCGGCTCAGGGGCATGCCCGGCGCCAGCCCGGGTGCACGCACCCGCAGCCAGTCTTCGCCATCAATGCGCTCGCTGCCGAGGATGGTGACGCCGATGGCTTCTCCTTCGCGCGGTTGCACCCAGTTTTCCTCGAATCCGCGTTGCACGGCGGCGGCAGGCACCAGCCGGCTGTCCGGATCGGGCAAGGCCAAGCGCAGCTGGGCACGCAGACCGCCGCGTTGGGGTTTGATGGCTTCTTGCAGGCGCAAATCAACGGCAATCTTGCGTGTGTCCTCGTCAATGGCAGGATTGACTCGATAGATGGCCACCAGCACCTCGCGACCCAATTCCGGCAGCTTGGCGGTCAGTGGCGCGGGCATGGCTCGCAGGGCGCTGAGCTGCTCGGGCGTCAGTGCCAGAGACAGCAGCAGGGTGGAGAAATCCGCCACCTCACCAAGTCGCTCCCCGTCGGACACCCATTGGCCAGGCTCAATACGGCGTTCAATCACCTGCCAACCGACCGGCGCCGGCACTTGGGTGCGGGCGATTTTTTCCTTGAGCACCCGTTCCTGCACCTCGGCGCGATGCAACGCCTGGGTGTTATTGCGCAAAGTCTGGCGCGCCTGGTCGAGCTGGTTGGCGGCGACGTTCTTGTTGCGGGCCAACGCCTGATTGCGTGTAACCTCGCGCCCATCGAAAGCGATCTGATCACGCAGCCGCGCCTGCTCGACCTGATTGTCCTCCAGCTCCAGTTGCAGAAAGGTTGCATCAAGGCGCGCGAACTGGCCATCCGCTCCAATCGACTCGCCGATGTCATCCTGTACTTCTTCAACCCGACCACCGATCTCGGCCACCACAGGCAGACGAGCGCGTGGGCGGGTAAAGGCGGTGAATTCGATGATGCGCATTGATGGGCGGACGATCCATTCCTCAGAGTCAGCCGCCTGAGCAATCAGCGCCAGAGAACAGAGGAGAAAGATGCCAAAACCAGTGGCAGAAACCAGGCGTAACCAGCGAAACGCACGATGTTCCGGCACAAGTGCCCCGGATGATTTAGTCTTAGGTTCTGACATTCCGCAATCGAGCCTCGCCATGCGACATTCGCTGCTACCCACCGCACTGCTGTGCCTGAGCCTGAACCTTCCAACCGCCCGGGCAGAACAGGCGCCCGAGCGCGACACCCTGTTTCAGCTCTCCACCATCGACGCCCTGCTGGCTGGAGTCTATCAGCCGCTGGCAACCCTTGATGCGGTGCTGACCCAGGGCAATTTTGGCCTGGGCACCTTCGTCGGGCTGGATGGCGAATTGATCCTCCTTGATGGGATCGTCTATCAGGCCGGCGCCGATGGCCGGGTGCGCATCATGCCGGGGGAAACAGCCACCCCCTTTATCAGCCTGACCTGGTTCGAGGCCGACCAAAGCCTACCCGTGCCGCCCAATCAGGACTATGCAGCTTTCAAAGACTGGCTGCAAGCGCAGTTGCCCAGTCGCAATCTGACCTATGCCATCCAACTCAAGGGGCAGTTTGCCCATGTGCGCTATCGCAGTGTCCCGGCACAACAGCCGCCTTATCCACCTTTGAAAGAGGTAGCCAAACAGCAGACTTTTTTTGAACGCGACACCATCTCCGGCACCCTGATCGGTTTCTGGTGCCCAGACTATGTCACAGGGCTGAATGTCCCGGGCTTTCACTTGCATTTTCTTTCCGATGACCGCCAATCCGCCGGCCATCTGCTGAACTTCCAACTGACCGAGGGCGAGGTAGCGCTCGATCTGACCGACCGTTGGACGGTGGAAATGCCCGAGGATCCGGCCTTTCTCGCCGCCGATCTGGATACAGACCGCAGCCGCGCCCTGCATCAGGTTGAGCAGGCGCCCGATAGCCAGAAGGCACAAAAATGACGGCGCTGCGCTTACCTGATCAAGTACGGAGACAAAACCCTTTCGCTGAAATCCTATAGACTGGGGCGCTACCCAGTGCGTGTTATCAGTCTCTGGAGCGCAATCCGGATTGGGTCAACTTCATCTCGTCCCCACATTGATTCAACGCACAGTAATTGCCCTTCAACGCTTCCAGGAGACTGTCGAGATGCAGGACCTCAGTAAAGAACAGCAAATTCTCATCGCCATGCGCAAAACGCTTGCAGCGATCATTAAGGACGTAACCCCTCCGCCAGGCATGAAGCACCCACTCTCTGAGGCCACCATTGAGGATGTGCGCCAGTGCTTTGGGCTTATTTCGGCACGGGAGAAAGAACTCGCCGATCTCGACGGTCGCGGTGGCGAACGGCCCTACTACCCCGATCAACAACCCACAGCCCAAAGCATTTCGATTGCATCAATTGGCAAGAAAACCCCGAGCGTTCATTGAGGCTTGCACAACGCGAACCTTCGTCAGCATGTTTGGGATGCAAAAAAAAAGCAGCGGGATCCGCTGCTTTATCTTACTTATGGAAGCATTATCAGAAGATTAGGCTTCCCAAGCAGGCTTCATAAGGGTGGGATGCCATCGTTCAGCCAGTTGAGATCAGTGCCAAGCAGAATGAAATGAATCAACAGCCCGAGCATGACCTGAAAGGCAAAGAGGGTAAGAATCGCTCGACGCGGGTCAAGAATCTGCCAAATATGATACATATCCAACTCCGATCAGAGATTATCTGCACCGCCTCAGGAACTGACGCCACCCCAACCGTATGATTACAGCCAGGGACGGTACATCCAAGCCAACAGGTGTGCAAATACTACCAGCCCAAACCAAGCGGTCATGCTAGACATGAAAATACCGTGAAATTCTTTGGCCTCGCTGTCGGTCAGGCCTGTCATGCTTTTTTCAGCCATTGCTATCGCCTCCCAGTGTCTCTCTCGATGGCCTAACGGCCGTTATAGCGCGGTGTTGCCAAGTGCTGTCAGGTTCCGAGTATGACCAGGCTGCGTGCCAATCACTTGTGTAACCACGGTGATCAGCGACCTGTAACTGCGGCAGCCAGACCGGAACTCGGTCCGCTGCCGCATCTCACCTGAAGAGCAAAAAGCGCTATCAGTTGGTGGTGCGAGCCTCAGGCATCGGCGACATCTGCCCCGCAGCGGCTGCATCAGCACCCATGTAAGAGGTCGGGATACCGTCGTCGAGCCAGTTCAGATCCGAACCCAGCAGGATGAAGTGGATCAGCAGGGCCAATACCATCTGGAATCCAGCGATTGCCACCAGCGTGCGGCGGGGATCGAAGAAGGTCCAGATTTTGTACATGCCAACCATTTTGTTATCGCTCATGATCTTGTCTCCACATTATAAGTGCGGCTTACCCGGCGTAAAGCGGATTTCACAGCCGCGAAATTGCGCATTAGCGTCGAAGAATATCCGGGCATCCGGGCATTAGAGCCAGGGGCGATACATCCAAGCCAACAGATGCGCGAAAACAACCAGCCCAAACCAAGCGGTCATGCTGGACATGAAGATACCGTGGAATTCTTTGGCTTCGCTGTCGGTCAAGCCAGTCATGCTCTTATCAGCCATGGTGATTACCTCGTTGTTTCAGTATTGGCCCAAGGGCCCTGTCAATCATCAATGAATTTCGGCGCTCCCTCGCCTCAATCAACTTGTCCCTTAGCGTTCCGCAGGTGCCGGGGGAGCCGCCGGCATCGGAGCGGGTTGATAACGCATTGGCGCCGGAACGTACTGCACCGGAGGAGCTACAGGTTCAGCCGGGGCGGCTGCTTCGGCCTCACCTTCAGTGGCTGCTGCATCTGAAGCAACCGCATCGCTTGCGTCGGCCACCTCTGTTGGTGCAGCCTCTTCGCTTACAGCAGCTTCAGCTTCGGCAACCGGAGCTTCATCCGCCGGGGCTTCGGCCACTGGAGCCGCTGCTTCTTCAGCAGCTGGAGCCTCATCCGCCGGAGGAGCTTCAGGAGCCGCAGTCTCTTCTTCTACAGCCGGAGCCTCATCCGCCGGAGCTTCAGGAGCCGCAGCCTCAGGAGCTGGAGCTTCTTCCGCCGGAGCTTCCTCAGCAGCTACCGCCTCATAGAGAGCCGGATAATCCTTGGCCATCTTGGCCCCGAACAGCGGCTTATAAGCACCCTGGTGACAGGTCTTGCAGTTCACCTTGTAGGGATCACCCAAGGGCCCTTTACGCGAGGCCGGCAGCACCTCACCCAAAGGCTCGACATACTGATTATTGATGTCGCGCACATTGCGAATGGCATACCAAGCCGTCGTCCGTTTCGGGGTACTCTGATCCCAAGCATAGAAGGACCGCGAGTTGTGGCAGAAGGTGCAATTCACCCCAAGGCCATCCATGATGTGCCCCATCAGGCTGTAGGTCCATTCCGCCTGCTTAATCGACTTACGGTTACCCTGTGGTAACGCGGTTGTGCCGATGATGCGAATTTCCGTATCGCCAAGCAGGAAGGGCGTAAAGGGATCATAGGGCAATGAGGTATAACCAACCGCATGTCCGATCGCGTTTTGCCCGGTAGGGGACACCTCGGACGGATGATCCGGACCCGGATCCGATGTCCAGACATACTCCGGTACCGGATTGCCGCGATGGCAGGTGTAGCAGGTCACACCGGTATCAGCCACATGGCTTGTCCAGTTGCTGTTGGTATCCCGGGTCATTTGCAGCATGCGCCGCGAAGCGATCTTGGTGTAGACCCCATCGGATTCCCACTGCACACCTTCGTGGCAGTAAGTACAACCTTCCTTCGGTGCCACCCAAGTCGTCAGAGCCACCATGGTACGGTTGAACTCATTGACCGTCAGGTCGCCAAGCACCTGAACGTTTTTATAAACGTCCTTAGCCAGTCCACCACCTGGGGTTGCTGCAGGAATCGCAGTGGGCACCTCATTGGCCTCAACCAGCTCCTTCAGCAAGTCCGGGTTGTAGTTCTGCTGCATGGACAAACCACGGTAACCGTTCTGCACAATTTCCGGCGGTGGAGCCTCGCAGCCAACAATGAACGCGGTCGCTCCTAAACCAAGGAGTGCGAGCGCTTGATGTTTACGCAGTTTCATTGCGCACCCCCCTGTGTCAGATAGGGATTCTCAATGGTCAGCTCAGACGGGTAGCTAGGTGCCACACCGTGCTTCACAGCCCACAGATACCAGTTTTCCACCACAGTGCCAGTCAAAAGGATACCCAGACCAGCGGTTATAACGGTGAAGACAGCGAACCACCAGGCCCAGCGATGGATGGATTCCATGCTGGCATTGAAGCCCATGCACCAGCGCCACAGCAACTGCGCACGTTCGGCTGCGGTGCCGCGATCCGTGATCTGATCAATCTCACGATCGCCACCGTAGCGGGATACCGCCAGAATGGTACCACCGTGCATTGCAAAGAGCACTGCTGAACCGTACAGGAAGGCAATCGACAACGCATGGAACGGATTATAGTAGAAGTTTCCGTAGCGAATCGAAATCGCCGCTGTCCAGTCAAGGTGCGGGAAAATGCCAAACGGCGGCGCCTCACCCCAGCTACCCATGAGCACTGGGCGGATAAAGCCAAGTGTCAGGTAGAAGAAGATCGCGGCGGCAAAGGCCCAAGCGAGATGGGTACCCATGCCAAGATCAACCGCGCGCTTATAGACTCGCACCCACCACAGCAGGATTGACAGCGTCAAAAAGAACCCGGCGATCAACCACCAACCACCATCAGCCAGCGGCGGGAAGCTCAACCCATAGGACGGCGGTGGAGGCTCCAATGCCAGCCAGAAGAAGTTCTTCACGAACGCGATCGGACTCCAATCGACCGAGGCCAACATGTTGAGTCCCATGATCTCAATGGCAATAAAGCCAGCGATCAGCGAAGCGATGCCCCAACCTCCAAGATACAACGGTCCAATCTGCGCATCGCCGATCTTACCAATCCAGTAATTGAAGATTGGTTTGCCAAGGCGAGGCAAACTGCCTCTTGGGAGTTCGACACCAGGGTAGCCCGGTTCGCGAACCTGCACCCTCGTAAAAATATTTTGATATTCAGGCATTTTGGTGTCCTCAGGTTACCAGATTGGAAGGTTGGGCCACCACATCCACCATTCTGGCCATCCGCGTGTCCAGAAGGGACCGGTCAGCACGATGCAGACCGCGCTCCAGAAAGCGGCATTGATCGCCAGGAACAGACCCAGACGATGGATGCCCAGTGCACCGATGGAATAACCCACGATATCCCGGAAGACAGTGTTCTCATGCTCGCCTGTCTTCACCGGCTCGCCATCGCGCGGATTCACGACCGACAGGATCAGAGATCCATGCATCGCCAGCGCCAGACAGTTGGTGAAGAAGAAGCTGATTGCCAGCATGTGAGCCGGGTTGTAATGGAAGTGCAGGGTTTGGTAACCAACGTTCGATACCCAATCCAGGTGACTGAAGATACCGTAAGGGAAGCCGTGTCCCCAGGCACCAAGCAGCACCGGGCGAATCACCGTCAAGGTGATATAGGCCAGGATTGCAAACGAAAAGGCGAAGGGTACATGCAACCCAATGCCCAGCTTCCGGCAAATTTCCACCTGTCGCAATGCCCAGGACACAAAGGCCCCAATGGCACAGATGGTAATGAACTGCCAGAGTCCACCTTCCTTCAGCGGCGCCACCCCAAGCCCAACGTCAAGATCGGGCGGAGCGATACTGATTTGCCAGATGTTCCAAGTCGGCCCAAGCGCCGCACCATAAATGATAAGCAGGGTACCAAGGGTCGCGAAGAAGACTGTTGAAACTCCGAAGAAGCCGACATAAAACGGCCCCACCCAGAAGTCGAACAGGTCTCCCCCGACCAGTGTCCCACCGCGTACGCGGTATTTTTTTTCAAAACTCAGCATGGCCATCGTAAATTCCTCTGCTGGGGAGACACCATGACCTGCTGCCTCCACATAGCAACTCGGATGCTGGCCGACGCGCAAACCCGGGGGGCGAGTACGCGACGGTCAGCACCATCCGAATAAGGCCTTCTTATTGATTTTGCGGCACCACGGAAGCAGCCTGAGCCTGATAGGTAACAGGCATGCCGTCATCGAGCCAGTTCAGGTCGGTGCTGAGCAGAATCATGTGGATACCAAGACCCAGAACAACCTGGAAAACGCCGATTGCAACCAAAGCCTGGGCCGGGTTGATGAGCTGCCAGACTTTGTGCAGGTTTTGCATGCTTTCGTTCATCGTTATATCTCCAAATTTAGTTGAAGGTGCCAAATGGATGGCATCATTCGAAAAGGATTAAAAAGCTTGATCGACTCGAAGCCGGGGCGTCGGATTACAGCCAGGGGCGATACATCCAGGCCAGCAGATGAGCGAAAACTACCAGCCCAAACCAAGCGGTCATGCTGGACATGAAGATGCCATGAAATTCTTTTGCCTCTGCATCCGTAAGACCAGTCATTGATTTGTCAGCCATGTTGAAATCCTCTTGATAGAGAGTGAGTTAAAGCCTTGCGGCTAGTTTTCTCTGGCGCGCCTAGAACGCACCACCTTGTTTGTCGAGGCCAAACACAGCCCCAACAGACCAAGCGCCCGTTCGACCCGGGCGGCCATGCGCTTCCTGGGTGCACGAAGACTCGAACCGCACCTCTGAAGCTTGAAACGCGTCGGCACTCTGGGCTGTCTTGGCCTCAATTACCGACCACGAAACTCTTAAATCGCTGTAGACCTTGTTCATGCCACAGCCTCCTGATTCAGCGTCACATCCGCCTGGGCCACATGCTCAGCGGTGACCCGCTCATCTCCAGCCTTGAGCGCGGCACGCTCGGCAGCATCGCGCAGGCGTTTGGCGGCGGAAATACGCACCAGCATGGGCGCGGATTCGAGCCGCTGATCCAGCGCCGCTTTGGCGGCCATATCCCAGGGCAATTCGCGATGCCGGGCCGCACCCGCGCGGGCCAGGGTCGCTTCCACCCGGTCGAGATCCGTGCCCAGCGGCAGGATGTTAAACAGCGCATCAAAGAGCGCATTGCAAACTTCCTGCACCAGATAGGTCGCGCCCGAGAAGCCCATAAAGGGGGTGCCGGTATGGCGACGCACCAAAGTGCCGGGCAGCGAGGCTGGAATGAAGGCCGCACGTCCGCCGGCCTCGGCCAGATACATACGCTCGTTGTAGCCACCAAAGACCACCAAGGGCGTTTTGCCATGCATGGCCTGCCGCACCTCGGCATTGTCAGTTTTCTGTCCGGGGCACCGGGCAACCGCGAAGTTGCAGGGCATGCCCAGCTCGTCTTCGAGGTAATGGCGCACGCCACGGCTGTAGGTTTCGGTGGCCACGATGCCGAAGCTCGCGGTGCCAAAGAAATCCTGTGTCACTGAGCGCCACAGATCCCAAATCGGCTTAATAGTGGTGTGCTTTTCCTGAGTGATGAAAGGCTCAGGATCCAGTCCCAGCAATTCGCCAAGTTTGTTCAGGAAGCTCTGGGTGCTGTGTAACCCGATCGGAGCCTGTAAATAGGGCTTGCCAAGGGCTTCGCACAGCATGCGACCGTATTCACGGTACATGCAGATGTTTACATCGGCATCCGCCAAGCGCGGGATGTCGTCAACGTGACTCCCAAGCGGAAAGACCAAGTTGATTTCGGCCCCAATGCCCTCGACCAAGCGGCGCACTTCAGCCAGATCGGACGCAGTGTTAAAGCAGCCATAGGCCGGGCCGATGATGTTTACGCTGGGCTTTTTGGCCGATTGCGCCGATTTGGAGACGGACGCTTTGCCTTTGGAAGCGCGCTTGCCTTTGCTGCCAAATTGCGTCCACAGCCAATAAATGGCACGATCCGCGCTTTGCCATTGATCTTCGTCGATGGTGCGCGGCAGAAAGCGTTGAATGCTGGTGCCCGCAGGAGTCACACCGCCGCCAATCATCTCGGCAATGGAACCCGTCACCACCACCGCCGGCTGCTGGGGATCCAGAGTGGCAAAGGCACGCTTCATGGCCAGCTCGGTGCCATCCTGGCCCAGCTCTTCTTCGCCCAACCCGGTCACCACCACCGGCAGTTCATGTGGTGGCAGTGCATCGGTGTAGTGCAGTACGGCCGTCACCGGCAGATTCTCACAGCCAACCGGGCCATCAATGATGACTTGCAACCCTTTAACAGCAGTGAAAACATACACTGCTCCCCAGTAGCCGCCGGCACGATCAAGGTCGAGCACTAACATCAGCGTGCCCCTCCCGTCGCGGCCTGGGATGTAGTCGAGGCCAGCACTGGCGGCAGGCTGGACCAGACGCCAGCCGTTGCACCGGTGCCAACCCCCTGGAAGAAAGCATTCATGCGGTCAAAGCGCGCCTGGCTGGCCAGCGCGGCATTGATAACCTGGGCCAGAGAACCGGCGCCGGCCACTCCGATCAGCGGTCGCGCCGAGATCAGATTGGTAAAATAGAGCGCCGGAATGCACTGCTCTTTTGCATGCTGCACAACCGGAGTGGTGCCAATGGCCAGATCGGGCTTGATAGCATCAACCGCCGATTTGTCCTGCTCCAGCGAGGCGCGGAAGCGCACCGTGACACCCTGGGCTTCAAGCCATTCGCGATCCGCATCCGACCAGCGCGTGCGACCGGTGGCAGTGCCGACATAGGGCACCTGGGCGCCACTTTCGACCAGCAGCCGGGCCACCAGCAGTTCTGAGCCTTCGTAGCCCGACACCGTGATGGTGCCCTTGATCGGTGCTCCACTGAGTGCGCCCCGAATCGCCGGCAGCACGGCATTCTTAGCCGCTGCAATCTGATCGGCCTTAATGTGGCAGGCCTCACCAACCGCTGTCAGCCAGGCTTCAGTGCCATCATGTCCCACTGGCGCGGAGCCAATGATGGGCCGACCCGCCTGTTCGAATTCCTGAATTGACCGGCTGTAGTAGGGGTGAATCGCTGCCACAGCTGCGCAATCGAAGGCGCCATAGAGTTCGCGCCATTCGCGCGTCGGCACCACCGGGCCAGCCGCCAAGCCCAGCGGATCCAGCAACATGCCGATGCCTACGGGATCAGCCGGAAACATCTCACCCAGTAAAGTAATGGTGGGCTTTTCGCTGCGACCGCCGCGCGGCGCCTGCACCGGGCCGGTTTCGGCCTCGCTGCGCGCACGCTTAAGCATGGCACCACAGAGCACATCCTTGGCCTCGGCATGGGTGGGCACACCAAAGCCGGGCACATCAATGCCGATCACCCGCACGCCATTGATGGATGGCGGCAGCAGACGCAACGGCACGCCTGAAGCGGTCGGCACGCACAGGTTGATCACCACGATGGCATCGTACTGCTCAGGATCGGCCAGTTGCTCAACCGCTTCGCGCAGATCCTCAAACAGCTTGCCAGTGACCAGGGTTTCCGAGTCAAAGGGCACATAGCCAACGCTGCGCTTCGCCCCGTAGAAATGCGAGGTAAAGCTCAGACCATAGACACAGCATGCCGAACCACAGAGAACGGAGGCGGTGCGACGCATGCGCAGACCGATCCGCAGCGACCCAAAGGCCGGACACATGGTCTGCGGCCGATCATGAGGTCCAACGGGATAGTCAGCGGCGAAACGCTCCAGCAGCTCGCTCTGACCCGAGGTCTCTGCGGCGCGGCAAAAATGGTCATCGCCCGCATGACAGCCGCCAGCAGCGGCCGCCGCAAGCTGGTCGGGAACCAGCTCGGGGGCGCTTGGCGCGTGCATGTCAAACAGCGGGCGATTCATGGGTATCCGTCAATCCTGTGCGAGAATAAGCGTTAAGCGTCGTCGTAAATGACTTCCAGCGAGGGCTTAGCCACTTTCTGGACGCTGCACATATCTTCCGGTTTGGCCGGCTCCAGCACGACATCCCGGCCAACAGCGTCGCTGGCAAACAGCCCCAGCAGGTCTTCATGGGCCAGCGGCGTCGTACGCAGTGGCGGCGCGGCGGCCACTTGCTCGGCCAAGCCTTTGAACAAGCCCGCCCAGGGGCTGTCGAGCTTGCCGACAATCTGGTAGGCCGCGCTCTTGCGGCGGATATCGTCATCCTGCGGAATCTCAGCTAACACCGGCACGCCGACCTGCTCTGCGAAGCGCTGCGCCTCGCCCGTGCCGTCGTCCTTGTTGATGACCATGCCGGCCACGCCAACATTGCCACCGAGTCCGCGAAAATATTCCACCGCCGAACAGACATTGTTGGCCACATAGAGGGATTGCAGATCGTTGGAGCCGACCAGCATCACCTTTTGGCACATGTCGCGGGCGATGGGCAGACCGAAGCCACCACAGACCACGTCACCCAGGAAATCCAGCAGCACGTAGTCGAAATCCCAGTCATGAAAGCCCAGGTTTTCAAGCAGCTCGAAGCCGTGAATGATGCCGCGTCCGCCGCAACCACGCCCCACCTCGGGGCCACCCAACTCCATCGCGAAGACGCCATCACGCTTAAAGCAGACATCGCCAATCTCAACCGGCTCACCGGCGAGCTTTTTCTTGCTTGAAGTCTCGATAATGGTCGGACAGGAACGGCCGCCGAACAGCAGGGTGGCGGTGTCGCTTTTCGGATCGCAGCCGATCAGTAGCACCTTCTTGCCAAGCTGGGCAAACATATAGGACAGGTTGGCGAGCGTGAAACTCTTGCCGATGCCACCCTTGCCATAAATGGCAATAATCTCCGGGCGCTTGCTGCCGCCCGCGCCGCCCGCTTCGGAACCGGACGGGAATTGACCGTAATCTGACTGACCGGGTGCCTTAAACATCGACCTGCCTCCAGTCCAGAATCATCTTCAGACAGCTCGGATCGGAGAAGGCGGTGACATAAGCCTCCGCTGCCTGCTCAGCCGGCAGTCTGTGTGTAATCAGCCCATCGAAAGACAGGCGCCCGGATTCAAGCAGCGCCTTAACGGCGAGCAAATCGGGCTCTTTGAATTCAGCCGCCACCCGCAGCCGTAGCTGACGCATGAACGCTGGCGGGAAGTCAAACGACAGCGGGGCTTCGTAGAAGCCAGCCAGGACAATCTCGCCACCCGGCGCCAGACGTGCGATCAGGATGTCGAGCAACTTGCTGTCGCCGCTGACATCGCAGATGCAGCCATAGTCACGCCGTTCGTCGGACGCTGGATCAATCACCTGATAGCCGTCAGCTCCGACGAAGCGATCCGCGTTGCGCTCCCAGACCACTGGCGAGCCACCCTGTGCCACGGCGATGCGGGCCAGCAAGCGTCCCAGCACACCGTGACCAATGATCAGGTCCGGCTGCGGGCTGTGATCGCCGCTGACATGATAGGCCGTCGCGGCCAAGGCCATCAGCACGCCCTGCTCACCGTCATCAGCGGCCAGAGTCTCCGGCAGCGTCATCAGGCGCTGACCTGGTACCACCACGCGGGAAGACGCGCCACCGAACAGCCCCGCGACCTCGCCATAACAGCGTGCACCTGGGACAAACACCCGCTCGCCTACCTGACGACCGCTCTCGGCACCCGCCGACAGGATTTCGCCCACCGACTCGTAACCAGGAACCAGTGGATAGGACAGGCCAGGAAAAGGCGGCATCTGCCCGGACCAGAGCAAACGCTCGGTCCCGGTGCTGATGCCACTCCAGTGAATGCGCACGACACAATCAGCCGGGCTCGGCGGTGTCAGGTCTAAACGCCTGACCGCGAGCTGCTCGGGCTGTTCGAGAACGACCGCTAAGGTGTTCATGTCGCTGGACATAGTCACTGGAAAACTGATGAACCTAGTGGAAATCTCAGCTGGCCAGGAATCCAGCGCCGATCTTGCGAGGCGGCGAGGCGCTGGCAAACTGAGGAAACTAGGTGTCAGTCTAGCCTGACTGACAGATATGTCAAGCCTAATTTACACTTTGACTGTCAACCTGGCTTGGCAGTGATCACCCGGGTCTGCATGGGGCGGCGCGTCCGTCGCAGCTGCACCTTGGTAAACCCAGCCGCCTGGAGCATGGCCTTGAGTTCGCGCGGCGGGCGTGGGCGGCCGCTGCCCATAGCCAGCAAATAGAAGCCAAAGTAGGCATCGCCGATAGGTTCGGCGCCCGGCGTTTCGGCCATGGGCTCAGTCAGCAGCACAGTGCCGTGCGGCGGTAAAGCAGCGCGCGCGGCCCTGAGCATAACCATGGCTGCGTCATCGTCATGATCATGAATCACGCGCACAAAGGAAATAATGTCCGCCCCCGACGGCAGCGGATCGCGCAGAAGATCGCCGCCAAAGGTCTGGCTGCGCGCGCTCAAACCAAATTCACCCAAGCGCACCGCAGCCCGCTCAGCAACCGCTGGCAAATCGAACAGTTGCAGCTGCAAATGCGGCCAGCGTTGCCCGGCAGCGATGAGAAAATTCCCCTCGCCACCGCCGACATCCAGCAAGCAACGGTGAGACTTAAGCGCATAGGCGTCCAGGGTATCCTCAGCGACAAAGCCATGAGAGGCGGTCATCAGCTGACTGTAGGAAGCCACATCGCCGGCGTCCGCCGCATCCGGCGCTGCCCGCCCGGCATAGGCCCAGAAGCGCCCGAGTTCAGTCTCGGGGAGTTCGCCGCGCAGCAGCGCCAGCGGATCGGTCAGGTCGCGATAGAGCATGCGGTGATGACGCACCATGGCAGCAATGCCAGGATTGCCGAGCATAGCCGCACCATGTGGGCCAAGCCCAAAACGCCCGCCCGAGCGCCGCCGCAACAGCCGCAGCGACACCGCCGCACGCAGCAGGCGATCAGCCGCAGTGGGCGTTAAATCGACCTGCGCGGCCAACTCCTGCGGGCGCATGGGTCGCTCAGCGAGGCGCTCAAACAGTTCCAGACGCACGCAGGCGTCGAGAATTTGGGAATAGACAAAGCCAGCACAGAGATCAAATAGATCGCTGGCGCGCCGCTCGGCCACCGGTCGGGTGAGCGGAAAATCCGCCGCCCAGCGCTGAAACACCGGACTGGCCAGCAGTCGGTCGCGCGCGCCCTGCCAAGCATCGTTCACCCCATCGAGCCAAGCGCTCAACATGGCCAGGCTCCCTGCCCGACACGCCTGCGGACCAGGAAGGACATCACCTGTCTACGGCCCATCAGTCGAGTCGATCCGCCAGCTCAGCCGGCAGCAGGCGACGCATTTCCGCCCGCACCAAAGCCGCGAGTTGCTCACGTCCCGGACAGGGCGGAATGCCCTCCACCGCCGCGCCAACCAGTACGCGCAGGCGCTCCAGCGCCCCTTCCATGCCCAGCTCGGCCACAGCACTGGGCCGCCCGTGGGCCTGATCCTGCCCCATCGGCTTGCCCATGTCGTCCGCACTCACCGCCACATCGCGCAAATCGTCCGCTACCTGATAGGCCAGCCCCAGCTGCTCGCCAAAGGCATGCCAGGGCGCGGGATCCTGCCCGGCCGCTGCGGCGCCAGCTTCAGTGGCCGCAAAGAAGAGCGCGGCAGTTTTCTGGCGATGGTATTCCGTCAGCTCCACCTGAGGTTCGCACTCCCAGGCCTGTCCGGCGACAATGCCGGAGGCAATACCAATGGCACGGCCGATAATGGTGACCAGGCGGGCAGCCCGTTGCGGATGGCTGCCGGCATGCCAGGCCAGCAGCTCAAAGGCACGCACAATCAGCCCATCACCAACCAGCACCGCCAGGCGCTCCCCATAGGCGGCATGCACCGAGGGACGCCCGCGACGAGTGGCGGCATTATCAAAGCAGGGCAGATCATCATGCACCAGCGAGGCGCAATGCAGCAGCTCCAGCGCCGCCGCAGCGGCATCACTCAGCGTTGGGGCATCGTCACCACAGGCCAGGGCAACGGCCAGACACAGACGCGGGCGCACTCGCCCACCGCCGGGAAAGACCGCATGGCGGGCAGCGGCCTCCAATAAGGGTGGCGCGGCCTCGCCACCGCCTTGGGTTAGCGCCTGTTCGAGCGCCTGTTCAATTCGCGGCATCAAATCCATCCGGTTCCTTCGCTCCCCTCTGGTGGCTGTGGCGGCCACGGGCCTCGCCCGCCTAGTCTGATGTCAGTTTCGGCTAGTGACCGCGTCGCGGTGTCATGTAAGATAGACAGCGCTTGAAGGGGCGTCAATTCCATCGCCGCCGCCCGCCCCCGCCGCGCGTAATGGCTTCCCAGACTGCCGTTGGCCACAGCAATTAAACTATCTCAGTGGTACGTGTCTTTACATGATGAACCCTAACCGACCATCCGAGCGCGTCATTATCGTCGGCGCCGGCGTGGGCGGCTTGGCCGCAGCCATTGTTCTGGCAGCGCGCGGCCTGGACGTCGAGCTCTTCGAGCGCGCCCCAACGCCGGGCGGCAAATTGCGCGAGGCTGCTGTTGGCACTGCGCGTATTGATGCCGGTCCTACGGTATTTACTATGCGCTGGGTGTTCGAGGAGCTATTCGCCGCCGCAGGCACCTCGCTTGATGCGGAACTCGCGCTGACGCCCGCACAGATGCTCGCTCGCCACGCCTGGAGCCAAGATCAGCGCCTGGATCTGTTCGCGGATCTGCAGCGCTCCGCCGACGCCATCGGCCAGTTCGCCGGCGCGCGCGAAGCGCGGGGCTTTCTGCGCTTCAGTGCCGATGCGCGTAACATCTTCACCACCCTGAAAGATTCCTTCATCACCAACAGCCGCACCACGCCCGCCGGCCTCATGCAGCGCGTCGGCCTCGGCGGCCTCGGTGGCCTAATAAACATCAAGCCCTACTCCAAGCTCTGGCCGGTGCTGGGGAGCTATTTCAAAGACCCACGCCTGCGCCAACTCTTTGGCCGCTATGCTACCTACTGTGGCAGCTCGCCTTTCCTGTCGCCAGCCACCCTGATGCTGGTCGCCCATGTCGAGCAGGAGGGCGTCTGGCTGGTTGAGGGTGGCATGCATCAGTTGGCTCAAACCATGGCTCGGGTCGCCAGTCGCCTCGGCGTGCGCCTGCATTACTCAGCACCGGTGGCCGAGATCCTGATCGAGCACGGTCGCGCGGCCGGCATCCGCCTCGACAGCGGCGCCACCCACCAAGCCGACGCGGTGGTTATGAATGCCGACACCGCCGCACTCGGCGCTGGTCTGTTTGGCTCCCAGGCCGCGCGCGCCACCCCGGCTACTCCACCCCAGGCCCGCTCACTGTCTGCATTAACCTGGAGCCTGGTGGCCGAGACCACTGACTTTCCACTGGTACGCCACACGGTGTTTTTCTCACGCGATTACCCGGCGGAGTTTCGCGACCTGTTGCAGCGTCAACGCCTGCCGCACGAACCAACTGTGTATATCTGCGCTCAGGATCGCAGCGACCACGACACCGGCACTCCACCGCCGTCCGGCCCCGAGCGCCTGCTGTGCCTGGTTAATGCCCCGGCCACCGGGGATCATCACGACTTTACACCTGCGGAGATCAACGCATGCGCCGAGCGCACCTTCGCCCTGCTGGCCCGCTGTGGCTTGCAGGTGCGACAGCAGCCGGAATGGACTCAGATCACCTCGCCCACCCAGTTCAATCAGATGTTCCCGGCCAGCGGTGGCGCGCTCTATGGCCGCGCCTCCCACGGCTGGATGGCGTCTTTCAGTCGGCCGGGCGCGCGCAGCAAGCTGCCGGGGCTGTATCTGGCGGGGGGCACCACACATCCGGGGCCGGGTCTGCCGATGGCCACCCTGTCTGGACGCCTGGCAGCGGCGAGTCTGCTCGCGGACCGGCCTTCGACCAGCCGATCCCGTCCAACGGCTACCTCTGGTGGTACATCGACGCGCTGAGCGACGACGGTCTGCATGGCCTAACCATCATCGCCTTGCTCGGCAGCGTTTTCTCGCCCTACTACGCTTGGGCGCGGCAACGCGGTCCGGCCAACCCGGAGCATTTCTGTGCGCTCAATGCGGTGCTCTATGGCGCGCGCGGTAAGCGCTGGGCCATGACCGAGCGCGGCCCCAGGCAAGTGCAGCGCCAAGCCAGCGAGCTGAGCATCGGTCCCAGCCAGGTGCGCTGGGAAGGCGACGATCTGGTCATCGACATCCATGAGACCGCCGTGCCCATCCCCCAGCCCTTGCGCGGTCAGGTGCGCGTCCATCCCCAGACCCCGACTCGCCACATCGAACAGCTCGACCGTCAGGGGCGCCATCACTGGTGGCCAATCGCGCCTGATTCGCGCGTCAGTGTCAACCTGCGTCATCCGCGCCTGCGCTGGAGCGGCGACGGCTATCTCGACAGTAACTGGGGTTCGGAGCCGCTGGAGCAGGGCTTCATTGATTGGGACTGGTCGCGCGCCAAACGCCGTCATGGGGGCGCCACCGTGCTCTACGAGGCCAACCGTCGCGATGGCAGTCCGCTGTCACTGGCCTTGCAGGTCAATCGCGATGGCCAGGTGCAGCCGTTTGATCCGCCTGCACGCGCGCCGCTGTCCACCACCCGCGTGTGGCGCATTCCGCGCGCCACCCGCAGCGAGCATCCTGACACTGGCGAATCGCGCGCGCGCGTGATTGAAACCCTGGAAGATACGCCCTTTTATGCCCGCTCCACCGTGGCCACCCGCCTGCTGGGCGAATCCGTCACCGCCGTGCATGAAAGTCTGTCACTGGATCGATTCGCGCAGCGCTGGGTGCAGCTTCTACTCCCCTTTCGCATGCCGCGCGTGTCCTGACCGCCTGGACTCAAGCAGCGGATTAACAACGCATCAGCGAATCAACAGGGTGGGAATACGCGCCGCGCGCAGCAAGTCCGAGGTCTTGCTGCCAAACAACAGGGTACGCAGTGGCGAGTGGCCATAGGCGCCCATGATCAGCATGTCAATCTCGCGATCACGCACCGATTGGGCAATCACCCGCTCGGCATCGCCAGGGATGAGGTCAGCGGATGCGGTAAAGCCGGCCTGCTCCAAGGTGGCGCGTGCCCAGTCAAGCTGCTTGGCGCCATCACGGTTCGCCTTGCCGGACATCAGCAGATGCACCGGCAGATCGCGAAACAGCGAACTCCCAGCGACCAGTTCCACCCCGCGCCGGGTGATGCTACCCCCATCGAAGGCGATCATCACCTGACGCGGTTCACGAAACTGCTCGGTAACCGCCAGAATCGGTTTCTTCAGCGCCCGCACCACCCGCTCGACATTGCGTCCCAGATCGCGCTGCGTGGTCTCCGCCGACTCCCCCCGGCGCCCCAACACGAAAAGGCGCACCTGTGACTGCTGCTCAACCAGGGTTTCTTCAAGATCGCCGTAGCGCTGCCGCACATCCGGCGCCACCACCCCGGCCTGGAGCGCGCGCTGGCGCAAGGTATTGAGAAACACCCGTCCCTGCTCGCGCGCATCACGCCCGCGCGCGGCATCTTCTTCGGCCAGGGTTTCGAGCAAATGCTGCTGAGCATTGACCCCGATGGCGCCACTGCGATCGCGGCCATTGGCGACCTCAGGGTGCCGCGCCAGCAGATGCAGCAACTCCAAGGGCGCATTGAGCCGGCGCGCCGCCCAGGCCGCCGCGTCGGCCACGGTATCGGCATAGTGCGAGTGATCAACACATGCCAGGATTTTGTCTTCGTCGTTGTGCATGGAGAAAATCCCTTGCAAGTCAGTGATCCATCAGGCGCTCAACGGCATCGGGCTTGTCGTGCACCGCAAACTTATCAATCAGGGTGGCACTGGCCTCATTCAGACCGATCACCTCAACTTCAGTCCCCTCGCGGCGGAACTTAATCACCACCTTATCGAGCGCACTCACAGCGGTAATGTCCCAAAAATGCGCGCGACTGACATCAATACGGACTCGTTCAATCACTTCTTTGAAATCGAAGGACGCCACGAAACGATCCGCTGATGCAAAGAACACTTGTCCAGTGACCAGATAGGCACGGGTGCGACCTTCCTCCAGCGACACCGAGCTGATGTGCAGCACCTGCCCAACCTTGTGGGCAAAGAAGAACCCTGACAGCAGCACGCCCACCAGGACACCTTTTGCCAGGTCATGTGTGGCCACCACCACCACCACAGTCGCGATCATTACCACATTGGCCCCGAGCGGATGCTCACGCAGATTGCGGATTGAAGCCCAGTTGAAGGTGCCGATGGACACCATGATCATCACCGCCACCAGCGCCGCCATGGGAATTTGCGCCACCCAGTCGCCGGCAAACACCACCAACAGCAGCAAAAAGACGCCGGCCACCAGCGTGGACAGGCGCCCACGCCCGCCAGATTTCACATTAATCACCGACTGACCGATCATGGCGCAGCCGGCCATGCCGCCCAGACAGCCAGCCGCGACATTGGCCAGTCCCTGCCCCACGCATTCGCGATTCTTGTTGCTGCTGGAGTCGGTCAGATCATCAACGATGGTCGCCGTCATCAGCGACTCAAGCAGTCCAACCACTGCCAGGGTGACAGAGACCGGCAGGATAATCTGGAGCGTTTCCAGCGTCAGCGGAATGTCTGGCAACAGGAACACCGGCAGACTGTCGGGAAGGTGGCCCATATCACCTACGGTACGCACATCCAACCCCAGATACATGGTGACCCCGGTCAGCAGGAGAATGGTCACCAGGGGCGACGGGATCGCCTTAGTCAGCAGCGGAAACAGATAGATAATCGCCAGCCCGGCCACCACCAGAGCATAGACCTCCCAGGTCACCCCCTCGTGGGTCAGCTCCGGGAGCTGCGCCATAAAGATTAAAATCGCCAGGGCATTGACGAAACCAGTGACCACCGAGCGCGACACAAAGCGCATCAGATTGCCGAGGCGCAGCGCACCGGCCAGCATCTGCAGCACGCCAGTCAGCACAGTGGCTGCCAGTAGATACTGCAACCCGTGCTCCTTGACCAGCCCAATCATCAACAGCGCCATGGCCCCGGTAGCGGCAGAAATCATGCCCGGACGCGCGCCCACAAAGGCCGTTACCGTGGCAATACAGAAGGCCGCATAGAGCCCGACACGCGGATCCACACCCGCGATAATCGAAAAGGCGATCGCCTCGGGGATGAGCGCAAGCGCAACCACCAGGCCGGCAAGCAAATCATTGGGAATATTGGACAGCCAATCCTGGCGCAGGGATTTCATGGAGCGTCTAAAAGCCTTCGCAGAGCGATACCGGGTTGTGTTTTACAGTTCAGGAGACTTGGCACGGGATCAAGCCGGCTATCGCTGCCCATCACCGCCGTCGCCACACCCGTGGTCGCCTTGATGGTCCCCAAGCCATAACCGCGAATAGCTCCAACAACCTTGACGATCATCTCAGCCGTTCTTTGGGGTTAGCTAATCCCTTGGGTTAGATTATCACACGGAGCTTCACGCCCGTAACATTGGAGCGAGCAAGGCGAAGCACGGCCAGCATAAACACACCAACCGTCACTGGCGCATCCCTCATGGCATGGCGTGGCAGATCGCTTGGTTCAATTCCACCAACATGCGCTGTTACTGCTCTACAGCCGTTGGGAGTTGATGCGCCGTGAGTTGCCAAACCTCTCGGCCTACTAAATATTGGCTTTTTGTCACGTCACGTGACAGCTGTTTAGTGGCCTGTTATTCATCCGCACTGGGCGTGGACCCAAAGCGATCCGATGAGCCTGATCGATTTTTCCGGCAGGGTGGTGCAAAGTGGCGACAGGATTACCATTAACTTTTTCACGCCGATTGCACAGCTCAACAAAAAGGCATACTTGAATGAACCCGCCCTGGCGGAATACTGGCTAAAATCCGAGGAGGATGCGGCATGGGCGCATTTGCAACCGGACGGGTCGTGATTTTTCCGTTCCCTTTTTAAACCTCAGTGCTCGCAAATAGTGCCCTACGCTCCTTGCTGGCCGCCACTGGCCAAAGAAGGATTAAGTGGTTTCACAGAAACGTGGGGTCGCTGCCTTTGTTTGCTTTCCGGGTTGTGGCCACATTCCCAAGCGCCCGTTGCACCTCAAAATCGAGCAGAAAGTCAACCGCATCGTTTTAGAAAACCTGCTGATTTCCACCGATTAGGCCAGAAACCAGTAAACCTGGTTGTTGGCTCTACGCGCGTCACGCCAGCCGGCTCGGCCTCGAACCCAAGCCTAGCATCGCAATCAGAATGGTGAACCTTTACCAAAAAGCGAACACATAACCATAAGCCAGCCATCTTTCATTCCGCAAAAATAGACCAGGCAGGTATCTCCCCGTCACGCGCCTGACGCCATCTGGAAGGATTGACGCTCCGAGTATCGAGATAAACCGAGCCGTCACGCAATTTCGTTGTCCCGGTCAGGGTCGTAGTATAGGTTTCGGTGCGTCGACTTCCTGTTGTAGCGTTCACCCGGCTTCCCAGATAACTCCAATCGGGCTGCTCATGTTGATGCCCATTGAGCTGCGCGAACATCAAGTGGATAAACTGTATATCGCCTGTTTCGAGAAAGCGATAACAACCGACAAGATGCCATCCGCCATGTCCGTTGTGACTTTCTCCCCCTTTGCCAACGTTGATCGTTGTTTTGACCTCCAATCCAACGCCGCCGGGAGCACCTTCAGCGTAGATTAAGTCCGGATAGCGCTGATCGTGATTGTGTTTGTAGGGAGAACACTGATCAAAAGCATTCGTCAAGACATTCGAGACAAGGCCAGAAAAATTGTTTCCTTGAATCAGTGCTTGTAAAGGTTGGCCGATCTCTTGGCGCAGATTGCGGTTGATCCGGTAAATAATGGACTGGGCGAGGTTGGCTGCTGCATCGATATGTTGAATCTTTAAACCCAACGGCAAGGGCGTAGAGGGACGAAAAAAGCGCGCTTCGAGACGAGGAACCGACGCTTGCGCAATACCTTCATACGCCGCGATGATAAGCACCTGAACCTGGACATCAAGCGCTCGCGCCAAGGACTCCAGAACTTGCACACTGAAATTTTCCTTGCCGGTCTCGACACCCGAAAGGTACTGATAGCTGATGGCCGCCTTGGCCGCCAGAGCTTCAAGCGACAAACCCCTCTGCTCGCGGAGCGCTCGGATGCAGGCGCCGATGATCCTTTGTGCTTGCTTCATGGCCGGCTAGTTTACCGGCCCACTCTTTGACAGTCTTTCAACTATAGACGAAACTCTCCTCATGCCAAATCAAGAACTCTATCACGCTGACTGCTTTTGCTGGCTGCGCGATCAGCCGGCTAAGAGTATTCATGGCGTTTGCACTGACCCACCTTTCGGCATCGTCGAATTTCTCCCCAACGAGATGGCCAAGCTCCGCAGTGGCAAAGGCGGAGTATGGCGTCTGCCACCCACCATCGGGGGTAGTCAACGGGCGCCCCTGCCACGTTTTACAACCCTGACTACCAAAGATCGCGAACATGTCCAAACCTACTTTCGGGAATTCGGGAAAGCGCTCATCCCGGTGCTGATGCCGGGGGCTCATGTCTATCTGGCTGGAACCCCCATGCTGCAACATTTAGTGCAAGGAGGCATGGCCGAGGCTGGGTTTGAGGTGCGCGGCGCGATCATGCGCCTCTACCGAGGGTTTCGCGGCGGCGATCGCCCCAAACTGGCGGAAGCGGAATTCCCCGAGGTCTGCGTCACGCCACGCGGAGCCTATGAACCGTGGATGCTCTTCCGCAAACCAATTTCGGAAAAAACCGTGGCCGCAAACCTGCGTAAATGGGGGGTTGGCGCTTTGCGTCGCCTGAACGTCGATCAACCTTTCCCGGACATTATCCAGAGCGCAAAAACACCAACTGTAGAGGAGTCGATCTCGGATCATCCCACCATCAAACCGCAGCACTGGCTACGCTTGTTAGTTCGAAGCCTTTTACCCTTGGGCATTGGCCACATTTTAGATCCTTTCTGCGGTTCAGGATCGACCATTGCCGCCTGCCGGGCTGTGGGCTATGACGCGATTGGGATTGAAATCGATGACGAATACTTTTCCGCGCTCGAATATAATATTCGGAGACTCTCGATTCTGTATCCGCAATTCAAGGGAGCTGCCCTTAATTTACCCTCGGAAAATCAACAACGGATGCCTAATCAGGCGAAAACCCAACCTCAGATGAGCCTTTTCAATTAAAGGCTCCAATGGGATTGATTAAATATACCGTCCCGCGTGATTTTTTACTAGAAAGGAACCCTCGGAAGGGTGATGCATAATGAGGAAATGGATTCTACTGTGCGCCGTTCAATCCTGAACCGCAAACCACTGCCAGCTGAGTCCGCCACTGGCCTGCTGCAACAGGAGTAACAACGGCGGCAGCGGCGTCGCCTCGCCGGGGAAGACTTCTTCGATGGTCAGCGTCAGGCGTGCAAAGCCAGCTTGTCTGCGCCAGTCCCACTGCCAAGCCGGGTGACTTTGCCCGCAGGCTGCACATCGCAGCGGCGCTTGCGCTTGCCAACGGCCCTGCTGTAGCGATGCTGACCAGTCGGTGAGTGGCTTGCGGCAGTTTGGGCAGCGTGGTGGGCGGCTATTGCGTCCGTGCAAAAAGTGCGATTCCGGGCAGGGTGGGTTCAGGCGCAGATGGCAGCCCAAGGAGCCGGTTGTTGCATCCGCCGTATTGAGGTTGACGGCGCAGCCAGTAAAGGCCACATAATCAAAAAAGTGTGCGCCCGGAGCATAGCCCAGAGTGCCAGATGCGGCGGCTTGCAGTCGCTCCGGGGGGAGTGTTTCACCCAGCAAGCCGGCTTCGCTCAACGCCGCGCGCAGCGGTTCCCAAGGCGGTGCTTCAGTGGGATTCTCGGGTGCAAACAGCAGTCTTCCAGTATGCAGAGGCATGAAGCAATGACCAGAGGTTGTGACAAGCAAGTCGGGCAAATACAAGGAGCGCTAGCGATGACCCTCGCCGCCCTGGTGACGGTGATGGTGGCGCTGTTGCTGGCTATTCCGGCACGCGCGGCTGAGGAGACCAGCCCTGATGCCGGGCGGGTGCTGAGTCCAGCGATGAACAGCTATTATCTGGAGGCCGATCCAGATTTTTGGCGCGATACCTTCGAGCGCGATGGGCGCGAACTCTATGCTCAACGCCAGGCCATTGTGCAGGCACTTGATCTGCAACCCGGTCAAGTGGTGGCGGATGTTGGAGCGGGCAGCGGATTTTTCAGCCTGTTGTTTGCACAGGCGGTGGGGCCGACGGGCCGGGTCTATGCGGTCGATATTTCACAACCTTTTCTTGAGGCGATTGATGAACGCGCCACACAAGCGGACCTGAGCCAGATTACCACCGTGCACAATGATCAGCAGCATCTCGGCTTGCCGGACAACAGTGTCGACCTGGTCTTTACCGCCGACAGCTATCATCACTTTGAGTTTCCGCATGCGATGCTGGCTGCGATCAAGCAGGCGCTGCGTCCCGGTGGCATTCTGGCCATTATCGACTTCCGCACCGATCCGGCGGTTGCATCGGCCTGGACTCAGGGACATGTGCGCGCCGGGAAGGCGCAGGTCATCAAAGAGGTCGAGTCCGCCGGGTTTCGCCTGATGGATGACGCCGCCTGGTTGCACAAGAACTTTTTCCTGCGCTTCCGTGCCCCGTCACCGGATGCATAATCCGCGCTGCTTCAAATCCAGTCAAACCAATCACATTTAGCGAACAAAGCGCACTTAATGCGCCGACTCCACCTCGCCCTCAAGTTCATACACCGCCCCGCAATAGGGGCAGACCACGCGGCGATCTGGTGCCTGCTCAATCGGCAGATAGACACGCGGATGCAGGTTCCAGAGTTGATCTTCCGGGCGCGGGCAGCTGAGCGGTAAATCACCTGCCTGTACCTTAATCGGCGTTGGTTGCGACGGCTGTGCCCCAGCCAGGTTGTCCGGCGGGTTAGATGCGAAGGGAAGTTCAATGGTTTCCATAGGATTCAATCGGGCGTTGCTTCCTGTTGTATCGATATTCGCTGTGGCCTAAATCCAATGCAGCCAGTGGTCGTAGTTAGAGTCGCGGCCCTGGACGATAGCAAAATAACGGCTTTGTAGCTGTTCGGTGATCGGGCCGCGCCCACCTTGACCAATGACGCGCCCGTCCACCTCGCGAATCGGAGTGACTTCAGCCGCCGTACCGGTAAAGAAAGCCTCATCGGCAATATAGACTTCATCGCGAGTAATGCGCTTTTCCGTCACCCGCAGACCAAGTTCCTCGGCGAGTGTGATGACGGTTTTGCGGGTAATGCCATCGAGCGCTGAGGTGAGATCCGGCGTGAACAGCTCACCATCGCGCACCAGGAAAATGTTCTCCCCGCTGCCCTCCATCACATTGCCCTGAGTATCAAGCAGAATGGCTTCGTCATAGCCATCACGCAGGGCCTCTTGCAGCGCCATCATGGAGTTCATGTAGTTGCCATTGGCCTTGGCCCGGCACATGGTCACATTGACATGATGGCGGGTAAAGGAGGACACCCGCACCCGAATGCCGTGCTTAATGTTGTCCTCACCCAAATAAGAGCCCCAGTCCCAGGCAGCAACAATTACATGCACTTGCAGGTTGTCGGCACGCAGTCCCATGCCCTCGGAGCCGTAGAAGGCCATTGGACGAATGTAGGCCGAGGACAGGTTATTTTCACTCACCGCAAGGCGCTGGGCTTCGTTTAGGGTGTCGCGGTCATAGGGCAGCTGCATGCCCAGGATATGCGCGGAATTAAACAGCCGCTCGGTGTGCTCGGGTAGGCGGAAAATCGCCGGGCCGCGTTCAGTGGCATACGCCCGCACCCCCTCGAAGACGCCCATGCCATAGTGCAATGTGTGGGTCAGAACATGGGTCTGGGCGTCGCGCCAGGGCACCAGTTCGCCGTTATACCAAATCACGCCGTCGCGGTCGGCCATGCTCATGTGTTGATGTCTCCAGTTGTCAATTCGCACCAGCGGCTGCATCCAGCCTGGGATCAGCGATGCTGATCCTCCATCAGGCTGTCCCAGCATTGCACCACCTGCTGGCGCTCGCTGACCAGTTGATCGTTGTTTACGCACCCGGGCGCATCGCGTAACGCATTGCGATGATAGGCCGCGCGCAGGGATTTATAGGCCTGGGTGAGCACGGCAGCCGTATCCTCAGGCAGCAGATCGAGCCGGTTGAGCGTTTCCAGCAGACGGATATTATCCGTCCAGTCGGTCAGCTCCGGGTAGCGCGCCGCCCACCGCAGCACTGCGTATTGAACCATAAACTCGATGTCGGCAATACCGCCACGCCCCTGCTTGAGGTCAAATTGCTGCGCATGGCTCTGATCGAGAGTGGCGCGCATTTTGGCGCGCATCTCACGCACCTTGGTGCGAATCTGCTCCGGGTCGCGCTCCAGGCACAGAATTTCGCGCCGTACGGCGGCAAAGCGTTGTGCCAGGCGCGGGTCACCGGCGACCGGTCGGGCGCGCACCAGCGCCTGATGTTCCCAGGCCCAGGCCTCGTGGCGCTGATAGCTGGCGAAGGAATCAAGCGCGCGCGCGATCATCCCCTTCTGCCCATCCGGGCGCAGGCGCATATCGATGTCATACAGAACCCCGGAGTAGGTCGGCGTAGTCATGATATGAATCAGCCGCTGGCCGAGGCGAATATAGAACTGCGCAGCCGTGACGGGACGCTCGCCATCGGTGGCTTCCAGCGCATCCTCGCCATCATAGAGAAACACCAGATCCAGATCGGAGTGATAGCCCAGTTCCAGGCCACCGAGCTTGCCGTAACCCAACACTAAAAAACCGTTGTGCTGGCGATCGCGACCCGCCGGAACGCCATGGCGTGCCTGCAAGCCATCCCAGGCCAGGCTGAGACTGCGTGCGACCGCAACCTCTGCGATTTCAGTCAAATAGTCGCTGACCACCATCAGCTCAATGGCACCGGTGATGTCGGCGGCGGCCACCCGCAGCTGATTGCCCTGGGCGAATTGGCGCAAACGCTCCATGCGTTGTTCCAGATCATCGGCGCCAAGCGGTGCCAGCAGGGCATCCAGTTCGGCGTCCAAGTCCGCGCGCCGCAGTGGGGCGAACAGGCGCCGGGCGTCGAGCAGTTCGTCCAGCAGCACCGGCGCCCGTGCGGTGCGTTCGCTAAACCAGGGGCTCATGGCGCACAGCTGCGTCAGTTGGCGCAGGGCATCCGGACGCTCAACCAGCAGGGACAGATAGGCGGTGCGCCCCAGCACGGCTTCCAGCACATGGAGCACCCGATCCAGAGTGACATCCAGAGTCAGCGCCTGCTCAGCGCTGTTGGCGGTGCTGACATCGCTGGCCGTGAGCTGATCGAGCAGACGCGGCATCAGGCATTGCAGCCGCTCCAGCGCCAGCTGCCCCAGACCTTTGCGTTGCACGCTCTGGCGGAATTGTTCCAGGCGCTGCCAGGCATGTTCCGGGTCACGAAACCCGGCCCGACTGAGCGTGGCGCTCGCCTCGGCTGGTTCCGGTGGCTCGTTCCATAGCTCGCCTAAGCCCTGGTCAGCGCCTGATTCGGCCTGATCGGGCTCGGCAAAGATAGCATCGAAATGCTGCTGCACCTTCTCGCGATGCGTCCTGAGCTGCGCCAGAAAGCTGGCCCGATCGGGAAACTCCAGTGTGTGAGCGAGGCGCTCCAGTTCGGCATCGCGGGTGGGCAGGCTATGGGTCTGGCGATCCGCCCAGGCTTGCAGGCGATTTTCCGTGCGGCGCAAAAAGCGATACGCGGCAGTCAATTCGGCCACCACCTCGGCGTCCAGCAGCCCCTTGTGCATCAGCTGCTGGAGCACCTGCAAAATTGCCCGACATTGCAGCTCCGGCTCACGCCCACCGCGAATGAGCTGAAACGACTGACCGATGAATTCGATCTCGCGAATACCGCCGGGGCCGAGCTTGATATTATCGGCCATACCCTTGCGCCTGACCTCCTGATCAATCAGGCGCTTGAGATGGCGCAGCGAATCAATGGCCCCAAAGTCGAGATAGCGCCGATAGACGAAGGGGCGCAACATGGCCATGAGTTCCGCGCCGGCCTGGGGCGGCCCGGCGATGACCCGCGCCTTGATCATGGCGTAGCGTTCCCACTCCCGCGCATGGGCGTGGTAATAGGCTTCGAGCGCATCAAAGTGCATGGCCAGCGGGCCGGCGTCGCCGAAGGGTCGCAAGCGGGCATCGACGCGAAACACAAAGCCCTCGGGAGTCTGAGCATCCAGGGCCTTGATCAGGCGCTGACACAGGCGGGTGAAGAACTGCTCATTGCTCAGCGCGCGTGGACCGCCCTGTACCTCGCCCTTGCTGGGGTAGGCAAAGATCAGATCAATATCCGAGGACAGATTCAGCTCACCGGCGCCCAGTTTCCCCATGCCCAGCACCAGCAGGCGCTGCGGCACCCCGTCGGCATCGTGCGGCTCGCCAAGTTCGGCCTGCAGCCAGGGTTCAAGCCGCGCCAGGCTGTGGCAAACGCAGGCCTCCGCCAATGCACTGAGATCGGCCAGGGTTTCATCCAGATCGGCCCAACCGGCCAGATCGCGCCAGATGATGCGCATCATCTGGGTGCGGCGCAGCTGGCGCAGCGCGATGCCCAGGGTCTCTTCGTCGCTGACCTCCGCCAGTGCCTGTTGCAGCCTGGTGTTGATGGTGGCAGCGCCATCGTTGCGCGTCAGGGCATCGCTGGTGAGCAGTTCGGCCAGGGCTTGCGGATGGCGTGCGGCACTCAGGGCGACATATTCGCTGCCTGCCCATACGCGCTCGCGCGCCTGATGGAATTCCGGCGTATCCGGCACCCGGACGCCAGCCTGTGCAGCCCAGGCGAGCCAGTCCTGCCAGTGGTTCTCGTTGGGACTCGAAGCGACTGCGGTACTCATAGATCGGACTCTTGCGGAACTGCGGACCCGGCGGTGCGGAAACGCTCAAAACGCGCCAGAATCTCCGGCGCAGTCGGCGTGCTCAGCCGGCTGGTCACCACAATCGCCATAGTGGCCGCGATCACACCGGGAACAATCTCATAAAGATCAAACAGACCGCCTTCAAGTAGTTTCCATCCCACCACCACCAGACCGCCAGTGATGATGCCGGCCAATGCACCGGCACGCGTCATGCCCTGCCAGTACAACGACAGCACCAGCACTGGACCGAAGGCGGCGCCGAAACCGGCCCAGGCATACGCCACCAGGCCCAGCACCGTGTTGTCGGGTTCCAGCGCCAACAGCAGTGCAATCAGCGCCAGCAGCACCACCGCGAGGCGTCCGACCAGCACCACCTCACCAGGCTCAGCGTTGCGGCGGATGAGCTGACGGTAAAGGTCTTCGGTCAGCGCCGAGGAGGACACCAGCAGCTGTGAATCAGCCGTGCTCATAATGGCCGCCAGAATGGCGGCTAGCAGGATTCCGGCAATGACCGGATGAAAGAGCGTCTCGACCAGCACCATGAAAATGGTCTCGGCATCGGCCAGCTCGCCGCCCAGATGGCCATCCACCCAGGCCAGTCCTGCGAGTCCGACCAAAATGGCGCCCCCCAGGCTGAGCGCGCTCCAGGTCACAGCAATGCGCCGTGCCATTGGCACCGCTTGCTGATCGCGAATGCCAGCAAAACGCGCCAGAATATGCGGCTGACCGAAATAGCCCAGTCCCCAGGCGGCCAGAGAGGCAATCGCAATCCAGCCCAGCGGCTCGCCATCGTTGTCGGTCCAGAGCGAAAACAGGTGCGGATGGTCCGCCACCAGCGTGCTATGCATGGCAGAGAAGCCACCGTCGGCCTGCACCACCATCACCGGCACCAGCAGCAAGGCTGCCAACATCAGCAATCCCTGCACCAGATCAGTCCAGGAAACCGCCAGAAAACCACCGCTCAGGGTGTAGGACATGATGACCAGGGCACCAATGGTGGTGGCGATGCGCGCATCCAGTCCAAACAGGGTTTCAAACAACTTGCCCCCGGCCACCAGGCCCGAGCTGGTATAAAACAGGAAGAACAATAAAATAAACAGCGCTGCAATCACCTGCAAGACGTGCTTGGAATCGCCAAAACGATTAGCCAGAAATTCCGGGATGGTTAAGGCATCATTAGCTTCCTGGGTGAATTGCCGCAGAGGACGGGCGACCATTAGCCAGTTGAGATACGTGCCGAGCAGCAGTCCACCGGCCAGCCAGACCGATTGCATACCGGAGGTGAACGCCAGCCCAGGCAAGCCAAGTAACAGCCAGCCGCTCATGTCCGAGGCACTGGCCGAGAGCGCCGCCGGCCAGGGGCCAAGCTGGCGTCCGCCGAGGAAATAATCCGCCGAGTCATGGGTACGGCGATAGGCCCAGACTCCAATACCGATCATCACCAGCAGGTAGAGAACAAAGGTCGCCGCCACGGAAAATTGCATGGGTTCCTGCATCAGCCCGCCCTGTGCTTGTTAAGCTTAGATCAGCGGTATCCAGCCCCTGAAGCTGACCGCCCACCAGGTCGCAGCATGCCCCGTTCGGCGGCGGCCTTGCAAGTCAGTTGCGTGACAGAGAAGCCGATGACCACCAGCGAAACCCCTGTAATCGCCAACGCGAAGAACTTTCGCCAGCAGATTTTGAACCCGGCCGATGGGGTTTTTCTGTTTCATGCTCGCGCAATTGAGCGCCTGATTCAGGAACAACTGGGCGCGCAGGCTTCGGAAGTGTCGATTCCCGACCTGCCCTACTATTTAATGCGCCGCGAAGACTTTCTGTTTGGTCTGGAAACAGAAAATCCTGAAGCCTTGTCTGTAATTGAGGGCCTGAAACTGCCGCACTATGTGCTGCTGTTGCCCTCGCCGCGCACCCCGGGGATTGATGGCCTGGGCTTTCGGCGGCTGCGCCATGACTACTGGGCACGCACTTTCGAGGCCGAAGTCGCCCGTCACTGGCAGCTGGCGCGCGACCGGGAAACTGAGGCAGCTGACGAGCCAGCCCAGAATCAGAAGCAGGCTCACAAATCTGACTTCAGCGCCCAACGGTTGCGCGCGCTGGTTGGTCCGCACGGCTTTGCCGAATTGCGAAGCGTGCTGGACCGCGATGGTCTCATTCTGCCCATCTGGGATGACAACCTGATCTGCCGTGCCTTCATCGCCCGGGTGGTGCGTCTGCGCTATTTCGCTCCCGGTGCGCGGGCTTTTTATTTTCCTGCCGTGCAGGATTGGGCGCGCATCGACACTTGGCTGACCGCCAGCGGGCTGCATCTTCCACCGCCGCCCAGTCTGGCAGCCGACACCGTGCCTGCCTGGTCATCGCATGACCCCGCCTTACCGCAACTGCTGCACAAAACCCGGCCTAACGCCGGAGATGCTGCGCTCGAACCCCTACCCTTGCTCCCAGGCGGATTAACGCGCGGCGAACGCGACCCAGACTATGCCGCAGCCCAGCAAGCGATTCACGCCGCAGCCGCGCGGCGCCATCAGGTGGCACAGGCACGTCAGGCCGCCGCGCCACCACCGGCAGCGGTGCCCCAGGCGTTTGAGGCACGCTGTCGCGCGGCCTTGCATGAAGCCGTGCGCATCAGGCCGAAACGGGCCTTTGCGGCCCGCTTTTGGGACCATTTCAGTGCCCGCCTAAGTCGCCTGATAGGGCGAATCGTGTTTGCACCCAGCCTAGAGTATTTGCAAAATCGCCCCCGGCAGCAGCCTTCCGGTGTCTGGCTGGAGGCCGGACTCAGCCTGTTGCGCCATGCCATGGCTGCCGCCGTGCGCAACGAAAGGCGCGGTCGCTTTGCCTGTGCGCTGGTGCATCTGGCGGATGCGCGCCGTCTGCTGCTGCGTCTCATGCAATTCTGCGGCGATTCTGCCAGCGATCTGTGCCAGACCCTAGCCGCACACGAAGCCGATTGTGAACAGAGTCTGGCCGCTGAATTGGCCGCCAAGCTGGCTTTGCGACCCGAGGCGGCTAAACAACTCGACGCGCTAGTGCAGCGTCTGGCCGCCGAGGACCGCGGTCTCAGCGCCTCGCCGGTGGCGCGCGCGGTCTTAAGCCAACTGGAGCAGGTGCTGGGCGAAACGCGCGATGATTACTACCGGCTGCGGCTCTGGGGCTGGATGCGCAGTCGCGGGCAGATACGCCTGCGCGAAATGCTGCCATTTCAGGCGCCGCTGCACTGTCTGCGCTCCCTGCAAATTGCGCGCGTGCGCATCGACGATCTTGACTGGCCGCTGCACGAACTGGAAGTTTTTGCCAAGTTGCTGGAGCAGATGCGCACGGCCCTGAGCCAGCGACTCGAAGCGCAACTGATGCCGCGCTTGACGCACGCACTGCGTCAGGCCGACTTTGTGCCGCGTAATCATCGTGAACGCGTAGCCGAGCACAAAATGCGCTGCGAACTTCTCGATGTCATCAAGCAGCGCCGGCAACTGAAGTTTACCGACGTGCGCGACATTGTGGCGCGCAATGTGTTGCGTTTGCCCGATTCAACCCTGGAGGAATTTTATCGCGGCGACCGCCTGCGCCGCTTCGATCACACCGCCGCACAGGCGCTGCCCGGGGTTTACCGCCCCGGTGAAATTTACATCAAAGGCTTGCAGCAGCTCTCGGCCCCCTTGTTTGGCACCCGTGCCGGGCGTGCTGTCCTACGCCATGTTCTGGTGCCCTTTGGCGTCACCTATTTGGTGCTGAAAAGCATTGGCCTGATTCTGCATCTGTTCCCGGAGGTCGAGCCGAGCTTTCATCTGGCCACGCCGCTGACTGTCACCGCCGGTGGTACCCTGGCCAACCTGGTCATACACACCGATATCGGTCGCCATGTGCTGCACGCCATCTGGCATGGCAGCCGGGCGCTGTTCGATTTTCTGGTGATCCAGGCTCCCTGGCACCTGCTGGCCTGGCCGCCGCTGTCCGGGCTGCTCGGTACCGGCCTGATTCGCGGTCTGGCGCGGCATTTCATTCAGCCGTTATTGTTCGGCATTCTGCCGCTCACACCCATCATTGCGCTGGCAGTGCTGGTTGAGGAAGTTCCGATTAAACCCGGTTTCTGGCTGCTGGCACTGGCCTTTGCGCTGGGCACTCTGGCGCGCAATACGCCGGCCGGGCGACGCTTTATCGACAATCTGGTAACACACCTGAGCCAGTTGCAACGTCGCATCAATCAAACTCTGGTGTTGGGACTGATTCAGCATCTGCTGTATCTGTTCAAGGAGGCCACCCGACGTATTGCCCAAGCGCTGCACCGGGTGGAAGAAGCACTCACACATCATTTGCAGGAACCGCTCGGTGGCTTGCTGCTGAAAGCCCTGGCGGCGCCACTCTGGGCCTTTGCCGAGGCCCTGTTACAGTTCTACATCACAGTGCTGGTGGAGCCGCAGATCAATCCGGTTAAGCATTTTCCAATCGTTACCATTGGCCATAAGTTAATGCTGCCGTTTTTACCGGGCATCACGGCGCTGATGCTGGAGATGAGTGACTCCATTCTGCCGGGACTGATTGGAATTCCACTGATTACCCTAACCGTGGTGCTACTACCAGGGCTCTTTGGTTTTGTGGTGTGGGAATTAAAAGAGAACTGGAAGCTGTATCAGGCCAATCACAGTGCCGCCTTGCGCGGTGTCGATGCACAGGGCATTGCAACGCTGGCGCTCGAACCGGCGGTTATCGGCAGCCATGGCGAAACCATGCGCGGCATTCTGTATCGGGGCTTTCACAGTGGCGCTCTGCCGAAAGCCTATGATCGCGTGCGAGCGGTTATCGAGCAACAGCTGCGCGATCAAAGCCTGTACCCACGCAAAGTTCGGGTATGTGAACGGCGCCTGCGCGCAATTGAGCACTCGATTCGGGTGTTCATTGACCGCGAGCTGTCCTTTGCTTTACGCGAGCGCTGTCGCACGCCCGATTGCGCCCTGAGCCGCGTTGCAACCCAGGCTCCAGAATTGGCCACTAACCTGATTGAACTGAAACTGCTGCTGTATGCCCAGTCACCCGCCACTGTCACCGAGCCGCACCAGTGTCCCCAGGTGAACAATCCGGTTGCACTGCACATCGAGATCTTTCGTCAAAAGCGTGACATTCTGCTGCGGGTGTCTTCGCACGGCGACGCCGGGCTCATTGCCCCAAGCTGTTGGGCAATGATTCTGGAGGATTTGCGCGTCTTTGCCGGTCGCGCCGATGCGCGCTTTGAACCCAGTGCGTCACTGGTGCGTCGGGCACGGCTACACTCCCTTCAGTGCTGCTGCAAACCTGCGAAACACGACGTGCAAAAAAAAACCTTTCCCTCCATCCCAAGTACTCATGGTTCGCTCATTTTAGGGGCTGCATCATCGGATTCCACACACAGGTCTTGATAAACGCTCGCTGGGAATCCGCTCAGGTCAAGAATGCGCGACTGCACTCTGTTTAAACCGCGTCTAACCTGGAGTACGTAGTTTTTTCCTCTTGGTCGAGGGCGATCTTTACCCACAGGCGAGCCGCTACTTCAAAGACGTTGCGGTTGATGTTCTTGGCGAATTGATGCACGCGTTGAACCAACGCTTCAGCCGTTGCATGGCAGTGGTGATCCTAGAAAGAGCAGATGCTCGCCTGCCATAATCGGCTAACCGACTGAAATATTAGCTGAAGGAGGCGCTGATGAACGAATTATCCGCTCACCCTACGGGTGAAGGTTCGAAGCAGGCGCTGGTGCCGCACGCCGGCCCCATTCCCGTGACGACCTTTGGTGGTCGTGTGCACGTAGAATGGGACCCTCAGGCCGCCGTCACGCCGTTTGGTCAATTACCGTTCTTTATCGACTTCCTGCATGTGAGCGGGGTCTTTGATGCTTGGGTCGAGAGTTGCCCCCTTCAGCTCAAGAGCCCCAATGCCCCGGAGAACCGCGAGATTCTGGGAACGCTGTTACTCTCGTTGCTGGCGGGACACCAGCGTTATGCGCATATCAATGCCCTACGCAGTGACGGGGTCAATCCGCTGCTGCTGGGCATTAGCCAAGTCATGAGCGAAGATTCGATTCGTCGCAACCTCAAGAAGATCGAGGAAACCCTCGGCGTCAAATGGCTTCAAGACCATTTGGAATACGGCGTCAATCCATTATTGCGCGAACCCTGGATACTCGACATGGATGTCACTATCAAGCCGCTTTATGGTCACCAGGAGGGCGCGGAGAAAGGCTATAACCCGCACAAACCCGGACGTCCGTCTCATACCTATCACACCTATTTCGTTGCCGGCTTGCGTCTCATTCTTGACGTCGAGGTCAAGCCCGGCAATCAGAACGCCTCGAAATACAGTGCCCCGGGATTGTGGGAACTGCTGGATCGGCTGCCGCGTCCGCTGTGGCCATCGCTGATCCGCGGCGATCGTGACTGGGGCACCGAAGCCAACATGGCCCGCGCCGAACAGGAAGGGGTGCCGTTGCTGTTCAAGCTGCGCTTGAGCAAGGGCGTCAAGCAAAGCATTGAGCGGCTAATGCGCGAGGCCGACTGGTGCGAGGCCGGCCAGGGCTGGGAAGGGGCGGAGACCCCGCTGCGCCTCCAGGGCTGGGGGCGGCATCGCCGCGCCATTGTGCTGCGGCGGCGGATCAAAGGCGACTTAGCGGTGGTCGATGAGCGCAACCCCGATCAATTACAACTGAGCTTCGCGGAATTGGTCGAGGAGACGGTGGTCTATGAATACGCCGTGCTGATCACCTCGCTGGCTCATGAGATTCTCACCGTCGCGCAGCTCTATCGCGACCGCGCGGATGC
>NZ_NRRS01000029.1 GCF_016583795.1 Rhabdochromatium marinum | reverse complement strand
CTCTCGGCCAAAAAGTCACTGCCGCTGAGTTGGCTGCCGTCAACATCAAGCGACACGACTTCCATGGCGACTGGAATTACACTATTTCACCAGCACAAAATGGAACACTTATTTTGTGACAATCCCTAAGGGGGCAGTGGTTGCCATGGGAGTCGGACTGAGGGCCAGTGCGAAAGCGCTGGAATGGCCACCGGACCCTACCGTGACTCGGGCAGCGCGTCTTGCGGCAACGCCTGGCGTGATGGAACAGAAGTCAGCCGACGGCCTAGTAGCCAAACGCCCACCTTAATGGGTGGGACAGGGTGAAGGCCTGAACCTTCGGCAACGAGCGAGCCACAGGTGTCTCACTGATCCTACCGCACCCGACCGGGTGAAGCGCTCTTGGCGGACCCTGTTGTAGCCAGCGTTGGAGGCTGCCATTCAATGGGGAACGTTTGCTGGGGATTCCCACGGTCGTGGATCGAGTCATCCAGCAGGCCATCGCGCAAGTTCTGGGGCCGATGTTCGATCCGGGTTTTTCGGATGCGAGCTTTGGCTTCCGGCCGGGACGCTCGGCCCATGGAGCATTGAGGCAGGTACAGACCTACATTGGTGAAGGTTACCACGTTGCGGTCGATCTGGACTTGGCGAAATTCTTCGACAACGTCCAGCACGACGTTCTGATGGCCCGTGTGGGTCGGAAGGTGCGCGACAAGCGGCTGCTGGCATTGATCGGCGCGTACTTGCGGGCGGGTGTCTTGGTTGGAGAAACCCTGGAAGCAACGGAGATTGGAACACCGCAAGGTGGGCTGCTGTCGCCGTTGCTGGCCAACATCCTGTTGGATGATCTGGACAAGGAGCTGGAGAGACGGGGACACCGGTTCGTGCGCCACGCCGACGACCTGCTGATCCTCGTGCGCAGCCACCGCGCTGGCGAACGGGTGATGGCGAGCGTGACTCGCTATCTGAACAGAACGCTCAAGCTGGTGGTTAACACGCACAAGAGTCGTGTGGTCAAGACCGATCACTGCGAGTTCCTGGAATTTACCTTCCGGGGCAAGAAGCTGCGTTGGTCTGAGCGCGCCTATCAAGACTTCCGACACCGGCTACGCCAGTTGACCGGCCGGAGTTGGGGCGTGTCGATGGAATACCGGCTCAAGAAACTCTCGAATACGTCCGTGGTTGGATGGGGTACTTCGGCATCTCGGACTATTACCGACCAATCCCCGAGCTGGATCACTGGCTGCGACGGCGCATCCGCATGTGCTTCTGGAAACAGTGGCGCGGGGTGCGCAATCGCATTCGCCAGCTGAGGGCTCTGGAGACACGGTTGCGCACCGCGATCTGGACAGGCATGAGCTCCAAGAGCTACTGGCATCTGTCGCGCTCGCTGGGCACGCAAACCGGGATGACCAATGACTGGCTGAAACGCCAGGGCTTGATCAGCATTCGCGATCAGTGGATGAAAGCGCATGGGTATGCCTAAAGCGTCGTGTGCTCCCTTCTTGTGAACCGCCTAGTGCGGACCCGCATGCTAGGTGGTGTGGGGAGAGCGGGCTAAACACCCGTCCTTACCCGATTATGCATTTTTACCGATAATCTCATGACCATATGAATTGTCGATAGAACACTGCCAGATACCACTAGCCGATTTATTGAATACATATGTGGCCTTACGTTCAGTAGCAGGAAAACCGGGACCAGATACTACAGTATTTGCTAGCACAAGCGCTGTATCTCCTGACTCAAGGATTTCCAAACCATTTTGTTTAACTTGCAGGCCATTTTTAAAATATACAGCTATAGCTTCAAACGCTTTACGGACTTCATTTTTCCCGATGGCATTACGGCCAGGCTCAATAACTAAAACTGCGTCATCAGTATAAATACCCATGAGCACATCAAAATCTTCAGCGACGATGGCTTTATCGGCTATTTCAATTTGAATTTCCACAGGATGTCGTCCCACAATCCATTTCTCCTTTATGCGTAACGGCCCGCATTACCGGAAAAATAAAGTCGCAGAGCGAAGCGGCGCGGCTTTATTTTGTCCGCGTGAATGCGATTGTTAGATGAATAATTCATTTTTAACCAGCTTTCTATATGCTTTATATGAATCTCTATAGCTTCGTGTTAACGCAGACAATTTATTAGTTACTTCATCATATTTGGCAAAGCTGTCTGGCTCCCCATAGCCACCCCTGTCGATATTCCAATGTGGGTGCATACATAGCCTTAAGCCCTTATCACCACTCTTTTGCTTATCGGGAAAAACCCAGAAGTTGACCGACATCCAATCAAGCAACACATCGAGTTGTTTGATCATTTCATTTGCTGCATTTTGAATCTCATCCTTTATGAATTCGTTTTCTGGCGAAATGTGGTAGTCGATATATTTTCTGGGGTGTATTGCGTTTTTTGTCCAGTAAGAATGGTCGGTTAATAGCTCATCAAAAAAATATCTTTGATTGTTTTCTGGCCAAAGGTCTTGAGACCTTTTGAATATAGATGTATCGTGTTGTATTGCGTTGTTTTCCCTTAGATTACTTTGCTTGTATTCGATATATTTTGTGAGAGAGTTGGTAATGAAGTGATATGCCAATCCAAGTACTACAAGCGCATATCCCCATGGGGCGTTTCCGCCTGGCGCCAAATCAAGATTTAACTCTTTTTCCAATATAGCGGTAATGATAGCTTCCCAAAAAGGAGTACCGATTAACGCGAGACCTGAAATAACAACAGATCGTGTAATCTTGTTGTAAAACTCAGGCTTAATCAGCTTTACTAATTTTATTATAAATTCCATCTTAGACATGATTGCCTTTACTCATCTAACAGTTAACTAGACAGAATGTCAGTCAGGTGTGCTAGACAGATTCTGCCTAGCACCGATTCTGTCTAGCTCGTCTAGTTAAAGCTTGAACGCTACGCCCTGCAGCGTACAATTCAAACACTCTCTATATTAAATTGGGAAGCTACCACATGTCGGGTACTCGATCAACCACAACTAGCGCCGAAGAGCGCTTCTGAGAGCGATTCATTGAGCGCGCGCGGACAAACGGCGTCAAGGAGACAGCTTTGCGGTGGCATGTGCAGCGTGCCGAAGCTGGTCTGCATACCCGCGAAGACGTGACCGGTATTGAAAGCAGACCGGGAGGCTAGACAGAATCGAGGACTGGTAGTTCGTGCTGATCGTCGATGCCGTGCAAAATGTGCTGGTTACTGCAAGGGCTCCGACAGTGTCTGGAGTTCGATTCAAGGCGAAGCACAATGCCCCGTCGGCACTGGACGGGGTTAGGGACGCACATCGGTCGCTACTGGAGCGTATGGTGTCGGAGATGCGGCGGCGCGCAAGTACTCAATCTGCACCGAGCAGGCATACGAATTCTGGGTGTGCCGCTTTATCTTGTTCTGCGGCAACCGCGATCCAGGCGAGCCCCTGCTGTAGGGTTCGGGGATGCGATTGATGGAGTACGTGCGGGAGCCGAACCGGCTAAATCCGAGCGATTTCGCACTCATTGTTGCGACTCATCCCTATTTTATTGACCCTGAAAAACACAATAAGTACAATTTGCGCCAACCTCAGCCAGCAAGGCGAATAGATCAGCGCTCCCCTAGTAGCCTTCGAGTCTTGATGCTTGCTATAATGCAAACGAATCGCGTTTCCATCCTTATGTCGTCGTCTTCAAGGAACCTCATGCTGCTTTCGTCACACTGGTCGATTCGCCATTTTTTTTATGTTCTTGTGGTGTGGCTATCCTTAGTCGCTGGACCACTGGTCGCTGCTGAGACGGGAACGGCCGAGACACTTCAGACGGTCGAACTTGAAGCACTCAATGAGGAGATCGCTTCACAGCAGACCATCAATCAGCTGGACGCCGAAACCCGTCGCATGACCGATGAGTATTGGACGTTGCTGGCGCGCCAACAGCGGCTGGCACGGCAGGAGATCGCGCTGGAGACGGACCTTCAACAGCTGACCGAAACGCTGGAGACCTTGCACCAACAGTTGCGTCGTGTCCCACCGGATGCGGATCTCGACGCTTTTCTGCAGCAACTCGTGGACGCGCTAGATCAGTTCATTCGCGCCGATCTCCCCTTTCAACGCGAAGCCCGACTCAAGCAGGTCGAGCAGCTCGCCCTGCGGCTCCAAAGGCCCGACGCGAGCCCCGCCGAACGGCTACGCCAAATTCTACTTGCCTACCAACGGGAGTTGGAATACGGGCGCGACATCGAAACCTATGACGGCGAGCTGATCGAAGACCCCGAACGCACGGCTGGCGACGAGCACGAGCAGCCCTGGGTCACGTATCTGCGTTATGGTCGGGTGGCACTGGTCTATCAGCATTTGGATGGCGAGCACGGCGCCTGGTGGGACCGGAAAACGGGGGAATGGCAACCACTGGATCCGGCACTCAACCGCGAGGTTCGCCGCGCGATCCGCATGGCCCGCAAGCAAATGCCACCCGATCTGGTACTGGTACCGCTGCGCAAATAGGCGACGCCCACCGCTGTTGATGTTGGACCCATTCATGAACCCCATGCCCCGCTTTTCGCACTATGTTCCCTCAGTCATCCTGGCCATCCTGCTGGCCTTAGCCGTTCCGCTCGCTTCCCATGCCGCGACCCCTGACCTCGAACAGCTGATCGAACAGGCCAAACAGGCGCAAGTGGCAGCGCGCCAGCGCCAGGCCGAGCGCGAGGCTGAATTCAAGCGGCAATGGCAAGTCATTGAGGCGGAATACCGACCGCTTAAAGAAGCCGTGGACGCGCAGCAACAGGTGGTCGATACTTTGGAAGCGCGCCAGCAGGATCTCGCAGCCCAAGTCGAACAAGCGCACCAGGCACTGCGTGATCGACTTGGACCCTACGCGGGCCTGTTCGAGGTGGTGCGCCAACAAGCCGCCGAACTCGAACGCCAACTAAACGACTCCCTGGTCAACGTCGAGCACCCGCATCGTACCGAGCACCTCGCACGACTTGCCCAAGATGAGCGCTTGCCGGAACCCGAGCAACTAAACGGCTTGCTCGTCACCCTGCTGGAAGCGCTCAAGGCTCAAGGGGAGGTCAAGACCTTCACCGCCCCGGTGATCCAGGCCGCAGGTAACGACACGGAAGTCGAAATCACCCGCGTGGGCCCCTTCGTCGCTTTGTATGACGGTCGCTATCTGGATTACCAAGTCGAAGACAACTCGTTGCGGGAACTTGGCCGCCAGCCCGCCCGTCGCTATCTCAAGGCCGCCAAGGCGATCGAAAGCGCCGAACCTGGACAAGCCATCACCGGCGCCATTGATCCGTCGCGCGGTGCCATCCTGGGTCTGCTGGTGCAGACGCCGAATTTGATCGAACGCCTGCGCCAGGGCGGCCTGGTCGGTTACCTCATCCTAGGGCTGGCGACAGTCGGCATCGTGTTGGCGCTGCTGCGCATTCTGCAACTGCGCTTGACGCTCGCCCGGGTCCGGCGCCAGCTAAAGGACTCCGATCAGCTCCAGCCCAATAATCCGCTCGGTCGGGTGTTGCTCGCGTTGCAGGGCATCCAAGCCGGCAGCGATCTGGAGTTGATGGAGCACCGACTCGACCAAGCCATTCTGGAAGAAACGCCTCGGCTCAATCGCGGTTTGCCATTGTTGAAATTGCTCGCTGCCATCGCGCCTCTGATGGGATTGCTTGGTACCGTGGTGGGCATGATTCTCACCTTCCAGGCCATCAGTTTGTATGGCGCTGGCGATCCGAAACTGATGGCCGGTGGCATTTCCCAGGCGTTGGTCACCACCGTGCTCGGATTGATCACCGCCATCCCGCTGTTGCTGTTGCACAGCGTCGCCAACGGCACTCGCTTGCGAACCGAAGAAATTCTGGAGGAACAAGCCGTCGCTCTGGTGGTGAAACGTCTTGAGGCGACCAAAGTCAGCAGATCATGAACGCGGTCCTCGAACAGCTTCGCCTACGGCTGCTCGGCATCAATGACCTGCAAGCGTTTCTCGAACTGGGTGGGCCCGTGCTGTGGTTGGTTTTGGTCGCCGGGTTGCTGCTGTGGTTTTTGGTGTTCGAACACCTGTTCTATTTGGCATTCGCTCAGAAATATGATGTGCGCCAGACCGAACGTCAATGGCAGGCCCGCACCGAACACCACAGTTGGCAGGCACGACGAGCGCGCCAGGGGTTGATCAGCGAGCTGCGCCAGCATGCCTGGCGGCATTTTCATTTGATCAAGACCTTGATCGCCCTGGCTCCCTTACTTGGCCTGCTCGGTACCGTAACCGGCATGCTTGAGGTGTTCGACGTGCTGGCGTTAACTGGCGCGTCCAATCCGCGCGCTCTAGCCGCAGGGATTTCGCGCGCGACCATTCCAACCATGGCGGGCATGGTGATGGCCCTATCGGGCTTGTACGCAGCAGCGCTATTGGAAAGCTGGATCAAGCGCCGGCTACGCCACATCGACAATCAACTCGCATTAACGGAAGACCCCCATGCGACGCCGTAGAAGCCACACTCAGGAAGACAGCACGATCGATTTGACGCCCATGCTCGACGTGGTGTTCATCATGCTGATTTTCTTTATCGTCACCGCTACCTTCGTCAAGGAAAGCGGGGTCGAGTTCGCTCGTCCCATGGCCGCTACTGCCGAGAAACGTGAGACCTCGACGCTCTTTGTCGGCATTGATGCGCAAGGGCGCATCTGGATCGATCGCCGTCAGGTCGCATTGGCGGCGGTACGCCCGATGGTGGAAAAGCTGCGGGTGGATAATCCTCAAAACGGTGCAGTCATCCAGGCTGATGCCTCGGTCGATACCGGACTGTTGATCAAGGTGCTCGATCGCATTCGCCTGGCGGGCGTCGACAAGGTCGCGGTGGCGGCCGAGAATCAGCCTTGAACGAAGATCATCCATGCACCAAACACTGAGAAATTTTGCGGCCTTGCCATTGGCGATGGCCGCTATTCTGGCTCTGGTGTGGTTGATGCAAACCCTCATCGACACGCGCGCGGAAGACACAAAAAAACAACTTCCGATACCAAGCGTTGTCTATTTGGTCGAGGCCGCGAGCTCTGAAACTGAAGTGCCGCAGCCCATTGTCAAGCCCCCCGAACAACCGGAGCCAGAACCACAGCCCCCTGAACCACCTGAGCCTTTGGACCCTGAACCTCTGCCAGAAACGCTGGAACTTCCCCTGGATCCACGCCCTTTGGATCTGCCAGCGGTGGAAAAACCGCCCGAGCCTAAGCCTCGACCAAAACCAAAAGTACATAAAAAGACGGTCAGCCAGCCGAAGGTTGCGCGCCAGTCGACCGCCACAGCCAAACCAGCCGCGCCAAAACCTGCTGCTGCACCGGCCAAATTCGATCGACGCGCGACCTTTGCACCGCGGCCGCAATATCCAGCCAACGCCAAGCGTCGGCGGATTGAAGGTTCGGTGACGGTCAAATTCACAGTCACCCGCCAGGGCCGTGTCAGCCATCCACAAGTGATCGCGGCGCATCCGCCTGGAGTGTTCGAACGCGAGGCACTAAGTACTATCCGGCGCTGGCGCTTTCGACCGCAACCGGCCGATTTCCCTGGCGTGACCCAAACGATTCGCTTTGCTTTAAGGAACTAGGATCATTGAGGCCAGCACCATGACCATCTCGTCCTTGGCAAGACAGCGGTGGCTGCTTGCCGTTGTCTTCCTGCTAACCGCCAGCGCCCAAGCCGGGCCGGCGATTGCTCCAGCGCTCAAGGCGCCCCTACAACAGGTCATCCGCCATCTCGATCAAGGCCAACCTGAATCAGCCATCCAAAGCCTGTTGCACTTACAGGATCGCAACAATCTCGACCCTTATGAGCGAGCCACCCTCAAGCGGTTTCTCGGTCACGCCTACTTGCAGGGTGATCAGCAGGCGTTGGCCATTCAGGCTTTCGAGCAAGCGCTGGCCGCCCAGGCACTGACGACCACAGAACAACATGAGATTCGCTATCAGTTAGGCCAACTGTATTTAAGAGAAGAGCAACCGCGACGGGCCATGGAACAACTGCGCGGCCTCGATCCTGCCGACTACCCCCAAGCCGCTTTCTATCTTACCCGGGCTCAAAGCCAGGCTGGCGCTTATGCGGAGGCCATCGAGACGGCAGAACGGCGGCTGAAGGACGCCGTTCGACCCGCGCGCCACGATATCAACCATTTATTAGTGCTGTATCGCCAGGCCGACCGCCCCGAGTCGGCCGCAGCATTGGCCCGCCAAGCGCTGGGTTGGTACCCCGCAGAGCGTCTCTACTGGCGGGAACTGGCCAGGCTGCAACTACAACTGGGGGAGCAACGCGCGGCGGCCGCAACGCTTCAGGCGATGGAGCGCCAGGGTCTGCTGGAGCAACCTCAAGAGCGCGATCGCTTAATCGAACTCTATCGGCACCTCGACGCACCCCTGAAGGCGGCTGAACTCTTGGAACAAGCCTTGACCGATGGTCGCCTAGAGAGGAACGACGCCAACCGGAAGCGTCTGGCTACAGCTTGGTTGCAAGCGCGTGCCTGGGACAAGGCGGAAGCGGAATTAACCGCTCTTGTCGTCGAGCATGCGAAGCCCGTCCCCGATTGGCTCGCAGACCTGGCCTATTGCCACTACAAGCAAGGTCATTGGACACGAGCTATCGACACCTATCGGCGGGCACTGGCCACCCGGCAATTGACTAATGCCGGCGAGGCCTGGCTGTTGCTCGGTATCGCCGCCGTCAAGGCCAAGGCGCTGGATACCGCCCAGGCGGCCTTGCAGGAGGCCGAAGCTTATCCGCGACAACACCGACAGGCGAGCCAATGGTTGGAGTGGCTGGATCATCGCGCGAACGCCGATTTCGAACAGGCAAGTTGAGCCATGCGCGACTGCGAACGACGCTCAAGCTAACAAGGTCGCCTTCAATGGTCGCGCAGCAGCCGCTTAAGGCGTTCGCTGTCGAGCATTGCCGACACCGACCCGCTGGCATCCGGCGGCACACCGCCACGGCCTTGTTTAACCAGCGCACTGGTGTTGCTCGTATCCGCAATCTGACACAGGTCGCTCAAAAGCGCATTCGGATCCTCAAAGGGCGTGCGCAATGGCACCAGGGTGGCGGTGATGTCGAGATCTGGCGTAGCCAGCGCGATGTCGCCCTGAATACCGAGCGGCGCGGCGGCCTGGATGACATTCTGGCCACTGCCGGGGATGAAGTCCGCGCGTTCGAGTCCGCCGATCTCGATCTGATCGTGACTGGCGATCAGCGCCTGACTGCCAATCTTGATGTCCCCGCCGCTGGCACCGATCGCCGCCGTATTGGCCTGGATAAAGCCGCCGTCGAGGATCAGTTGCTGCGGCGCCAGGTTGATATTGCCGCCATTGCCACGCATGCCCTCGGCGGAGGTGGTGATCTGGCTGTCTTGCAGCCACAGATAGCCGCCGGTAAGGGTGATGGGGCCGGCGTCGGCGGCCAGGGATTGCGTGGTGATCCGGCTGTTGTTGGTCAGTTGGAGTGTGTCGGCGTTGACGACAACGGTAGCGGCCGGAACGGTGCCAAAACTCGTCGCATCGATCACGCTGTCATTCATGATCAGGCGTTCGGTATCCACATGGATGCGATGCGTTTGGTCAACACGAAGCGCCTGATCTCCAGGCGTCTGCTCAGTCTGTATCGTGATCCAAGAGCCTTGCCCGAGGTCGATTTGCGGTACGGCGATGCGTATATTGCCCGGTTGGCCCGAATCGGCCCCAGATGACAGGCTCGCGATGAATCCATCGGCAAGCATCAGGTCGGCGGTGCGAAGATGGATGGTTCCAGCATTGCCGACTGCGAAGGTATTGCTGGAAATCTCGGCCCCCTTGCGTACGGCGATGCCATCTCGGGCATCAATATTGAGAGTGCCGGCATTACCTGTCGAGTTGGGGACAGCATTGCTTGTGATGGCCGTGCCTTGATTCGAAGGACCGGCGTCGAGTTGAATCGAGCCGGCTTGAATATTCACGGTTCCAGCATCGCCGCTGCCCGCCGTTGTGCTTAGGATTCTGGCGCCATTGAGGATATCCAACCTGCCTTCGATCTGTAATGACAGCGTTCCTCCATTGCCGGATGCGCTTGATCCTGCGCTACTTGCGATGCCGGTCGACTGGCCGAGAAGACCGTTGTCATCAATGTAAGCGGCGCCAGCGGCGATGCTCAGTCCGAGGGCATCACCAGTACCAAAGGTACTGGTCGATATCCAGGCACCGTTGAGAACTTCCAACAAGCCGTGAATGTCGAGTCCGATGAAGCCGGCATTTCCCGTGGAGCTTGCCAGTGCCCGGCTGGAGATGATGGTCGGTTGATCCTCCAAGCCGCCGTTGTCGAGTCGCAGGCGGTCAGCCGCGATTTCCAGGGTTCCAGCATTGCCAGTGGCCCAGGTGTTGCTGGCAATCTCTGCGCCATTCTGCACCTGAAGCAGATCATCGACATACAGACGGATGGTGCCGGCATCGCCAGTCGATCCTGGGTAGGCATGACTTGCGATGCCGGTGACTTGTCCGGAATAACCACCGTCCAGATTGACGGTACCAGCGCGGATGCTCAAGCGCCCCCCGTCGCCGCGCCCCCAGGTCACCGTCGAGACGGCGGCGCCCGAGAGGATTTCCAGTGTCTTTGCGACCTTCAGGGAGATGCTGCCGGCGTTGCCGGTGGAACCCGGTTCGGCGCTGCTTGCGATGCCGGTGAACCCGGTATATGCGCTATCCATCCGCACGTTATCGGCGCTGATCCGAAGGTTTCCGGCATCACCGCTGGCCCAGGTGCTGCTGGTGATTTGCGCGCCATTGACCACGCTCAAGTGCCCGTCGACGTACAAATCGATGTTGCCGGCGTTTCCGGAAGAACCTGAGTAGGCGTTGCTGCCGATGCCTCTGAACCCATCGATGCTGGTCCCGAAAACGGCTGGGTCGCCGCCATCAAGCTCAAGGGCACCAGCCGCGATTTTGAGATCGCCGGCTTGGCCATACCCTGAAGTGCTGCTTGAAATTTCCGCGCCGTTTAGAACCTCAAGCGTTCTAGTGACTTGAAGACCAATGTCTCCGGCGTGACCTGAAGAACCCGTCTCAGCGGTGGTAGCAATCGATGTGAAAACATCTGCCAGACCTCCACCATCAAGACGGACGCTGGTGGCCGAGAGCTGCAGAGTGCCGCTGTCTGCATCCGAAAAGGTGCCGCTCCAGAGTTGCGCGCCGTTTAGCATGTCCAGCCTGCCGCCCACCTCGACGCGAAGATCGCCGGCTGCGCCTTGGGCGGCTGTCGCACTCTGGATCAGGCTGTCGTTTTGAAGCCGCATGTTTTGTTGAGTGCGGACATCGATCTTACCCGCAGCGCCGATGGGATCGCTGGCCGCGATACTTGGATCGAAATAGGCGTTGGTGGCGATTGTGGCTGCATTCATCCATAGTTTACCCGTATCGACTGAGACGATACCCCCTTGCCCGGCTGCGACTGTGTTCGCAAGAAGTTGGCTTAGATTCATGCTCAGTCGTCCCGTCGTTGCGATCGAGATGCCACCGCTCGCGTCTGTTACTCCACGATTTTCAGCGATCAGTCGGGTGTCCGTCAGGTGAGCGCGGCCCGCGCTCGCGGTGATGAGTCCGCCGCCGTTACCGCTGGTGTCAAGCTTGGCGGTGGTGATATTCATCTGTCCTTGATGCGGGATATTGGTCTCCTGATTCGGCCAGGGTGTTGCAATCGGGAGCGCGATCTGGCTCTGACCAACGGCGTCCAGGCGCAGGCTACCACCGGCGGCGGTGAGGGTGGCGGTGTGCTCTTGGGTGCCGGTTATGGCGATGTCTCCGGCGCTCAGACTCAGCGTCTCGCCGGGCTGGACCTGAAGCTGGCTGCCGTTGAGCTGGAGGTTGGCCGCCGATTGCTGGCCCAAGAATCCGAACGCCTCGGGCGCGGCCAGGGTCAGGGAGCTGGCGCCGGGATCGGTGGCGGAGAAGCGGCTGCCGTCTTTAAAACGCAGCTCCGATGCGGTGCTGACATGCAGCGAGGCTGGCACATCGACGGTCGCCTTCGGTCCCATCACCACGCCAGCGGGATTGATCAGGTAGACATCGGCCTGCCCAACCTCGGAGCGCAACTGGCCGTCGATGTTGGAGGTCTGCCCGCCGGTGACCCGGCCGATGACATTTTGGATGTGGTCCGGACCGGTGAAGGTAGCACTCTGGTCGGTCGGAATATTGAAGCGCTGAAAGCTGTGGAAAAGGTTGGTGCCGCGGGTCTGGCCGAGTTCGGCCCCGATCTGCATGTCCGGGCCAGTCAGCTCCACCATGGGCCCCAGGGAGCCATCGGTGGCAATGTCAGCACCCAGCGGCCCGGCGGCGGTGGCGAGCAGCCAACCGCTGACGATCAGTGCGCGCAGAAATCGGCGCATGGTGGTTGCTTCCTGTGGAGCGAGAAATGAGTGCTAATTATCGCGCAACAGGCGCTTTAGGCGTTCGCTGTCGAGCATTGCCGACACCGACCCGCTGGCATCCGGCGGCACACCGCCACGGCCTTGTTTAACCAGCGCACTGGTGTTGCTCGTATCCGCAATCTGACACAGGTCGCTCAAAAGCGCATTCGGATCCTCAAAGGGCGTGCGCAATGGCACCAGGGTGGCGGTGATGTCGAGATCTGGCGTGGCCAGCGCGATGTCGCCCTGAATACCGAGCGGCGCGGCGGCCTGGGTGACATTCTGGCCACTGCCGGGGATGAAGTCCGCGCGTTCGAGTCCGCCGATCTCGATCTGATCGTGACTGGCGATCAGCGCCTGACCGCCGATATTGATGTCCCCGCCGCTGGCACCGATCGCCGCCGTGTTGGCCTGGATAAAGCCGCCGTCGAGAATGAGTTGTTTGGGGCTCAGGTAAATATCGCCACCGTTCCCAAGCGGCCCCTCGGCTGTGGTGGTGATCTGGCTGTCCTGAAGCCACAGATAACCGCCGGCGATTTCGATAGGGCCGGCGTCGGCTTGTTTGGAGTTTGTTGTCACTTGGCTGGCGCTGGAAAGGTCGATGGTGCTGGCGTCGATGGTGATCATGGCGGCAGGCACGCGGCCGGTGCTTTCGGCATCGATGCGACTGTTGTCGAGCCTGAGTCGGGCGGCGGAGACCTGGATGCGGTGCGCCATGGAGTTGTCGGAGGATGTCAGCGAAGAGGGCTCGATCATGCGCTCGGTTCGGATCGAAATTCGCGCGTCGTCGAGCAGCGTGACATCGTTGGCGACTAGGTTGATGTCACCCGTCTGCCCGGCCAGTGGTCCGACGGATTCGCTTAGGAGGTTTCCTCCGGACAGCCAGATGTCGTCGGCGCGAATGTCAAGGGTTCCGGCATCTCCGCCGGCATATTCTTGATAGGAATACGCGCTGCTGTTGATAGCGGCACCATTGATTACGGCCAAGCGTCCATCAATCCGCAGACGGATATTATTGGCATTTCCAGTGGCGTTGAACCAGAGGTTCGATTGTGTGGAAATGCCAGTGAACTGTTCCGGCAGATAGTCGCCGTCAAACCGCGCGGAGTAGGCGCTGACCGATATTGTTCCGGCATCTGCGGCACTGTAGGTTCCCGCCGAGATCTGTGCGCCGGCCAGAATGTCAAGATGATCGACCACTTCGATGGCAACATTGCCCCCGCGACCGCTGGCGCCGATGTTTGAGACGCTACCGATGCCTGTTGAGTGCTCGGGGTTGCCACTATCGTCGAGTCGCGCGCTGCCGGCATGGATGTGGATGTCGGCGCCGTCTCCAGCGGCGTAGGTGCTGCTTGAAATTACCGCGCCATCCAGTATGTCGAGCTGACCGTCGATCCACAGATTAATGTTACCGGCATCCCCGGTTGAGTTCCGATCGGCGACGCTGCCAATGCCGGTTCCCATGTCCGGCTGACTGTTGTCGTCGATCAGCATCGAGCCGGCGTGAATGCTGACGGGGCCGCCATCGCCGTTCGAGAGAGTGGTAGAGGAAATTTGCCCGCCGTTCAGAATTTTCAGGGCGTCGGCGATGTTGAGCGTAATGCGGCCAGCATCGCCGGTGGACCCGGCTTCGGCCTGGCTGAGGATGCTGGTGGCGCGGCTTTCGCCACCACGGTCGATGCGTAGCGAATGAGCGTCGATATCGATGTCGCCAGCGTCGCCTGAGCCAAAGGTGCTTGCGGAAATCAAGCCGCCGCGAAGCAGGTCGATCCGAGCGTTAGGGCCGAGGATTGCGATTGTGCCACCTTGGCCCTGATCGCGTGTGCTGGCTGATATTTCGGCCTCGCCCATAAGTCGAAGCTGGTCGGCGACCTCAATGCGGATGTTGCCGGCGTTGCCTGTTCCGGCATTGGCTTGGCTTGCGATGCCCGAAATTTGATCGGTCAGCCCGATTTCATTGATGCGCAAAATCCGGGTCTGGATGTCGAGTGGGCCCGCGTCGCCAGCGCCGAAGCTGCCGGTCCAGCAATAGCCGCCTCCGACGATGTCAAGTGATGCGTGGGCGACCAAATTGATGGCGCCGCTGTTGCCCGTCGCTTCGGGATAAGCCAGGCTACTGATGCCGGTGAACTGTCCGGGTGCGCCGCTGCCGTCGATGCGTGTTGCGTCGCTGATGAGATTTAAGTCTCCGGCGTTGCCGTTTGCCATCGTGGTGGTGGAGATTTCCGCGCCGTTGAATATTTCGATGATTCCGGCGGTCCTAATTGTCACGGCACCGCCCTGACCGGTCGATCCATTGCTGGCCTGGCTGGCGATGCGCGAGCAATCGTCGAGCATTAGCGATTCGCTCGACGCTAGCACGATGCCAGCCGAAGAGTCAGCTTCTCCGAGGGTGTTCACAATCAGCTTCGCGCGCGTCATGCTAATCGGTCCGGCCAGCAACTGAATTTGTCCGCTGTGATCGCCGCTTGTTTCGAGCTTCGTGTCTGTGAGCGTAAGCTGACCGGTATGAGGGGGGGCAAGCTTGTCGGAACGGGGCGCGGATTCAAGCTCAAACGGTTGCGATGCATCTAAGGATACCTCGGCTCTTGCTTCGCCAACGGCCTCAAGTTGCAGGCTACCGCTGGCGGCGGTGAGGGTGGCGGTGCGCTCTTGGGTGCCGGTTATGGCGATGTCTCCGGCGCTCAGACTCAACGTTTCGCCGGGCTGGACCTGAAGCTGACTGCCGTTGAGCTGGAGGTTGGCTGCCGATTGTTGGCCCAAGAATCCGAACGCCTCGGGCGCGGCCAGGGTCAGGGAGCTGGCGCCGGGATCGGTGGCAGAGAAGTGGCTGCCGTCTTTAAAGCGCAGCTCCGATGCGGTACTGACATGCAGCGAGGCTGGCACATCAACGGTCGCATTCGGCCCCATGACCACACCGGAGGGGTTAATCAGAAAGACATCGGCTTGGCCAACTTCGGAGCGCAACTGACCGTCGATGTTGGATACCTGCCCGCCAGTGACTCGACCGATGACATTCTGGATGTGGTCCGGACCGGTGAAGGTAGCGCTCTGGGCGGTCGGAATATTGAAGCGCTGAAAGCTGTGGAAGAGGTTGTTGCCGCGGGTCTGGCCGAGTTCGGCCCCGATCTGCATGTCCGGGCCAGTCAGCTCCACCCTGGATCCTAGGGAGCCATCGGTGGCAATGTCAGCGCTGATCGTTCTGCTGATGACCAGCCAGCAGATGCTGGTAATCAGCACGGCTGGACTCAAGCCAAGGGAAGGGGGCAGGAATCGGATCATGGTGATTTCTCGATGATTGTTTCAGCGCTGGGTTTCAGCGCTGGTCTCGCCGGTTGAAGGCAAGCGATGCCGCGATGGTCAATCCGGTGCGTGCAACAGCCGTTCCAGGCGCTTGCTAGTCAATGTCGGTTGGGATGGTGTGGATGCATCCAGGGGCAAACCGCCGCGTCCGAAGGCAATCAGGTGGCTGCTGTTATCGGTTGCCACACTCTGGCACAGATCATTCAGGATGGCATCCGCGTGCTGAAAAGGCGTTCTCAATGGCACCAGAGAGGCGGTAATGTCCAAATCCGGCGTGGCAAGGGCGATATCGCCTTGGATGCCGAGCGGCGCGGCGGCTTGAATGACGTTTTCACCACTGCCGGGGATGAATTCCTGGCGAATGTTGCCACCGATGGCAACCTGATCATGACTCGCGATCAGCGCCTCGGCGCCAATTACAATATCGCCGCCGCGCGCATTGGCTGCCGCCGTGTTGGCTTGAATAAAACCACCATCAAGGATCAGCTGTTTCGGAGTGAGAGTGATGTTGCCGCCGTTGCCGGAGACGCCTTCATCTGAGGTGGTCATGAGGCTGTCTTGGAGCCACAGATACCCTCCTGTGACGCGGATTGGGCCGGCGTCAGCTGCGGTGGATATGGTCCAAAGTGTACTTTCGTTCTTGAGACTAAAATGTCCGGCATTGATAGTGATCGGGCTGGCGGGAACATTGCCTAAGCTGATTCCGATGATCAGGCTAAAATCGAGCACCAAACGCTCGGTGTCGATGAGAATACCATTATCCGGAATGGCGCCAAGACGCTGCTCCGGAACCTGCGCCAAACTGGCAACGGTGATCGAACCAATGCCGCTCAGACGGATATCGGTAGCGGCTATGTCGATGGAACCAGCGAACCCACTCGATGCGCTGAGTGTGCGGGAATCGATGCCGGTGATTTCGTCCGTTAAGTAACCCCCGTCGATTGACAGATGGTTGGCCGAGACCTGAATCGCACCGGCATCGCCAAGCGAAGAACTCGCCGTCGACAAGCGCCCGCCATTGCGCAGAATCAAGTCTCCGGAAACTGCGACGTGCAGATCACCAGCATCTCCGCTGCCGACCAAGGCCTGGCTAAAAAGACCAGTGGCTCGAATCAAGGGATCGCGCTGGGCCAGGCCGCTGCCATCAATGCTCAGGGTTGCGGCATTTAGGCTGATCGATCCGCCGTTACCTGCACCAAAAGTGGATGCGTCGATCTTGCCGCCGCCGCGAATCAACACCTGATCCGCATCGATGCGAATCGGTCCGGCGGGAGGCTGACCACCGGTGCGTGATTCGATGGCGCCCCCCTCAGCCAGTTCAAGATAGGGAGCCGTGATCGTAATGGCGCCAGCCCCACCGAGAGCCTCCCCTTCGAGAAAGGCGCTGGAAGTGAACAGACCGCTCTTGCCGGAGATCGGGGATTCCACGCGCGGATCGACCCCCCAAATGCGAATGGCTTGATCAGCGCTGACACTCAAATCACCGCTATTACCGGTGCCGCCTGAGTAAGTGGCAATCTGCCCTCCCTGAGCCAGTTCCAGACGACCAACATCCAAGCTAATGTCGCCGGCACGCCCCGCCGAAAAGGAGAGCGACTGTATGGCAGCGCCCGATTGCAGCATCACCTGACGGGCGTGGATATCAATGGGGCCGGCAGCGCCGCTGGGAGCGGATCCCGCGATGGGACGAGTGGGGTCAAGGATCTCGAGACCACTGGTGCCTGTATCAATCCAGGCATCCTGTAGCCACAATGTCTTATTCAGATCGAGTTGAACCGCCCCGGCCTGACCAGGACCCACAGTACCGGTCAGGATGGCCGAGCCAGGGGCCATGAAGAGCGAATCAGCATCAATGCGAACTTGCCCGGCATCACCTGCGGTGGTTCCGTTGAGGATGCTGGCCTCATTGAGCAAGAAAATCTGTTCGGCTCCAAGGTGGATCGTGCCCGAGCGGCCCTCACTTGCTGTTAGCGCGGAATCGAAACCGAATCGCTCTGCGGGGAATAGATTGGCGGCCCAGAAGCCGGCACTACCGCTCCCAGCGTTGACCAGCAGATCGCCTGCAACCTGAACCTCAATGGTGCCGGCATTGGCGCGATTTTGTGAAATCGCCGACAACGTGGACGCGTGCATGTCGAGCCTACCGGCATCGACCGAGATGTGGCCGGCGTCGCCAAGCCGCCCATCCGTGACTCCAGCGACTGAACTGGAACTGACGTCAATGCCTGAATTGGTGAGCCTGAGGCCGGCCTGAGCGGTAATGTCAATTTGGCCGGCGTTTCCGAGCCCGTCGGTGAACGCACTGAGCATAGCATCGCTCATCTCCAAACGTTCGGCCTTGAGGCGGATCTGGCCGGCATCGCCACCGCCTCGCGTGCGCACATTCATGCCGCTGCTGATGCCCGCCGCGTCTTGTCCAATCATGCGAATCAGAGGCGCTGCAACGATGATGGCGCCGCCAGAGCCGGCTGTTTCAGTAGTGCCGAATGCGCCAGCAACCAGCGTGCCGCCATTGAGCAGGTCAAGCCTTCCAGCCGCCTTGAGATCGATGCTGCCAGCGGCACCGCTGTCGGCAGCGGACACCTCGACGAAGCCGCCATCCAGCACGACAGCACCGCCCGCCTTGATCGTCACGCGTCCCCCGGCTGCGACGCCAAGACTGGCGGCGGCAAGACCGGAACCCGAGCCGATGTTGAGGCTGTTGGCGATGTCCAAGTCAAGGGTTCCAGCCTCTCCGGCCCCGAGGGCGGTCGTGAGCAGTAAGCTCTGCCCGACTCCCGCAGCATTGGCCCCCATGCTGAGACTGTCCGCTGTCACCGAGATCGAGGGGCCAGCGCCGGTTGCCGTGGCCAAGGCTTGAACATGGCTGTTACGCAGGTCCACTGGTCCGCCCTGGATGGCAATACCGCCGCTGGCGGCCGACTCGCCACCATGATCAGCCGCCAGGGTACTGTCGGCAATCTGTATCGGCCCGCCGCGCAGATTGATCCGGCCTGTTCCGGCGCGACCGCTGACGTCGAGGATTGCGTCACCGCTGATGTCGATCGCACCCGTGACTGTCGGCGCCAGCGAGTCGGAAGAGGGCCGAATCGCCGCCGGTGCGGCGCCAACGGCTGTTAATCCGAGGGTTCCATCAGGCGCCGACAGGCCTGGCGCCCGATTTGAATCGATATCATCCGAAATTTGAATGGCGCCTGCGCTGAGGGTCAAGTCTGCCTCGCGGACCACGTGCAGCTGCGTGCCACGCAGGGAGATGGCGCCCGACTGGGGGCCGAGAAAACCAAAGGCTTCAGGTGCGGCCATGGTAAGGGTGCTGGTGGCCGGATCGCTGGCCGAAAAGCGGCTGCCATCGCTGAAGTGCAGCTCATCGGCCGTGCTGACATGCAGGGCGGCTGGCACATCGACGCTGGCATTTGGTCCCATGACCACCCCAGCGGGGTTGATCAGATAGACATCCGCCTGGCCGACTTCGGAGCGCAATTGGCCGTCGATGTTCGAGCGTTGACCGCCGGTGACCCGCCCGATGACATTCTGGATATTATCCGGGCCGGTAAAGGTCGCGCTTTGGTCGGTGGGAATGTTGAAGTGCTCGAAGCTATGGAAGAGGTTATCCCCACGTGTCTGGCCCAACTCGGCGCCGATGCGCATATCCGGCCCCCTGAGTTCGACAGCTGGCCCGAGGCTGCCGTCAGTAGCGATATCGGCGCGGGTGATGTCCGCGACCAATGCAGCGAGCGTGGCGAACGCAAGGGGCCTCAAGTGTTGTGCAAGTGACATGCGCAAAGCGAATCGTTATGGGCGAGTCGTTATGGGTCGCAAGGTCGTTGTCATGTTCACAGTCGATGCTCTACTCATCAGCATCCAGATTGGGATTATTTTAGTATAGTGCCTAGCATGTTACAGGTCGCCATTTGCTGCGACTGGCTGGGTACTCCTGTCTCGGATTCTCGGAAGGTTCGCTTGACATCCCATATTCTTCGATGAAGAGACTTGCTTATGACCACCCATTCCTCACGCCCACTGTGGGCGCTGCTGCGGTGCGCCAGCACCTTTCTCCTCCCGCTCCGGGCTCAGATCGCCACCGATAAATCTATAGAAACAAGATTCTTTCCATGAATTTAGCCCAAGACGACATCGCTTTTATCAAAGCCCACCTTGGCGAATGGCTGGCCGAACAATCGCTCGGTAACCCGCCAGCTGTTTATGAAATCGAGCTGCGGGAACGCATGGTGCGGGTCGAGGAGGCGCTCAAGCACCAACGCGAGCTGATGCGCGAAGGCTTTGAGCGTATGGACGAGCGCTTTGCTGCCTTGCAGTTGGATATGGATCGGCGTTTTGAACTGGTCAACCAGCGCTTTGTACAGATGGATGAGCGCTTCGCCGCCTTGCGCACGGACATGAACCAACGCTTTGAGCAAGTCGAGAAGCGCTTTGAACATGTCGAGAAACGCTTCGAGCAAATCGATGAGCGCTTTGAACAAATCGACGAGCGTTTCGCGACCTTGCGTGCGGATATGGATAAGCGCTTTGACGAAACGCTCAAACGTCACGATCAGCATTTTCTCTGGCTGGTCGCTTTCATGGCTACCATGGCAGGTTTAATCGTGACCGCCATTCGGTATTTATAAATCATCAAAACAATGACGGACAACGAAACGACAGCCGCGCCGCTGCCGCCCGGAACGCGTGTGCATGAGCTGATGATCCAGGAACCTCTGGGACGGGGTGGAGCTGGAATTGTGTATGCCGCTCGGCATGAGATTCTGGATCAGATACTGGCGGTGAAGGAGTTTTTACCCTACGGTCTGGCGCGGCGTGTGCAAACCTTGCAGGTGGAGCCATTGCCCGGACAGGAGCAGGTGTTTGCCGGTCTGAAACAGAAGTTCTTACAGGAAGGCAAGACGCTGGTGGATCTGGCACGACCGCGTGCGCATCCCACCATTGTGCAGGCGACAGACGCCTTTCGCGCCAATGATACCGTCTATTTATGTATGCGCTTTGAGCGTGGCGAGCCGCTGGATGTTGTTGTCAAGGCCCAGGGACCGCTGGCGGAATCCGAGGTGCGAGCGCTCTTGGTGCCTTTGCTCGACGGACTCGCTCATGCGCATTGGCATCGGGTGCTGCATCGGGATATAAAACCCTCGAATATCCTGATCCGTGAGAACGGTTCGCCGGTGCTGATTGATTTCGGCGCCGCGCACAAGGAACGCCCCGATGGTTCCGTCAGTATTGTCACTCAGTACACGCCCGATTTTGCCGCGCCTGAGCAGATTTTGGGTGGCGAGCAGGGGCCATGGACGGATATTTATTGTCTGGCTGCCACTGTCGTCTATGCCCTTTCCGGTCAGGCGCCCAAGGGCGTGCGCATCACCCTGGAGCCACAGGGACCTTTTGCCACGGTCGATCCGCAATTGTTGGCCGCCCTGAACGCAGCACTTGAGTTCGACAGCGCGAAACGTCCGCGCAGTGTGATCGAATGGTGCGATCAACTGGAACGCGCCGGTTTGGATCTCAGTTCGATTCGACCGAAACTGAAGAAGGCGGTGCCAGCCACGGCATTGAAAACCTCAGCATCACTGGCGTTTGATCAGACGCAGGCGAGCCTAACGCCGTCTTCCCCGGCCAGGCCGTTGGCGGCAATGGACCCGGAGGCAACCCAAGTCTCGTCAGTCAGCCCAGCGGCGACAACGGCAGACAAAGACAAAGACAAGCCAGTGGCCGGGAATGCAGAGGCGGCGGCACCTGGGCACAAGAATCAGGAGAATCAGAAAACGCGGCCCGGGCGCCTGTGGTCCTGGATGCTGGCGAGCCTGGGTCTGATGGTCGCGCTTCTGGCAGCCGTAGGTGCTGTTTGGTGGTCCGGCCAGTCACTCGCCCCGCCGGTTGCGCAACCAACTGAACAATCAACTGAGGTGGACTTGGCCGATCAACCTCCAACCGACACACCGCCCGGGCCAGCCGAGTCCCCCAATGCCCACCCCGTGACGTCGCCTGAGGCGTTTCAGGTCGATCCGCTGGCGTTGGCCCAATCACTGGTGGCAACGCTGAATTGTGCCCAGTTGACGGATGCGCACTTGGCACAGCTGGATGGCGATCAGGCGCTGGTTCTGCAAGGCTTTGTCCGCAATCAGCGCCAATTGGAACAGCTGCATCAATCGCTGCGCGCTCAGGCGCCGGGAGTGCGTGTTGATCTTCGCGACCTGGTCATTGCTGAGCCCTTTTGTGATGAGATCGCGCGCCTGAATAGAGCGGTGCAAGCGCTGCCGGCGCACCCGGGCCAGCCGGTGATTGCGTTCAACCATGCCGACCGGGTCTATCGCCAGGATGAATTCCTGGCGCTGACGGCGACGCAACCGGGCGGTGCGGCCGGCTTTCTGTATCTTGATTTTATTGACCGCGAGGGTCACTGCGCGAGCCTGTTACCCAATGCCGCTACCGAGGACAATTTCCTGCTCCCAGGCGCACAACTTGAAGTTGGCGCCCGGGATGCAGCGGCCTGCGACCAAACCCCGGATGCCTGCTTTCTGGCCTCGCAACCCCATGGCAACAATCTGCTTCTGAGCATCTGGAGCGCGCGCCCCCTGGAACCGGATTGGCATCAGTCGCCAAGGGCCGCCGATGCCTTATCCGAACTTGCGGCGCGGCTGGTCCAGCAGACAGGAGCCGATGACGGAGCCGTGACTCTGGGATATCACTTCCTTACCACGGCTCCCTGACGGGCATCAGCGATGGGTGTCAGCCGGCATCCTCAGCTGAGGGAGCGGTGGCATCAGTGGGCGATGGCTGGCGATCCTCGCCGATGGGACGCAGGCGCACGCGCCGGTTGACGCTCGCGGTTGGATGTTGGGCATCGTACAGCTCACTTTCGCCCTTGCCGACTGTGATCAGCTGATCGGGTGCAATACCACCCTGTTCAATCAGGAAACGGCGGGCCGAGGCAGCACGCGCCTCGGAGAGTTGCTGGTTATAATCCGCTGCGCCTGTCGCATCCGTGTGCCCTTCAATCAGCCAGTACACCTGCGCAAACTCCGGCGCGCTCAAGGCTTGCCCAAGTTTGCGCAATTCATCGCGCGCAGCGGCGGTGAGTTCTGCCGAGTTATAACCAAAATAGAGCGAGAGCCCGTTGCTGGTATCGTCCTCTTGATCCGTGGTTGGTGAGTAAACCCCGGTATCAATACCCGCAGGCCGGCTGGTACTGGACGTTTGGGGTCTGGCCACCTGGGTGCCAGTGCCAGTGCCAGTAGCGGCGTGCGGAGCCGGCCGGGCAGCGGCGGCTCTTTGCTGGCGCTCGCGGGCGGTCACAATACCGCGCTTGCGCTCCAGCACACGCCCGAGCGCCTGCTGATAATCATCAACGCTGGCGCCGCGCTTCATGTATTCCTCAGCCTGGGCCGGATTGCTCGGCCCAAGAAAAGCGCCAAGAAGCCCAGCGCCCAGAAGTGCCAAACCGAGCGCCAGACCAGAAACAACGTTGGACACGGGCTTGGAGCCAATCACAGCAACAGGAGGCGAACAACGAAATAGCCGAGTCATCTTGGATCTCCCAATGGGGGTTGAGGAACAAGATCGAATGCGAATTTCGATACGGCTGGATTGAATTGAATTGAATTAAATTGGATTGGACTATCCTAACTCCAAGTCAGCCCGCGCGACAATCTGCTGCGCCCAGCACCGGTGCGTGGCAGGTTCACACATGGAACCCTGGTGCTGAAAAACGGCGCGCTCATCGACCAAAATCTGGCGCGCAGCCGCGACGTCGGTGGATGAGACCTGGAAAGTGGCGTTGATGGCTTCAAGCTGTTGGGGATGAATGGCGGTTTTACCGCACAGTCCATGGGCGATGTCGTCGGCTAACTCCTCTTGCAGCAACTCGGGACAATCCAGGTGCTCAAACACGGGGGCGGTCAACTGGAAGCCGAAAGGTTTGAAAACCGTGACCAGATTGGCGATGGTGCCCCCCAAGGGCGTGTGGTACAGAGTGCGGTCACGCGGTCGGCGCAGACCCAGCAGGGCCAGCAAATCATTGCCGCCAATGCGCAGGGCGAGAATGCGTGCTTGATGCCCAGCCTCAAGCAGATAATCGCGCAGTTCGCTCATGCGCGCGACATCGAAGACATCACGCGTTTCCAGCGTCGGCATGCAGCGAAACGCGGTGCCGACGAGGGGATCGAAATAGGCGTCGAGGTTGCTCCGATCCAGCTTGGGCAACACAAAGCCGTCGAGCTTATCAACGTCAGGCAGGGCCAGCAGCCAATCGAGAATCTCGGGATTGCGCACCCGCACAAAGCGCATCAGCGAAGGGCGCGGCGCCATCCCGGCCAGGCAGTGGCGCAGATTATCCAGCGCCGTACCCAGTGCTTGTTCCGCTACCGCATCCTCGGTGCAAAAGATGACCGAACGCAGGCCGGGCCAGCGGCTGCCGTTGGCAATCGGCAGGCAGTCTTTGTGGGTGAGCGGAACATAAAGCGAGCCACCGAGTCGATAGGCTTCAAACATCGGATAATCCCTGAATCAGCGCGATAGCCTGATAAGGCGAGGCGGGATCGACCTCCAGAGCCACCTGTTTTTCGGTGCCTAACTGCACCAGGTGCGCCACTTCGGGCAGATCGGGATCGCGCAGAATGAGCCGCTCCGGCACCCGCCGCAACAGCACGCGCGTGGCCTCGCCAATCCCCGGTTTGATCAAGTTGGAATCGCGAATACCGAAGCGGGAGCGAATGGCGGCTAGCATCGCTCTGGAGCGCGCCTGGGCCGCCGCCGAATCAATTGGCTGGTCAACTGGCTGATAGCCAGCGTCGCACTGCGCGCGGATAGCCTCGCGCAGTGTCGCGACGAACCAGCGTGAACAATCATGCGGTTCGAACTGCGCATAATAGACACAGCCGTGAAAGTCATCGGGGCCGATCTGCTCATTGAGGATTGAGCGGCTGATCAGCCCGGACATGGTCGCGCCCATGATGCTCGATGGAATCAGATAATCCGTATCCGAAGGCGCGACTCCAACGCCGGCCAGATCCGTCAGGGCATAGAGGCGAGTATCCAGAGTGATGCCCGTCTGAGCTTTGAAATCTGCCAGCGCGTGCTGAAGTTCGCGCGCAATCACGCCCTTGCCAGTCCAGCCATCAATAAAAACCAGGCCGGCCGGATCGCGCCCGGCATCCTGCACAATATAGCGCAGCGCGCGGGTATCAATGCCGCGATCCCGAATGATGGAAATCGAGTAGTGCTGCGCCGGGCGCGCGAAGACCTCCGCCAGGGTATGTTTCAGCAACACGCCCACCGGCGTGCCAGCCCGCGCCAGCGACACCAGGGTGATCTCTCCGCTGCGCTCTGCGGCAAGAATAGCCGCCAGATCCAGCAGCGCACGCGCCATGCGCTCGCGGGTCAGCGCCAGAGCGTGATGAAACACCTCCAGATAGCGCGCCGAGGGCAGTGATTCGGAGCTGAGCATCTCGCTGTAATGGCGCTGCCCGCTCTGAATCAGGCGCTCTTTCTCAGCCACCGGAGTAAAGTCGAGGGGGATGGGTTTGAGCAGAAAACAGACATCCTCAGGGGCATAGCTGCCCGAGAAACAGGGGGTTGCCTGAGATATCATCAGAGCGGCACCGCGCTTTCAGGACGCCAGGGCGGCAACCGCCGGCGCCAGTGTGGCATCGAACAACTGAGTTCCACCGGGGATGATGGCATAGTCACATTCCGCCATGAAGGGCGCATCAATCAGGCTGTCGCCAACGCCAATGGTGAAAATCTCGCCCCACTCTTCCCTGAGACGTTCAATCAGATAGCGCACAGCGAACTCTTTGCCTAAGGAAGCGGGAATTACCGCCAGATTGTTGTCATTGCGATGCAGCCGCTGCGCGCCAGCCTGGGCCGCAACCCAGGGCTCAATCAGTTCGTGCTGCAAGCGATCAAGATCCGCCACCTGATCGTCGCGATATTTGGCGACCAAATACAGCGGCAGCCCGAAGTCTTCGATGATGCGCACGCGGACCGCCAACTGTTCGCGCGCAATCAGCGTCTCGGCCTGCTGGAGCAACGCGCGCAGCGGGCCAAGACTGGCTTCTGCCCGCATGGTGGCGCGGGCCATCCAGTCCGGCTCAGGCACGCCCTCGGCGTCAAGGATGATGCCCCCGTAATCGAGAATGCACCAACTGCTGAAGGGCAGCTTGACCCGCGCAAAAGCAGCCTGATTGCGCGCTGTGGTTGGAATCAGGGTCGCTGTCTCGCCAAAGAGCGCCCACAACGACCGTTGCCGGGCGCTCATGAAGGAATGTGCCTGGCCATTGCTCAGGTAGGCCGCCGGCTGCAAATGCGATTCTGATGGGCACTTGCGCCGGGACTGAAACAGGGTGTCATCCAGATCGATAAAAACGAAGCGTTGCACCCTCAGCTCAGCTCAAACTCCGCCGGATTCACCCCCAGTTCCGTGGCGATTTTGATGGCGACGTGCTTCTCATCCGCGTCGAAGTTGCCATCGGCGCCGGCGATAGCGATGATCAAGCGCATAATCAGCCGGGCAGCATCATCCTTGCCCTTCATTTTGCGGATGGCATCATAGGCTTTGGCCTCACCTAAGTCCTTGTCGAACTCGATCTGGCTCATGAAGTTCTGAAATGACTCGACGATTTCCTTACTGGGAAACACCGACAGCGCTTCATAATTCTCCATGAAGCGCATCATCTTCTGCTTTTCCTCAGATGAGACGGTGCCATCGGCCATCGACATGAGCACCGAGCCGCTCACGGCAGCATTCAGGAAGTCCTTGTTTTTGAACTTCATGACATCATTTTTCAGCTCGGATGCTTTTTGCTTTAAGTTGTTAAGTACGTCTTGGAACGCCATTACTTGGGCCTCGTTACGATGTAATCTGGTTAGTGTGATTCAGTTTGCGTCATTCTAGGGAATGCTTAGATCGCCCGCCATCAATCCTTGCGGCCGCGCACCCAATCCAGCCCCCAGTGGTAGGCTTCATCCATATCCTTATGACCGCGAAAATACTCCACCCGCTTGGTGATCTTGACCGCGCCGTTGTGATTCTCCAGTAGTGCGATGGCACACATCGGCCGATCATTGCGATGGGAATCGAGCCGTACTTCGATCTCGGGTTGCCCCGGTGTTCTGATGTGGATCACCGCATCCGCTTCCGCCCAATTGGGCGCGCCTTCGTAGATGAAGGCATAGATCAGCACGCGCCGCAGATGACTCCAGTACTGACCATTGATGCGCAGGTTCTCACCCTCACTGCTGGAGCCAGTGCGATCATCGGCGTCGAGCTTGATATAGGGCGGTTGATGATAGTTGCCAAAGGTGTCGCCCAGCGCCTGCACGGCACTCTTCAGGCTGTTGTTCATCTCAAACAGACAGCCGACATCAAGGTCGGTCTTGCCACCACCCATAAGGCTGCCGAAAAAGCCTTTTTTCTGCGCGCCAGCGGCTACCGGCCGCCACTTGAGATTGATCAGGATCTCGCCAAAGTTGGCATTGTCCTGCTTCTCCAGCGACACCGTACTGCCGGTTTTCTCCAGGGTGATTTTGCTCAGATTCACCGCCGGAGTGGCGGGCGGCGCACTAGACGACGGAGCCCTAGGTATTGGAGCCGGCTCAGAGGCTTGGGGAGGCTTGGCCGCCGGAGTCTCAGCCGCGACACTGCCACCAAAATGCTCGACCAGGGCCGCAAGTCCGCCATTGAAGCCCTGCCCCAGAGCACCAGCGCGCCACACGCCGTTTTTGCGGTAGAACTCCAACAGCATGAGGGCGCGCTCGGCGCTGAAATCCGCCCCGCTGAAGGCAAAGCACGCTCGCTCTTGGCCGCCGTCCAGCACGCGCACCTGGCCGCGCCCGATGCGGGACATGGCGCCAGCGCCATCAAGCGCGGCGGTCAGCGTCAGGCGTTCAATGCTGGCCGGCAGCTGATCAAGCGCAATGGCAAAGCTGGCCGCGTTACCGCCACCATGACCACTGGCTTGATTTGTCGTCAGCGCCACGCCACCGCAAGGTGAGCGCGGCTGATTGAAGAACACCATGTAACGCTCATCGGCGAGCTGACCGGTGGCATCCAGCCCGAAGCAGGCAAAATCCAGCACCATCCTCGGGGCCTCAATGGCGACCTCCAGGGTGAAGCGCTGCCCGTTCGGAACCAGATCGGCGACCTTGGCCCGTTGGCCCAATTGCAAATCCATGAGCCGACTCAGCCGACGTTGACGCCGTGCTGGAGCGCCAGCGCCCGCAGACCGCCAGCGTAACCCTGGCCAACCGCCTTGAACTTCCAGTCACCACCGTGGCGGTAAATTTCGCCAAAGGTCATGGCGGTTTCGGTCGAGTAATCCTCAGACAGATCGAAGCGCACCACTTCCTGGTTATTGTCGCGGTTGACCAGACGCACGAAGGCATTGCTGACCTGGCCAAAATTCTGCCGCCGCGCCTCGGCATCGTGAATGGTCACCACGATGACAATGCGGTGAATCTCCGCTGGCACTTTCGACAGGGTGACATGCACGGACTCATCATCCCCCTCTCCGGCGCCGGTCAGGTTATCACCGGTGTGCTCAACTGAGCCCTCGGGCGACTTTAACTGGTTGTAGAAGATAAAGTAGCTGTCACTCGACACCTTGCCGTCTTCCTTGGTCATGAAAATACTGGCATCCAAGTCAAAATCCTGACCATCGGTGGCGCGCGCGTCCCAGCCCAGTCCAACCAGAACATTCTCCAGATTGGGCGCTTCCTTGCTCAGATTGACATTACCGCCTTTGTTCAAGCTAATCGCCATGAGATCCTCCTTTTGTTGATTGACAGTTCAAACATTAATGCGACCGGGTGGATGGGGAACGACTGGCTCGGGATGCCGATACGTCATGCTGGCTGCCCCGAGGCAATGCAGCAGCTCGGACAAATCCTCCACCGGCGTCTCGTGACACAGAATAATCCGCTCATAGGCGGCCGGATCGACATTGTAGAGGTAGTTCGGAATTCCTTCACCATAGTTGTCCTGAAACACCAAGCGGCGCTGAATATCAGCTCCCAGGCGAATCGGCGAGCGGGTGCTGGCCTGAACCCGCACTTCCAGCCCCCGTGCCTCCAGTTCCAGGCCAAGGCGAAAGGCCAGGTGCATGTATTCGCCAGTGCCCAGCACCAGCACCCTGGCCCCCGGCGCCAAGTCCTGGGCCAGCCGTTGCACATCGGCCTCGGGCAGCTTCAAACGGGTCGCCATGCCCAACCGACCACTGTCGTGCTGCGCCAGTTGTTCGGGCCGGCGCCGATTGTCACCCACCGCCGCCGGTGGCGGTGATCCGAGCGCACGCTCGGCGGGCGTAAAAGCCAGATCGGCCTCCAGCGCCGCCTCGGTGCTGATCGGCACGCCAAGCCGCTGAGACCAGTTGGCGGCGGCCGCCGCGCCGCTAAAATCGGTGATGGCGACACAATGCACCCGTTGTAGCTGTGGATTGCGCCGCTGATAGGCGGCGATCAGATTACAAAAGGTGGTGCCAGTGCTGATCTCATCGTCGATCAGAATCAGCTCGCGCGCGCCCAGAAAGCGCGCGCGCAACTCAGGTTCAAGCGGTTCGTACAACCATTGTTCCGGCGCATGGCAATGCGGTTCCTGAAACGCCAGGCGCGGGCGCTCGGCCAAATGGTAGCGGGTGGAATGCACAAAGAGCGCTTCAGCCTCCGGTGCCCGCTCCAGCAGAGCCTCGAACACGCCCTGCCCCAGACCGGTGGCGGTTTCCGCCATGGCGAGGCACAACCAGGGGCCGGGACCGAGTTCCAGCCGCCCGGCCAGATACCTGTGCAGCGCCTGCATCTGGCTGGGTCTGGCCGGCCAGTGCTTGCCCAGCACCTTGCTGACGAACAAAAAGCCGCGCTTGGGATTGTCACGCGCCGCAAAGCCGCACAGGTCCTGGAGCGAATAGCGGGCCTCGCGCACCCGCAGCCGCAGCACCCCGGTGTCCAGCGCGACATTAACCTCGGTGTGCGGCTCGGTCATGCCTTAAAGATGCGGCTTAATCTGCGGAAGAAGCTCTTCGAAGGTGCGACCCTGACCCGCTTCACCAATGGCGTGCATTTTCCATTCATTGTTATGCCGATACAGCTTGGCCATTACCATAGCGTTATGCGATCCCTGGCAACTGAGATCATAGCGGGCAATTTCGCTGTTGTTGGCGCCATTGACAATGCGACAAAAAGCGTTGGCAACCTTGGAGAAATCCTGGCCGGTGTAGTTATTGACGGTAAACACCAGGCTTTTAACCGTGGCCGGCACCGCTGTGAGATCCACCTTGATCTGCTCATCGTCGCCCTCGCCTTCGCCGGTGAGATTGTCGCCGGTGTGCTGGATGCTCCCGTCCTTGCTGCGCAGTTGCCGGAACCAGACCGCATCCACTGGATTGCCCTGCTCGTCGAACAGCAGGCAGGAGGCATCAAGATCGATATCGCCACCCCCGCCGCCGCCAAAGAGCCCTCCCAGCATGCCGGATTTTTTTCCCTCCGCCGCATCCCAACCCAGCCCCATGACGATCCGGCTGAGCCCGCCACCGGATTCCTTGTCCAGCGAGATCTTCTGTCCTTTCTGCAAATTGACGCCCATTACTTTCTCCTGTTGCACGCTGAGCGTGCCTGATTGCTAGTCACTATCGTGGCTTATCACGCTTATCACGGTTGTCACATCGGGGGGGTATTGCGGTGATCAGCCTTGTTGTCCAGCCTGAAACACAGCGTGATTGCGCGAGCAAATCACCACCTGTCCCTGGCCCCGGAAGCGAATCACCAGCCCTTCACCGGAGGTGACCGAATTGACGATGTTGCCAAAAAAGCCGCCACCGGTTCTTGGCGTTCCGACCTCGAATGACAAGGCCGAGGACCAGGCCACGACATGATTGTTATCGACCACTGTCTCGCGGTCCGGGGTCACTTCAAGGGTGAAGATCGAGCCAAAGCCAGACACCGCCAGCTTACCGTGCCCGCGTGCTTCCATGATGACAAAACCGCCGGTGCCGCCAAACAAACCACCGCCGAGGGTGTTCAAACGCGGATTCACCTCCACGCCTGACTCGGCGGCCAGAAAGCTGCCATCCGACAGTACGAAATCCGCCCCCGGCGCTACATCCAGCAGCTCAATCGAGCCTGGCAGCGCAGGAGAGAGCAGGCAGTCACCGTCGCCGGTCACTGCCTCGATTTCCTGCTGAAACAGCGACTCATCATTGGCCATGCGGCGCATCAGCGCCCGCCCGATGCCGCCGCGCAGCTGCCCCTTCACTTGAAGCGGCTCTTCCATCATGACCATAGCATCAGACTCGCAGAAAATCTTCTCGCCCTTGCTGAGACTGACATGCAGGAAGGGGTCGATGTCTCCGGTGATGGTGAAGGTAGGCATCAGACAATCTCCCGAATGTTGACTTCACCCCGGCGCATCAGCCGAGATTGACGCCGTGATCCTTCGCCAGTGCCGCCAGCCCACCGGCAAAGCCCTGTCCGACCGCTTTGAACTTCCACTCATCGCCATTGCGATAAACCTCGCCGAAGATCATCGCCGTCTCGATCGAGTAGTCCTCCGACAGGTCATAGCGGGCAATTTCGTTGTTACTGTCCTTGTTGAGCACCCGCATGAAGGCATTACGCACCATGCCAAAATTCTGGTTGCGGCTTTCAGCCTCATGGATGGTGACCGCGAAAACGATGCGCGTGACATCCGCGCTTACCTTGGGCAGCTCGATGGAAACCGTCTCATCATCGCCCTCGCCGGCACCGGTGCGATTGTCACCTGAGTGGACTACAGCGCCATCCGGAGAGGTGTTCTGGTTATAGAACACAAAGTGACCATCAGACAGCACCTTGCCGGACTCACCCACCAGAAACACACTGGCATCCAAATCGAAGTCCGCCCCGTCGGTCGAGCGAGCATCCCAGCCCAGCCCAACGACTGCGTGGGTTAAGCTGGGATCGGTTTTGGTCAGACTGACATTGCCGCCTTTTTGTAGACTAATGGCCATAGTGTACTCCTCTACTTATACTTACAGTGGATCGAAAGTGGATTGGGACCTGAAAATTCATCCAGCCCAGCCCACCCTAGGTTGGGTCTTGATCGTCAGGTCACAACATTACCGGCTAGGATGGCATGTCAAGATTGTAATGTCAGCCACTGTTGGCAGTCGCGTTACAGAATTGTAAGCCAGGCATCGCCCGGCTGGCACCTATGATGATCTGACACTTATGATGACCTGGCACCTTCAACCCATCACCGCGCCCTGGAGCCACCCGCCACAGCGTCCATGACCGCTGGCTCCAGGGACATTGCAGAGGATTTTTAGATCATGAAGTTCAATTATTCCGGACTCGCGGATGCCGAGGTCGAGCAAGCGCGCCGCGACCACGGCTCAAACGCTGTCGCCAGCCAGGAGTCGGAAACCTTCTGGGACAAACTGCTCGGAAATCTCAAGGATCCGATCATTATCATTTTGATCGTCGCGCTGCTGGTCACCGTCGTGCTGACGATTTTCGGTTATGCCGAATGGTACGAAAGCGTCGGCATCGCTTTTGCGGTGGTCATCGCCACCTTCGTCGCCACCTGGTCGGAATACAGCAACGAGCAATCCTTTCAACGCCTGCTCGAAGAGGCCTCGCTGATCAAGGTGAAGACCTTCCGCAACGGCCACCTGACCGAGATTTCCATCAACGAGCTGGTGGTAGGCGACCATATCCTGCTCCAGCCCGGCGATACCGTCCCCACCGACGGCCTGCTGATTGGCGGGCACGCCGAGGTCGACGAGGCCGCCCTGACCGGCGAGTCGGAACCCGTGAAAAAGACCGCCCTGCCCGACTCAGCCACCGCCGATGCTGCCACCGAGGAGCATCAACTGGCCCGTGCCGGCCTGCTGGTCGATGGCGAATGCGTGATGCGCGCCACCGCCGTGGGCGACAAGACCCGTTATGGGCAAACCATGAAAGAGCTGCTCAGTGCCGAGGATCGGCTCTCGCCCTTGCAGCATAAGCTCAGCGTACTGGGTGGGCATATTTCCACCTTTGGTTATGTGGGCGCGAGCTTTATTTTCGTTGCCTTCATGTTCAATACCATCTTCCTGCAGGGGGGTGGACTGGAGGCTTACTGGAGCAGTCAGGCAGCCGGCGCGATCTTCAGTGATGTCGTCACGGCCTTGATCCTGGCCATCATTGTTATCGTGGTCGCAGTGCCGGAGGGCCTGCCGATGATGATCGCCATGGTGCTGGCGATTAACATGAAACAATTGCTCAGCGAAAAGGTGTTGGTGCGCAAGCTGCTGGGCATCGAAACCGCCGGCAGCCTGAACATGCTGTTTACCGACAAAACCGGCACCCTCACCCAGGGCAAGCTCCAGGTCGGTGCCTTTCTCAATGGCAGCGGGGAGCGCTTCGAGCAACTGGACGTCATCCCGCAAGCATTGCGTGATACCGCCGGCTTTGCCCTGCGCAACAACACCAGTGCAGTCATCGACGCCAGCAATCCGCAGGATCCCAAGCTGGTCGGCGCTGACCGCACCGAACAGGCCTTGCTGCGCTTTGTCACCCCCTATCTGGCCGGCGGCGGCGAGGTCGAGACCGTTGACCTGATCCCTTTTAATAGCACCCGCAAGTTCTCCGCCGCGCAAGTCCAGGGCGAGCGCAACCTGACCCTGGTCAAGGGTGCCCCCGAGGTCATTCTGAAGCAGTGCACGCACTGGCTCGATGGCGCGGGCAACAAGCAGGCACTGACTGATCAAAGCGCTCTGGATGCCGCCATGGCCGAGCTGTCCGGGCGTGCCATGCGCCTGCTGGCAGTAGCGGTCACCGACACGCCTATTGATGGCTCCACCGAGCTGCCCACCGCATTGGCCCTGGTGGGTGTATTCGGCATGCGTGATGAGCTGCGTCCAACCTCCTATGCCTCAGTCAAAACCGCCAAGGATGCCGGCATCCATGTGGTTATGATCACCGGCGACGCCAAGGATACCGCGCAGGCCATCGCCAAGGATGTCGGCCTGCTCGAAGACGATCCCGAGGCCATTGTTATGACCTCCACCGAGCTAAGCACCATGTCCGATGCTGAGGTGAAGAAGATTCTGCCGCATCTCTATGTGGTCGCCCGCGCCTTCCCGACCGACAAGAGCCGCTTGGTCAAGCTGGCCAAGGAGGAAGGTCTGGTCATTGGCATGACTGGCGATGGCGTCAACGATGCTCCGGCTGTCAAAAATGCCGATGTCGGCTTTGCCATGGGCAGCGGCACCGAGATGACCAAGGAGTCGGGCGACATCGTGATTCTCGACGACAACTTCTCGTCCCTGACCAAGGCGGTGCTCTACGGGCGCACCCTGTTTAAGTCGATTCGCAAGTTCCTGGTGTTCCAGCTCACCGTGAATGTCTCCGCCATTCTGGTGGTCTTCCTTGGGCAGTTCTTCGGCTTCGATCTGCCGCTTACCATGACCCAGCTGCTGTGGCTGAACATCATCATGGACACTCTGGCCGGTCTGGCCTTCGCCGGCGAATCTGCCTTGCAGCGTTACATGAACGAACCGCCGAGCAAACGGGACGAACCGCTGATCAATAACGACATGTGGTCGTCAATCCTCATCAACGGTGGCATTATCGCCGCGCTGAGCATCCTGTTCCTGACCAGTCCCACCACCCAGGGTTGGTTCTCCGGCGGGCACGAGATCGGCAGCGCTGCGGCCGAGGCCAAGTTCCTCACCGCCTTTTTCGCCTTCTTCGTCTTTGTGCAGGTATTCAACACCTTTAATGCCCGCACCCAGGGACTGGATCTGTTCGAGCATTTGCTCGATAACCGGCTGTTCAGCATCATCATTCCCAGCATCATGCTGATTCAGGTCTTTTTCATCACCTTCGGCGGCGAAATTCTGCGCACCGTCGGACTGTCGCTGACGGAATGGATCATCGTGCTGGCATTGGCGATCCTGATCATTCCCGTCGATATGGCCCGTAAGTTGGCGCGCAACAAATGGTTCGGTAACCCGATCCAGGACAACTGAGCGCGCATTGCGCTGCACTCAGCGCACAAGAAAAGCCAGGCATCCCTCACCTCTTTCCGGCGAGAAGCCGAAGGGGCGAGGGACGCCGGCATTGGCCACTCGATTGATCAACAAACCCAAGCACAGATTCCGCACCACTGATCCTTAACAGCAAACAGGAGCAGGCAGCATGGCCAATCAATGGCAACAACGAGGCGAGGGCTTTATCAATGCCGGCATGGATTTCGTCAGCGGTGCCGGCAAGGCATTCAGAGGACTGGGATCACGCATTAAGCGTGGAAAATATAATCAGTTCATCGAAACCTTCTGTGCGGTGGCCGGCGATGTCGCTTCCCGCAATGGGCGGTTCATGCCTGAGGAAATCGCCGGACTCAAGCGTTTTCTAATCGAAAACCATGCTAACGAAGTCTTCAACGCCTACACCTCTGCCGAACTGATCGAAAAAATCCAGGACTATGCCATTGCCGCCTTTCTCGGCGACGAAGAGAAAATCCTCCGTGCCCTGCACGGCACCGAATCCGGCAGCGACGAAGCCAAGCTGGTCATCATCGGCGGCCTGGCCATCGCCTTCAGTGATAGTGAATGCGACCAGAAGGAAGCCGCTGCCATCATCGACTACGCACAGCGCCTCGGCATCGACCTGAATGCACTCGCCAGCGAATACAGCCTCCAGCTCCCTCCCCTGGATCTCAAGCGCTTACCTGCGCAAGACACCGCTGCCGCTCCCCCCGCACTGGACTCACCCGCAGTGGCCACGCAACCCCTGTGCAAACGTTGCTGGGCCTTTCTGCAAGCCGGCAACAGCCGCTGCGATTGTGGTCGTGACTTTAGCCATGACTATGCGGTTTAGCTGACATGTCGTGCTCTACAACATGCGCTTTTTCAACACCGAAGGCCCGATCCAGCTCGACAAACACTATTGCCTGCCCCCGCTGCAGCGCTGGGCCTTGGAAGACATCCTCAGGCTGATTGAGCAGGAGAAATACTTTCTGCTCCATGCTCCGCGCCAGACCGGCAAGACGTCCTGCCTGCTGACACTGATGGAATATCTCAATCGCGACGGGCGCTATCGGGCCGTTTATGCCAAGCGTGACTATCGCATCCACGCCCGCTCCGAAGTCGCACCCATCACCGGCGACAGTGCCTTTAACATCAAGGCCGAATCGCTGCGCTTGGGAGATTTTACCGCAGCGGAAACTCATGCCCTGCTGCAAGAACACACTGAGGAAACCGGTCAGGTCTTCACTCCCGAGGCGTTGGAGCACGTTTGGACGCTCACTCAAGGCCAGCCCTGGCTAGTCAATGCCCTGGCCTATGAGACGTGTTTTCGCCGACCCGAGGGCCGCGACCGCAGCCGCCCGATTGATATCAAGCTCATCGAGCAGGCCAAGGAGCATTTGATCCAACACCGTGTTACCCACCTCGATCAATTGGCTGACAAACTGAGCGGGGCGCGCGTGCGGCACATTATTGAACCCATGCTGGCCGGTGAGGCCCTGGAGCAGCTCCCGCTCCACGACCTTGAGTATTTGATCGATCTCGGGCTGTTGCGGCAACCCGATGGTGGTGGGATCGAAATTGCCAATCCCATCTATCGCGAAGTGCTGCCACGCACCCTGGCTTTGGTGCCTCAGGCCTCGTTGCCGCGCATCACCCCGAGCTGGCTGGATGACCAAGGCCAACTTAACCCCGAGCGACTGCTGAAAGCTTTTCTTGCTTTTTGGCGTCAGCACGGCGAGCCACTGCTCAGGAGTGCGCCCTACGCTGAAATCGCTCCACATCTGGTATTGATGGCTTTTCTGCATCGGGTAGTCAACGGCGGCGGTACCCTGGAGCGTGAATATGCCATTGGCTCCAGGCGAATGGATCTGTGCCTGCGCTATGGTGCCGTGACGCTGGGCATTGAGCTGAAAGTCTGGCGCGATGGGCGCCCGGATCCGCTCGCGCAAGGGCTGATGCAGCTCGATGGCTATCTGGCCGGTTTGGAGCTTAACAGCGGCTGGCTGGTGATCTTCGACCGTCGCAGCGGGCAGCCGCCAATTGAAACGCGCACTCAGGTGGCCGAAGCGCGGACCCCAAACGATCGGGCGGTGCGGGTTATCCGCGCCTGAATCTGGTGGATGATAAGCATTAGGCTGGCCGCATGAACGATCTGGCTGGACACATCAACATTGGGCTGACCTGGGACGGTGCCCAGTGGCAGGTTGCGACCCGCTCCTCACGTGCGCTGACGGCCTCGCGAGTGTTCGCCGGAAAACCGCTGACTGAGGTGGCACGGCAAATTCCGCTGCTCTATAGCGTGTGTTCCACCGCTCAGTCCCAGGCCTTTGTCTCAGCGGCCGAATCCATTTTGAATCTGACGCCCCCGACCTCGACTCAGCGCGCCCGCCATCAATGCTTGCAGGCGGAGCTGATCAAAGAACATCTGTGGCGCTTGCTGCTCGACTGGCCTCCCCTACTCGACCTGCCGCGCGAGGATGCACGCATGGCCAAGATCATGGCCAGCTGGCATGCGTTGCGAACTCAGCTCAAACTGGGCGCGGCGAGCGAGCTGTTCATTCCCGGCGCGCATCTGACGAACCCAAGCACGACGAATACTAATGCCGGGGTCGAGACCGAGACCGGGAATACCTTGCGCAAGCTGATCACGTTGAGCGAACAGGCGACCCTGGGCATGTCCGCCACCGACTGGCTAACGGCCTGCAACAGCCTTGCTCAGTGGCGACACTGGGCGGAGAGCACACCAACACCGGCTGCCGCGCTCGCGCGCCAGCTGCACGAGCAAGGCTTGGAAGCGCTCGGCCAGGCCAGAACAAGTCTACTCACCCAGCCTGACCTAAGCGCCATCGAACACCATCTAAGCAGTGCCAACGCAGAGGCCTTCATCGCCGCTCCAAGCCTTAATGGCTGTTGCCTGGAAACCACCCCTGTGGCACGCGTGGCGACAGCCCCCCTGATTACCGACCTAAGCCACACCTATGGCCGGGGTCTGCTCACCCGCTTTGCCGCACTCTTGCTTGAGCTGGCGCAAACCCTGGCTGGATTGGCATCGGAGCTGGAATTGGAAGCCAGGCACAAAGTCAAGCCGGGAACTGAGCCTCCTCAGCCAACATCCATCATAAGGACAAAACACACTGGCCCGCACAGCAGCCTCACCGCCGTTCAGGCCGCACGCGGTTTACTGATTCATCGGCTGGTGTTACACGATCACCGGGTCGAGAGCCATCAGGTGCTGGCACCGACCGAATGGAACTTTCATCCGCAGGGAGTATTAAATCAGGCATTGAGCGAGCTACCGCCTGACAACACCAGTGACCGCGCCAGACTCAAGCAGCTGGCCCACCTGCTAATTACGGCTATCGACCCCTGCGTTGACTACGAGCTGACATCAGCCTGACTCGCATAGGCAGCCTGCCAAAATCCGTAGGTCGCGAATCGCGAATGCAAGCAAAGTGCTTGGACAAACTAAGCTTTTCCCGGCTAAATTCCTCCATCGCCTCCCAACTTTCGGCACAGCTGATCATGGCGCATACGTCCAAGAGCAGGATCTCCATGAGCGGATATAATTAATCGGTTACGCTTGCAGACCGACATCTTTCCAGGTCAAGCCCATCAACTCGGCTTTGCGCACCCCAAATCGAGAGTGCCACCACAACAGCAGTGTACAGCCAGGGGTTGGACGCCTCGCGGCAGGCTTTCAGCAAAGCTTCGCAATCTTGATCCGAGAGAAAGCACATGCGACCGCGCGGCTCGGTCGGCTTTTTGAAGTGACGACCACGCTTGATGCCGGTTTCGGTCTCCTTCGCCCACCGGCGAGCATTGGTCAATCGGGCAGTTGCCGGGTGCGCCATGAGTGCACTACGGACGAAGAAAAGGGCTTACCGTTTCCGATAAGCCCTTATTTTATTTGGAGCCGATGAGCGGATTTGAACCGCTGACCTACTGATTACGAATCAGTTGCTCTACCACCTGAGCTACATCGGCGTTGTTAAGCGCGCCATTATACCCAAGAACGCAAGGAAAGTTTCCGCTTCTTGCATTGCATGCTTGCGCCTCGCTTCTCCCCTATCCCGGCACGGGCTAAATCGGGATGTGCAGGATGAGTTCAAGCACCATTTTGCTGCCGAAGTAGGCGAACAGCAGGAGGATGAAGCCGCTCAGGGTCCAGGTGATGGCTTTGCGGCCGCGCCAACCCCAGAGTTTGCGTCCCAGCAGCAGGCCGCCGAAGACCATCCAGGCAAAGACCGATAGCACGGTTTTATGCACCAGATGCTGGGCGAACATGTTATCGAGGAAGGCAAAGCCGCTGACCAATGCCAGGGTGAGGAGCACAAAGCCGACGCTGATCATTTCAAACAGCAGGGCTTCCATGGTCATCAATGGCGGCAGGGAGCGGATGAAGCCGCCGGGCTGGCGCTTGCGCAGGTAGTAATCTTGCACCGCGAGCAAAATCGCCTGCACGCTGGCCAGGGTTAGCAGGCTGTAGGCGAGCATGGACAGCAGCACATGGAGCTTGAGAATCCAGCTGGCGTTGTCACCCATGAAGCCGATATGCGGGTAAATCGCATCCAGCAGGATGGTCAGTGCTGCGATTGGTAGCAGCACGATGCCCAAATTCTCGACCGGTTTGTTGATGCTTGGCACCAGCAAGGAGCCGATCACCGTCCAGGAGGCCAGTGACATGGCATTGAAGAACGCGAGATTCAGCCCGGCGGAGCTGAAGATGGTTTGGTAGAGTAGCCAGGTATGCAGAATCAATCCCGCAAAGGCGGTACCCAAGGCGAGCGCGCGTGGCGGCAAGGCCTCACGGTCGCGCATGAACAGGCGGTACGCAATCAGGGCGGAGGCCGCCAAATAGAGGCCGATGCTGGCTAGGGCTAGGACGGGCTGCTTCATGTTCTCATCATCTCACAAAGCCTGCGGGCAGGGAACGCATCGGGCGCCTGATGCCCAAAGCATCGGATTTTATGGCGCGGGGTTTTCCGCCGGCAAGTTGTCTTTAACTGTTATTAATGGAGGTTTGCCGCGCTCATCGCGGCGTATGTGCTGATGTTCGACACCCTTCAGGAACGTTTTGGCGAAGTCGTCAAGAGCCTGCGCGGTCAAGCGCGGCTGACAGAAGATAATATCAAGGAAAGCCTGCGTGAAGTGCGCAAGGCGCTACTCGAGGCCGACGTGGCCCTGCCTGTGGTACGCAGCTTCGTGGAACAGGTGCGCGAGCAGGCGCTCGGGGCCGAAGTCACTAAGAGTCTGACACCCGGACAGGTGTTGATCAAGCTCGTCAATGATCAACTAGTCAGTCTGATGGGTGAGGCCAACGAGGAACTGGAGCTCAACACCCAGCCTCCGGCCATCATCCTGATGGCCGGTTTGCAAGGCTCGGGCAAGACCACCAGCAGCGCCAAGCTGGCGCGCTTTCTGCAGGAGCGGCACAAAAAGCGCGTCATGCTGGCCAGTTGCGACGTGTATCGCCCGGCAGCCATTGATCAGTTGCGCACCCTGGCTGGAGAGGTGAACGCTACCTTTTTCCCCAGCGCCAGCACCGATCAACCCCTGGACATCGCCCGACAGGCCACCGAGGCGGCGCGCAAACAATTCCAGGATGTGCTGATCATCGACACGGCCGGGCGGCTCGGCATTGATGAAGCCATGATGGAGGAAATCCGCGCCCTGCATGCCGCCTTGCACCCCATCGAGACGCTGTTCGTGGTCGATAGCATGACCGGCCAGGATGCCGCCAACACCGCCAAAGCCTTTGATGACGCCTTGCCCCTGACCGGGGTCATCCTGACCAAGGCCGATGGCGATGCGCGCGGCGGTGCGGCACTGTCGATTCGCCAGATCACCGGCAAGCCAATTAAGTTTCTCGGCATTGGCGAGAAGACCGCCGCGCTTGAACCCTTCCATCCGGATCGCGTCGCCTCGCGCATTCTCGGCATGGGCGATGTCGTCTCCCTGGTCGAGGACATGCAGCAAAAGGTCGATCAGGAGAAGGCCGAGAAGCTGGCGAAAAAACTCCACAAAGGCGGAGGATTCGACCTGGCTGACTTCCGCGACCAGCTCCAGCAGATGAACAAGCTCGGCGGCATGGGTGAGCTGATGGACAAGCTGCCAGGCATGGGACAGCTGCCGGACAAGGTGCGCCAGCAAGTCAATTCCAACAATGACCTGAGCAAATTTATCGCCATTGTCGATTCCATGACCCCGAAGGAACGCGCCTTTCCGAACATCATCAAGGGATCACGCCGCCGGCGCATTGCCATGGGCTCAGGCACTCAGGTGCAAGATGTCAACAAGCTGCTCAAACAGTTTACCCAGATGCAGAAGATGATGAAAAAGATGAAAGGCGGTGGCATGGCCAAGCTGATGCGCCAGATGCAGGGGCGCATCCCGGGGGGCTTTCCGCCCGGCGGCGGGGGCTTCCCACCGGGCGGTGGTTTTCCTCCCGGCGGCGGGATGCTCAGTTAAAGACGATGGTCTTGTTCTTGTGCACCAGCACGCGATCTTCCAAGTGGTAACGCAGCCCGCGCGCGAGGACCATTTTTTCGACATCCCGCCCCAGTCGCACCATGTCCTCGACCGTGTTGTGATGATTGACCCGCATCACATCCTGCTCGATGATGGGGCCGGCATCGAGTTCACTGGTGACATAGTGACAGGTGGCGCCGATCAGCTTAACCCCGCGCTCCGAGGCCTGATGATAGGGCTTGGCTCCGACAAAGGACGGCAAAAAGCTGTGGTGGATGTTAATAATGCGTGCCGGATACTGGGCGCAGAGCGCCGGTGGCAGAATCTGCATATAGCGTGCAAGCACAATCACATCGGCCTGCGCCTCCCGAATGCACTCCTGCACCGCCGCAAAGTGCCGCGCCTTATCGGAGCGATCCACTGGCAGATGATGATAGGCGATGCCATGCCACTCGACGTAGCTGCGCAGATCGTCGTGGTTGGACAACACCGCCGGAATCTCACAGTCCAGTTCATGACTGCGCCAGCGATACAGCAGATCGGACAGGCAATGCGCCTGCTTGCTAGCCAGCAGCACGACACGCGGGCGGATGCCACTGTCGTTGACAAACCAGTGCATGCGAAAGGTTTGCGCCGTCGGTGCAAAGCGAGCACGAAACTCATCAAGCTCAAACGGAATAGAGTCGGCGCGCATGACATAGCGCATGAAAAACCACTGACTGCTCGGATCGGTATAATGGTGCGCCTCGGTAATCCACCCCCCCAACCGGGCGATAAAATCACTGACAGCCGCCACAATGCCTACTTGATCGGGGCAGGAGATGACCAAGCGATAGGTTCTTTCCATGAGAATGGTCCCAAACAATAAATCTAATAAGGAGGGGATGCGCCGGCATCCCAGAGTGACACAGGATGGACTTGCCCTTTACTGAGCGTCCAGGTCGGCGCGAACGCCAACTCAAGCGCCGGCATAACAACCCGCTGTTTGCCTGGCCGCCCTGGCAGGCCGAGCCGGAGGAACTCTTGGCCGCGCAGCGTGCCGATCAAGCCGAACTCGCCGCTTTCCGCACCAGCTTTCGCGCACTGATCCAGCGTGCCAGGGATCTGCCCGCCAATGCTGGCAGCGAGCAGATACAGGAGCTTCAGGAGGACCTGGAACGTCACTATGAGCAAGCCTGCCGCCTGCCCGACGATCAAAGCCAGTCCAAGGCGGCTCTGGCCAGGCTGATTGAGGTCATTATGCAGGTCATGCACCGCCACAGCGACCAAGATCCAGTCGCGCGCCAAGCGTTGAGCGACGAAGCACGGGCGCGCGCCCTGCACTTTCGCCTGCTCGAACACCCGCTGGTCGCTGACCTGCTCGATCCGGACAGCCCAATTACCGTGCACGAACTAATCCCCACGTTGTTATCCTCTCCAGCCGAGCAGGTGGCGGCAGCGGTGGAAATCTTCGATGCCAAACAACTGGAACGACTGGTGGAGCAAAGCGAAAGCCTGCTCAGACAGCAGCAGGATCATGGCGCGCCGGCCACCGAGGCGCAACAACGTCTCGCCCTGCTGCGCGGACGCCTGGAACAGTACGAGCCGCAGACCGCCTGGCAACCGGAGCAACCCCCGCCATCCAGCAATCCCTAAAGACACTGCCGGCACTCAAAGCGACCACCAGCGCTCAGGGTTTATCCGTCTCCTCAACCCGCTGATACACATCCTCAAAGCGCACAATATCATCCTCACCCAGATAACTGCCGGACTGTACCTCGATAATCTCCAGCGGAATGGTGCCCGGATTTTCCAGCCGATGGCGGGCACCCACCGGAATATAGGTGGACTGATTTTCCGTTAACAACTGCACCTGATCCTCGCAGGTCACCCGCGCCGTGCCTGAGACTACAATCCAGTGCTCGGCGCGGTGGTGGTGCATCTGCAACGACAGTGCATGGCCCGGCTTCACGCTCAGGCGCTTCACCTGGTAGCGTGGCCCGCGGTCAATCCCGCTGTAAGACCCCCAGGGGCGATGCACGCGCTGATGATCACGATGTTCATTGCGCTTGGCAGTGCTCAGAAACTGCGGCACCGCCTTGACATCCTGGGCGTGATCCTTATGGGCCACCAGCACCGCATCGGCAGTCTCAACCACAATCAGGTCTTCCACTCCCACCGCCGCCAGCATGCGATGCTGGGCAATCAACAAATTATTGTGCGAATCATGCGCAAAGGCATCGCCTTCGCACACATTGCCCAATTCGTCCTGATCGCGCACCTCCCACAGCGCCGACCAGGCACCGACATCTGACCAGCCAACATCCAGCGGTACCAGCAAGAGCTTCGGATCCTCCGGCTCCCGGCTCGCGCTTAGAGGCTCCATCACCGCATAGTCGATGGAGTCGCTGGGACAAGCCTCGAACGCCTTGGCGGAGAGATGAATAAATTCCTCCGTGCCGCTGTACTCCGGCAAGGCTGCCCGCACCGCTGCCGCCATGTCGGCGCGAAAGCGTTCGATCAACTCCAGCCACAGCGAGGCCTTGAGCATAAAAATGCCACTGTTCCACAGATACTCGCCCGAGGCCAGATAGGTCTGCGCCTGCTCGGTATCGGGTTTTTCGACAAAGGCCTCCAGCCGGAACGCTGGACCATTCAAGGGCGCAGCGGGCAAGGATTGCACGACTTCCCCCTGGCGCAGATAGCCATAGCCGGTTTCTGGCTTGCTCGGCACGATCCCGAAGGTGACGACCGCACCCTCGGCCGCCAGTTGTAAACCATCCGCCACAGCGGCGCGAAATCCCGGATTATTGGTAATTACATGATCGGCCGGCATCACCAGCAGCACCGGATCGGCACCCTCGGCCGTGGCCACCAGCGCAGCCAGGGTCAGCGCCGGGGCGGTATTTCTGCCCACCGGCTCCAGCACAATGGCCGCCAGCGCCCGGTTCATCAGCCGGAATTGCTCAGCGACCAGAAAACGATGCGCCTGATTGCACACCACGATGGGCGCGCGCGACTCAATGCCAAGTTGTGGATGCTCGGCGGCCAACTCATCGACTCGTCGCACGGTTTCTTGCAGCATGCTGTGTTCGCTTGTCAGTGGCAGAAACTGCTTGGGGTAGGCCTCGCGCGATAATGGCCATAGTCTTGAACCTGAGCCACCAGACAAGATCACGGGTTGTAGTAACATACGAGCATCCATCCTAAACAAGTTTCAGCCTGGCTCGGATTGAGCCTATCAAACCAGAGCCTATATCAAGCCTTGCGATTAGACCAACTGGTCTTGATGAGCGTCAATCCAATCCCCTGAACTTTCATCACCCGACAGGATCTCCCCGTGCCGAAGCCTCCCCTGCGCCATCCCAATCCGAGCCGCCCGCAGCCTTGCCACCTCAAGGCGTCTTTGCCACACCTGTGGCAACAGCGGCCATCACTTCAGCCACTCAACATCCGGCGATGGCTGGGGCTGATACTGTTGGCGGCGCTGGCGATCCTGACCCTCAGCGGTTGCTCGCGGGTACAAATCGCCTACAACACGGCAGAATTTACCATCGAACTCTACGCCGATCGCTACCTCGGCCTGGATGATCGCCAGGTCGCCATCTGGCGACCGGTACTGGCCAGCGCGCTTGATCAGCACCGCCAAGACGAACTCCCGGCACTCAGCGCCCTGCTGACCCAGGCGGCCGGCGATGTCAAGGTCGGACTCACAGCGGACAAGGTCTCCGCCTGGATGGATCAAATCGAGCCGCTATATCAGCGCCATGCGCGCCTGTTTGCCGCCACCACCGCCCCGCTGCTGGCAACTCTGAGTGACGCGCAAATTGACGCACTGGAGAAAAAATTCCACGACCAGGCGCTTGAAGACGTGACCGATGACACCCCGGCCAGTCTCGCCAAACGCCAGCGCAAGCGCATCGAACGCTATATCGACAATATTGAATGGACCACCGGAAAACTGTCCCCCGCCCAGCGTGAGCTGGTGCGCACGCAGATTGCCACCTTGCCGGACACCGCCACCAGTTGGTATACCTACCGCGATCAGCAACGCCAAGCACTGATCGTGCTGCTCAGACGCGGAGCCGACAGTGAACAATTGCGGAGCTTTTTAACCCACTGGCTGGCGGATCTCCAGGGCTTGCCAGTGGATCTGGTGCAGGCGCGCACGCAACTGCGCACCGGCCTGATACAGCTGATCGTCAAGCTCGATGCCAGCCTGTCCGAAACCCAGCGCCACCACCTCGAACAACGCCTGATGATCCTGAGCGAAGACTTTCAGGGATTGCAACAGCCACAGTCTAAGTCAATACCCGGGGTCTGACCGGGTGGCTCGTGGTCAGTGGGCATTGACCGCATAACTTCCACGATCACCAAACCGCAATGTTCGGAGATAATAATGCGCGACCTGAAATTTTGCTTAACCGCCTGTTTGAGCCATGACTTGACCAAAAGCCTGCTGGCGTCGGCACTGCTCAGCCTGTCTGGCACCATCGCTGCGCAAACCTATGGCGATCCCATCAATGTTCAGATCCTGAATCCAGCCGATACCAACCGCCCTGTAGAAGTCATTGACAATATCTGCAATGAACGCGTGCTTAAACAGCGCATCGCCGCTGGTGCTTCAGTATCGGTACAACTCTGCACAGTCGACATGCAAGGCGGAGATGCCACGGTCCTGGATACCTTGACCAACCAGCAGCGGCGCTACCAGCAAGTGCTCGACAGCGCCGAACTACAGGTTCCCATCACGGTAGGACGGCCAGTTACCCGGCCGCCCCCGTACAGATCCCGGCGTGCGGAACTACCGCACCGGGCTCCTCGAAGTGATTCGCTTCACACGCGGCAACATTGCATAATACTCAGAAGCTGT
>NZ_NRRS01000028.1 GCF_016583795.1 Rhabdochromatium marinum | reverse complement strand
TTGAGCAAGTGCTTGAACGCATGCCTTGGCCGGCTTGGCCGGCTCGACGACGACCTCGACCGGCAAAGCGCCCCTACCTGATGCCTGTGGCGGCTTAGCAACAATGGACCAAGGCATGATCAAGGCCCATTTTTTTATTGTTTAAAAACACATCTGATGGGTTAAGCTTAATCGCCAAATTATACTCTTTTATAGAATCACGGTACCGTTCTAACGAAAATAGTAAATTGCCTTTCAGATTGGTGCTTAAAGATTTCTGAGTTGTATCATATTTAAGTTCTATGGTCTATCAGCGTATTGTAAGCCCTCGCCGCTTCGTCCACCCAAATAATAGGATTTAACTAATAACTCTAAAGCATTTATATCGTCCGAGTTGTCAGCCAAATGCTTGAGAAAATATTCAATGGCATCATCGTATTGGTCAGCTATAAAATAAGATGTTGCCAAATCTATATCAGTTGGCTCTACTTCTTCTAGAATTTATCTAGGTTTAGTGGCATTTACATTGTCGCCGCTTTCAACCGTTTGTGGTGTTGTAACGCAACCTAAAATTATGAATGCAAAATATATATCAGATAACCATGCTTTATGGCGTAAATAGGCATAATTTGCTACTCCTATGCTATTGCGATCAGTTAGTTAGGCAGAATGTCGGTCAAGTGTTCTAGACAGAATCTGCCTATTACAGCTTAGTGTAGATTCTGTCTAGCTCTCCAGCTTAAGCTATACTATGCAATTTATACTGGATAAACTCCACACACTCTGACTGTAAAGTTGAAATTAGCACATGCCGGAACCCCAAGCAACAGAAAATACAGTCAAAAGGATCGTTTTTAGGATCGATTCATCGCCAGAGCACGGCAGATAGGCGTCAAAGAGAATGCGCTTCAGTGGCTGGTGCGCCGCGCGGAGGCGTATCTTGTAGCCTTTCCAGACAAGCGTCTGCGGCAACATACGCTTGGGATGTAAATGATTATCTGGAACAGGCAGGCTGGCTAGACAGAATTTTAGACTGGCCATTCGTGCAAATCGTCGATGCTATACAGAATTTGCTGATGACCGCAGAGGCGACGGTGGTTTAGCGGTGACCATCCCTGATGACCATCCTGGATATCAGGGCATGGCCTGGATCATAACAACACGCGCTCAATCCCACCGGCGCGTACCTGCTCGATAAAGCCTTGCTGCCAGCCCTCGCCAAGCTGGCGGCGCGCCAATTCGACGACAATGTAATCAGTTTTCAGCCCTGTTTGGTCACTGAACTTGGCCAACCCTTGTTGACAGGCCGGGCAGGAGGTCAGCAGTTTGGCCTGACCATCGCTCACCCGGGTTTCACCCGTCAGCCGCTTCAGTCCGGCGGCCAGTTCCTCGGCCTTGCGCAGGCGCACTTGGTTGGCGATGTCCGGTCGTGCCGTGCCCAGGGTGCCGGCTTCGCCACAGCAGCGCTCGGAGAGCGTCACCGGCTGGCCCAGCAGTTGGCTGGCTACCGAGATGGGCTGGTACGCCTTCATCGGGGTGTGACAGGGGTCGTGGTAGAGGTACTGGGTGCCATGCTTGGGCGCGAGCGCCACGCCCTGTTCCATCAGATACTCGTGGATGTCGAGCAGGCGGCAGCCGGGGAAGATGCGCTCAAACTGATAACGCATGAGCTGGTCCATGCAGGTGCCGCAGGAGACCAGCACGGTGTGGATGTCGAGATAGTTTAGCGTGTGGGCGACGCGGTGAAAGAGCACCCGGTTTTCCATGGTGATGCGTTGCCCGCGTTGTTCCAGCCCGGCGCCGCGCTGCGGATAGCCGCAGCACAGATAACCCGGCGGCAGGATGACCCGTTCGCCCTGATGGTAGAGCATGGCGAGGGTGGCCAGACCGATATCTGAGAACAGGCGCTCCGAGCCGCAGCCAGGGAAGTAAAAAATCGCCCGCTGGTCGTCATCCTCTTCCTGCCGGGGGTTACGCAGGATGGGAATGCGGGTTTTGTCCTCCAGGTGAAGGATCTCCCGATAGCCCTGTTTGGGCAGCTCGACTCGAATCGGGCGACTGACCAGATGGCGCGCCTGCTCGAGCGCGCGCGGCCGACCGGTGGTGGCGCCCGGTGCCGTGGTGGGCGCTTTGGTCAGCCCCAAGCGCGCGGCAGCGCGGTGGGCGAGGTTCAGACCGGCGAAACCGCCTTGTCCCAGTACGCGGCGCAGTAGCCGCACCAGGCGCGGGTCCTGGGCGTTGAGAAACTGCATGGCGGCCCAGGCGCCTGGATGACTGCGCTTTTTGCCGCGCTCGACCAGCATGCGGCGCAGGCGCATGGTGACATCGCCGAAGTCGATATTGACCGGACAGGGCGGCTGGCAGTGGTGGCAGATGGTGCAATGATCGGCGATATCGTTCATCTCGGCGAAATGCCGCTGGGACAGCCCGCGGCGGGTCTGCTCTTCGTACAAGAACGCTTCAATAATTAGCCCGGTGCCGAGAATCTTGTTGCGCGGGGAATAGGACAGGTTGGCGCGCGGCACATGGGTCATGCACTTAGGCTTGCATTTGCCGCAGCGCAGGCAGTGCTTGACGTCATCGTTGAGCGCGCCAAGCTCGGTTTCCTCCAGAATGATGGCCTCGCGCTCGACCAGGCGCAGCGAGGGGGTATAGGCCAGCTCCAGCCCGCTGCCGGGGAGCAGCTTGCCAGGGTTGAAGCGCCCGTGGGGATCGACGCGGTCTTTGTAGGTGGCGAAGGCGGCCAGCCGCTCGGGCTCCAGGTAGCGCACCTTGGTGAGCCCAATTCCGTGCTCGCCGGAGATGACTCCGCCGAGGTCGGACGCCAGCGCCATGATGCGATCAACAATGCGGTCAGCCTCGTGCAGCATCTCGTAGTTAGAGGAATGCACCGGGATGTTAGTGTGCACATTGCCGTCGCCTGCGTGCATATGCAGGGCGACGAACAGCCGTGCATCGCGAAGCTTGCGGTGAATACCGGCGAGGTGCTCGCGCACCGGCGCGAGTTCCTGGCCGGCAAAGAGCTCATTGAGCCGGTTGGCGACCTCCTTGCGGTAGCTCTGGCGCAGATCGCGGCGCAGTAGCATGGCGAGCAGGGTGTCGTCCGGAGGGGTGTGTGAATCGCGGCTGGGGCGTACCAGGCCGCGTTCTTTCTCGCGCAGCAACTCGGGGTGCGCTGCAGCCGGCTCATCCAGGGCGGCCAGGATGCGTTGCCAGCGACTGCGCGCCTCGCCGACCGCCTCCCGCGCCGCTGCACACTTGGCGGCGAGAATCGCCTGACCCTCAGCCGAGTCCTCGTGATCCAGGGGGGCAGCCTGCGGCATGGGGCCGGACAGATAGTCCAACACGGCGGCCATGATGCGGTCTTTGTTGACGATCGACTGTTCGATATTGATGCGCTCGATAGCGCGGCTGTAATCAGCCAGGCGTTCAAGCGGGATGACCACGTCCTCGTTGATCTTGAAGGCGTTGGTGTGACGCGAGATGGCGGCGGTGCGGGCGCGGTCGAGCCAGAAGCGCCGGCGCGCCTCGGGGCTGGTGGCAACAAAGCTCTCGCCATCGCGGGCTGTCACGCTGTCGCGCACCTGTTCGGCTGCGGCCATCAGCGCCGCCGCGTCATCGGCGATCAGATCGGCGAGCAGCACCATTTTGGGCAGCTCGCGCCGCGCCGCCTTGGTGGAGTAGTTCACCGCGCGGATGTAGCGCTCATCGAGATGCTCGAGTCCCAGGATGAGGACATCTGAGCGGGCATCGATCATGTCCTTGATCTCGACGATGGCCGGCACCGCGCGGTCGAGATCGGCACCGAAGAACTCCAGGCACAGCGTCAGGCTATGCGCCGGCATGCGATGCAGAATAAAGCGCGCCGAGGTGATGATGCCGTCGCAGCCTTCCTTCTGCACCCCAGGCAAATTACACAGTGCCTTGTCGGTGACATCCTTGCCCAGGCCGGCCTTGCGGAAACTGGTACCAGGCACATCGATCAGCTCTGGCTCGCCCAGCGGCGTCTGGCCATCGGTGGCATAGCGCTGAATGCGAAAACGCACCCGCTCGGCATCCTGCAATTTGCCTAGGTTATGCTCCAGGCGCTTGACCTCTAGCCACTGGGCCTCGGGTGTCACCATGCGCCAGGAGGCGAGATTGTCCAGCGCCGTGCCCCAGATGACGGCCTTCTTGCCGCCAGCATTCATGGCCACATTGCCGCCGATGCAAGAGGCGTCCTGGGAGGTCGGATCGACCGCGAATGCCAGGCTCTCGGATTCCGCCCGCTCCGCCACCCGGCGTGTGACCACTCCGGCGCCGCAGTACACCGTAGGCACCGGCTCGGCGACGCCTGGCAGCGCGATGGTCTCAACCGGCGACAGCGCATCGAGCTTTTCGGTGTCGATCACCGCCGTGCGCGCCGACAGCGGCACGCCCGAGCCGGTATAGCCGGTGTTGCCGCCATGGGCGATCAGCGCCAGCTCGCAGTCGATGCAGGCGGCGACGATGGGCGCGACCTCGGCCTCGGCATCCGGGCTGATGACCACGAAGGGCAGCTCCACGCGCCAGTCGGTCGCGTCCGTGGCATGGGCGACCCGCGCCAGCCCGCCGAACTGGAGATTGTCCTTGCGCGTGATACCGGCCAAGCGCTGCTCAATGCGCTGGCGCAGCACCAGATCCTGCTCGAAACCCTCGGCCAAGCGGCGCACCGCCGTGCGCCCGGCTGTGAGCAGCGCGGCGGCTTTTTGGTTGTCGTTCAGACGCTGCTCGAACAAGTCCAGACGTTGTTCCAGCCCTTCGATCAACTGCCGCCGCCGCTTGGCGTTGTGCAGCAGATCGTCTTGCAGATAGGGATTGCGGGTTACCACCCACATGTCGCCGAGCACCTCAAACAACATCTGCGCCGAACGCCCGGTGCGTCGCGAGCCGCGCAGTTCCTCAATCAAGTGCCAGTTCGACTCGCCCAAAAAGCGGATAACGATCTCGCGATCAGAGAAGGAGGTGTAGTTGTAAGGGATCTCGCGGAGGCGATGGACTGGAGAGGGTGGGACACTGGAGGCTGTGGACTGATTCATGCAGAGAGACGGATGGTGGCAAAACAAAGGTGAATTCTAACGCAGCCCGGCGCCACTCCAGCAATGCGATCCGGCAGAAGTTTGCGACACAGGCCCGCGCGCATTAACCTGTCGTGGTGATGGCCATTGCGCGCGCAGCCGAGCGGCCCCTGGCCCCGAGTTAGAACCATCTTGCTGCTTTCAACGATTGCAAAGAACAGGAGCCATATTTGATGCGCATTCACGCTTTAACCCCTGCACTGCTTCCTCTGTTGCTGACCACCGTCCTGGGCGCTGGCCATGCGCTTGCTGAAGAGCCGGCCGCGCCATCGCGTGCCACCCCAACCGAGGCTTTCATGCAGGAGCTTGACAAGAACCAAGACAGCCAGGTGTCCCTGGATGAAGTCAAGGCGCCGCAAGCGGCCCGCTTTGCTGAAACCGATGCCGATGGCAACGGCTCCATTAGCACCGATGAGGCGCGCGCCGCCTTTGCCAAGCAGGTGCCGCCCGAAATGCTAAAACAAATGCGCGAACGCGGCATGCCTGATCCTGGCGACACCTTTATTAAAAACCTCGATACGGATGATGACCAGAGCGTCAGCGAGGAGGAGTTCGTGCAGCCGGCTGTGGAGTCCTTTGGTCGCATGGATGCCAACAGCGATGGCCTGGCGGATGCTGATGAGGTCACCGCTTTCTTTGATGCTATGCAGCAGGAAATGCAGAAGCGCATGGAGGAAATGCAGCGCCAGCATCAGCAGATGACGCCGCCGGCGCAGCAATAGCACGCCTTTTCACACGGCCGCCGCTGTGGCGGTCGCGGCGCGAATCCTGACAGGTTCGTTGCCGCTGTCCACAATTGTCTCTACTGAACTGTTGAGGATTGTCACTATGAGTACCGCATCGCCTGCGGGCCTTCAGAAATACGGCCTGGTTGCCCAGGCCTTTCATTGGTTGGTTGCCCTGTTGTTGCTTGGTTTGTTGATAACCAATGTGCTGCGCAGCAGCGCGGCGGAAGGCTCGGATGCCTTCATGTTTTGGCTGGGGTTGCACATGTCCTTCGGGATTCTGGTCTTTGTGCTGACCTTCGCGCGCATCTTCTGGGCTAAATTCACTCCGCCACCCGAGTTGCTGGATGCACCCCAGTGGTCGGTGCTGGCTGCCAAGGCTGCGCATGTGCTGCTGAACCTCTCCACCCTGGTGATTCCCGTGTTTGGCTATCTGCGTATCGCCTCCAAGGATATTCCAGCCAATTTCTTTGGTCTGCCGGTCCCCTCACTGGTTGGTGAGCAGCCCTGGCTGCACCATGTGATGGAAATTTTCCATGGCACACCGATGGCGATTTATCTGGTTAGCCTGGTGGGGCTGCATATCGCCGCTGCCCTATGGCATCAGTATGTGCGCAAGGATCATGCACTGGAGCGCATGTTGCCCTGGAGTCCGCCTGGGGCCTGAGCGAGCATCCCGGCGCCGCCTTGCTCAGCGGCGCCCTGAACGTTACAGATATCGCCCCATCATGGCACGAAAATCAATCCGCGCACGCAGGCGGCGGCACAGCATGAAGGTACCAACAAACTTGCGATGCAGGAATAAGCTGCTCGGATCCGGCAGTTCACTGAAGGCTCCGGCCAGATAGAGTTCGCGCCCGCGCTGGTAAATGCGCTCAAACAGGTCTGAATGACCAAAATCATAGGGGCCTTGAGTGCGCAGCATTTCACCGGACAGGCGCATGAGTTCGGTCAGGGCTTCGACATTGGCTTGCGGTGCGCTAGGGCTGAGATAGCCGAGATCAAGAATAGCCTGGTGCATAGCGGGAATATCGTCGGCCATGCCGGCGCTGGCAAGGCGGCGGAAGCCGCTGACCAGCCAGGGAGCAATGCGGGCGGTGGCACCAAAATCCAGTAACACAATGCGCCCGGACTCCGGCTGATAAAAATAATTGCCGAAATTCGGGTCGGTCTGCGCCAGTTGAAATTCAAACAGCTCGCGCAGGCTCAGATCGGTCAGTGCGGTGGCGACGCGATCACGTTCCTGGCGGCTGAACCGATGTTCGCTGAGCCGATCAATGGACACGCCTTCGAGATAATCCATGGCCAGAATGCGGCTGGTACTGAGATCGGGATGCACGGCTGGCACGATAAAGGCCGGATCCGCGCCAATCAGTTCGCGATAGGTGGTGAGTGCTGCGGCCTCGGCGCCATAGTCTGCTTCCTGATGCAACTGCCGGCGCGCTTCATCCAGCAGTGGCTGTGGATCGGCGCCTTTGGGCACCATCCCCAGGGTGCGGCCCAGCATGCCCAGGTTGTCGATGTCACTGTCGATGCTTTCGCGCACGCCGGGAAATTGAATTTTAAGGGCCAGCTGACGCCCATCCTGAGTTTCGGCGCGGTGCACCTGCCCGATGGAGGCCGCTGCAATGGGAGTGAAATCGAAGCGCCGAAAGGCTTGGTTCCACTGCGGGCCATATTCGCGCTCCAGCACCTGGGCCAGCTGGCTGAGCGGCATGGGTTCAGCGCGCTCGCGCAGACTGGCCATGATGGCCGCTGCCTCGGGGGTGAATACATCGGCGCCATCCATGGACATCATCTGTCCCATTTTCATCACCGCGCCGCGCATGCGCGCCAAGCGGTCGGTGAAGCGCTGAGTGGCGGCCGGGCTGAGCCGAATGCGTTGGCTGTCGGCGCCACGCGAGCGGGCTAGGTCGAAGAGTCCCCGCGCGCCCAGACCGGCTGCCAGGTCGGTGGTGGCGCGCCCAAGATGCCACAGGCGTTGGAGTCGATGGCTGGGAACGGCGCGGCCGTGGCCTTTGGAGAAGTCATTCATGGTGGGGATTCCTGCAATACAACGTCTAAAGATCAGAGTAATGGTGACCAGTGTGCCCCGTGCCCATCACTGGCGGCCATGACATTCGCCGTTGTGCATCGGTGGGGCAAAACCCCTCCGCTGGCGGTGACTGGTGCTATAGTCCGGGGGTGACAGACCGCCACTTTGCCACTCTGGTGCGGTCGCTGTGGAGACCAACTGTTGAGCAAAGCCCTGTGGACCTCTGATCTCACGCACCTGCTGGATGCCGATTGCAGCGGGCCGGTTGAACTTGCTGACCGCATCTGGTGGGTGGGTCATGTGCTGGTGGATGATCCCTTCCAGTGCCATGTCTATCTGCTGGAGCAGGGCGACCAATCGGTGTTGTTCGATCCCGGCTCGCGCCTGACCTTTCCCGGCACCCTGGCCAAGATTGAGCAGGTGATTGCCTTTACGCAGATTCGCTATTTCGTCTGCCATCATCAGGATCCGGATATTGCCGCCTCGCTGCCGCTGATTGATGAGCTGAATGCGCGCGAGGATGCGCTGATTGTGACCCATTGGCGCGCCCAGGCCCTGTTGCGCCATTACGCACTCCGGATGCCGTTTTGGCTGATCGATCAACACAACTGGCGTTTGCAGCTGGAGGATCGCGCGCTGGAGTTTGTCTTCACCCCCTATGCGCACTTCCCTGGCGCTTTTTGCAGCTTCGACCGGCACACTGGGGTGATGTTTTCCAGCGATCTGTTTGGCGGTTTTACCACGACGCCACAACTGGTGGCGAGAGAAGAGTCGCATATCGAAGCGCTCAAGCCCTTTCATGAGCATTACATGCCGAGCAACGACATTCTCGGCTATGCCATGGCGCAGTTTGAGCAATATCCCATCGAGATTATTGCTCCGCAGCATGGATCCATCATCCCGCGTCCGCTGGTGAGCTTCATGACTGAGCAGCTCAAGCAACTTAATTGCGGCATCTATCTGCTCGGTCAGGACGACAGCGACATTCGCCGCCTGTCGCGGCTCAATGCTACGCTGCGCGCCATTGCCGAAACCATGCTGCTGTATCGGGATTTCCGTGATATTGCCACCCGATTATTGGAACTGGTGCAGCGCAGCCTGCCGGCGGAACGCATTGATTACTATGCCGCCTTACCGGATCAAACCATCCTGGTGCTGAAGCGTGAGAATCGCTTCTCAGGTGGGATCGAAACCCAGTCGCATGATTTTCTCCCTTTCATCGGACAGTCGCGCGACATCTGGATTGAGGCCCATCGGCAGGATAGCGCCTTTGCCGATCATCATCTGTGCAGTGACATCTTTTGTGAGAAATATGCCTCCGATGGGTCCGGATCGCGCCTGGCGATTCCCTTGATTGGTCCCTCGCAACAGCGCATCGATGGCTTTGCCATCATAGAGCTCAGTCAAAGTGTGCCCTTTACCAAGGCGATTGAACAGATCGTCAAACAGCTTGCGGAACCATTGCAGGTAGCGCTGGAGCGTGAGGTGATTTATCGCTCCATTGACCTGGAGCGCGAAAAAGCCTACCAACGCTCGATTCGCGATGCGCTCACCGGCCTGTTCACGCGCTTTTATATGCACGATGTGATGGGGCGCCAGTGTGCGCTGCATGATCGCGACAGCTCGGCTGAATTTGCGGCTGTGATGATTGATATCGACCATTTCAAACGCATTAACGATAGCTACGGTCATGGGGCTGGTGATCAGGTGTTACAGACTGTGGCGGCCATGCTGATCGACTATAGTCGCACCACGGATATTCCCATCCGCTACGGTGGTGAAGAGTTCATCATTTTTATTGTCAGCCAGGGGGTGGAGGAGTCCATGGTTGCAACCAACCGGCTGCGTGACATGATTGAGCGGATGACCATCGATATTGGCACTGAGACGCCGCTGTCGATTACGGCCAGCTTTGGTGTCGCCAATCGACAGCAGGGTGAGAGCCTGGAGCATCTGATCGAGCGCGCCGATGAGGCACTCTATCGGGCCAAAGAAGGAGGACGGAATCGGGTTGAATCTGGGTAAAGACAGCGGGGCTCCTGAGAGCCCCGCTTGGGTTGAGTTGCAATTTATGGTGTGTGGATGACCTTTACCCGGCGGTTCCTTTCATGGCGTAAGGCACCAGTGGCAACAGGCACACAGCTGCCGTCATCCAAAAACCCATACGATTTTTCTTACGCAGTGCTTCATCGCTCATGGCCAGTTCCTCTCGATTACAGTCGGGTTGAGTCATTGGTCGTTTGAGATCGCTGGTGGAGTATCCGCCAGCCTCAGGTACGCAGATTGGTATCCGCAAGTAAACTTCAACAAATACCCGGAAAACTGTGTTCTTTTTCCCCTCAAATCTTAACTCGAAGGACGCCGTGCCATGGCCTCGACGCTACTCGCCCTCATTGATGATATTGCCTCGGTTCTGGATGACGTATCCCTGCTAGCCAAGGTTGCGGCCCGCAAAACCGCCAGCGTTCTGGGCGATGACTTGGCGCTGAACGCCGAGCAGGTCACCGGCGTGCGTGCCGCGCGCGAACTGCCGGTGGTCTGGGCAGTTGCCAAGGGATCCTTGCGCAACAAGGCCATTTTGGTGCCCTCGGCCTTGCTGATCAGTGCCCTGGCGCCCTGGGCCATCATGCCCTTGTTAATGCTGGGTGGTTTATACCTGTGCTTTGAGGGTTTCGAGAAAGTCGCGCATAAATTCTTGCTCGCCGCTGCTGATGATGGCCAGGTGGCGCAACAGGGCGAATTCAGCGCAGCGGTGCGCGAGGCGCAGGCGGCTGATCTCAGTGCGCTTGATCTCAATGCGCTGGAGCAGAACAGAATCCGGGGCGCAATTCGCACCGATTTTATTCTCTCGGCGGAAATTATTGTGATTACCTTGGGCACTGTAGCCGAAGCCGGCTTTCTGACGCAGGTGCTGGTGCTGATCGGTATTGCCATTCTGATGACGGTGGGCGTTTATGGGCTGGTGGCGGCGATCGTCAAGCTTGATGATGGCGGTCTTTTGCTGACCGAGCGTGAAGGTGACACCCTGAGCGCACGGCTGCAACGTCGCTTGGGTTACTTGATCCTGTCTCTGGCGCCCTGGTTGATGAAGTTTCTTTCCGTTGCCGGTACCATTGCCATGTTTTTGGTTGGCGGCGGTATTATTGCCCACGGTCTTCCCGGTGTGCATGAATTCATGCACCATGTCATGCATCTGATCACGCCTTGGTTGATCAATGCCAGCATTGGTTTGCTGGCCGGTGCCCTGGTACTGGCCGGCGTGCATCGCGTTCAGCACTGGCGTGCCCGACAGGAGTCGAACAGTGCCACGCATTGAGGGGTAAGATTCCCGTTCCTGCCCTCTGGACGTATTTTTTTGTCATCACCTCAGGTGCCATACATCAGGAGACCGCCATGACAACTGACTCGGAACACTCGCCAATCGACGAGAGCAAAATTCTGACCTTCCCGCAGGGATTGCCCGGTTTTGAGGATGATCATCGCTTTACCATGTTTCACAGCGAGGGCAGTGACCAAGCTGGCCAGGAGTCGGGCAACAAGCTGTTTTGGCTCGAATCTCTCGACAATCCTGGGGTCGGCTTTACTGTGGTTGATCCCACCCTCTATGGGCTGAACTATGTCATCGACCTGAGCGATGAAGAGCAGGCGCTGTTGCAGTCCAAAGATCCCAGCCAAATCCTGGTGCTGCTGATTCTGGCTAAAAATGACGACAGCAGGCCTGATCAGCCCAAGGTGCACGCTAACATCGCCGGCCCGCTGCTCATTAACATCGAAAACCGCCTGGCCATGCAAAAAGTCCTGGCCCACTCGCGGGTTGAAGTCAATATCGTCGATTCCAAGGTCGCCGGCTAACGCCCGTTCCATCGCCATCAATCATCTGTACCGGCACAGGGAGGTGCCCTGTCGCCATGCCTGTGATGTTCTCTTTTGTGCCAAGAAATTGTCGCCATCGCCTGTCTCGCAAGCTCGCGTTAAGCGGCTCGGGCTTGTTGTTCTGCGCAGTTGCACTCAGTCTGCCCAGTCTCAGCCAGGCAGACGAACAGCCGCCAGCAGTGCCATCCTCTTCTGCCGACCGTCCGCTGCTGGAGCAAGCCGGCCGCCTGCTCGAGCAGTCACAGCAGCAGGGCAGCGAACTGTGGCGCCAGTCGGTTGATGAAGCTGGCGATCTCTGGCAGCGCTCGCGCGCAACCGCCGGTGACTGGTGGCGACGTTCAGCTGATTGGTGGCCACGCGAGGATGCCACGCGCCCACACGAACAACCTGACAACTTTGCGGAACTCTGGTCCGGCGCTCTGCCGCCGCTGGAAGAAACCTTGAGTCTGCAAGAGGTGCAGCGCGACCTGCCTGAACAGGCCTGGTTTGCCCGCGATCAACGCGATGCTGAACAAGAGATTCACCAGCTGCTCGATCAGGCGGTAGCGGCATTGTCGCTGTCGCCACTGCAACATGAGCGTTCACGAATCGCTGAGCTGCATGCGCAGATTGAACAATCACGCGCAGACATCGCCCGCTACCGTCAGGAGCGGGTCGGCGCACCGACGCAATCCCTGGTCAAGCGCACCCGTGAGGACTACGACGCCCTGATTGCCGATGAGCAGCAGGTCATTGAGGATTGTCAGGCGCAACTGCAAGCGATTCAGCGTGATTTCGCCGGGCGTTTGCGCGCCATTGGTCTGGAACTCTCTGATGAGCAGGTCGAATTTCTGCTCGCCACCGTGGTGGGCGACTCCATGATCGACCTGGGGATTGTGTTTGACAATGTCAAAACCATCACCGTCCAACTGGAACGTCTGGTGCGCGAAAGCGGTGAGGATCTGGTCAGTGCCCGGCGCTATTATGGACTTTATGTGGTGCTGCTGCGGGCGCTCAAGCACATGCATCTGGACGTCGAGCAGCGGATTGAGACCGAGTATATCCCGCGCATTGATGACATCCGCGCCCAAGCCCGCGACCTCAGTATTGAGACGCGCCAATTGCTCAAGGCTCAACCGGAACGCGCCCAGGTCTTGCAAGCCAACCTTGAGGCCCAGCGCATGACCATCGCCGCTGCCGAGCGCTATCGCGACTACCTCGCCGAACAGGCGCGTCAGGTGCGCCGCGCGCGCGAAGCCTTGCAACGTGATATCCGCACCGCTTGGAACACCTACGAGACGGTGCGCGTTTCCGGTGAACTGGTCGCCCTGGTGCAATCCAGCCAGCAGTTAATCGATGGCCTGCTGGAGCGCCAAGTGCCACCCCTGCGCCCATTCGAGAACCTGGAAATGAAGCGCGAGTTTGAGAAGCTGACCGATCAGCTCAGAAGTTCTGAAGGCTGAGCGGGGCTAAAGCTCCCGACCGGTTTGAACTGACCTTTAACAACGGGGGAAAGGGACGTTGAGGAGATTGCATGATGCCAAGGACGTAGATCCAAACATCGTGTTCGATCCAGGCGATCGTTTGCTGAGTGAAATCATCGAGGGCAATCCGGTACCGACCTTTGTCATCGACGCAGAACATCGCGTCACCCACTGGAATCGTGCCTGCGAAATTGTGATAGGGGTGTCGGCCGCTGACGTCATCGGCACCTGCGATCAGTGGCGAGCCTTTTATTCCGAGCCGCGACCGGTGATGGCTGATCTTGTGCTTGATGGCGCATTGAATAGAGACTTTGAATACTATTACGGCCATTACAAGCCATCGTCCTTTATTGACGGAGCCTGCGAGGCCGAGAAATTTTTTCCGGATTTTCCCGGTGGCGGACGCTGGCTGTTTTTTACTGCTGCGCCGCTGCGTGGAACCAATGGCGAGATCATTGGCGCTATCGAAACGCTGCAGGATACCACTGAGCGCAAACGTGCTGAGCTGGCGCGAGCTGAGAGCGAGAGGCGCCTGGCCGAGGAGAATTACAAAGCCCTGTTCACTGAGATGATCAACGGCTTTGCCCTCTGCGATCTGGTGTTGGATCAGGACGGGCGACCGGTTGACTTCCGCTTTATCGATGTCAATCCAGCCTTCGAGGGGATGACCGGCCTCAGTGCTGCCAAGATTGCCGGACATTGTGGTGGTGATGTGCTGCCAAAGACCCGAGCCAATTGGGCCAAGCAATTGGGACAGGTCGCCCTCACTGGTGAACCCATGGCGTTTGAGGGTCACAGTGAAGATCTGGGAAAATGCTTTGAGGTGCGGGCTTTTCGCCATTCCTCGGGTCAGGTGGCGGCGACGTTTCAGGATATCTCCGGGCGCAAGCAGGCGGAACTGCGCCTGCAAATGCTAGCAAGTGTTTTTGAAAACACTCAAGAAGGGATTGTCATCACGGATCCCGATACCCGTATCTTGGAAGTGAATGATGCCTTTGTGCATATCACGGGTTATGCGCGCGAGGAACTCATCGGTCAAACCCCGAGAATACTTAAATCTGGTCGTCACAATCTGGAATTCTACACTACTATGTGGATGACCTTGCTGGAAGAGGGCTTCTGGCGGGGCGAGATTTGGAACCGGCGCAAAAGTGGTGAAGTTTTTCCCGAGCAGCTGACGATTTCGACGGTGCTTGATGAGCATGGACGTCCATTGCATTTTGTCGCCGTGGTTGTGGATATCACCGCGATCAAACGGCATGAGGCTGAACTGGATCGCATTGCGCACTATGATCCCCTCACTGGTTTGCCCAACCGCGTGCTGTTGAATGACCGGATGCAGCAGGCCATGATGCGGTCACAGCGCGACGGTAACCTCCTGGCCGTCTGCTTCCTTGATGTCGATGGCTTTAAGCCGGTCAATGATACCTACGGGCATGAAGCCGGCGACTATCTGTTGATTGAACTTGCGGATCGCTTTAACGAAGTGCTTCGCAAGCATGAAACTGCGGCTCGGCTTGGCGGTGATGAGTTCATCATCCTGTTGGCCGATTTGAAAGATCAAGCTCATTGCATTCAGGCACTGGAACGAATTCAGGGAGCTATCAAGCGGCCATTTGCGATTAAAGGTCAGGTGCTATCGATAACGGCCAGTGTCGGTGTCAGTATGTATCCAATGCAGGCAACAGACTCCGATACCCTGATTCGCGAAGCCGATCAGGCCATGTACAGGGCGAAACAACAGGGCAAGAATACCCATTGCTTCTATGAGGATACCCAGGATGCTGGTGTAATCGAGCGGCAACGCATGATCGATCGCGTCATTGTTGGCATCGCGGCTGGAGAACTGGTGTTGCATTATCAACCCAGAGTTAATATGCGCAGCGGTCATGTCATTGGGGTCGAAGCTCTGATTCGCTGGCATCATCCCGAGCGCGGTATGCTGCCACCGGATACCTTCATACCCATTCTTGAAGATTCCGATGCCATTATCACCCTGGGGGAATGGGTGATTCTGGAAGCCCTGCGTCAGCTTCAGCGATGGGAACAGCAAGGTTTACAGCTAGCCGTGAGTATTAACATCGCCGCACGCCATCTACAGAGTTCGGAGTTTGTCGCACGTCTTGAAGAGTATCTGCGTCAGGCTGGACGCCTGCATCGCGGTGGTCTCGAGATCGAGTTGACCGAAACCAGCGCCATCAAGGATTTAAGGCGCATTAAAAGTTTAATCGAAGCCTGTCGTGCCCTGGGGGTTGAGTGCGCACTCGATGATTTTGGGACTGGCTATTCGTCCCTGACTTACCTGAAGCTGTTACCCGTGCAGACCCTCAAAATAGATAAATCCTTTGTGCTCGATATGTCACAGGATACAGAAAATTATGCCATTGTTTCAGGTGTGATCGGTCTCGCGCGTGCATTTGGAATGACAGTGATTGCCGAAGGTGTCGAGACAACAAAGCACGGTGTAATACTGCTAGGCTTGGGGTGCGAGCTGGGCCAGGGTTTTGGTATCGCTCCGCCTATGAGCGCCGAACGTGTGCCCGGTTGGGTGCGTCAATGGAAAGCTGATCCAGCTTGGGCCATAGCCGCCTTTGGCGGCTAAACCGCGTCTCAAAATGGCGCTTCTCGAACAAGACGCGGTTTAGAACAACTCGTCAATGACGCGCGGTGCGCTTCTGCTTGATGAGCGGCCGTCTGAAGCACTGCCTCGGCGTGGTGCGGCAACCGGCTTGGGACCACCCAGTTTGTTCTGATACTCCACGCGCACGGTTTCGGTGCCGCCCCCGGACAGTGCCACCTCTACCATGCCTTGCGGACGCTTGATGGTGGCAACAGGAATGTCGGCCAGAGCTTCGCGCATAAAATCAACCCAGACTCCAAGTGCGGCCGTGCCCCCCCATTCACCATTGCCCAAGGGGCGGTTGTCATCCATGCCCATCCATACCACGGTGGTCAGTTCCGGCTGATAGCCGGCAAACCAGGAGTCGCGGGAATCATTGGTGGTGCCGGTTTTGCCACCGATATCGGTGCGTTCCAGCACTCGCGCGCGGGTCGCGGTGCCCGAAGTCACCACGTCTTTGAGGATGGAGTCGATGTTATAGGCAATGCGCGGATCCACCACCAGAGGCGCGCTGGGGGCCGCAGAGGCGCCATCGGGTTGCACCCGCGCGCTGCCATCCTGCGGCGGCTCCAGCCAGCATTCCAGGCAGGCACGCGGGGCCTTGGCATTGAAATGTACCCGGCCATGCACGTCTTCGATGCGCGCAATCAGATAGGGCTCCACCTTATAGCCGCCATTGGCAAAGACACTGAATCCAGTGGCCATTTCCAGCGGTGAGGCAGCCCCGGAGCCCAGGGCCATGACGATGTTGTCGGGCATGGCGTCGAGTGGAAAACCGAAGCGCTGAATGTAATTCCGCGCCGGTTCGACGCCCATGGTGTTGATTAGATCAATTACCGCCAGGTTGCGCGAACGGGCTAAGGCCTGTCGAATGCGCAGAGCCCCCAGAAACTTGCCATCGGCATTTTGCGGTCGCCACATGCCACGTGCGCCCATCATCTCAAACGGCTGGTCACGCACATAGCTGGCCGGCGTCCAGCCTTGAGCAAAGGCCGCCGCATAGACAAAGGGCTTGAAGCTCGACCCGGGCTGGCGCTTGGTATCGACCGCACGATTGAACTTGCTCCATTTGAAGGCATAGCCGCCCGACAGCGCCCGCACCGCACCATCCCAGGGGGACATGGCCACCAGGGCACCGCCGACCAGGGGAACCTGAGCCAGTTCCCAGTCGCCAGCGTCGTTCTGGTGCAGGCGGATGACATCGCCGACCGCCACCGCGTCGCTGACCCGTCGTGGTCGCGGCCCGCGCCAGTTCTCGGTCTTGTACCGCCGCGCCCAGGCCACTTGCGCAAGCGTGAGCGAGCGCGTCTGACCGTCGCCCAAATAAACTTCTGCCTGCTTGGCATCGACATGGGTCACCACGCCGACGGGCAGGCCGGGAACCCGGGGGCGCTTGCGCAGGTGCGCATCGAGCGTGGCCCAGCGTGCGCGGTCGGCGGCCGCAATCCGGGCTTCCGGGCCGTGATAGCCGTGGCGCCGGTTGTAGGCCATCAGGCCTTTGCGCAGTGCGGCATCGGCCGCCTGCTGCAAGGGTTCATCAACGGTGGTGTAAACCTTGAGACCGAGTGAATAGGCGTCTTGCTGGCCGAAGGTCTCAACCACCTCCTGACGCACCATTTCGGCGATATAGTTCGCTTCGAACTCGATCTCCGGGCGGTAATAGGTGGCGGTGAGCGGTTCGGCCAGCGCCTGACGATAGCGGGATGCAGTGATCAGTCCCAGCTCGCGCATGCGCCCAAGGATGTAGTTGCGCCGTTTCAGTGCGCGGGGTGGGTTGCTCAGCGGATTATTGGCCGAGGGTGCCTTGGGCAAGCCGGCCAGCATGGCCATCTGTGCCAGGGTGAGTTCATCGAGCGACTTACGATAATAAAACTCTGCCGCTGCCGAGATGCCATAGGCGCGGTGGCCGAAAAAGATTTTGTTCAGGTAGAGCTCAAGAATTTCTTCCTTGGTCAGTGCCTTTTCAATCTGCATTGCCAGCAGCAGCTCGGCCAGTTTGCGGCGGATGGTCTTATCGCGCGACAGGTAGAAGTTGCGGGCCACTTGCATGGTGATGGTGCTGCCGCCCTGGGTCATGGTGCCGGTACGCGCCACATGCATGGCGGCGCGCATGAGTCCGATGACATCCACCCCGACATGGGCAAAAAAGCGCGCATCCTCGGTGGCAATGAAGGCGTTGATCAGGTTGGGCGGCAGATCGCTGAAAGCGATGGCCCGGCGGCGCTGGATGCCAAATTCCGCCATCAGTGACCCTTGGGCCGAATAGACCCGCAGGGGTTCCTCGAAGTTGATGTCGGTCAGCCCCTCAATATCTGGCAGCTCCGGCAAGGTCACATAGACCACCACCGAGGCGCCCAGCAGGCCCAGCACCGCCAGGTCGAGCGGGATGGCGGCCACGCCGGCGAGCATGCGCCCGAACCAGTCCAGCACCTGCACGACGGGATGCGGTCCCGGTTTGGATGTGGATTTTGTCTTGGGCGGTGACGACTGGCTCGGGTCATTGCCGGTGGCACCCGCCCAATGGGGCGCCGGACGTTGGGGCGGACGCTTGCGCGTGCGCGTACCGGAAGACTGAGGTTGATCCTTGCTAGCCACCAAACACCCAAATCAAGTAAGAAAACAATCAGACCTCAGAAAAGCGTGTAACGCTGCCCCAGCGGAACGCTCGCCAGCAGCTCAGAGGCCATGGGGGCGCCATCGGCATACAGCTGCGCGCTGTGCGCATCGACCTCAATCGCCGGCTGCCAGAAATTGTGGATCATATCGACCTTGCGCACCTGGCGAACATCGCGTGCCACACCAATGCGGCGCGTTAGGTCAAGGCGCTGTGGCTCACCGGCCTGAAAGGCCCATTGCGAGACGAAGGTCATGCAAGTCTGGCGCGTGGCACCACCAGTGACGCCAAACATGGGCGCCATCTGAACCGGCTGTGCATCGGGTACTGCGGCTGCCTGATCACCCATGGGCGCAGCGGCGATGAGCCCGCCCTTGAGCACCAGGCTTGGACGCACGCCAAAGAAGGCCGGTCGCCACAGCACCAGGTCGGCTAGTTTGCCTACCTCAATGGAGCCCACCTCGTGCGCAATGCCGTGGTTGATGGCCGGATTGATGCTGTATTTGGCAATGTAGCGCTTAATGCGGTAGTTATCATTGTCCTCGCGGTCGATATTGGCGCCGAAGGGCGGCGGCGCCAGGTGGCCACGGCTGACCTTCATGTGGTGCGCCACTTGCCAGGTGCGACGGATCAACTCGGCAGATCGCCCACCCGAGGCCATCAGGCTGAGGCCACCGAGATCGTGCAAGACTTCCAGCACGCCAGCGCGAGCCGCTTGGGCTGGGTTCGACGTACCGGCTGTCAGGGTGGAGACGGGCAGGGCATTGGCCAAGCTCAGCGCCCGCAGGGCTTGCTCGGCTCCGCTGTCCTCGGTGTCGGCGTGCAGGGTACTGACACAGAGATCACCGACTGCAGCGATCAGTTCCGGGATGTCAGCAGCCTCATTGCGGGGGTCGAACTGCAGCGACAACTGCACATCCATTTTTTCCGCGATGTCAATCGAGTGTCGGATGTTGGTTGGCGCGCAGCCCCACACCGGGTGCAGTTTCAGCCCCATGGCGCCGGTGCGCACCTGCTCCTCGAGCGGATTGGGTAGGCTGCTGTTGCCCTTGGCCAGCAAGCCGACATTCACTGGCAGCCCCTCGGCGGCTTGCAGCATACGGCGAATATTCCACGGACCTGGCGTGCTGGCGGCGGCCAGGGTGCCGCTGCTCGGGCCGGTGCCGCCCCCGATCAGGGTGGTCACACCGGCCATGAGCGCCGCCGTTGCCTGGTTGGGAGCGACGAAATGCGCCATGGCATCCACGGCTCCGGCGGTCAGAATCAAGCCTTCGGCAGCGATGATTTCAGTTGCCGGGCCGATGAAGACATCCGCTCCGGTCTGGGTGTTCGGATTGCCGGCTTTGCCGATCATCGCAATCCGCCCGTTTTTGATGCCAATGTCGGCCTTGATTACACCCCAGAAGTCGAGCACCAGGGCATTGGTGATCACGGTGTCCATGACTTCATCGGCCTGACGCTGGCATTGCGCCATGCCATCACGAATCGATCCGCCGCGCCCGAAGCGGGCTTCCTCGCCATAGCGGGTCAGATCTTCTTCAATCTCGGCAAACAGGGCGGTATCGCCCAAACGCACCTTATCCCCAATGGTGGGGCCATAGAGTGCGGCATACTCGGCTCGGCTGATCGTGCTCATGTCGCGGGTTCCTCGGCTGGTGGCGGATCAATGGGGCCCATGACCTCACCGCGAAAGCCATACAGCTCGCGCGTGCCGGCATAGGGCAGCAAATCCAGCATGTAGCGCTGCCCAGGCTCAAGACGTCGGCTGGTCCCAGACGGGATCGCCAGCCGATAGCCGCGTGTGGCTTCGCGATTGAATTCCAGGGCCGGGTTGGCCTCGAAGACATGATAATGCGACCCCAGCTCAATGGGATGCTCGCCGTTATTGGCCGCCTCAACGGTCAGCACTGGGCACCCGGCATTGAGTTCAAGGTCGCCCGCAGCCAGAAGAATTTCACCAGGAATCATGTGTCGCCTCTCTCTGCATCGGAGCTGATCGGATGTGGCACGCAAATCAGGCGCACCCCATCGGGAAAGCTGGCCTCGACCTTGACCTCGGTCAGCATCTCAGCGACGCCTTCCATGACCTCCGTCGGGCGCAGCACTGCGCGGCTGGCGCGCATGACCGCTTCGGGGGCTTGTCCATCCCGGGCGCCTTCCAGAATGGCACAACTGATCAGGGCGACAGCTTCGGGATAATTGAGTTTCAGACCGCGCGCCTTGCGCCGCTCGGCTAACAGGCCGGCGGTAAACAACAGCAGTTTATCTTTGTCCTGCGGTGTCAGATCCATAGCTCGGCTCCTTGTGGGGGGGGAGGATTGGGCATCGGTCGCGACAGCCGCGACGCCTTTGGGTTAGTCTTTAGAGTTCAATTCATGCGCATGGGAGCAGCCAATCGTGTCCATCGACAAGCAATTCGACACTATTATCATCGGCGCCGGCCCGGCTGGCGAGGGCGCCGCCATGAAACTGGCCAAGGCCGGGCAGCGCGTGGCTGTCGTCGATGCCCAGGCACGGGTTGGCGGTGGCTGTACGCACTGGGGTACCATCCCCAGCAAGGCGCTACGCCATTCGATCCAGATGTTGGCGGATTATCGCCGCAATCCGCTGTTCGCGCATAGCAGCGGATTCATTGACGCCGATCTCCCGCAGCTGCTAAGGGCTGCGGATACGGTTATCGCTGATCAGGTACGCACTCGCAACCGCTTCTATCAGCGCAACCGGGTCAGTATCCTCTATGGTTGGGCGAGCTTTGTCGACCCGCACCGCATCGAAGTGCGCCGCCCCGATGGTGCCATTGATCAACTCACCGCCGCGACCTTCGTCATCGCTACTGGCTCGCGTCCCTACCATCCGCCCGATGTTGATTTTTCCAATCCTAGGATACTGGACAGCGACTCCATCCTAAAGCTCGGGCATACGCCGCGCTCGGTCACCATCTATGGGGCCGGGGTGATTGGCTGCGAATATGCCTCTATCATGAGCTATTTGAACGTGAAAGTGAATCTGGTCAATACCCGCGACCGCCTGCTGTCATCCCTGGATGACGAAATCACCGATGCGCTCGGCTATCACCTGCGCGATCAGGGCGTGGTGATTCGCCATGATGAAAGCTACGATCAGGTCGAGCCGGACCAGGATGGTGTGGTGCTGCACTGTCATTCTGGCAAAAAACTCAAAACCGAAGTGCTGCTGTGGGCCAATGGCCGCACCGGCAATACGGAGCGATTGGGCCTGGAAGCCATCGACATCACCCCCAACACACGTGGTCAGCTGGAAGTCAACGAGAGCTACCAGACCGCTCAGTCGCACATCTATGCCGCCGGCGATGTGGTCGGCCCACCCGCCCTGGCCAGCGCCAGCTACGACCAGGGCCGTTTTGTTGGCACCCATATCGCTGACGGACGCTGCGACTGGTCGCTGATTGACGAATTTCCCACCGGTATTTATACGGTTCCTGAGATTAGCTCCGTTGGGCGCACCGAACGCCAGCTCACCGCCAGCCAAATTCCTTACGAAGTCGGGCAGGCCGCCTTCAAAAGCATCGCTCGCGCCCAGATCACCGGCCATACGGTTGGTATGCTTAAGCTGCTGTTTCACCGCGACACCCTGGAAATTCTTGGCATCCACTGCTTCGGCGAACAGGCCTCCGAGATTATTCACATCGGCCAGGCCATTATGTCCCAGCCCGGCCGCGCTAACAGCATTGAGTATTTCGCTCATACCACCTTCAACTATCCCACCATGGCCGAAGCCTACCGGGTGGCCGCACTCAATGGGTTGAATCGCTTGTTCTAATTGGATGCCTGAAGTGGCAACTCAGCGCTGGCCGGGTCAGTGGGTGGCATGGATGCCTGAATCTGCCGGGGCCAGGCCTCAAGCGCGTCAAGGCATTGCTGTTTGCGCGCATCCGTATCCGACTCGGCGCGTAAGTCTGCAATGCACTGCTGGTAGCGCGGTAGTGTCAGCACACGGTCATGCGCTGTATCGTGCAGCCGCGTCAGGCGCCAGTGATCCCATGCTTGACGTTCGTGCGCAGTCAAGGTTTCCGGCCAGTTGCGCGCTCGGTAACGAAACAGCAGAACCGGCAGACGTGGATCCTTAAAAGCCAGATGCGCCTGTGCCAACTGCTGGGGCGACAAGTCGCGTACCTGGGCGATCAATGGCTGGTCAGCGGGGGCGAAAAAACCACGGTACAGTGCTTCGTCCGGGTCTGGTGCCGGGCCGTCAGCCGGTTGATCAAAGGCTGCACGCACGGCATGTTCGACTGCGGCCACTTTGTTGGGATGCGCAAGAAATTGTCGCCAGTGCTGCTCGACCTGCGTGCGGTCAATGGCCCAGCGTTCGGCAGCTTCATCCGACAAGGTTGGCATGGGGGCCACCATGGGTACAGCGTTCAGGCGCAGCTTTTTGATGGGCAGCCGGCGCACGCCCGAGGGCAAATCCTCGGCGCGGGTAAACACGCGGGTGCGGATAGCCGCCACATCCTCTGACAGCTCAAACAGTTCGGTTGGATCCTCGCGCAAGTCCCATACGATCATGCCATGGCGATCTGTCGGGCTCGGGGGAGCGACCACCATGACCGGCGCGATACAGCCACGCCCGGCCGGGTACTTGGAGGAAACATGCAGCACCGGCTGTCCCGACGCCAGCTGCTCGCGTACCCGGTCCTTATCGCGCAGCCCCAGTGCATAGTGAAACAAGCGTGGCTGGGCAGCGCGCAAGCGACGCGCCAGGGCCAGCGTGGCCCGGACATCCGCCAAGGCATCATGCGCGCCCTGATGGGGAATGTCGTTGGCGGCGGTCAGGCGCTCGAGCTTGAAGCTGGTGTTCCCGTGATCACCCTGGGGCCATTCAAGGCCTTGCGGTCGCAGCGCATGCGCCATGCGCAGCACATCGATTAAATCCCAGCGCGAGCACTGGTCGCGCCAGCTATGCGCATAGGGGTCGAGAAAATTGCGATAGAACAGGAAACGGGAGACTTCCTCGTCGAAGCGCAGGCTGTTGTAGCCAACCGAGCAAGTAGCGGGACGGGCGAGCTGCTGCTGAATTTCGGCGGCAAAGACCGCTTCACGGACGCCCTGCTGTTTGGCGTGCTGCGGCGTGATGCCAGTGATCAGACAAGCGGCGGGAGAGGGGAGAAAATCGTCCGCCGGTTGGCAGTAGCGCACCAAAGGCGGTTCGGTGGAAATCTCATTGAGTTCAGTGTCGGTGCGCAGCCCGGCGAACTGACAGGGGCGATCGCGCCTGGGGTCGGAACCCCAGGTTTCATAGTCATACCAGTAGAAGCTGGGCGACAAGATCGGGTGTGGCGGTCAGACCTTCTCTTTGATACGCGCCGATTTGCCGGAGCGCTCCCGCAGGTAGTAGAGCTTGGCGCGGCGTACATCACCGCGACGCTTGACGTCGATATTGGCGATGGCAGGGCTGTAGGTCTGGAAGACCCGCTCGACGCCTTCGCCGTGCGACACCTTGCGCAGGGTAAAGGCCGAGTTCAGGCCACGGTTGCGCTTGGCGATGCAAACACCCTCAAAGGCCTGCAAGCGTTCGCGGTTGCCCTCGGTGACCTTCACCTGGACCACTACGGTGTCACCCGGTGCAAACGGTGGCACTTCGCGGGTCATTTGCTCGCGCTCAAGCTCAAGAATCACGTTACTCATGGATCGATCTCTCCTGAATCCGGCGCGGCGCCCGGCCGAGCCTGAATAAAATCACGCAGCAATTGCTGCTCCTGTTTATCTAATGGGTTCTCTAATGTCGTTCGCGCCAGCAAGTCCGGGCGCCGCAGCCAAGTACGTCCCAGCGCCTGCTGATGGCGCCAGCGTGCAATGGCCCCGTGATCGCCGCTGAGCAAGACCTCCGGCACCCGTTGACCGTTGATGACTTCCGGCCGACTGAAGTGCGGACAGTCAAGCAGGCCGCTCATGTGCGAATCCTCGCACGCCGAGCGTGCATGCCCCAAAGCGCCGGGCAGCAGGCGGATGATGGCATCCATGACCACCATGGCCGGCAGCTCGCCACCGCTGAGCACATAATCACCAATCGACCATTCCTGATCGACGTACTGTTCGAGCACACGCTCGTCAATGCCTTCATAACGCCCGGCGAGCAGAATCCAGCCTGGTGCCTGAGCCAGCGCGTTGATGGCCGCCTGATCCAAAGGTTGGCCCTGTGGCGACAGATACGCCACCTGAGCCTGAGGCGCGGCGGCACGAGCAGCTGCAATGGCGGCCGCCAGCGGCTCAAACAGCATTACCATCCCGGGGCCGCCGCCATAGGGGCGGTCATCCACCCTGCGGTGCGGATCCGAGGCGTAATCGCGCGGATTCCACAGATGCAGTTCGGCGATGCCGCGATTCAGTGCCCGTGCAACGACGCCCTCGTCAGATAAAATACGAAACTGCTGCGGAAACAGCGTAATAACATCAAAACGCACGTCAGAAGTCCGGATCCCAATCGACGCTGATCCGGCCTTGTGCAAAATCAAGTTCGCGGATCACCTGCTCCCAGACAAAGGGAATCAGTCGCTCGCGCTCCCCGCGTACCACCAGCACATCGTTGGCACCGGTGGCCAACAGATGATGCACTGCGCCGAGCGGCTGGCCCGACACCGTCTCTACCGCCAGACCTTCGAGATCCGTCCAGTAAAATTCATCGGCTGCCGGAGCTGGCAACTGCGACCGCCACACACTGATCTCATGACCAACCAACGCCTGGGCCTGATCACGGTCATCACAAGCTTGCAAGCGGGCGATCAGCCCCTTGCCATGCCGCTGTCCCTGCAGCACCGGCCACTCGCGTGCTGCCGGATCCATGCCGGATTGATCCGATTGGGCGCCGGGCGCTTTGGGGTTGGGCGCACGACTCAACCACCAGGGCGAATACTTGAGAATATTCTCCAGGGGTTCGGTAGCCGAGAGCACCTTGACCCAGCCACGCACACCAAAGACGCCTACAATGCGCCCCAGGACAACACGATGGTCGGGCTTGTGCACCTGTTGGCCTACATTCTGGACTGGGTCGCCGTACTGATTCTGCGTCGCAAATGCGGGAAAATCAGGCTCCGACGGCGGCCTGGGCCTGCTTGGCGGCGGTTTTCAGCAACTGTGCTACACGCTCGGTTGGTTGCGCACCCTTGCCGATCCAATGCTCAGCACGGGCCCGATCCACGCGCAGGCGCTCTTCGCCGCCCTTGGCGCCGGGATTGAAAAAACCAATGCGCTCAACATACTTGCCGTCACGCGTACTACGGATGTCGGCAACGACGATTTGATAAAATGGCCGTTTCTTGGCACCCGCACGCGACAAACGAATCTTGACCATGACTAAAACTTATACCTGTCCGAGTTGATGTCCGGAGATGCCTCTCCGATTCAGGATGACATTGGGAGTCGCTGAGGCCGGGGCGTCTGCAACCCTGGCTGCGTCAAACGATCCAGTTTACCTGATTGGGTGCAGTAAAGGAACCTTTTTGCAGCCACCGGGAAGCCATTGCCCCAGTAGCCCCCCAGGGGTGGTCGGTCTTGAACGGTTGTCTGCTGTCAATGCGACTGGCATAGCCTCTGCTTCTGCCTTATCATCCTGCCTCAAATATCGCGACGGTGTCTGGGCCGCAAGACGGCCCGATGTCCTCTGCCGGGCATTGGCAACGGGCACCGTTTCAGACAGCAACGGTTGCATAGAGGTCGCTAGATGACGCCCCTGAAGAATTCCCTGGCCATCGCGGCGCTGGATACGAGTCCGGTGCCGGGGGTCCTGCCGCCGGCACAGGGTCTTTACGACCCTGCTCATGAGCACGACGCCTGTGGCGTGGGCTTTGTCTGCCATATCAAAAACCAGCAAAGCCATAAGATCGTACAACAGGGGCTGGAGATTCTCAGGCGCCTGACTCACCGTGGTGCGGTTGGCGCAGACCCCAAGGCGGGCGATGGCGCCGGTATTCTGGTGCAAATGCCAGATGCCTTTTTCCGCGCTCTGGCCGAAGCCGGGCAGTTGGGTTTCGACTTGCCCAAGCCCAATCATTATGGCGTGGGTATGGTGTTCCTGCCGCGCGATGAACAGGCGCGGGCGCAGATGCAGACCACGGTCGAGCAGCATCTGAGCGAGGGCGGTCAGACCCTGCTTGGCTGGCGCGATGTCCCGGTCGATAACAGCGATCTCGGCGAAAGCGTACTGCCTTCGGAGCCCATCATTCGCCAGGTGTTTGTGGCCTGCGGGGCCAACTGCAAGGATCAGGATGAGTTCGAGCGCAAATTGTTCGTTATCCGCAAGCGCATGGACAATGCCATCCGCGCCGCCGGTTTCGACAAAACCGCCTACTATGTCGCCTCCATGTCCTCGCGCACCATCAACTACAAGGGCATGCTGCTGGCCGATCAGGTTGGTAATTATTACCTGGATTTGCAGGACAAACGCTTTGCTTCAGCTCTGGCGCTGGTGCATCAGCGTTTCTCCACCAACACCTTCCCGACCTGGGATCTGGCGCAGCCGTTCCGCATGATCTGCCACAACGGCGAGATCAATACCCTGCGCGGCAATGTCAACTGGATGGCCGCGCGCCGCCACACCATGAAATCAGACATTCTTGGTGATGACCTCGACACCATCTGGCCCTTGATTCCCGAGGGGCAGTCCGACTCGGCCTGTTTCGACAATGCGCTTGAACTCCTGGTGATGGGGGGCTATTCACTCGCGCATGCGATGATGATCCTGATCCCTGAGGCCTGGTCCGGCAACAAGCAGATGGACGAGGAGCGCCGTGCCTTCTACGAGTACCACGCCGCGCTCATGGAACCCTGGGATGGTCCGGCGGCGGTAGCCTTCACTGACGGGCGCCAGATCGGCGCCACGCTCGACCGCAACGGCTTGCGCCCGGCGCGCTATCTGGTGACCAATGACGACATGGTCATCATGGGCTCGGAGATGGGCGTGCTCGATATCGAAGAAGAGCGCATCATCAAAAAATGGCGCTTGCAGCCGGGCAAGATGTTCCTGATCGATCTCGAACAGGGACGCATCATTGATGATGCCGAGATCAAGCGCGAGCTGTCCCAGGCGCGGCCCTATCGCGACTGGCTGGATCGCACCCAGATTCCGCTTGACTCCCTGCCAACCGATGTCGCTCCCATGGCGCCGACCGCCGAGGTGCTGCTCGATGCTCAGCAGTCCTTTGGATACAGCCAAGAGGACATTAAATTCCTGCTGATGCCGATGATTCTGACCGGCATGGAGGCCACCGGCTCCATGGGCGCGGATAATCCGCCCTCGGTACTCTCGGCTCGTTCCAAGCATCTGTCCACTTATTTCAAGCAGAATTTTGCCCAGGTGACCAACCCGGCCATCGACCCGATCCGCGAGGAGCTGGTCATGTCGTTGGTGTCCCTGATCGGCCCGCGGCCCAACCTGCTTGCTATTCATGAAGCGGGTGCCGCTGGTGAAGAGGCAGAGGATCAGGACTGGCATTGGCGCCTGGAAGTTGATCAGCCGGTGCTAACCAACGAGGATCTTGAACGCATCCGCCACATTGAGGACAACTCGGGCGGCGCCTTCCGCACCAAGAATATTGACAGCGTCTACCCCGCCGCCGAAGGTGTCGAGGGCATGGGTCCGGCACTGGAACGCCTGTGCAACGAGGCCGAACAGGCGGTGCTGGCGGGGCACAACATCCTGATTTTGTCTGATCGCGCCTCCAACCGCGATTTCATCCCCATTCCGGCGCTGCTCGCGACCTCGGCGGTGCATCATCATCTGATCCGTCGGGGCTTGCGCACCAGTTCCGGGCTGGTGGTCGAGACCGGTGCCGCGCTGGAGGTGCATCACTTCGCCACCCTGGCTGGCTACGGAGCCGAGGCTATCAATCCTTATCTGGCGTTCGACACCATTGAGGCGCTGCTGCCCCTGTTGTCATCCGGGCTTCCAGCGCGCGATAACACACCGACGCACTTTATCGATGCCCAGAGCCGCTACATCAAGGCCATCGGCAAGGGGCTGAAAAAGGTCATGTCCAAGATGGGCATCTCGACCTTCCAGAGCTATTGTGGGGCGCAGATTTTCGACGCCGTAGGGCTGAATCGCGCCTTTATCGAGCAGTATTTCACCGGCACCGCCAGCATGGTGGAAGGCGTCGGCCTGCCCGAGATCGCCCGTGAGGCGGTGCGCTGGCATGAGCTGGCTTATGGCAATGACCAGGTGCTGCACCGCCAACTCGATGCTGGCGGCGACTATGCCTACCGGCTGCGTGGCGAGGACCACGTCTGGACTCCGCAAAGCATCACCCAGTTGCAGCACGCGGTGCGGGGCAAGGATGCGAAGGCTTACGCAGACTTTGCCCGCCAGATCAACGAGCAGAACGAGCGCCTGCTGACCTTCCGTGGCCTGATGGACTTCGAATGGGCCGAGCAGCCGATATCCATTGACGAGGTCGAGCCGGCCAAGGAGATTGTCAAGCGCTTTGCCACCGGTGCCATGAGCTTCGGCTCCATCAGCTATGAGGCGCACTCAACACTGGCCAAGGCGATGAATGCCATTGGCGGCAAGTCCAACACCGGCGAGGGCGGCGAGGAGCCGGAGCGCTTTGCTCCGCTGCCAGACGGTGGCATGAATCCGGAACGTTCGGCGATCAAGCAGGTAGCTTCCGGGCGCTTCGGTGTCACGGTCGAGTATCTGGTTAATGCCGATGATATTCAGATCAAGGTCGCTCAGGGCGCCAAGCCAGGGGAGGGCGGTCAGTTACCCGGCCACAAGGTCAATGCCCAGATCGCGCGGGTGCGTCATTCCACCCCCGGCGTGGGCCTGATCTCACCGCCGCCGCATCACGACATCTACTCCATTGAGGATCTGGCGCAGCTGATCCATGACCTGAAGAACGCCAATCCCAAGGCGCGCATCAGCGTCAAGCTGGTCTCCGAGGTCGGCGTCGGCACGGTTGCGGCCGGGGTGTCCAAGGCTCATGCCGATCATGTCACCATTGCTGGCTATGACGGCGGCACCGGCGCCAGCCCGCTGACGTCGATCAAGCATGCCGGTTCGCCCTGGGAGATCGGCCTGGCTGAAACCCATCAAACCTTGGTATTGAACCGTCTGCGCGGACGCATCGCGGTGCAGGTCGATGGCGGTCTGCGTACCGGGCGCGATGTGGTGGTTGGTGCGATGCTCGGGGCTGATGAATTTGGCTTTGCCACTGCGCCGCTGATTGCCACCGGCTGCATCATGATGCGCAAGTGCCATCTCAACACCTGTCCGGTGGGGGTTGCCACCCAGGATCCGGAACTGCGCCGGCGCTTCACCGGTCAGCCCGAGCATGTGATCAACTACTTCTTCTTCGTCGCTGAGGAAGTCCGCCAGCTGATGGCCCAACTCGGCTACCGGCGTTTTGATGACATGATCGGTCAGATGGACCGGCTTAAAATGCGCCGCGCCATTGATCATTGGAAGGCCAATGGACTGGATTTCTCGCGCATTCTTGCCAAGCCGCAGGTGGGTTCTGAGGCCAAGCTGTTTAACTGCGAGTCTCAGGACCACGGGCTCGATAAGGCGCTGGATCACGAACTCATCCGCCAGGCCGAGCCGGCGCTGAAGCGTGGCGAGCCGGTGCGCATTACTACCGAGATTAAAAATTTCAATCGTACCTTTGGCACCATGCTGTCCGGTCGCGTCGCCGAGCACTATGGTTACCAGGGGCTGCCCGAGGACAGCATCTTCATTCGGGCACGCGGGATCGGCGGTCAGTCCTTTGGTGCCTGGCTGGCGCATGGGGTGACCATCGAGCTGGAGGGCGAGGCCAATGACTATGTTGGCAAGGGACTCTCGGGTGGGCGCCTGATCATCTATCCGCCAGCCAATTCCAGCATCGACCGGGCTGAGGACAACATCATCGTTGGCAACACGGTACTCTATGGCGCCATCAGCGGCGAGTGTTTCTTCCGTGGTGTCGGCGGTGAACGCTTCTGCGTGCGCAACTCCGGTGCCACGGCCGTGATCGAGGGGGTCGGTGATCATGCCTGCGAATATATGACCGGCGGCATTATGGTCTGCCTGGGCTCCACCGGGCGCAACTTCGCTGCGGGTATGTCAGGTGGTATTGCGTATGTCTTGGATGAGGATGGCACCTTTGCCGAGCGTTGCAACCTGGCCATGGTGGAGCTTGAAACCATTCCGCCTGAGGACAGCGGCAGCAGCGGGGACGATGGGGAATCCTTGGGGCTGGCCGATCCTGGTGATGACATGATCCGCCATGATGCGCGGCGTCTGAAACAGCTTATTCTCAAACACAAGCATCACACCAACTCGGCCGTGGCCAGCCGCATTCTCGATGACTGGGATCGGATGTTGGGCAAGTTCGTCAAGGTGATGCCGGTCGATTACCGCCAGGCTCTCAAGCAGATGCAGTTAAGTCAGAGTCGCCCGCCCAATCCGCCGCAACCGCGGCCCAACTCGATGCAAGCCACTGTGATGCCTGCCGGCGCCATTCAGCCCGGCACGGTTCAGGGTGATGCCATGCACAGCGGGGTGGTTAAACATGGGTAAGCCAACGGGTTTCATGGAATTTGCGCGCGCCGAGCTGGGCCTCCAACCGGCGGCTGACCGCATCGTCCATTATTCAGAGTTCACCCTGCCGCTCAGCGACAGCGAACTCAGCATTCAGGGCGCGCGCTGCATGGACTGCGGCATCCCTTACTGCCATCAGGGCTGCCCGGTCAACAACATTATTCCGGACTGGAACGATCTCATCTATCGCCAGGACTGGGAAACCGCCATCGAGATTCTGCACTCGACCAACAATTTTCCCGAATTCACCGGGCGCATCTGCCCGGCGCCCTGCGAAGCGTCCTGCACGCTCAATATCGACGACAACCCGGTCGCCATCAAAGCCATTGAACGTGCCATCATTGACCATGCCTGGGAGCAGGGCTGGGTCAAGCCTCAGGTGCCAGCGCATCGCACGGGCAAAAAAATTGCCGTTGTCGGCTCCGGCCCTTCGGGACTGGCCTGCGCTCAGCAGTTGGCGCGGGCTGGGCATTCGGTCGCTATCTACGAAAAAGAAGACCGCATTGGTGGTCTGCTGCGCTACGGCATCCCCGACTTTAAGCTCAGCAAGACACTGATTGACCGGCGCATGAGCCAGATGCGCACTGAGGGCGTCGAATTTCACACCAACTGCCATATTGGCGTGGATATCAGCATCGCCGATCTGCGTGACGAGTATGATGCCCTGGTGCTGTGCGGCGGCTCCGAGAAGCCGCGCGATCTTGACGTGCCTGGGCGCAGCTTTGATGGTATCCACTTTGCCATGGATTTCCTGCGTGCCAACTCCAAACGGGTGCAAGGCGTCTATGTGCCGGATGAGGATTTCATCAGCGCCGAGGGCAAGCATGTGGTGGTCATCGGCGGCGGCGACACCGGCTCCGATTGCATTGGCACCTCCAACCGCCATGGCGCCAAGTCCGTCACCCAGATCGAGATCCTCGACAAGCCGCCGGTCAAGGAAGACAAGGGCCTGACCTGGCCCAACTGGCCCAACAAGCTGCGCACCTCCACCTCGCAGGAGGAAGGCTGCGAGCGCGTGTGGAATGTGCTGACCAAGGCCTTCGTCGGCGATGGCGAAGCGCGCATTAAGGCGCTCCAATACGTGCTGGTGCGCTGGGAAAAGGATGCCGATGGCCGCTGGCAGATGAGCGAGGTGCCCGGCTCCGAGACCGAGATCCAGGCCGATCTGGTGCTGCTGGCCATGGGCTTTGTGCATCCGGTGCATGAGGGCATGATTGAGGAACTTCAGGACACTTCTGGCCTGTCACTGGATGCGCGTGGCAATGTCCAAGCCAGCACTGAGGGGCAGGCGGCCTATGCGACCAATGTCGAGGGCGTCTTCGCCGCCGGTGACATGCGTCGCGGCCAGTCGCTGGTGGTCTGGGCCATCCGCGAAGGACGGCAATGTGCCTGCACCGTGGATGAATGGCTGATGGGGCGCAGCGATCTGCCGCGCTGATGCGGCTGCTACGCTGATTGCTGTGCGGGCGACCTGGGTTGTGGCATACAGCCCAGGTCGTCTGCGGTTTTAAGCTGGGTTCGCCTGTGCCTCGACTTCGGTGCGGATTCGATCCAGCACCGCAAACACCTGATCGCTGTTGCACTCCATCTCATCGAGCGCGTCAAGGATCGCCTCGTATGGCAGTGGATCCTCGCTCAGCAATTCAAAAATGCGTCGGGTGCCATTATGCACCTTGGCATGAGGGGTGACTAAATCCTGATAATGCGAGGCGGTCGAGAAAACCGCCTGCCCATCGCCCTGCTCGTACCATTTACCCAGTCGGCAGTTGTGGTGATCAACGAAGGGAAAACATGGCTCGCGTTTGTTGATCGACAAATAGGTATTGACCTTCCAGATGACATGATCGAGCTTGGCCAGGCTCATAAAGACGCGATCAGTCATGCCATTCATATCGCTAACGGCGCTACCCACGCCGCTATGCAATTTGCTCAGATGCTGTTCAAATCCGCTCACCTTTTCGTCAACATGACGAACCCCGTCGACCAGTTTGACTGAGGTTTGCTCGACATTTGCCACCTGCTCCAGCATTTGTTCAATCACCCCGCGCGTATCTGCGATGGTGGTTTGGGTTTTGTCGGCCAGGTTGCGCACCTCGCTGGCCACCACCGCGAAACCGCGTCCCGCCTGACCAGCCCGCGCCGCTTCAATCGCCGCATTCAATGCCAGCAGATTGGTTTGTTCCGAGATCGCGCGAATCAGCCCCAGGACTTCGCTGATCCGGCCGGCATGTGTGGACAGCTGACTGACCACCAGATTCGATTGTTGGGAAGCCTTGGCCAAAGAGTGCAAAAAAGCGGCGATTTCCTTGATTTCCGTGGCTACTGAAGTAAATTCAGCCGTGACCGTGTCGATATCGGCCAGCGTACACTTGGCCAAATCGACCGATCCGGCCAGGTTGCCCTGGATATCGGTTAGCCCGCCCCGAACATGCTCGTTTTCGTAAGCCATCAGGGCGTTGAGCTGATTCTCCCGATATTGCGTGGCACGCAGTTGCGCCACCTCGGCGCGCAACTGTTCGACTTCGGCCTGTAGGGCTTCGTTTTGTGCGACTATGGTTGATTTGTCATCAATCAGTTGTTGCATCTGCTTTTGATGCCTGGATTTGGCGACTAACATCCTTCCTCCGGAAGCGCTTCGTGATGGATACTCTCGGGGATCTGCGCCCCCTCTTGCTTTCGCCCCTTGTCTTCGCAAGTGCAAATGCTAGCTTAGTCGATTCCCGTTAAAAACTTTACGGTTCATCGAGCTGCCCAGCCGAGCGCATTTTCTCTTACATCCTTACTGATCACAGTGACTGATAGTTATCGATAAAGGGGTTGCTGATGCCCTCAATCGAGCGGATGCGCCGGTTGCGCTTGATCTCCCAGGCGTCGGGCGGATCCTGGTTGTTCCAGGCCCGATACAGTTGCAGTTCCCGGTCATTCAGATACAGATCATAGGTCTGGCGCATGTAGAGCATGGTACGGGCAATGTCGCCGCGCACCGCCATCGGTGGCTGGACAAGACGCTGGTTGCCATCAATGCGGATGTCGCAGTCGCCATAGGTCTCTCCGCCCGACACTGTGCCCCAGCGATAATTCGAACGCTGGCCGTTGACATATCCTACGGATGGAAAAAGATTGTGCAAATCGTTATGTGCGGTGCGAAACACCGGATCCACCCGCTCACAGCAATCACGCCCGGAGAGCGTGTCCCCGCCGGAGATGCGGCAGGCAGAAAAATTATTCGGCTTTTGCCAGCAGGGGCGCGACTGGCCGAACTGCGAGGCTGGAAACACATGCTCGGCCTCCACCCGCTGCGCGCGGTTGTTGTTGCTGAGTTCGTCCAGCCCACAACTGCGCAAATCGACCTGCTGGGAGCGGTCATAACGACAGCCACAATAGAAGGTTGTGCGCTGACCGCGATAGACTTGCTCATACAACACTTTACGCGCCGCCGGGAAGCTTTCGGGTACACCCTGGCGCCAGCCAAACCAGGACAGCAAACGGTCGAGCCAGGCATTCGGATCCAACAGATCATCCAGCGCCTGGGCCGGATCTCCGCTGCTCAGCATTTCGGCGCCAATGTGCTGCGTGGCCTCGAACAGCGACTCGCGTATCTCGACTGTCACGGACAGCGCCTGCTGCGCCGGTTCCGGCAAGGGCTTCACCAGGGGCGGAGGCAGATAGGACAGCGCCAGCAGCGCTACTAGCGCAAGAGCGGCATAACGCAGCCGCCGCGAGCGCCACAACTGATGCCACCGCTGCGCCGACTGGCGATGCAACGATTGCGGCGGCTTGCGAGAAGAACGGCCCTTGGTCCGGCGGGGAGCGCGCGCCATCAGATCACCCTCTGGTCATTAAAACGCGCAAGAATAGCAGGATTGCTGGGGGCAATCAGTGCCTGGGATCGGCCTTTGGCAAGGTGCAGCTGCCAGCGGCCATCCCCTCTGGTATGCTGGGGAGCTTTAATTTCATCCACCAGGTTCCTGGCCACTGACTGGCATGCGCAGCATCGTTTACCCCGGCACCTTTGATCCGGTGACCAATGGTCACATTGATCTGATCGCGCGCGCGGCGCGTTTGTTCGACCATGTGGTCGTGGCGGTGGCAGAGGACTCCGCCAAGGCGCCCACCTTTCCGGTGGCGACGCGCCTGGAGATGCTCCATGGCGTTACGGCGGATTATGCCAATGTTGAGATCACCTCCTTTTCCGGGCTGCTGGTGGAGTTTGCCCGTGAGCTGGGGATTCCGGTCATCATGCGCGGACTGCGCGCGGTGTCGGACTTCGAGTATGAGTTCCAGCTTGCGGGCATGAATCGTCGCATGGCGCCGGATATCGAAACCCTGTTCCTGACGCCGGCGGAGCAGTACGCTTATATCTCCTCGTCGCTGGTCAAGGAGATCGCCCGGCTCGGCGGCGATGTGTCGGGGTTCGTGGCGCCGAGCGTCTATGCTGCATTGCAGGAGCGATTTCGCTAAACTGCGCGGGAACCGACCTTACATCCACCAACAACTGTTTTAGTGAAAGGAGTTTTTCATGGCTTTAATCATCACCGACGAATGCATCAACTGCGACGTATGTGAGCCAGAGTGCCCCAATGGCGCCATCTCTCAGGGTGACGAGATCTATGTGATCGATAGCGATTTATGTACTGAGTGCGTGGGCCACCACGAAACCCCTCAATGTGTCGAAGTCTGTCCGGTCGATTGCATCATCGTCGATCCGGATCACACCGAGACCCAGGAGCAGCTGCGCGCCAAGTATGAGCGCATCACCAGCGATAACGGTTGATCGCTCGCGTTCTCCATTCCATCCAGACCCGGCGCGATTCGTCATTCCAACGGATCGCGCCCCTGACACAGGGCAGCGCATGGCAGGCCATAGTAAGTGGGCGAATATTAAGCATCGCAAGGCGGCGCAAGACAAAAAGCGCGGCAAAATCTGGACCAAACTGATTCGGGAAGTCACCATCGCAGCGCGCGAGGGTGGAGGCGATGCCTCAGCCAATCCGCGCCTGCGTCTGGCGATCGACAAGGCGCTGGGCGCCAATATGCCCAAGGATACCGTTGATCGCGCCATCAAGCGCGGTGCTGGTGCCGATGAGGCTGACAATTACGAAGACATCCGCTACGAAGGCTATGGTCCGGGTGGCGTGGCGATCATGGTCGATTGCATGACCGACAACCGTAATCGCACCGCCTCGGAAGTGCGCCACGCCTTTAGTAAGCATGGCGGAAATCTGGGCACCGATGGCTCGGTGGCCTATCTGTTCACCAAGCAGGGCGTGATCAGCTTTCAGCCCGGCACTGATGAGGACGCCGTCATTGAGGCCGGTGTGGAGGCCGGTGCCGAGGATGTGGTGGTCAATGAAGACGACTCCCTGGATGTGATCACCCAGCCGGAGAGCTTTGTGGCCGTCTGTGAGGCTCTAGCCGCCGCCGGGTTTGACACTAGTGTCTCGGAGGTCAGTTTCAATGCGGCGACCAATGTTGAGCTCGACCGCGACACGGCAGAAAAATTGCTCAAGCTCATTGATACGCTCGATGATCTTGATGATGTGCAGGATGTCTATCACAACGCCGATATCAGCGATGACATCATGGCGCAGTTGGATGCCTAGGCGGTTATGACCGCGCCACCGGCGCTCAGACACCGCGTTTTGGGGGTTGACCCGGGCTCGCGCAACACGGGCTTCGGCGTTATTGACAGTGATGGACGCCAAAGCCGCTGTATCGCCAGTGGCTGCATTCGTGTTGGTCAGTTCAGTTGGCCACAGCGTCTGGAGCTGATTTTTGATCGCGTGGCCGCTTTGGTGGCGGACTATCAGCCGCACGAAATGGCGGTGGAACAGCTCATCTTTGCCCGTGACCCAACGGCAGCGCTCAAACTCGGGCAGGCGCGCGGCGCCATTCTCTGTGCCGGCCTCAAGGGCGGCCTGGATGTGCATGAATACAGCGCCAAATCCGTCAAGCTCGCGGTGGTCGGTACGGGCGGCGCGGATAAGGTGCAGGTGCAGCACATGGTGCGCGTGCTGCTGTCGCTTGCGACGCCACCGGGTGAGGACGAGGCTGATGCGCTGGCCATAGCCCTCTGCCATGCCCACTCGATGGGAATCCCGGCGCGCAAGCGCGCAGCGGCCTCCTGGCGGGATTTTCGTCCATGATCGGTCGCATTCGCGGGCAATTGCTGGCCAAGCAGCCACCGCAGTTGCTGGTCGATGTGCAGGGCTTGGGCTATGAGCTTGAAGCGCCCATGTCGGTGTTCTACGACCTGCCGGAGCTGGGCGCATCCGTCACCCTGCTGACCCATCTAATGGTGCGTGAAGATGCCCATGTGCTCTATGCCTTTAATACCGAAGGCGAACGGGCGCTGTTTCGGCATTTGCTGAAAGTCAGCGGCGTGGGGGCAAAAATGGCGCTGGCGATTCTCTCGGCGATGGATGCACAGCAGTTTGCCCAGTGTGTCCAGTATGAGGATCTTACCGCTTTGTATCGGGTGCCGGGGGTGGGGAAGAAAACCGCACAGCGCCTGGTGATCGAGATGAAGGATCGTTTGAGTGCGTCGCCGCCCGCTGCCAGTGGCATCGCAGCTTCCCCTTCCGCTGCCACCGGCCGGCCTGCAACCCTGGAGGCCAACAATCCTGTTGCTGAGGCGGTGCATGCGCTTGAAGCCCTGGGATATCGCCCGGCAGATGCCAGTCGCATGGCCCGCGCCGCAGCTGAGCAGGCGCAGAGCACCGAAGACATCATTCGTGTCGCGCTGAAGTCGCTGAACAAAGGCTGAAAACGCAATGTCAGCAACCGAAGAACGCCTGATTGCCCCCGAGGCGGGCGCCGATGAGCAGACGCTGGATCGCGCCATGCGTCCGCGCCGGTTGGCTGACTACATCGGTCAGGCGACAGTGCGCGAGCAGATGGAGATTTTCATCGGTGCCGCCCGGGCGCGCGACGAGGCGCTGGATCATACGCTGATTTTTGGTCCGCCCGGACTGGGCAAGACCACGCTGGCGCATATTCTTGCCCATGAGATGGGGGTGACGCTGCGCCAGACCTCGGGGCCAGTGCTCGAAAAACCGGGGGATCTGGCGGCACTGCTGACCAATCTTGATGCGGGTGACTTGCTGTTCGTGGATGAAATCCATCGTCTGAGCCCGGTGGTGGAGGAAGTGCTCTACCCGGCGATGGAGGACTTTCAGCTCGATATTATGATTGGTGATGGCCCGGCGGCGCGTTCCATCAAGCTGGATCTGCCGGCCTTTACTTTGGTCGGCGCCACCACGCGGGCTGGGCTGCTGACATCACCGTTGCGGGATCGCTTCGGCATCGTGCAGCGACTGGATTACTATTCACCGGCGGATCTGGCGATTATTCTGCGCCGTTCGGCGGAAATTCTGGCGGTGGACGGCGATGCGGAGGGGCTGCGCGAGATCGCGCGGCGCTCGCGTGGCACGCCGCGCATTGCCAATCGTCTGCTGCGGCGGGTGCGTGACTACACGCAGATGAAGGCCGATGGGCGTATCAATCGTGCGGTGGCCGATCAGGCGCTGCGCATGCTGCAAGTCGATCAGCAGGGCTTTGATCAGATGGACCGGCGACTGCTGCAAGCCGTGATTGAGAAATTTGCCGGTGGTCCGGTGGGGGTCGAGAGTCTGGCGGCCGCCATTGGCGAGGAGCGCGGCACCATTGAGGATGTGCTCGAACCCTATTTGATCCAGCAGGGGTATCTGATGCGCACGCCACGCGGGCGGGTGGCGACCCTGAGCGCTTATCAGCACCTCGGACTCAGGCCGCCGTCATCCGTGCCGGAGGATGATCTGTTGGCGGTTAGCGCTCTCCGTCCTGACGACGTTTGACAATGCTAATGGCCTTGGAAACGGCTTGTTCGACCTGATGTTTCATGGATTGGCTTTCATCGCTGGTGAGATTGGCGGATAGATCGACACTGTGGCGCACATAACGTGCTGGCAACTGGTTGAGTGCCAGGCAGGTGATGTCGGCTAGCAGATCCTGATCGGGGGGTGTCGCGAAGGCTTTTCCACACACCCGAAACATTTCGTCACGCACCAGGAGTTCGTAGCAGTTAATGATGCTGGAGTGCATCGCAGTCTCTTCGCTAAGTCGATGGGTTTCGTCAGCTTTACTGATGTGCATTATACTACCTCTACCAGTTAATGGATGATTCTTACCGCGAATGGAGCGCACGTGATTCGATGTTGTTGCAAGCATGCCAGGTCATACCGCAGCAGCTACAGCGTTTTGCTGGCAGACGTTCAGGCATTAATCGCTTTAGATGGGCGCCGCATAACAACAAGTCAAACAACTGAACGCTCGTGAACAGGTATCGCATTTTGCTCGATTCGGGACGCTGGCGCCATCCTATCGGGAGGCAGCCTGTTTGGTGGTGCGCGCCGCATGCCTGATGCACTGGATGCGATGAGTTCCAGGCTGCGTATTGCGCTCTGTGGTGACAACGAGCAGGTGCGTCGCACAGCCTGGGTGCTGGCTTTTCTGGGTATGGATCCTCTGATACTGCCACAGTATCCGCCCAGGCTGGAATTTGTCGCCGAGCAGCAGGCAGTGGCGCTGTGGCTGTGCGATGCGGCCGCAGCGCTGCGCGGGGAGCTGGATGCGCTGGCCGGCAGCCGAAGTGAAGCCGAGGCCAAACCCGAGTCCGTTCCGCTGATCTGCCAGCCGCTGGATGATGCCAACTTCGCCGATAAGCGCGTTGCCGTGGTGAGCAATCCTCTGGTTCCTGGTCAAGTGATGGCGGTTTTGCAATGGATCGCGCGTCAGCGCGGCACGGCGGGTGCGTACGGCGATGATTTAATCGGGCAGCATGCTGGCATGCAGCAGGTGCGACGCCTGATTGCTCAGGTGGCGCGCACGGATGCCACAGTGCTGATTCTCGGTGAGACTGGCTCTGGCAAGGAGGTGGTGGCGCGCGCTATTCATCGTGCTTCAGCGCGAGCCAGCAAGCCGTTTGTGGCGGTCAACTGCGGCGCCATTCCCCCTGATTTGCTTGAAAGCGAGCTCTTTGGGCATGAGAAGGGCGCCTTCACCGGCGCTTTCACCGCGCGCGCCGGGCGTTTCGAACTGGCGGGGGATGGGGTGATTTTTCTCGATGAGATCGGCGACATGCCCGTGCCCATGCAGGTCAAACTGCTGCGTGTGCTGCAAGAGCGCAGTTTCGAACGGGTGGGCTCCAATAAGACGCTGCCGGCCAATGCGCGGGTGATCTCCGCGACCCATCATGATCTCGATCAGGCGGTTGCAGAGGGGCATTTTCGTGAGGATTTGTTTTTTCGGCTCAATGTGTTTCCCATTGATCTGCCGCCGCTGCGGGAGCGCCGCAGCGATATTGCGCTGCTGATCGATACCCTGAACGAGCGTCTGTGCGAACAGGGCGCCGAGCCGGCGTTGCTGACTCCGGCGGTGATCGCGCATCTGAGTACCCTGGATTGGCCTGGCAATGTTCGCGAGCTTAGCAACCTGCTGGAGCAGCTGTCGATCATGTATCCGGCGGAGCTGGTGGATCTTCCGCAGCTGCCGACCCGTGTGCGCCCGGAGCATGTCGCCGCGCCGCTCTTTCCGGCAAGCGAGCCGGCTGTGCAATCGACGGGCGCGGGCCATGCTGCGATGACGTTGCCAGAAGGGGTGGGACTGCGCGACTATCTCAACGATCTTGAGCGCGGCATCATCCTGGCGGCCTTGGATGAGCATGGATTTGTGGTGGCGCGTGCTGCGCGGCGCCTGGGCATGCGTCGCACCACCCTGATCGAGCGCATGCGCAAATTTGGCCTCGAGCGCGAGGAGATGATCAAGGCCTCGGAGCGCCGACAGTGACGGGGGTGACGCAGTAGACGGATCTGACAGAGCCGGCATCGGGAGTCAGCGGCCTTTTCCGAAACTGATCCCGTCCATATCTTTCTGCCCATATCCTTAGGAATGGCCCTGAATTTGCTACCGTGCCCGGTAAGCAAACCTGTAAGGGAATCCGATGAATAGAACCACTCTACTTTTGGTTGATCCCTCACCGGCTGTGCGACAGCAGCTGGTGGCGGTGTTGGCGGCGATTCCCAAAACCCATCTCGAAACCTGTACGGTTGAGCGTATTGCTGCTGAAAGCGCGCGTTTGCGCCCGGGAGCCTGGCTGCTCACCGATGCAGTGCGCGGTTTTGCCGCCGATGGCGCGGCGGCCATGGTGCCGGAGCGCTGCGCAAGCCTGGCGCTGGATAGTAGCCAGGAAGCCCTATTGAACGCGCTGCGGGCCGGTGCGGAGCAACACTTTGCCCTGCCTGATCAGGCGCTGGCCTTGGAGCAATGGCTGCGCACACTGGTCAAATCCAAATCCAGAGCGACGGCGAACAAGGAGCCGCTGCTGGTGGCTGAGAGTCCGGCCATGCAGCGCTTGCTTGGGCTGATTGAGCGCATCGCTGATTCGTCGGCCGCCGTGTTTTTGACGGGGGAATCCGGCGTGGGCAAGGAGGTGCTGGCGCGTGAGCTGCATCGGCGCTCGCCGCGTCGTGAATGCCCCTTCGAGGCGATCAACTGCGCGGCGGTGCCGGACAATATGCTGGAAGCGACGCTCTTTGGCCATGAGCGCGGCGCCTTTACCGGCGCGAGTGAAGCGCGCCCGGGCAAATTCCGCATGGCCGATGGTGGCACACTGCTGCTTGATGAAATCACCGAGATGCCGCTTGATTTGCAGGCGAAGTTGTTACGCGTGTTGCAGGAGCGCGAGGTCGAACCTTTGGGTGCGCGGCGGCCTAAATCGGTGGATGTGCGCGTGCTGGCGACTTCCAACCGAGCCCCGCAAGCGGCGCTGGCCGATGGGCAGTTGCGCGAGGATCTGTTCTATCGGCTCAATGTCTTCCCATTGCATCTGCCGCCGTTGCGCGAGCGCCCGGAGGATTTGCTACCCTTGGCTGAGGCCTTCGCGCGCGAACTCTCGCATGGGCGGATTCGAGGTTTGACGGTCAGTGCCGCTGAGCGCTTGTGCGCTCATCACTGGTCGGGTAATGTGCGCGAGTTGCGCAATCTGATCGAACGCAGTTGCGTGCTCTGTCAGCATACGCCCATTGATGCCGCCGATCTGATGTTCGAGGCCGACTGGCTGCGTGCCGCAGGGCGCAACGATTCCGAGCCCTTGCCTGATGCTGGTCGGGAGCCTGAGCGGGATTCAGATCTGGATTCGGATGCAGCGGCGCGAGCCGTCAGGAATTCGTCATCCCACCTTGGTTCCCAGCTCCAGCAACAGGAGATTCGCGTCATTCTTGACACCCTGGCGGCGGTTGGCGGAGATCGCCAGCAAACCGCGAGTCGGCTGGGCATCAGTCCGCGAACGCTCAGATACAAGCTGGCGCGCTTGCGCGATGCAGGCGTACCCATTCCGTCTGCCTAAATGGTACACGCGGAGAGTGGCGTTAATTTTGCATGGTTTTTTGACAGTCTTCCGGAGCGTCTGGGCGGCAGTCGGTGGCGGTCATCGCCTGATGCTCCGGAGGCCATCGCCAGCGCTTTAGCCGGCATCCGTTAGTCTGAGAGGTGGATCATGAGCGATACGAATATTCAAAGCGTTGTGCAGCAGATGCGCACCCTGGCGCAGTCGGGGCGTGCCGGGGGAGGTGAAGCGGCCAGCGGCATGCCCTTGGTTGATGGGACCGCCCCCCCCAACGAACTAAACTTTGCGGCAACGCTGAAGGATTCAATTCGCGCGGTCAATGCCCTTGGCAAGGCCTCGGGAGAACTGCAAACGCGCTTTGAGCTGGGGGATCCGGATGTCAGCCTGCCGCAGGTAATGGTGGCTGGAGGCAAGGCGGGGCTGGCCTTTGAAGCGGCCAGTCAAATTCGCAATCGTCTGCTGACGGCCTATCAGGAAGTGATGCGCATGTCGGTCTGATCCTGATGACTGATGTGACAGAGACATAAACCCATGGCTGCGGCAATCACTGAACAGTTCTCAACCGCTTTCAGAACCTTTACTTCGTTGCCGGCGGGACGGCAGCTGGCGTTATTGGGCTTGATTGCCGGAGGTTTGGTTGCGGTTGCCGGTTTGCTGTTTTGGTTGCTGCGTCCCACCTATGCGCCGCTGTTCGGCCCGATGGACAATGCTGAGGCCGCGCAGGTCATGGAGGCGCTGGGCCAGATGGGCGTGCCCTATCAGGTTAGCAACCGCATGGGCCAGATGGGGCAAATTGAAATTCCCCAGCGGCGCATTGCCGAAACCCGCTTGTTGCTAGCCGGCCAGGGATTGCCGAAAGCGGCTGACCTCGGGTTTGAGCTGTTGCAGGAGGATGCCGGATTCGGCGCCAGCCGCCTGATGGAAGCGGCGCGTCACCAGCGCGCGCTCGAAGGTGAACTGGGGCGTTCGGTCGCGGCGCTTGATCCGGTTGAGCTGGCGCGCGTGCATTTGGCTCAACCAGAGCGTTCGGTGTTTGTGCGCGAACGGCGCCCGCCAACAGCTTCGGTGGTCGTTCATTTGCGCACCGGTCAGCAACTCAGCGATGCCCAGGTGGCTGCTATTGTGCATTTGGTGTCATCCAGTGTTCCGGCGCTGGAACCCGATGCCGTGACGGTGGTAGATCAGACCGGGCGCCTGCTGACCAGGAACGATGAGGAATCGGGGCTCAATGCCAGTGCCGATCAACTTGAGTATACGCAAAAGCTGGAAGACACCTATGTGCGACGGGTGCGCTCCCTGCTGCAACCCATTCTGGGTGCGGACAGGATGCGGGTCCAGGTGGCGGCCGATCTTGATTTTTCGCGCGTGGAGCGCACAGAGGAAGCCTACGATCCCGACGGCACCGCGTTGCGTTCCGAGCAGATCACCGAGCAGGAGCGCATTGGCAGTGATCTTGGACCCATGGGGGTGCCGGGTGCCCTGGTCAATCAGCCGCCGCAGGGCGGCCAGCTTGGCGATCCCAATAACGCCAATGCTGAAACTGAAACGCCCAAAAGTCGCAGTCTTGACAGTGTGCGCAATTACGAGGTTGACCGCTCTATCGCTCATGTCCGCGAGATGCCGGGAGCCATCAAGCGCCTGTCCACGGCTGTGGTGGTGGACTACATCGAAGAGGAGGATGAAGAAGGCGAGGTGACCCGGGTGCCGCGTCCGGCGAATGAGCTTGACAACATTCGCGCCTTGGTGCGTGAGGCGGTGGGCTTTAACGAGGCGCGCGGTGACACTATAAATGTCGTATCAGCCGCCTTTACCGATGAGGCGCCTATTGAGCCGGATCCCTTCTGGACGCAGCCTTGGTTTATCGATCTGGTTAAGATCATTGCCGGGCTGTTGCTTGCGATTCTGGTGTTGCTGATGGTGGTGCGCCCTGGGGTCAAGCAGCTGCTTGAAGGGCCTGTGCTGATGGAAAAAGAGGGTGAAGATGACGATGAAGAGCAGTTGGCCCTGAGTGAGCAAGGCTCGGCGCTGGCCGCATTGGCTGGGCCTGGTGGACCTGATCAGCAGGCGCTTGATCTGGATGCCGTGCGAGAAATGATCAAAGAGGATCCCAAACGCGTGGCACAAGTGATGAAAACCTGGTTAGGAAGTGGTGGCGATGGCTAGTTCAAGCAAAATGACCGGTGCTGAGAAAGCAGCTGTCTTCCTGATGAGTCTCGGTGAGGGGCCGGCAACGGCGGTGATGGAGCATCTGGGGCCAAAGGAAGTGCAGAGAATCGGCGGCGCCATGGCGTCGCTGGAAAGCGTTTCGCGCAGTCAGATTAACCAAGTGCTGGAACAGTTTTCCGTGGTCGTTCAGGATCAGACCTCTTTGGGTATCGGATCCGATGACTATGTGCGTTCGGTGCTGACCAATGCCTTGGGCGACAAGGCTAGTGGCGTGATTGACCGCATTTTGCTGGGGCGCAACTCGAAGGGAATCGAGGCGCTCAAGTGGCTGGATGCGCGCTCGATCGCTGACATGATTCGCAACGAGCATCCGCAGATTGTGGCGATTTGTATGTCCCATCTCGACCCCGATCAGGCGGCTGAGACCTTGTTGTTCCTGCCTGATCGCATGCAATCGGACATTATTTTGCGCATTGCTACCCTGGATGGTGTGCAGCCGATGGCGCTGCAAGAGCTGGATAACGTGCTTGAACATCAGTTGGCGGGCAAGAGTTCCGCGCAGTCGTCGTTGATCGGCGGCGAGCAGGCGGCGGCCAACATCCTCAACTACATGGACGGTTCCAAGGAAGCGGTCGTCATGGAGGGGGTGTCCCAGGTGGACGAAGACCTGGCTGAACGCATCCAGGAGCTGATGTTTGTGTTTGGCAACCTCATCGATATTGATGACCGCGGATTGCAAATGCTGATGCGCGAGGTCTCCAGTGAGGTGCTGGTGGTGGCGCTTAAGGGAGCAGATGAGGATCTGAAGGATAAGATTTTCAAAAACATGTCCAAGCGCGCCGGAGAGATGCTGCGCGAAGATCTGGAAGCCAAGGGTCCGGTGCGACTGAGCGAGGTTGAAGCCGCACAGAAAGAAATTCTCGCCACCGCACGCCGTATGGCCGATGAGGGTGAGATTGTACTGGGTGGCGCAGGCGGTGAGGCCATGTTGTGACGGCCCAGGCCGCTTCAGTCGATGATGTCGTCTTTGCCGAACAGGCTGCGGATTGCGAGGTGGAAACCTGGAAGCCGCCGTTCTTCGGTGAGCTGCCGTCGCAAGAGCCGGAAGAAGAGCTGCATCTGCCGACAGCGGCTGAAATTGCTGCGATTGAGGAGACTGCCCGTGAGATGGGCTATGCGGCCGGGTTCGAGCAAGGCTTTCAGGAAGGCAGTGAGCGTGGCCGGCGCGAAGCTGAGCAGGAAACCCAGGCCCGGGCGGATCAGGAACTCAAGGCCTCGGTAGCGGCGCTTGAGAGTGTAGCGCACCAGTTATCCGATCCCTTGTCTTCAGCGGCGGACGATCTGGAACCTGAGCTCCTGCTTCTGGTCACCACGCTGGCGCGGCGCGTCATAATGGCGGAACTCGACAGTCGCATTGAGCTGGTGCGCGAAGTGCTGCATCAGGCACTGCAGCGCTTGCCCTCACGACATACGCAAGTGCGGGTGCGGGTCAATCCCGAGGATCTTGCGGTGGTCGAGGCTTATGCCGAGGATCATGCCGAGAATATTCGCTGGTTTGCCGATGTTGATTTAACCCGTGGTGGTTGCCTGGTTGAAAGCGGCCCAAGTCGTATTGATGCCCGCGTCGAGACGCGCCTGGCTCAGGCTGTGGATGCGATCTGGGGGGAGCTGAGTCGCCCGCTTGAGGATGAGCCGGCGGATGACTGGCCGGAGGAGATGAATCCGGCGGCTGATGTTCAGGCCGAGCCGGCATCCTTGGATACCAACAGTGAGCCTCAAACCCAACCCGAGCCTGAGCCTGAGCCTGAGCTCGAACCCGAACCCGAACCCGAATCTGAGTCGCCGGTGTCGGATCCCGATGTCTCGGATGCTGACGTTTCGGATGTTAACGCCGCCAATGATTTTGAGGCGGCCGATCTCGAAGCCACTGATCGTGAGGATGCAGACTTCGAGGCAGCGGATCCTGGCGAGACGGCGTTTAACGTCGCTGATGTTGATGCTGATGAGGCAACGCTTGGCGCCGCTGATACTGAGGAGCCAGAGGACCTCAAGGCTGCTGATTTTGATGAGGCTGATCTTGAAGCCGCCGACCTTGATGAAGCGGATCTTGATGAAGCGGATCTTGATGAAGCGGATCTTGATGAAGCCGATCTGGAAGTCGCGGATATCGAAGAAGAAGCGGAGGATACCGAGGACTTAGTCGCTGAGGTCGAAGATACAGCAGACTCGCTTGAGTCTGCGGACAAGGCGCCGGATACGGATCGGGCGATTGCAACCGGGGAGGCGCCGTCATGACCGAAGTCATCAAACAGCTGCGGCAACAGCGTGGCGGCGAACTGGTGCATGGGCTGCGTGCCAGGCTGAACGAATCTCAGCAGCGCGTTGCGCGAGTCTCGGATCCGTTACCGGAAGGGCGGCTGTCGCGCATGGTGGGTATGACCCTTGAGGCTGAGGGGGTGCGCCTGCCGGTCGGCGGGCGGGCAGCTATTCATACCGCCACCGGCCAGCGCCTGCCGGCTGAGGTGGTTGGTTTTCATGGCGAGAAGACCTTTCTGATGCCGGAGGGGCGGCTGGAAGGTTTGGCGCCGGGCGCGCGCATCGAACCGCTGGAGCAGGCTAGGCGCATCGGTGTTGGGCCGGAATTGCTGGGGCGCGTGATTGATGCCAATGGCAAGCCGCTTGATGATGGTGGTCGCCTGCGCGCCTCGGAGCATATCCCCATTGAGGGGCGTCCAATCAATCCGCTGACCCGCGATCCGGTGCGCACGCCGCTTGATGTCGGCATCCGGGCGCTGAATGGTTTGCTGTCGGTGGGGCGTGGCCAGCGTCTCGGGCTTTTTGCCGGCAGTGGCGTGGGTAAAAGTGTACTGCTGGGCATGATGACCCGTCATACCGAGGCTGACGTGATTGTGGTCGGGCTGATCGGTGAGCGCGGGCGTGAGGTGAACGAATTTATTCACGACATCCTGGATGTCGAATCTCGCAAGCGCACCGTGGTGGTTGCGGTGCCGGCGGATCAGCCGCCGCTGCTGCGTCAGCATGGCGCCTGGGTGGCCACGGCTGTTGCCGAGTATTTTCGCGATCAGGGCTTAAATGTGCTGCTGCTGGTTGATTCCCTGACCCGCTTTGCCCAGGGCGCGCGCGAGATTGCTATGGCCATCGGCGAGCCGCCGGCGACCAAGGGGTATTCCGCCTCAGTGTTTGCGCGTTTGCCACAGTTGGTGGAGCGTGCTGGCAACGGCGACAAGGGCGGTGGCTCAATCACGGCTTTTTATACGGTGCTGGCCGAGGGCGATGACCAGAACGATCCCATTGTCGATGCGGCTCGCGCCATTCTCGATGGCCATGTGGTGCTGTCGCGCGCCATCGCCGAAAGTGGGCGTTATCCAGCGATTGATGTCGGGGCTTCGGTGTCGCGTGTGATGGATGCCCTGATTGATGATGAGCATCGGCGTGTTGCGCATCACTTTCGCAATCTGAATGCCACTTATGAGATGAACCGCGATTTGATCGCGGTGGGAGCCTATCGCAAGGGCGCCGATGCTGTGCTGGACGAGGCGGTCGTGATGCGCACGCGTCTGGAGGATTATGTGCGCCAAAATCGGGTTGAGGCCGTCACTTTCGAGCAGGCACGCGAACAGTTGAGTGCGCTGTTCAGCGTGCCGAAGAAGAGTGCGCCGGCTGATAGTTTTAATTTATGAGCGTCAAACGTTTTCAGCGCCTGCTTAAGGTGCGCGAAATGATTGAAAATCAAGCCGCCATCGGGCTGGCAGCGCGCCTTGATGAACTGCACCGCATCGAAGGGCAGCACGGGCAGCTTGAGGACCTGCTGAATTCCTACCTTGAGGTTGGGGTGCCGAACAGTGCACGTGGTATGCGGCAGGTCGCAGAAATGCGCAGTCAGTTGCGTACAGTGATTGAACAGCAGGAGCTGCGCATCGCGGAGGCGGAATTTCGCGTTGAGGAGGCGCGTGATATTTGGATGGAAAAGCATCGCGATAGTCTGTCACTGGAAAAGCTGATTGAGCGCCGGCGCCAGGTTGAGGAAATGACGGAAAATCGTCGCATGCAATCCGAGCAGGATGCCTGGGCAACGCGCCAGGCCTTTGATCGGGTACAAGCCGACCAATAGCCGCTAAACCGCGTCAATTTAGAGGTGCGTAATTCTTATGCTATAGTTTGCGCTCCATTGTGCCACGCATCGTTTGGACGCGCACTTGCCGACATTTTGGTGACAGGATCGTTTCATGTTGACGTTAGATC
>NZ_NRRS01000027.1 GCF_016583795.1 Rhabdochromatium marinum | reverse complement strand
TGGCTGGCTATGAGGTGCGTGAATACCTGCTGGAGAAATGGCAGCGCACCTGTGCCTATTGCGGCGCGACCGATGTTCCGCTGGAGATCGAGCACATCGTTCCGCGTTCCCTCGGCGGTTCCAACCGTGTGAGCAATCTCACCTTCGCCTGCCGCCCCTGCAATCAGCGCAAAGGCCACCAGCCCATCGAGACCTTCCTCAAAAACCAACCGGCGCGGCTGCGCAAGATTCAAGCCCAGGCCAAAGCTCCGCTACGCGATGCCGCCGTCGTCAATGCCACCCGCTGGGCCTTGTTCGAGCGCTTGAAAACCACCGTCTTGCCGGTAATGACCGGCTCTGGTGGCCATACCAAATACAACCGCCGGCGCCTCGGTATTCCCAAAACCCATGCACTCGATGCCGCCTGTGTTGGGCCGCTTGATGCGCTGCACGGCTGGAGCCGCCCAACGCTGGCCATCAAGGCCACCGGGCGCGGCAGTTATCAGCGCACCCGACTGGATCGCTTCGGGTTCCCGCGTGGTTATCTGGTGCGCCAGAAGCGCATTCATGGATTCCAGACTGGGGATCGGGTCATTGCCCAGGTGCCGAGCGGCAAGAAGGCCGGGGCTCATATCGGGCGCATCGCCGTGCGCGCATCAGGGAGCTTTAACCTCCAGACTGCGCAGGGTGTGGTTCAAGGCATCTCTTACCGCCACTGCCGTGTCGTACAACGTGCGGACGGCTATGGCTATTCATTCACCCTAACCCAAACGGAGGATGCGAGACGGGTCGCCTAACCGCGCTGCGCGTGGTGCGCTATCCCTCCCCGCTCTGAAGGGCGGGGTTTCTCGCGCAAGATGGATGAATAACACATCAGAGCGCCCCATCGAATCGCTGGAAGAACTCTGTGCTCACGCCCTGGAGCTGGAACAGGAATCCGTCGGGCGCTTCCAGCAACTGGCCGACAGCATGGAAGTACACCATAACCAGGAAGTAGCCGGGCTGTTTCTGGAAATGGCCCGACTCAGCAGCGCCCACATGGCCGCCATTGAGGCTCAGGCTCAGACCCAGGGACTGACGCTGCCCAAGATTCCGCCGTGGGAGTTTAAGTGGAATTGCCCGGATAGGCCGGAAAGTCACTGCCTGGATGAGGATGTCAGTTATCTGATGACCGCCACTCAGGCGTTGCGCTTGGCGCTGTTTAATGAGCAGCAGGCCCAGGCTTTTTATCAGAGTGTTGTCGAGCATTCCCCCAATGCGCGGGTACGTGAGCTGGCGGCGGAGATGGCGGCCGAAGAGGCCGAACATGTGCATTTGCTGCAAGAGTGGCTGAATCGGCAGCCCGCTGATGAGGAACCCGCCGAGGATTTTGATCCGCCCAACATGCCGGAATAGGCACCGGATGACTTCACCGCCATGGGCAGAAGGACCGACTCTCAGGTGGTCATAATGATCTGAAAATGCGCGCCCGGTGATTGACGTTCATTATATTTCAAACGCATACCATTGGCGGAACACAGCTCACGCGCGGCATAGAGACCCAGTCCGGTGCCTGCGCTGGACGTGGTAAAAAAGGGATCGAACAGTTGCGAAACGTGCTCTGATGCAACGCCGGGGCCCTGATCGGAGACGGTCACAGAGATGCTGTCCTTCTGGGGCGCATGTGTAACCAGGATCCTGACCTCCGGGGGCGCCAGACCGCCGTGTCCATGGAGAAAGGCATTCTCGCACAGGTTGCGCATCACCTGCCCGAAATGACGTGGATCGACGCAGACATGCAGCTGTTCTGGCGGTAGTTCCAGCTTGAGCGCCTGTGGATCCAGGCGATGACCGGCGGCGTATTCATCGCAAAATTCGCGCAGCCAGGCGCCCAGATCAAGCCGCTGTGGCTGCGGCTGATGGCGGCGCGACAGCTCCAGAATGCTGGTGACAGTCTCTTCGATGCGCAGCGCATTGCGCCGCACGATATTCAGTAAATGCCGCTCCTCGGGACCCGTGTGCTCGGATTCGGCAAGCAGCTGTCCGGCGTGGGTGATGGAGGACAGTGGATTGCGAATATTGTGCGCGATATTGGCGGTCAGGCGCCCCAGGGAGACGAGCTTCATTTCCTGAGCCTCGCGCACCAGCTGGCGGTTGTCCTGCAGAAAGATCAGTGCGCCTCCAAGGCGGAAATCATCCAGACGCTGCAAACGCGGCCGCACCTCATGCTCGCCAAGCGACAGCACCTCATCGCCTGACGCCGTCTGACCAAGCGCGTGGGTGAGCCAGAGGTTCAACTGCGGCGCCAGGCGGGCCAGACGCTCGCCGGTGCGCGTCGTGCCGAGGCCAAGCAGGCGTTGCGCGGCCTGGTTGAGCGCCAGCAGCCGCCGCTCGCCGTTCACCGCCAACACCCCGATTGACATGCTCTGAATGATGAATTCGTTCAGCTTCGACAGGTCGGCAATATCGACCTGACGCCGCGCGGCCAGATGCTCGGTTTCGTGCAGCCGCCGCGCCAGAACGTGGGCCAGCAGCGCCACGGCGAAATAGGTGACTCCTAGTAAGCCGGCCTGAGTATAAGTGCCGCTCACCGTGTTGCTGTAGAGTTCAGTATAGAATTGTTGAAAAATCACCGCCAGAGTCGCAAGGGCGGCAAACAGCAGCGATAGCCGACCCTCAAGCGTGATGGCGCCAGCGGCGACCACAATCGCCAGAATCAACCCGAGTCCGGTGCTGATGCCGCCGCTGATATGCATCAGACTGGTGTAAAAAACGATATCCAGAAAGATGGCCAGCTCAATCTGCCGTGCTGGTGCCAGCCGGTCCAGCAGCATCAGCACGCCGCTTAACAGCACCGACAGGGTTTGCAACTTAAGCAGCAGCCGTGCCATGCTCAGGTCGCCACCGGCACTGAGCCAGGTGGGCGTTTGCGGATAGAAGTAAATTAGCACCAGCGCCAGGGTCAGGCTGAGTCGATAGACCATCAGCCAGCCGACCGCCGTGCGTGAGTTGTTCAATTTTTTCATTGTTATTTCATGCGCTTAACCGATGCCGACGGCCCTTATAGTTGCGCTCTGCCGGCCAAACTGGCGAATATATGCGCCTATATACCGCACAACGGCTGAGCGCGGACGCATTAAAGACTGACGAAACACCATGAACCTGCACGAATATCAGGCCAAAGCGTTATTTCGGGACTACGCCATTGCAGTGCCCGAAAATCGTGTGGCCGACAGCGTTGATTCCGCAGTAGCTGCCGCCGGGGCCATGGGGACAGATCAGTGGATGGTGAAGGCGCAGGTGCATGCTGGCGGTCGCGGCAAAGCCGGTGGTGTGCTGCACTGCACCACCCTGGATGAGGTGCGCGATGCTGCCGGTCAGCTGTTGGGCCGCCGTTTGGTCACGGCCCAGAGCGGTGGACGTGCCCTGCCGGTGGAGCGGGTGCTGATTGAGGCGCCAACCCAAGCGGTGCAGGAATTTTACCTGGCCATGCTGGTGGATCGCGGTGCTGAGCGCATCATGCTGCTGGCCTCGCGTGCCGGTGGTGGTGATGTTGAAGCTGCTGCCAACGCTGAGCCGGCCGCGTTCGAGCGGGTTTGGGTGCATCCGGCCACCGGGCTGCGCGCCTGGCAAAGCCGCCACCTGGGCTATCGCCTGGGGCTGCCGGCGACAGCGCTGAAGCCACTGCACCAGATTACTCAAGCGCTGTATCGGCTGTTTGTCGATAAGGATGCCAGCTTGCTTGAAATCAATCCACTGGCGCTGGACGCCCAGGAACAGCTCATTGCGCTCGACGCCAAGGTGGTGCTGGATGCTGCGGCGCTTTATCGCCACCCCGACCTGCAAGCCTTGCGGGATCGCAACCAGGAAGACGAGCGCGAAGCGCGGGCCGATCAGCAGGGATTGAGTTACGTCAGCCTCGACGGCGACATTGGCTGTATGGTCAATGGCGCGGGCCTGGCGATGGCCACCATGGATCTGGTCAAACGCCATGGCGGCACGCCGGCCAATTTTCTCGATGTTGGCGGCAATACCACCGCCGAACGGGTGGCCGAGGCCTTTCAGCTGATTCTCTCCGATACCAAGGTGCGGGCAATTCTGGTCAATATCTTTGGCGGCATCGTGCGCTGTGACCTGATTGCCGAGGGCCTGATCAAGGCCGCCGCGCGCACCGCCCCCCGGGTGCCGCTGGTGGTGCGCCTGGCTGGCACCAATGCCGAACAGGGCTTGGCGCTATTGACCCAGAGCGGCCTAGCGTTGGAAACCGCCAGCGATCTGGCCGAGGCAGCGGATCGAGTTGTCGCCGCCGCGCGCCGGCCGACCTAGCGCAACTGCAAGCGAGCGGGACATCCCCATTATGAGCATTCTGATTGATGCCGAAACCCGACTGATTTGTCAGGGATTTACCGGCAAGCAGGGCAGTTTTCACAGCGAGCAGGCCCTGGCTTATGGCACGCAACTGGTCGGTGGTGTCACGCCGGGCAAGGGCGGGCAACAGCATCTGGGGCTGCCGGTATTCAATACCGTCGCCGATGCGGTCGCCGCAACCAGTGCCAATGCCACCATGATTTATGTTCCGGCCGCCTTCGCGCCGGATGCCATCCTGGAAGCGGCCGAGGCCGGCATTGAACTCATTGTCTGCATTACCGAGGGCATCCCGGTGCTTGACATGCTGGCAGTGAAGGCGGCGCTGGCGCCCACCCAAGCCCGACTGATCGGCCCCAACTGCCCCGGGGTCATCACGCCGGAGGCGTGCAAGATCGGCATCATGCCCGGCGCCATTCACCAATCCGGTTGCATTGGCATTGTGTCGCGCTCCGGTACCCTGACCTATGAGGCAGTGTTTCAAACCAGCCGGGTCGGTCTGGGGCAGAGTACCTGTGTCGGCATCGGCGGTGATCCCATCCATGGCATGGATTTTATTGATTGCCTGCGGTTGTTCGAGGCCGATCCCCAGACCGAAGCGGTGCTGATGGTTGGGGAGATCGGCGGCGATGCTGAAGAAGTCGCGGCCGAATTTATCCGCACCTCCATGTCCAAACCGGTCGGCGCCTACATTGCCGGTCTGACCGCTCCGCCTGGCAAGCGCATGGGCCATGCCGGGGCCATCGTGCAGGGCGGCAGTGGCACCGCAGAGGCGAAATATCAGGCACTTGAGCAAGCCGGCGTCCTGACCTTCCATTCCCCGGCTGAGTTGGGCGAGGGTATGTTGAGAGCCCTGGGTTGATCTTCACCATAGCCAAGGCGGCGATGGGCTTTTATACTCCGAGCGACACTTTACAGATATCATGCAGATATCAACGCAGATATTGACGGAATTAGGGAGCTCCTGATGAAGAAGGTCGAAGCCATCATCAAACCGTTTAAGCTTGACGATGTCCGCGAGGCACTGTCCGCCGCTGGCATCACCGGCATGACGGCGATTGAGGTCAAGGGGTTTGGACGACAAAAGGGCCATACCGAGCTGTATCGCGGCGCCGAGTATGTGGTGGATTTCCTGCCCAAGGTCAAGATTGAGCTGGTAGTCGCCGAAGAGCAGCTCGAAACCAGTGTCGAGGCCATTACCAAGGCCGCGCGCACCGGCAAAATCGGAGATGGCAAGATTTTCGTCACCGATGTGACGCGCGTGGTACGCATCCGTACCGGGGAAGAGGACGAGGCGGCGATTTAGTGCCTCAGTTCTTGTCGAGGCCCATATAATCCCACAGCTTGCGCCCGAGGCTGACTTCATCCGGTGGCACCACGTCACTGATGAAGCGGCTGGCTTCGCGGTTCATGGTCAGCACGCGCTGGGCATCGGCGGCAAGTTGATCTTCATCCAGGCGGCGATAGGCCTCGACCAGCACCTCCAGCGCGCTCTCGACGGCCGAGGTGCGCTGATAGCGTTCAATGACGTACTGGGCGCGATTGGCCGCCGCAACATAGGCGCCGCGCTTCATGTAATAGCGCGCGACATTGACTTCGTTCTTGGCCAGATTGTTGCGCAGATACAGCATGCGCTGGCGGGCGTCAGCGGCGTACTTGCTGTTGGGATACAGCCGCACCAGCTGGGAGAAATCCTGAAAGGCATCGAGTGCCGATCCCGGATCACGTTGTGAGGCATCGGTGGGGATGAAGCGATCGATAAAACCCACGCTGCGGTTATAGTTGACGATGCCTTTCAGGTAGTAGGCGTAATCAACGAAGGGATTTTGTGGATAGAGCTTGATGAAGCGATCCGCTGCCGCGATGGCGGCCTCGGGCTGTTGGTCCTTGTAGTAGGCATAGGCAACGTCAAGCTGTCCCTGCATGGCATAACGGCCGAAAGGATAGCGTGCATCGAGCTTTTCGTAGTACTCAATGGCGCGTGAGTAGTTGGCCGCATCGAGTTGCTGCGAGGCCTCGTTGTAGAGTTTTGAGGCGCTCCAATTGGTGGTTTGATCAAATTCCTTGTTCAGGATGCCGCAGCCCACCACCAGCATGGGCAGCAAGCCCATCACCAGGATCAGCGCAAAAAGCTTTGCCCGCATGGCCTGTCCCATTTCGATGTGACCTTGAATGCAAGGAGTCATGGTTAAAATCGTTGCGCAGTATAGCAAGAAATACCCGCCCCCAGACATCCGCCACCACGCCCCATGACCGCACCCATTGAACTTGAGCTTCCAAGCAGTGCCGCCGGCCGGCGCCTTGATCAGGTGCTCGCCGAGCTTTTGCCCGACTTCTCGCGCGGGCGGCTGCAACATTGGCTGGACACCGGCGCCTTGCAGGTCGATGGTGAGTGTCGGCGCCGGCGTGACAAGGTGCGGGGTGGCGAGCAGGTGCGCCTGCAACTTGACCCCGCAGACACGGGGCACAACACAGCCGCTGCGCAGCCGATTGACTTCCCGATTATTTTTGAGGATGAGCAGCTACTGGTGCTCGATAAACCCGCCGGATTGGTGGTGCATCCCGGCGCTGGCAATGCCGATGGCACCCTGCTGAACGCCCTGCTGCACTGGCGCCCGGCCTTGGCCGCTGTGCCGCGCGGTGGGATTGTGCATCGGCTTGACAAAGACACCAGCGGACTCATGGTGGTGGCCAAAACCCTACCCGCGCATCATTCACTGGTCGCCCAGTTGCAATCGCGCCGCGTGCATCGTGAGTATCGCGCTCTGGTACGCGGCGATCTCATCAGCGGCGGCACTGTCGATCAGCCGATCGGCCGACATCCCCAGGTGCGCACCAAGATGGCCGTGACTCCGGCAGGCCGCGCGGCGGTCAGTCACTACCGGGTGCTGCGGCGGTTTGGCTTTTGTACACTACTTGGCGTTCGCCTGGAAACCGGTCGCACGCATCAGATTCGGGTTCACATGACGCATCTCCACCATCCGCTCATCGGCGATCCCGTCTATGGGCACGCGCGCCAACCCTTGCCGAAGGAGGCGCTGGCGGCGGAAGCCCTGCGCCGCTTTCCGCGTCAAGCCTTGCATGCGACTGGTCTGGCACTCGATCACCCGGTCAGTGGCCAGCCGCTGGCCTGGGAGATCCCCGTGGCACCGGACTTGGCAGCCTTGCTGACGCAACTTGAAGCGGCGGCGGCCGAGGTGCAGGCGTGAGTGAGCTGTTTCTGAAGGACACCCTGGAGCTGATCCACCCGGACTGGTCGGTCTCCCCGCGCGTGCGCGCCGCCACGACCACCCGCCATGGCGGCCTGAGTGACGGCCCCTTTGCTAGTTTGAATCTGGCCACCCATGTGGGGGATGATCCCCAGCGAGTCGCAGCCAACCGCCAGCGCCTCAGCCAGACACTTCACCTGCCCAGTGAGCCACTATGGCTTGAACAGGTGCATGGCACGCAGGTATTTGAGTGTGGTCAGGCGCCGGTCGCCGGCATCCCCTGCGCAGACGCCAGCCTGACTCGCACCAGCGGGCGCGTCTGCGCAGTATTAACCGCCGACTGTATGCCGATATTGCTGGCGGAGCGCGAAGGTCGCGCAGTAGCCGCCGTGCATGCCGGCTGGCGCGGCCTGGTCGCCGGCGTTATCGAACAAACGCTGGCGCAAATGGATGAGCCACCGGAGCGAATCGCCGCCTGGCTGGGCCCGGCGATTGGCCCGCAGGCCTTTGAAGTGGGAGCAGAGGTGCGCGCGGCCTGTCTGGCGGCCGATGCCGGTGCCGCCGACGCCTTCGTACCTTCACCCGCCGGGCGCTGGCTGGCGGATCTTTATGCCCTCGCGCGCCGCCGCTTGCAGCAGGCCGGCGTTTGTGACCTAAGCGGCGGCGACTCCTGTACCTATAGCGACGCGCAACGGTTTTTTTCCTACCGTCGTGACGGACGCACCGGGCGGATGCTCAGCTGCATTTGGCTGGAAGCTCAATGACGCCAATTTCTGCACTTCAGTCGCGCACGAAGACCAACAGCCGCTTGGGCCCATGCACGCCAAGCGTCAATGTCTGCTCAATATCGGCCGACTTCGATGGGCCGGTGACCATGAGCCAGTTAGTGGGCAGTTGAGGTCTGTCGGTGCGCTGGCAATAGCCTGACATCCAGTGCTCCAGCGTCGGGACAATGTGGCGGCGCTCCAGTAGGACGCAATGCACCTCGGGGATCAGCGACAGGCTGCGAGGCTCGGCGGCAGTGGGCCACAGGATCAGCGAGCCGGTTTCGGCGATGCCGGCGAGGGCGCTGGTCAAACCAGCATTGCGCCCGGCGAACAGCGCCTCACGGCAGGATTCCCGCGTTTGATCAAACGGGGTGAGTTCGGCGACCGTGGTGGCACCTTGCGTGGTCAGCGGCCAGCCACTGTGCAGTTCGGTAGCCAATGGCCCAGCAGCGCCATACCACAGCCGTTGCAGGCCCGCAGCGCTGAGTTCCGCCGCTATCCGCGCCGGCCAGTCGGCGCTAACGGGATACACCTCACCATGAACGGCCGCAAGGGCGGCGCAGAACTGGCCCAACAATTCGTCACTGTCAGCCATCATTGGATCGCCTGGCAGTGTGTGGCGCGGGTCGCCGCCGGTTGGCGTGCTGCGCAGTCGCGCGAGAATGGCTGTACGTGCATTAGTCATCGGCGAAGCCCTCCTGTTCGGCCAAGTCAGCCAGGGTCTGGCGGGCCAGGCGCGGGGGTTCGCGGCTGCGTGTCCAGGGACTCGGCAGCCAGCGCAGTGCCACATTCAACGCCGGTGCCAGACCAGCCAGGGCGCGGGTGAAGCGACGCGCCTGGAGCGGTCGCGCCTGAAGGCGGCTCCACAGCGACCAAAGTCCAGGTCGGGCCTGCCGGGCTCGCTGGTCACGACGCACGCGGCGGATGAGTTGCGGCAAGGGGATTCGCACCGGACAGACCTCGGCGCAGGCGCCGCACAGGCTGGAGGCCTCCGCCAGCTCGCCCTGCAACTGCAACCCCTGCAAGCGCGGTTCAAGCACTGCGCCCAGCGGACCGGGATAAACGGTACCATAGCCATGTCCACCAACACGGGTATAGACCGGGCAGTGATTCATGCAGGCACCGCAGCGGATGCAGCGCAGAATGGCACGCTGCTCGGGATCTGCCTGCATGCGTGCGCGACCGTGGTCGAGCAAAATCAGATGGACCTCGTGTGGGCCGTCACGCTCGGATGTGCGGCGCGGACCGCTGATCAGATTTACATAGGTGGTCGCCGGCTGGCCAGTGGCGCTGCGGGTGAGCAAACGCAGCAGGGGCGGCAGTTGATCGAGCCGGGCGATGACTTTCTCAATGCCGGTGATGGCAATATGCACCTCGGGCAGCGTGGTACACAATCGGCCATTGCCTTCGTTCTCAATCAGGCACAGACTGCCGGTTTCGGCAACCAGGAAATTCACTCCGGTTACCCCCACGCGCATACGCGCAAAGCGATCACGCAACAGCCCTCGCGCCAGCGCCGTGAGATCCGCGATGTCCTCACCAATCTCCAGCTCGGGGAAATGCGTCCGAAACCGTGCGGCGACTTCCTGGCGGCTCAGATGCACCGCCGGGGCGACAATATGCGCGGGTGCTTCGCCGGCGAGCTGAATAATCCATTCGCCAAGATCGGTTTCCAGCGCCTCAATGCCGGCAGCAGCCAGGGCTGCGTTCAGGCCGATTTCCTCCGACACCATGGACTTGCCCTTCAGCACCGCATCGGCTCCAGCGGCTCGGACAATGTCCAGTACCTGAGCGTTGGCCTCGGCCGGGGTCTCCGCCCAATGCACCTGAATGCCATTGGCGGTGCAGTTGGCTTCGAGTTCCCGCAGCAGAGTCGGCAAGTGATCAAGCGCCTGATCGCGAATGGCCTGTCCCTGATCGCGCAGCGCCTCCAGCGTTTGCGCATCGGGAAAGGCGGCGCGGCGCTTGTCCACCAGGCCATTCATGGCACGGGCAATGTTGCGCCGCACCGGCTGTCGCGCCAATGCGGTACGCAGACGCTGCTGTAACGAAGACGGCCTTGACCAAGGCGGCTGAAAACGGCGTTGGACGGGCTTCATTGCGGGGCTCCCAAAGTGTCGCGCGGCGGTAGGCCGTCCTGGACGGCTGCGGACGCAACCCGTTGCCACAGAAACTCGGCAATATGCTGTACTTGGAGTCCAGTTTGGACCTCAAATTGGCGCCCAGCCTGCTGACGGCGCCAATAGCCATCCAGGCTGGTCAGGCAGCCGAGATCCTGGCTGAGCACAACGACGGCGCCGGTTGCGCGCAGTGCTTCAGCCTTATCGGCCGTCATGGCCGCCGAGATCTCCGGTTGCTTGAGTGCGAAAGTGCCGCCAAAGCCGCAGCATTCGTGCGCCCGCTCGGGTTCGATCACGGTGACTCCGGCCAGCGCCTCAAGCAGGGCATGGGCCTCCTGGGTCACGCCCAGCTCGCGGCGCGCTGCACAGGAATGATGCAGGGCTACGGTCACCGGCGGCCCATGATCCGTCCAGGCGGGGGCCAGAACGCGCTGCAGATACGCGCAGAAATCGACCACTCGCCCGGCCAGTTGCTCGGCACGCGCCTGCTCCGGGTGGCCTGCAAACAGCAGCGGGTACTGGTGACGGAACATCCCGGCGCAGGAAGCCGAGGGGACAACCACGGGCTCCGTTCCCGCCAGGGCATCGAGCTGCGCACGCGCCACCTGACGCGCCTGCGCATCAAAACCCGCGTTATAGGCGGGCTGCCCGCAGCAGCTCTGCGCGCGCGGGAAGCGCACCTGGGCACCCGCCAGCTTGAGCAGGCGCATCGCGGCCAAGCCGGCCTGGGGCGCCAGGCTGTTGATCAAACAGGTACCGAAAAAAATGACGCTGGGCGGGGATTCTGGCATTGGGGGTTCCGTAATCCAAGCGGCGAGGTGCTGTTGAGAGGGGTAGAATGGACCTTTAACTGGTCTGCGGCCATCCTAACAGCATGAAAAATGCTCGACATCAGGGTGGCTCGAATCATTAAGGGACGCGATCACTATGCAACAGCTTCAGGGCACCACTATTTTATCGGTTCGCCGCAACGGGCAGGTCGTGATCGGCGGCGATGGCCAGGTTTCGCTCGGACAGATGGTGATGAAAGGCAATGCGCGCAAAGTGCGGCGCCTCTATAAAGAGCGGGTGCTGGCCGGCTTTGCCGGCGCCACAGCCGATGCTTTCACGCTGTTTGAGCGTTTCGAGGGCAAACTGGAAAAACACCAGGGTCATTTGACCCGCTCGGCGGTGGAGTTGGCCAAAGACTGGCGCACCGATCGCATGCTGCGCCGGCTGGAGGCCATGCTGTGCGTGGCCGACACCAAAGCTTCGCTGATTATTTCCGGCACTGGCGATGTCATCGAACCCGAGCAGGATCTGATGGCCATCGGCTCGGGCGGCGCCTTTGCCCAGTCAGCCGCGCGCGCGCTGCTGGAGAATACCGAACTGAGCGCGCGGGACATTGTCGAGCGTGCCTTGTCCATCGCCGCCGACATCTGCATCTATACCAATCATAATCTGGTGCTTGAAGAACTCGGCGGTGCCGAGGACTGACCAACCACCAGGAATTTATCACCCCGCCGATCCATTCTTAAGCGCACTCGCACTATGTCCGACATTACTCCGCAACGCATCGTCGATGAGCTCGACAAACACATCATCGGCCAGCAACAGGCCAAACGCGCGGTGGCCATTGCGCTGCGCAACCGCTGGCGCCGCGCCCAGATCGCCGAGCCAATGCGCTCGGAAATCACGCCCAAAAATATCCTCATGATCGGCCCCACCGGGGTGGGCAAGACCGAGATCGCACGCCGTCTGGCCAAACTCGCTAATGCACCCTTCCTTAAGGTGGAAGCGACCAAGTTTACTGAAGTCGGCTATGTTGGCCGCGATGTTGAATCCATCGTGCGCGACCTTGCGGATATCGCGATTAAAATGGAGCGCGAACAGGAAATGGAGCGCAACCGCGAACACGCCGAGGTCGCCGCTGAGGAGCGCATCCTGGATGCTCTGCTGCCACCGCCCTCGGATTTTGATCAGGAAAGCCGCAGCAAGGGAAGCGGCTCGGCCACCCGCGAGAAGTTTCGCGCCAAGCTGCGCGCCGGAGAGCTGGATGATCGGGAGATCGAGGTGCAGGTCAGCCTCTCGCCCATGGGCGTGGAGATTGTTGCACCACCGGGCATGGAAGAAATGACCAACCAGTTGCAAGGGTTGTTCCAGAATCTCGGCTCCAATCGCACCAATCGCCGCAAACTGCGCATCTGCGAGGCGCGCAAGGTACTGCTGGATGAAGAAGCCGCCAAGCTGGTCAATGAAGATGAAATGAAGCTGCGTGCGGTGCAGAACGCCGAGCAAAACGGCATTGTGTTTCTGGATGAAATCGACAAGGTGACCAAGCGCGCGGAAACCCAAGGGGGCGGCGATGTCTCACGCGAGGGCGTGCAACGCGACCTGCTGCCGCTGGTGGAAGGCTCTACAGTGTCCACCAAATACGGCATGGTGCGCACCGACCATATCCTGTTTATTGCCTCGGGTGCCTTCCATCTGGCGCGTCCGTCCGATCTGATCCCGGAGCTGCAGGGCCGGCTGCCGATTCGGGTCGAGCTTCAGGCCCTGACGACTGATGACTTCATCCGCATTCTAACCGAACCCAACGAGTCGCTGACCGATCAGTACCGCGCTCTGCTGGGAACCGAGGGCGTGACTCTGGAATACACCGAGGACGGCATCCGCCGCATCGCGGAGATCGCCTGGCAGGTCAATGAGCGCTCCGAGAACATCGGCGCGCGCCGCCTGGCGACCGTGATGGAGCGGCTGCTGGAGGACGTGTCCTTCAATGCTTCCGAACTGGATCGCGTCAGCATTGAAGTCAACGCCGCCTATGTGGAGCAGAACCTGGGTGAACTGGCTGCCGATGAGGACTTGTCGCAGTACATTCTGTGATCGGCGTTACTCGTTGTGCTGATGCACGGCATAGCCTTCGCGATGGCACAGAGCATCGCGTTCGGCTTCCTTGAGATCCTCGCGCATCATTTCCGCCACTAACTGCTCGAAGCTGATTTCCGGCTCCCAGCCGAGTTTTTCCTTTGCCTTGCGGGGATCGCCCAACAGGGTTTCGACCTCAGTGGGACGGAAATAGCGCGGATCGACTTCGATCAGGCAGGCGCCGCTGCTCTGGTCATAGCCTTTCTCATCGACTCCCTGGCCTTCCCAGCGCAGCTGGATGCCAATCTCGCGTGCGGCGATCTCGACAAATTCGCGCACTGAATATTGCTGCCCGGTGGCGATGACGAAATCCTCCGGTGCCTGCTGCTGCAACATCATCCATTGCATGCGTACATAGTCACGCGCATGGCCCCAGTCGCGTTTCGCATCCATGTTGCCCAGGTAAATCCGTTCCTGCAGGCCGAGCTTAATGCGCGCCAGCCCGCGGGTGATTTTGCGGGTGACAAAGGTTTCGCCGCGGATGGGGCTTTCATGGTTGAACAGGATGCCATTGCAGGCATAGATGCCATAGGCTTCGCGATAGTTGACCGTAATCCAATAGGCGTAGAGCTTGGCCACCGCATAGGGTGAACGTGGATAGAAGGGCGTGGTTTCGCGCTGTGGAACTTCCTGCACCTGGCCGTAGAGTTCGGAGGTGGAGGCCTGATAGAAGCGGGTTTTTTTCTCCAGCCCGAGGATGCGAATGGCTTCTAACAAGCGCAGGGCGCCAAGACCGTCGGAATCGGCGGTGTATTCGGGTTCCTCAAAAGAGACGGCAACGTGGCTCTGCGCGGCCAGATTGTAGATTTCATCCGGCTGCACCTGCTGCATGATGCGAATCAGACTGGAGCTGTCGGTCATGTCGCCATGGTGCAGCACAAAGCGCCGATCAGACTGATGCGGATCCTGATACAGATGGTCGATGCGATCAGTATTGAACAGCGAAGTGCGTCGCTTGATACCGTGAACGATATAGCCTTTCTCCAGCAAAAGTTCCGCCAGATAGGCGCCGTCCTGGCCGGTGATGCCGGTAATGAGTGCTATTTTCATAAAGTGTTATTGAATGCTATGTCATAGAAAAGTGCCGATCATCGTGCAGATCGGCCTGTATCGAGAGCCAGCCGATTGATTCGCCGAAGCTCCCAGGGCAATGCGTGTTAGCGGCTTTATTCAAGGTAAGCGGCTCGTGCCGCAATCTGACCGGCTAAACTGGTAACGAAGGTTTTAAGACCGGTCGTTGGCGATAGCTCCTCGTAGTTACCGCTATCAACAGCCGTGCGCGCCGCAGCAAGCACCACAGCCGCCGTGTATAGCTGTTCTCGAACCAGTCGCTGGCATAACAGATCATAGCGTTTAAGGTATGATGCACCTTTGAACGCATTAAAAACGGGAAAGTGCGGCGACGAGTCACGAACAGGGCGGCGAGATTCCGGCGCATCCTCAACCATCATCAGCCAGCCGACAAAAGGACGAGCCTGTTGACCAAAAGCTCCTTCGCGGAAAGCTGTCCAGAGATCATGGGCCGTCCCGATCGCTTCCTCGGTTCGATTGTTGAAATTGTTACCGAATGATGGACCGACATGGCTTTTCAGCTCTATAGCGACGATCAATTCTCCCTTGTAGATCACCAAGAGATCCCACAGCTTGGTTGGACGAAAATAACCGGGCAGAGTTAGCATCGCCCTGTTTTGATGAATCTCGGCATGGGCCAGCCCGTTGGCTTTGATGATATCGAGCATCAAAGCGACAAAACCGTTCATGTTCTTTCCTGCTGTGACACTCGCGCGTTCCCCTTGATCCGCCTTGCCCGATTCAATCTGCCTGTGCCTGGCTATGTCGCGGTTGCCCCAAAACGTCTTCACAGCCTCCTGCGCCTTCTGTTCATAATTGACGAGCTCGAGTGCCATCTATTCTCCATCGCCCCCAAGCATTAACTGCTCATCACAGCTTAGATCGTAAAGCTTGAAAGCCGCTTGGTTACAGGCTTGTATGTCTCGCGTGATACCTGCATTGGCCAACTCGCAACGCAGAGGCTCAGACACATCCTGCCAACGCGGAAGGCGCAGGCGGCGCAGATACTGCGCTTGAAAGCGCAGGAAGCCACCGCGCATTTTCGTAGAATAGGTTGCCACGAACAAGCGCGTAACAGCGGACAGCAACACAGCCTGCAAGGCTCGCAGATCCCAGTGATCCGAGGTGACGTAATAGAGGTTGTGGTGGGGATAGAGTTTGCCCGTTTCAAAGACGATATGCGCCTCACCTTTGATGTCCGGAATCAGGAGCTTTGATCGCGCGGCCAGCGCCGGTGTAATGCGGTCAATGGTGCGATACCAGTTGGCCGGAGCTTTGCGCGCGCAATGACGTCCAGCAATCAGCTTCCGTCGAGCCTCGAGGTAGCCGCGCAAGCGCGGATAGGCATCAAGATCGACGAGTCCACCCGTTTCGGCAAAGGGATTAATGACCCCTTGGCCGCGCCATTTGACCTCACCGGACAGGATATCTTTGGTGGTCACTAGCGGCAGCTTCCGGTCTGGCTCGACATTAAGCGTTTCGAAGTCGCCAATAAATGCCTGGTCCGCACCGGTTGCAACACCGATCCCAACCTTGCAACCGGTCTCTTCCAGCAAGGGAAAGTCTTTTTCCAAGCGGCGAATGAGGGCCATCTGATCGGATGACTCAAGCAGCCAGGGTTCGGCGCCATTGGTGACTTGGGCCACCTCACAAACCAAGTGACTTTCTTTCGGTAGATGCTTAGCCCGAAGCAAGGTTGCAAGAGTTGTTAATGTTTCCTGCTCAATCGCTGGGCGACGGGCGATACGCGTCACGCCCGACCCTTCGCGGCTGATAATAATGATCGCCGGATAAGCAATGACCTCGGAGTGAAAAGCCGGCGTATCCACCATATCGACATAGATGTTTAAGTGAAAACGCTGGGCGACAAGATTCCGCAGCGGCCCGCCATAACGGTTCTTCATCCAACGGTCTGCACAGATAAACCCCAAACGGCCAGCCTCTGACAAAACCGAAAGTGACCTCTCAATAAAGGGGATATAAAGATCCGATCTGTCATAAATGGTCTGATAACGACTGCGATACTCAGCCAACAACAGATCCGGAATCAATTCCTGGCGGACATAGGGCGGATTGCCCGCCACGAAATCAAATGCTCCTCCCAGCGGTTCAAGCAGGAAATCTCCTTGTGACAGCCATCGGCCAGCCAATGTCGTTGCGGTCTTCCTCGCCATTCCCTCACGCTCAAGCAAAGCAATCACGGCCGCCTGCGTGTCGTGGAAGCTGTCATGCCGCAGTTCGATTGCATGGATGGCATTGCCGAGGTCATCAAGTGCGGAACCGCCTGGTCTGGCGGCACGCCATGCGCTCAACAATCGCTCGATGATGGGCAGCAGGAAATCACCGCCTCCAAAAGATGGCTCCAAAAGCCGCCGTTTATGGAGCGGTTGGTCCTTGGTGTAACCAATCAAGTCCAGGATAAAATGAACGACTTCAGGGCGTGTGAAGACAGCACCCAAAAAATCCGCTGTGGTGCTTGATGCCAATTGGTTGATGGCCGCCTGGACATTCCGGGGGATAAAGGCAGCGCTTGGCAGTTCAAGTGTCAATTGCATCGCTTGCAAAGGGCTGCCTCTGTTTCCATGCGTGGTGTTTCATGCGTAACATGGTTTTCCTCTCTGGGCGTTAATCCCTGAGCTGATGTTGGTTATCGAGAAACCATTGATACGTTTGTGTCAATCCCGCTTCGAGCGTAATGCGGGCGTGCCAGCCGAGACGGTTCAGGCGGCTGACATCTAGCAGCTTACGCGGGGGGCCATCGGGTTGGCTGGCATCGAAGCGAATCCGTCCCGGGTAACCAGTGACCTGTTTGACCAGCGCCGCCAGATCGCGGATGGGCAGATCCTCACCGCTGCCGACGTTTACATGCGAGCACATGGGGTCAGTCAGGGCCGCATATTGCTCGAAGGGGAGCTCCATCAGATACACGCAGGCGGCAGCCATGTCATCGACATGCAGAAATTCGCGCCGTGCCGCGCCGCTGCCCCAGACCTCGACCTCGGGTGCCTGATCAAGCTTGGCCTGATGAAACTTGCGCAGTAGTGCCGGAATCACATGGCTCTCGCGCAAATTGAAGTTGTCGCCGGGGCCGTACAGGTTGGTCGGCATGGCGCTGCGAAAGTCGGTTTCATACTGGCGGTTGTAGGATTCGCACAGCTTGATGCCGGCGATCTTGGCCACCGCATAGGGCTCGTTGGTGGGTTCCAGCGGTCCCGTCAACAGGGCGCTCTCCAGCATGGGTTGTGGAGCCATGCGCGGGTAGATGCAGGAGCTGCCGAGGAACAACAGCCGCTCGACCCCGTGGCGCCAGGCGGCGTGGATGATGTTGGCCTCTACCATCAAGTTCTGATAGATGAACTCCGCCGGTTGATGGTTATTGGCCCAGATGCCGCCGACTTTGGCCGCCGCCAGATAGACCTGCTGCGGACGCTGAGTGGCAAAAAAAGCCTCCACCGCAGCGGTGTCGAGCAGATCGAGTTCAGTGCGGCTGCGGGTGAGCAGGTCCGCTGCCTCGTGGCGACTGGCCAAGTGCCGCAGGATGGCCGAGCCCACCATGCCGCGATGCCCAGCAATAAAAATCTTCATTCGCGCCATACCAGGGTGTAGAGGTCATGCCGCCGGTCTTTGAGGTTCTGTACCGTGCCAGAGTAGCGCGCCTCGCGCAGATCGGCCAGCCGCAGATCGGCGAAGGCCACGGTCTCGACATTGGGTGTGGTGTCGGCGGCGACACCATCACGTGCGAAGGGAAAATCGCACGGGGTGAGGATACAACTCTGGGCGTATTGTATATCCATGTTGGCGACATTGGGCAGATTGCCGCAGTTGCCGGACATAACTACATAGCACTGGTTCTCAACCGCGCGCGCCTGACAGCAGTAGCGCACGCGCAGATAGGACTGGCGCTCGTCGGTGCAGAAGGGAACAAAAATGATGTTGGCGCCCTGATCGGCGAGATGCCGGGCCAGCTCGGGGAATTCGGCATCGTAGCAGATGAGCACGCCGATGGGGCCGCAGTCGGTATTGATGGTGGAGACTTCATGGCCACCTTCGATGTTCCACCAGTAAACTTCGTTTGGGGTGGGGTGAATCTTGGCCTGCTCGTAGACCTCGCCGCCGCGCAGGCAGACGTAGCAGATATTCTCAACCCGGCCATTGGGCATCTTGGTCGGGTGCGAGCCGCCAATGATGTTGATGTTGTAGCGCACCGCCAGATCGCGCAGCGCGGTCTTGATCGGGTCGGTCCAGCGCGTCAGAGCGTCAATCGCCTCCGAGGGCGAGAGTTCCTGATCTTCCATCGACAGCAGTTGCAGGGAGAACAATTCCGGAAAGACGCAGAAATCGGAACGGTAATCGGCGGTGACATCGACGAAATAGCGCAGTAGCTCGATAAATTCCTCGAAGGATTTCACCCGCCGCTGCTGATACTGCACGGTCGCCACCCGCACAGTGTCGGTCAGCCGACCGCCGAACGGCTTGGCACGAGCCTCTTCCTTTTCGTCCGGCGCCTGAGGGTTGCGCCACAGCAGATGCACGCCATAGCCAAGCGACTGGCGGTCCTCGTTCCAGTAGTCCGGCAGCAAGCCAATGACATCGAAGTCATTGCGCAGCTGAAAGGTCAGCACCGGGTCTTTTTCGCGGCCCTGCTGTATGGCTTCGATATAGGCCTCAGGACTGTCGTAGCGTTCCATGGCCGCCGCCAGGGTGGGCAGGCGACCGCCGTAAATGATGCCGCGCAGCGCCCAAGCCTGCACCAGCTTTTTGCGCTCATCATAGAGGCGCTGGCCGATGCGCAGGCCGCGAAAGTCCGGATCCACGCAGACTTCCATCCCGTAGAGATAGTCGCCACCCGGATCATGGCGCCCGGCATAGCCGCCGCCGGTGATCCAGTTCCAGCTGTGCGGCTTGAGCGCGATCTCGCCGCTGATCAGAAAGCTGGAGCAGAAGCCGATCAGCGCACCCTCGTATTCAGCGATGAACTGCCCCTCGGGGAATTTATTGATCTGACCGCGCAGCATGCTGGCGCTGTAGCTGCTGACGCCACTGCCGGCATAGGCGCGGCTGAACAGCTTGCGGATGTTGGGGATGTCGGCGGGTCCGGGGTTGCGGACCACAACCTGAGCGGCGGTGTCTGGCGAGTCTGTCATAGCATGCGGGTTGATAAAGCTGAATGCGAACGGCAAAGAACAGTGGCAGTCTTGCAGGCTGCGAACCTCTATCTTGACAGTTTTTCACGGACCTTTCCCGCATGCATCATCAAACTTCCTCCAGTGCTCCTCCTGATCGGCCCGGCACGCGCAATCTGCATGCGCTGTTGCAGCTGCTGACCTTTGCCAAGCCTTATGGCAAACAGCTCGGTGGCGCCCTGCTGGCGCTGCTGGTCGCGGCCGGCTCAGTGCTGACCTTCGGGCAGGTGATTCGCACCGTGGTCGATTCTGGGCTGAGTACCGGCTCGCTGGCGGCGCTGAATCAGGCGTTGGTGTTTTTTCTTGCGGTGGTGGTGTTGACCGCCGCCGCCATTGTCGCACGCAGCTATCTGCTCAACTGGATCGGCGAGCGGGTGGTGGCGGATATTCGCCAGGCCGTGTTTGAGCGTGTGCTGCATCTGGATATCGGCTATTTCGAGAGTGTGCGCGCCGGCGAGGTGATCAGCCGTTTGACCAGCGATACCGCGCTCTTGCAGGTGGTGGTGGGCTCGACGCTAGCCATGGCGCTGCGCACCTCGCTGCTGGTGATCGGCGGGGTGCTGATGCTCGCCATTACCAGCCCGGCGCTGACTGGCCTGGTGCTGCTTGGCGTGCCCCTGGTGATCGGCCCCAGCTGGCTGCTGGGCTCGCGAGTGCGCAAACTCTCGCGCGCCAGCCAGGATCGGGTTGCCGACATCGGTGCCTATGTCGATGAGGCGGTGCATGGCATTCGCACCGTGCAGGCGTTCAATCATCAGCCGATCGACAGCCGCCGCTATGCCGATCAGGTCGAGCACGCCTTTCAAGTGGCCATGCAACGCTCGATGAGCAGCGCGCTGCTGTCGGGCATTGCCACCCTGCTGACCTTTGGTGCCATTGGTGCTGTGCTCTGGGTCGGCGGTCGCCAGGTGCTGGCGGGTCAGCTCAGTGGCGGCGATCTGTCGGCCTTTCTGTTCTACGCCGTGCTGGTGGCCGGCTCGGTCGGCTCGCTGAGCGACCTGATCGGGCAGTTGCTGCGCGGCGCCGGCGCCAGCGAGCGACTGATGGAATTGCTCCGCCTGGAACCGGCGGTCACCTGCCCAGCGCAGCCGCAACCACTGACGCAACCCGTGCGGGGTGCGGTGACCTTCGAGGCGATTAGCTTCAGCTATCCGAGTCGCCCCGATACGCCAGCGGCGGATGGCTTGAGCTTGGTGCTTGAACCCGGCGAGCGGGTGGCGCTGGTCGGTCCCTCGGGGGCGGGAAAATCGACTCTGTTTGCGCTCTTGCTGCGCTTTTACGATCCGCAGTCGGGGGTGATTCGCTTTGATGGCGTGGATCTGCGGGCGCTCGATCCGGTTGCGTTGCGCAGCCAGATCGCGCTGGTGCCGCAGGATCCGGTGATTTTTGGCGCCAGCGCCTGGGAAAATATCCGCTATGGACTCGATTCGGCCAGCGATGCTGACGTGCGCCAGGCCGCTGTGGCCGCCCATGCCGACGGGTTCCTGGAGCGCCTGCCGCAGGGCTTTGACACCTATCTGGGCGAGCGCGGGGTGCGGCTGTCCGGCGGTGAGCGCCAGCGCATCGCCATTGCTCGCACCATTTTGCGCAATCCGGCGCTGCTGCTGCTGGATGAGGCCACCAGTGCGCTTGATGCCGAGAGCGAGCGTCTGGTACAGGATGCGCTGGAGCATCTGATGCGCGGGCGCACCAGTATGGTCATCGCCCATCGGCTGGCCACCGTGCGTAATGCTGATCGCATTCTGGTGCTGGATCAGGGGCGCATTGTCGCCAGCGGCACGCATGACAGCCTGCTGCGCGAGGCCGGGCTCTATGCGCGCCTGGCGTCTTTGCAGTTTCAGGATGGCGCCGCACCCCAACCCCAGCAAGCGCGCACCCGGCGATGATTTTTCTATTGACAGCCTGGTGCGACTCACGTCGAATGCCGAAACATGCGTGCTCCTGTCCCTTCCCGATTGAGTTTCGAGGCTGCCCATGTCTGCTGCCCATCCCGTCCGGTCTTTGCGCTGGTCTCAGCTTCTCATCCTCAGTAGCGCCCTGCTGCTCTGCGGCTGCCTTGATTCCAGTGCGCAGCACAGTTACGCGGTGGCCGAGAAGGGACTCTATGCGGCTGATTTGAGCCGTACCGCCGGCGCTCTGCTGGTCGCCACAATCAATCAGGGAGGCAGCCTGTGGGATACCGCCGGTGTCTCCCAGCTGTTTGACTTAAACTATCGTGATGACGAACCCAGCACGTTCGTGGCCGTCGCCCTGGCCGGAGATGGCAGCTACGCGATCACGGTGGACCCGATACCCGTCATGATGTTGTGGAATGCCCGCACTGGCCAGGCCATGCGAAGCTGGATTCTGCCCCATGAGGTCAGTTCAGTGGCGCTGGCAGATGCGGCGCGGCGCTTGCTGATCGGCACTACCAACAATGAGGCGCTGGTGTTTGATCTGCGTCGCGGCGGCATTGAACACCGGCTGCCGCATGATGACGAAATCAACGATGTGGCTATTTCCATCGACGGCCGGTTCGGACTGACAGTGGCGGATGATGATCTGGCGCGACTCTGGGATCTGTCGGCCGCCAAGGAGCTGCGGCGCTGGGAACTGGGCAATAACGGTATGACCGCAGCGCTGTCCTCCAGCGGGCGCTATGCCTTTGCCGCCGCGCAAAGCGCGCGCGCAGCCGTTTGGGATACCGGCACCGGCGAACTGGTCTTTGAGCTAAACCCTTACTACAAATGGATCGGGCGCGGGATAAGTTACAGCAGCGCGCGTTTCTCACCGGAAGAAGATGAACTCCTGACCGGTAGTGTGACCGGTCAGGTCAAACGCTGGTCGCTAGATGCCACGCCTGGCCCGGGCAAGATACTGAGCCGCTGGACCCTGGGGCGCCGCAGCTGGATCAGTCCCTCGGCGGTTAAGCTGATCGCGCTCGCTTATGCAAGCAACGGCGCATACTTCGCCGTTGGCAGCAATGGGCTGGCCTATGTGCTTGCCCAGCAGGCCAGTCAGTGAGACTCCAGCGGCTGCGGTTGCCGCAGCCACTCGTGGCGGTCTTAGATCCGGAACTGGCTCACCAACTGCTGAAGTCGGACCGCCAGCCTGGCCAGATCGCCACTGGCGCTGCTGATCTGGGAGGTCCCGGAGCAGGACTGATCGACCGCTTCGGAGATGCTGTGAATATTGCGGTTGATCTCCTCGGCCACTGCCGTTTGTTCCTCGGCGGCGCTGGCGATCTGATGATTCATATCGGTAATGCTTGAGACCGCACGGTTGATGATTTGCAGGGACTCTCCGCCTTGCTTAGCCTGCTCCACCGCATCGCTGGCGCGACTCTGGCCCTGCCCCATGGCTGCAACGGCGTTGCTGGAACCATTCTGCACCCGGGCAATCTTGTCCTGAATGTCCTGTGTCGAGACCTGAGTCCGGCTGGCCAGGGTGCGCACCTCATCGGCTACCACTGCAAAGCCGCGTCCCTGTTCACCAGCACGCGCGGCCTCAATGGCGGCATTGAGTGCGAGCAGATTGGTCTGTTCGGCAATGCCGTGAATCACATCCAGCACAGCGCCGATCTCGACACTGTCATCTGACAAGCGGGTGATGATGGCACTGGCGCTTTCGACCTCACTGGCCACCGCCTCGATGGCCTCAATGGTTTTGCCCATCACCTCAGTACCGGCATGGGTTTCCCTGTCGGTTTCCTGAGTGGAGCGAGCCGCTTCAGCAGCATGGCGGGCGACTTCTTCCACGGTGGCCGTCATCTGGTTAACGGCGGTCGCCACCTGGTCGATCTCGTCCTGCTGGCGACTGACGTGGTGCGCGGTCTCGGCGCTGGTGAGCGACAGTTCCTCAGCCGCCGCACTGAGCTGAGTGGCGGAGCCGGCAATATCGCGCACCAGTTGATGCACCTTTTCGGTGAAAACATTAAAGGCCTGGGCCAAATCGGCCAGTTCGTTGCGCCCATCGACCTTCAGTCTCAGAGTCAGATCACCGTCGCCAGCCGCGATTTCATGCATGCGATTCGCCGTAGTGCGGATGGGCGTGGAGATGTTACCCGCGATCCACCAGGCAATCGCCAGTCCCAACATCAACATGATGACGCTGATAGCGATCTGGCTGAAAAGCGCCGCGCCGAGGGCGGCCTGGGTCTTGGTGCGGTCGATGAGCAACTCGACAACGCCAATCGGCTGACCGGAATAGTCCTCAATGGCGCGGGCAAACACCAGCACCGGTTGCTTATCGACCCGGGTGCGGCGCGTGATGGTTTCACCATTCAGCGCTGCGCGCAGCTCGTCCCTGGATAACAGGGTGTCGCCGTCGATGGTGCCGGCAAAGGTCTCGAAGCCGCGGTCACCACGAATATGCAGCGCACTGGGTACGCCAAAGTTTTCGCGAAAGTGATCGAAAAACGCCTGCCCAAAGGACATGCCAAATTCCACCACACCAATGGGTTGGCGTTTGTAGAACATCGGCTGCACGCCACGAATACCAAGACCGGCCACGCCTCGCTCCAGTCCCATCACGGGTTGGCCAGTGCGATTGGCTTCGACCACGGTTCCGCGCATGCCTGACAGATCATCGCCATGTTTGGCGGGCATGTGCACGCGCAAAAAGGAAGTCGCCGGCGCGGTGAGGAATTGAAATTGGCGCACATCATTATGCTCGCGCAGATGCTTGAACACCGGCAGGGTCAGCTCCAGCAGGCGCTGGCGATCTTCCAGGGCAAAGGCGCGCTGAATCTCCGGCATTTCGGCCTGCGCGGCACTGAGCGCCAGGGCGAGCTTCCCCTGATCGTGCAAAGCGGCGCGGAAAGTTGCAAACAAATTCTGGCCGTACTGCACCTCCTGCTGTTGCGATAGATGGTCGAGCTGCATGCGTTGCAGCGGCAGCATCACGCCAACGGTGAGGATGAGAATAAAAACCGAACCGAGCAGAATGCGCCAGCTAATTTTGAGATTTTTCCACATATTAAGCTTGATCTCCGGCGCCAAAACAGGGCACAGTTGCCGGGAACTTGAATCTCTGTAAAAATTATAGCTTATTTTTCAGACTATTCAGCAGGAGTCTTTATTTTTTTTCGAGGTTATATTCAGTACCAGACCAGACGCGCTGCTGTGCACTCGAAGGCCGATCCAGGCAACCCTGATGCTGCGGTCTGGGTCGAAAATGATATTTCCGCCTGCGCAAAGTCGCGAGCTTTGCTATGGTTAAGGGAGCGGAGCCAAGGCCGCTCCCCCGACCCACCGCATGTCGCGACGGCTGCATCCCTATGCAGCCGTCTGATGACCCGCCTGTGAAGAGCTAGCTGCTAGCTGCCCGGCGCCGATTCATGCGACTTGATACTGCGGTGATTCCATACAGTTGCAACGAACTGTACTAACCGACTGAACGGAACAGTTGAGAGATCAGCCCCGGCTGATGCCATCGCTCCATGAGTGAAAGCCAAACGACCTCCTCGCGCCGCCGTTTGCGTGCGCTTAGGGCCATTCCGGACAACGACAGGACCGACGAGCAATGGGACGAGCTCAATGAGCTTGAGATCATGTTCGCACCTGTCAATCGCCTGGCACCGGTGTCTGCCGCGACGGGACGCCGCGAGGGCGAACCCGCGCGCGCACGTTCCTCCAGGTCCAGCGCCAACCGTCCGGATGGCAACCGCCAAACCAGTGCCAAGCAAAAGGCGACCCGTCAGAACGCGAACCGAGCGTCTGGCAAGCGTGCCAATGGCAATCAATCCACGGCAGCGCGTGCCAAGGATGCAGACGCCACTGCGGCGCCTGGCAGCCCGGCCCGCCGCAAGCCTCCCAGGCGACCGCGCAAGAAGCCCGGCACGACCGACTCCGGCGATGGGAGTGGGTCGGCCAGTTCGTCGCCCTGAACGGTTGCAGTGGCCTATTTGACCTTCATGCCAGGTGTGGCGCCACTATCGGGCGCCAGCAGGAAGAGTTCCTGTCCGCCTGGGCCGGCGGCCAGCACCATGCCTTCAGAGACGCCAAAGCGCATAGTGCGGGGAGCCAGATTGGCGACCATCACCGTGAGCCGTCCGGTCAGGGATTCGGGCGCGTAGGCGCTGCGAATGCCGGCCAGAACCTGCCGCTCCTCGCCACCCAGGTCGAGGCGCAGACGCAGCAGCTTATCGGCGCCTTCAACCAGGCTGGCCTCAACAATGCGGGCAATACGCAGATCCACTTGTGCAAAGCTGTCATAGTCGATGGTTGCGCCCAGCGGTGGGTCCAGGGTGGGCGCGGCAGGGTTCTGATCAGGATCAGGAGTCGTGGCGGCCGTCGGGCTGGTCAGATCCGCTTTTGAGGCTTCAAGCATGGCCTCAATCTGACTGCGCTCAATGCGCGTCATCAGCGGTTTAAACTTGGCCACTTGGTGGTTGAGCAACGGCTGGGACAGCGCTTGCCAGGTGAGCGGCTCAATGCGCAAAAAATCCTCGGCCGCCGCTGTAGTGGCCGGCAACACCGGGCGCAGCCAGCCGATCAACAGTCGAAACAGATTCAAGCCCTGCGTGCAGACGCCGTGCAGCTCCGCCTCGCGACCGGGGTCTTTCGCCATCACCCAGGGGGCCTGTTCGTCGATGTACTGATTAGCGCGGTCAGCCAGCGCCATGATTTCGCGCATGGCGCGGGCAAACTCGCGCTGGTCGTAGGCTGCGGCCAAAGTTTCCCCGGCGGCGACAAATTCAGCAAACAATTCCGGCTCCGGCAGATTCGCAGCCAGCTGACCGGCGAAGCGCTTGTGGATAAACGAAGCGGTGCGACTGGCAATGTTGACGATTTTGCCTACCAGATCCGCATTGACCTTGGCCTGAAAATCCTCCAAGCTGAGATCAATGTCATCCACGCCAGCACCCAGTTTGGCGGCGAAGTAATAGCGCAGATACTCCGGATTGAGATGTTCCAGATAGGTGCGCGCCCGGATGAAAGTGCCGCGCGACTTGGACATCTTCTGACCATCAACGGTCAGGAATCCGTGGGCAAAAATGGCGCTGGGCGTCCGGAAACCGGCCCCATGCAGCATGGCCGGCCAAAACAAAGCGTGGAAATAAATAATATCCTTGCCGATGAAGTGGTAGACCTCGGCGGTGGAATCGGCACCCCAATAGCGATCAAACTCCAGTCCGGGGGTGCGCTCACACAGATGCTGAAAACTCGCCATGTAGCCGATGGGGGCATCGAGCCAGACATAAAAGAACTTGCCCGGCGCCCCGGGAATCTCAAAACCGAAATAGGGTGCATCGCGCGAAATGTCCCATTCCTGCAGGCCGGCATTGAACCATTCATCGAGCTTGTTGGCGACCTGGGTCTGGAGTCCACCGCCGCGCGTCCAGTCGCGCAGCATGCCCTCGAAATCGGCGAGCTTGAAGAAATAGTGCTCTGAGCGGCGCATCTCGGGCACTGCACCCGAAACCGCCGAGCGCGGGTTCTTGAGTTCGGCTGGGGAGTAGCTGGCGCCGCAGGCTTCGCAATTGTCGCCATACTGATCGGCCGCACCGCACTTGGGACATTCGCCCTTGATGAAGCGGTCGGGCAGGAACATCTGCTCGCGAGGGTCATAGGCCTGCTCAATCTCGCGCTGCGCAACATGGCCCTGATCACAGTTGCGGGTATAGATCAGCTCGGCAAAGTGGCGGTTTTCGGGCGAGTGGGTGGAGTGATACTGGTCGAAGCCAATGCAAAACGCGGCGAAGTCGGCTTGATGCTCGGCGGCTACGCGCTCAATCAGTGACTCTGGGGAGATGCCTTCGGCACGCGCTCTGAGCATAATGGGGGTGCCATGAGCATCGTCAGCGCAGACGTACCAGCAGCGATGGCCGCGCATCTTCTGGAAACGCGCCCAGATGTCGGTCTGAATGTACTCGACCAGATGGCCGATATGAATGGGCCCATTGGCATAGGGCAAGGCGCTGGTAATCAGGATGTCGCGTACCTGGTTCATGATGCTCCGTGGCTGGCTTGGCTTGGCAAGTGATGGGGACGGCCCGGGCGCTGGGCGCTGTGACTGGAGCGCGGCGGCGGGCGCGGTTATAGTGCATGCATTATCGGGCAGCCGGCGCACTGGCGACAAATGCGACCCTGGTGCCCTCGCCGGGCGTTGATTACCAAGGTATATCCGCTCACCGATGGCGACGTTTAGAGCGTCCAGAGGTTATCGCGCAGTGATACAACAGAGGATGTTGTATCAGAGAAAAAGCTCAGAAAATGCAGCAGGTAAGCTCAAAAGGGATGTCTTGCAGCGTTTGTGTGGGACGATCACCGTTCTCAGCAGTCAGAAAACGGATACTGTAGCGGTTGCGGTGACCGCTGATTTCGGGAAAACAATTTAGCTTGATATCGAGCGCGACGCGGATGAGCTGGGTGGGTGCGCCTGAGTCGAGCGTTTCCTGAAAAAAGCCCTGGCGTGCCGTGGCCGAGCGGGGACTGTTGCTGGAGCGTATCAGCGATAATGTAAGATCAATCGCATGTTTGGCGGGTTCGAGTTCAGTACTCCAATGCGCGAGCCGCGCGATGCGTGCCTCGGAGGGCTGAGTCAGCAGATGATGGTAATGCGGCAAGTCGAAGCTGCACGCACCGCCGGGAATGCTGCTGCGTTGTGCAATGGCTTTCATAAAGCCATCATCACGCGCTGTGGCGCCAATCTGTCCGGTAAGCCCGAGCATACTGCGCTGTGATTGGCCAATCCGGCTCAGCACATCATCCAGCATAGCGGGATCAACACCGGGCTGATGGCGAACGCGCCCGAGCGCTGTGGCATTGCGGTCGAGTTCCTTGACAAGCTCACCCTTGATGTCGGAACGCGAGGTGATCGCGAGAATATCGAGCAGGCTTTCCAGCGCCGCTCGAGTGCTCCAGACCGATTCGTCGGCGCGAAAATGGTCGAATTTTTCGAACAGATGCTCAAGGCGCAAAAAGGTGCGAATGCGCTCGTTTAATGGGTGCTCAAATAGCGTCATGTTCGACACTGGGGGGTCCTCGGCAGTCGTCAGTGAGCCAGACCAATAGAGAAAATCTGGTAGGGGTCAGTATACTTAAGTCAAGATTAAAATTTAGGCTGGTGGATCTTTGCTTCCGCAGTCGATCCCCTGAAATGTCTACTTTACTCTTTATCCTGTAACAACTGAGCGCCTGACATCAAGCCACTCCCGTACCGGGCGAAAACTCATTCGGTGCTCGGGACAGGGACCCAGGCGTTGCAGGGCTTCCAGATGTACCCGGGTCGGATAACCCTTGTGGCGCGCAAAGCCATAACCAGGGTAACGCAGATCCAGCTCCAGCATCAGCCGATCCCGTGCCACTTTGGCAAGAATGGAGGCCGCGCTGATAGCCGGTTCGCTGGCATCGCCGCGTACAATAGCCTCAGCCGGGCAGCGCAGATCCGGCGGGCAGCGGTTGCCATCGATCAGCGCTCGATCCGGCGCCGGTGTCAGGGCATGCAATGCCGCGCGCATGGCATTCAGACTGGCTATGAGAATGTTGTCGCGATCAATTTCCGCCGCGCTCACCAGGGCAACAGCATAGCCAAGCGCTTGCGCACGAATCTGTTCATCGAGACGCTCGCGCTGGAGAGGGCTGAGTTTTTTGGAATCCGCCAAGCCCTCGGGGATGGGCTGGTGCGGGGATAGAATCACTGCGGCGGCAAACACCGGCCCGGCTAGCGGTCCGCGACCGGCTTCGTCAACACCGGCAATGCGCCAAATCTGCGATTCTTTGGCGGTCATCCTCAAAGCTCAGACGGTTGCGAGTGCGTCGAACGCTGATCGAGCAACGTCAGCAAGGCTTCGGCGGCACGCGCCGCAGCGCCCTGACGCAGTTGCTCATGCACCTGTTGATAGACGGCCTGAATGTCGCGTCTTTGCTGCTGGTCATCCAGCAGCCGTAGCAGCGCGGGAGCCAGTTCTTCCGCGCGACAGTGCGCTTGCAAGAACTCAGGGGCCAATTCGCGGCCCACCAGCAGATTGGCCATGGCGGCATAGGGCACCTTCACCAAGCGTAAACCCTTAATCAGTGCCCAGGTGAGCGGATTGACCCGATAACCGACCAGCATCGGACGTTTCAACAGCAGCGCCTCAAGCGTCGCGGTGCCAGAGGCGGTTAACACCACATCGGCAGCGGCCATGGCCTCGCGGCTGCGCCCGTCAAGCAACAGCGGTGCTGGCCGGATATCGGCTGCGAGCGATTGCAGGGTGGCCTCAAAGATTGCCCGAATACGAGGCGAAATCAGCGGCACCACAAAGCGCAGAACAGGGCGCTCGCGTTGACAGCGACACAGGGTCTCGATAAAGGGCTCCGCCAGCCGTTCGACTTCGCTCACCCGACTGCCGGGCAGCAGCGCAATCAGGGGTGCCGTGGCAGGCACGCCAATGGCTTGCCGGGCTTGCGCTTGATTGATATTCAACGGGATATCATCAGCCAGTGGATGGCCAATGTAACGCGCCGGTACCTGGTGCCGCTGCAAAAAGGCTTCCTCGAAGGGGAAGATGCTGAGCATCAGATCAACGGCACGGCGGATAGCCTTGACCCGCCCGGGTCGCCAGGCCCAGACCGTTGGACATACCAGATGAGCAGTGGGAATGCCCGCCGCGCGTATGTCCCGCTCCAGCCCCAGGTTGAAGTCCGGCGCATCAATGCCGAGAAACAGATCCGGGCGTGTCGCCAGCAGGCGCGCACGCAGCGCCCGGCGCAGACGCAACAGGCGTGGCAATTCCTTCAGCACTTCGGCGAAGCCCATCACTGAGAGCTGCTCCATCGCCAGCCAGGTTTCACAGCCCTCAGCGAGCATTCGGGGGCCAGCCACTCCGACAAAGCGCACATGCGCGCAGCGCTCACGCAGCGCCCGCACCAGCAGCGCACCGAGCTGATCGCCCGAAGCCTCATTGGCAATCACGACAATGGTGATCATGGGGTCATTAACGCAGCAGGCTGCGCGCCCGCGAAGCCACAAACTCTGCCATCAACGCCACATCGGGCGCTTCGGTGCCGAGTTCACGCAGGCGCGCGATGGCCTCATCAATCAACAGCCCAGAACGGTACAGCAGACGATAGCCCTGACGAATGTGGCGAATGCGCTCGGTATCGAACTGGCGGCGACGCAACCCTTCGACATTCACGCCCCGCGCGCGCGCCGGATGGCCGCTAACCGTGACAAAGGGTGGAATATCCTTGGTGACCACTGAACCCAAAGAGGTAAAACAGTGTGCGCCAATGCGGCAGAACTGATGGACGATGGTGAAACCACCCAGGATGGCCCAGTCATCGATCTGAATATGTCCACCGAGGGAGGCCGCGTTGGCCATGATAACGTGATCGCCAATGCGACAATCATGGGCCACATGAGTGTAGGCCATCAGCAGATTGTCGTTGCCGATGCGGGTGACGCCCTGATCCTGGACGGTGCCGCGATGCAGGGTGGCAAATTCCCGAATCACATTGCGCTCGCCGATGACCAGTTCGGTGGGCTCACCGGCGAATTTCATATCCTGCGGAGCTTCACCGACCACCGCAAACTGAAAAACCTGGTTGTCTTCACCCATCCGGGTCGGGCCCTTGATCACCGCATGCGAACCAATGCGACAACCACGGCCGATACGAACGCCCGCGCCAATCACGGCAAAGGGGCCGACCTCAACCTGCGGATGCAGATCAGCGTCGGCATCAATAACCGCGCTTGGGTGAATCAAGGATCAAAAATCCCGCGCCGTGCACATGATCTCGGCAGTCGCGACCGTATGCTCATCAACCCGGGCTGAACCGTCGAATTTCCAGATTCCGCGCCGCACCTGTTTCAAGGCGACTTCCATAAACAGCTGATCACCCGGCTCCACCGGTCGCTTGAAGCGCGCCTTGTCGATGCCGACAAAGTAGTACAGCGAACGCTCGCTGACCTCATCCGGGCGCGAGGCCATGGCGAGCAGACCAGTGGCCTGCGCCATGGCCTCGACAATCAGAACCCCGGGCATCACCGGGCGCGCTGGAAAATGACCGGTGAAAAACGGCTCATTGTAGGTGACGTTCTTATACGCCACCAAGCGTTGGTCCGGCTCGAATTCCACCACCCGGTCAACCAACAAAAAGGGATAACGGTGCGGCAAAAAGCTCATCACCTTATGAATATCCATGGTTAGCAAAGTACCCTCCAAGAACCAACTGCAGAGTCGTGACCGGTCACGGAACTCACTTGCGAGCCGCAAGCGACTCGTTATCTTCGACCGGGCGCCTGAGGACATCCGCATCCAGCGCCGCAAGACGCTCTTCGAGATGCTTCAAACGCCTGGCCATATCATCAAGCTGTCGAAGTCGTACGGTTTGACGACGCCAATCCGCCGCCGGCAGCGCGGGAATGCCGCTGCCGTAGACACCCGCCTTCTGAAACGAGCGGGTGACCATCGCCATGCCGGAGAAATGCACATCATCAGCGATAGTTAAATGTCCGGCCACGCCCACAGCGCCAGCCAGGGTGCACTGGCGACCGATGCGGGTTGAGCCGGCAATGCCTGTGCAAGCGGCAATGGCGGTGTTTTCACCAATTTGCACATTGTGCGCAATATGGACCAGATTATCGACTTTCACCCCAGCGTCGAGGCGCGTCTCCTCAATTGCACCACAATCGATGGTTGTATTGGCACCGATTTCCACCTCATCGCCGAGCACCACCCGACCAATCTGGTTGATGTGCACCCAGCGCTCAGCATCGCGAGCAAAACCAAAGCCCTCGCTGCCAATCACCGCTCCCGGGTGCAGCAGTGCACGCGCGCCAATCTCGCTCCTGGGGCCAATCACCACCCGAGCGACCAGCCGCGAGTCAGCACCAATACACGCACCGGCCAGCACAATACAACCTGGCCCCAGCTGCACACGGGGACCGATTACCACATTCGCCTCGATCACACACAGAGGGCCGACGGAGGCGCTGGGATCGATCTGCGCGCTTGAGTCCACCACCGCACTGGGGTGACAACCGGGGTTTGCCCGGGCTGGCGGGTGCAGGATTTCAATCGCCCGCGCAAACACAAGATAGGGATTCTCCGCCACCAGCGCCGGAACCGGACAGTCTTCAGCATCCTCGGCTCGCAGAATCACCGCACCAGCGCTGGTCCGTGTCAGACGGTCGCGCAGTTTCGGGTCAGCAAGAAAGCACAGGCAGTCCTGCCTAGCGCGCTCCAGCGTGGCAACCCGGGCAATTGTGCCGCCGCCAGCGCCCCGCAGCTCCACACCAAGGTATGTGGCCAATTCCGCCAGTGCTAGCGCCACCTTCGTCTGCGACTCCCGTGCACCACGCGACCGCCGTCAGCGGTCAGCGAATCCCTGTTTGAGGCGTTCGATGATTGCAGCAGACACGTCCATGCGCTCACTAAAGTAGACCACGCCATCGGTCAGAATCAAATCAATGCCTTTCTCTTGAGCAATTTGCGCCACCACTTCCTCGACCTGCTTCACCAGACGGGTGCGCAGTTCGTTTTTGCGCAGAGCAAAGTCCTCCTGCATTTCCTCCTTCTCGTAGCGCAGACGCCGCGAGCGTGAACGAATATCGTTTTGCAGGCGCTGTAGCTCATCCTCGCTCATTAGGGCGACATCCCGCTCCAGACGGTTTTGCAGCTTGTCGATGGCCGCCTGTTGATCGAGCAGAGTGCTTTCGCGCTCGTTCAATTCCTCCAGCAATACCTTGCGGGCCGACTCATACTGCGGCGATTCCTCGACAATTCGATTTGGATCAACCACGGCAATACGCAAAGCGGTGGTGCTGCCGTTGCCTGGTTCATCAGCGACAACCTGGCTCGACACACTGGCCACAAGCCCGATTGCAATCAGTATGCTTCTTAAAGCCATGGCAGCATATCCCGGGATATTCTCAGCCAGAGGCTGCGCAATCAGAAGTTTTGACCGAAAGAAAATTGGAACACCTCCGTCTCATCCTCATCTTTCGAGTTGATCGGATACGCCAGACTCAGCGACAGTGCACCCACCGGTGACAGCCAGGCCACCGAAAGTCCCGCTGAATAGCGCAAATCGCCCAGATCAAACCCGGTCGGAGCCACCAGATCGGTGTCTTCGGTCCACCAGACATTGCCAAAATCAAAGAAGGCGCCGAGCCGCAGTGTCTTCGAGAATTTGCCTCCGACCGGCGGAGGCGCAAACAGTTCGATGCTTCCGGTCAGTTTCAGGTTACCACCGACCGGATCCTCCTCTTGGGTGGTTTCGCGCGGCCCGAGGGTATTGGCCTGCCAGCCGCGCACCGAATTTGGCCCACCGGCATAGAAGTTATTAAAAAAGGGCATGCTGTCGGTATCAGCATAGCCACCACCGTAGCCAAAATCAGCCCGCACCGAGAAGGTGAAGCGCCGCGTGAGCGGAATGTACTGCTGACCGCGATAATTGAGGCGATAGTATTCCAGATCGCTGCCGGGGACTGCGACCTCACCATAGAGGCGTTGCAAGGTGCCCTTAGTGGGGAAAATGGCCGAATCGCGCGAGTCTTTGGTATAGCTGGCGGTCAGGAAGACATCGTTGAACTTGTCGCCGTTATTGGCCACAAAATCCTGCGCCAGCATCGAGTAATCGCCGGCAAAGAAATGGGTGTATTGATAGCGCGCTCCCAGGCCGGCGCGACTGGTATCGGAGATTGGCAGGCCAAAATTCACCGCCGCCAGCCCCACATCTGTGGAGTAATCAGCGCCGATGTACTGATCGAAATCGGTGCTGCGGTAGCTCAGATCAAACCCCCGGCTAATCCCATCGACGGTGTAATAGGGGTTGGTATAGGCGAGGCGATAGAGTTGATCGCTGCGACTGGTATTAAAGGCAAAGGAGACCTGCTTGCCGGTGCCGAGAAAGTTATTCTGCGATATGCTGGTATTGAACAAAACCCCCTCCGACTGCGAATAACCGACGCCAGCCAGCAGGTTGCCCGAGGGTTTTTCCTTGACGGTGACATCCACATCAACCAGGTCGGGCGACCCCGGCACGGCTGGAGTTTCGATGTTCACATCTTCAAAGAAACCCAGCCGCTGCAAGCGCTCGCGCGAGCGTCGCACCAGATCAGCTGAGAACCAGGCTGTTTCGAGCTGGCGCATTTCGCGGCGCAGCACTTCATCACGGGTGCGGGTATTGCCTTTCATGTTGACCCGGCGCACATAGACGCGCTTACCGGGATCAACAAAAAAGGTCACCGCAACTGTTTTGTTTTCATCATCAACCTCGGGCACCGTGTTCACATTGGCAAAAGCATAGCCCTCATTGCCGAGTTGCTCCGAGATACGCTCGGCACTTTCGCTGGCGGCCTTGCGCGAAAACACCGCTTCGCGCTGCATATGAATCAGTGGAAACAACTGCTCCACCGGAATCGAGGGGTCACCAGCTAGACGAATATCGCTGACGTAATAGACATCACCCTCGTCAATAGCGATGGTGACATAGATGTCGTTTTTATCCGGGCTGATGGTGACCTGAGTCGAGGTAATCTTGAAGTTGATGTAGCCGCGGTCAAGATAAAACGAGCGCAGGGCTTCCAGATCACCGGCGAGCTTTTCCTTGGAGTATTGATCGTTTTTGCTGTAGAAGGAATGCCAGGTGGTATCGCCAAGCTTGAATTGCTTCAGCAGGGTTTTTTCCGGGAAATCCTCGTTGCCGATGATGTTGATCTGTTTTAAGCGCGCCGTTAGACCTTCAGTCACCTCAATGGCTACCGCCACTCGGTTGCGTTCCAGCGGCGAGACGGTGGATTCAACCTTGACGCCATACTTGCCGGCGGCAAAATACTGACGGCGCAGTTCCTGCTCAATGCGATCCAGCACTGAACGGTTGAACACCCGCCCCTCGGCCAGGCCGATTTCCTTCAGGCCTTCCTTGAGGTCATCGGTCTTGATGGATTTGTTGCCGGAAATGTCAATTTTAGCCACCGCCGGGCGTTCGCGTACCCAAATAACCAGCACATTGCCATCGCGCTCGACCTTGACATCATCGAAAAAGCCAGTGGCATACAGCGAGCGAATAATATCGGCAGTGACATCATCGGCGACCTGGTCGTTGATTTGCACCGGGAGATAGTTGAACACCGTACCTGCGGCAATGCGTTGCAGGCCCTCGACGCGAATATCAGCAATGCGGAACTCAGCCGCCGCAGCGCTAACCCACAGGGCTAGGATCAGCAATAGGCTGAGCGCGCCCGCGCGTTGCGGCATCATGCGTTTGATCAGCTTTGGCACACCTTAGCCCTCATGGATTTAAGCTGTTCAGACCCGGGGACGCACCCCGCGTCGGAAGAAGGGGCTAGTATAAGGGAAAGCCCTTAATCAGCCCAAGTCTCACAGATCAAGTGTCACAGACCGAGAAAACGCGCAATATCGACATAAAAAGCCAGCGCCATCAAGCCTACCAGCAGTGCAATGCCCAGCCGTTGTCCCTGCTCCAGAACCAGATCCGGCACCGGACGGCGAATGACGCCCTCCACCGCAAAAAACAGCAAATGTCCGCCATCCAGCACCGGCACCGGTAGCAGATTTAACAATCCCAAGCTGACGCTCAGCAATGCCAAAAAGGTCACGAAGGATTCAAGTCCGTAGCTTGCGGTACGCCCGGCAGCATCGGCGATGCCAATCGGGCTGCTGAGATTCTCAACCGAAGCCCGCCCGGTCAGCATGCGTCCGATCATGCGCAGCGTCAGCACGGATACATCGACCACCCGGCCTGCCGCTGCTCCGGCGGCCTCCAGAGGGCCAAGGCGTACCAGCACCTCGCGCTTATCAAGCAGATCATCCGGCACCTGGGGCCCGGCGCCAATGCGCCCGATGCGCTCCTCTCCTTCAGTGATCACCGCCGGCACCAGATGGATCATCTGCGTGTTGGCGCCGCGCTCAATCTGGATATTCAGCGGTTGCCCGGGGCTAGCGCGCACCGTCTCGACCAAGTCCTCCCACAGCTCAATCGGCTGGTCATTGATAGCCGTGACCCGATCACCGCTCTGTAACCCGGCTGCCAGCGCCGGTTGTCCGGACATCAGTTCACCGATGATTGGCGGTAGTACCGGACGCGGTCCGATCAGGCCCACCGAGTCCAAAAACCCATGGGCTGGGTCCAGCGTCGCCAGTTCGGTGCCTGGCAACCAGCGATCCTGTGCTCGACCGTCAGCATCGCGCACCCGCACCGGGACATCCTCACCGCCAAAGGCACTTTGCAGCAAGGTGAACCAAACCGAGCTCCAGGTAGGGGTGTCACGTCCATCAACGCGCTCGATTAGATCGCCAGGGGCAAAACCGGCACTGGCAGCGATGGACTCGGGCAATACCTCGCCGACCTCGGGGCGCAGCCCCGTCTGACCGGCCATGAACACCAGCCAATACACTAGAAAGGCAAAGAGAAAATTGGCCAGTGGTCCGGCGACCACAATGGCTGAACGCTTCCACAACGGCTGGCGATTGAAGGCACGCGGCAGATCGGCCGGATCCACGACCTCTTCTTCGCGCTCATCGACCATTTTCACATAGCCGCCAATGGGCCAGGCGGCCAGCACATATTCGGTTTCATCACCACGCCGATGCCAGGTCAGCAGAGGATTGCCAAACCCGAGCGAAAAGCGCAGCACCTTAACCCCCAGGCGCCGCGCTACCCAGAAGTGGCCAAACTCATGCACCGCGATCAGGATGGCGATGGCGACCAGAAAGGCGCCGAGCTTCAGCAGCAGATCCATCATGCGGCGGTGGCTCCCACCTCAAGGATGGCTTGCTCTGCGACCGCGCGGGCCTGCTGATCAACACCGAGCACCTGATCGAGTCCCTGATGCGGTCCCTGCGCATCCACCGGTACGGCCGGCAGTCGGTCCATGGCCATCTCGACAATCCGGCCAATGGCAGTAAAGCCGATGCGCTGCTCCAGAAAGGCGGCGACAGCAACCTCGTTGGCGGCATTCAACACCACCGGTGCCGTGCCACCCTCGCGCGCCGCGCGATAGGCCAGGCGCAGACACGGGAAACGTTCGGGGGCGGGAGGCTCAAAATCCAGTCGGGCCACGGCAAAGATGTCGAGCGGCTCCACGCCTGAGATAATGCGCTCAGGCCAGGCCAGCGCATGCGCGATCGGGGTGCGCATATCCGGATTGCCCAGCTGTGCCAGCACCGAACCATCGTTGTACTGCACCATGGAATGAATCACGCTTTGCGGATGCACCACCACCTGAATGCGCTCAGGCGGCGTGTCAAATAGCCAACAGGCCTCAATGATCTCCAGCCCCTTGTTCATCATGGTGGCAGAATCGACTGAAATCTTGCGTCCCATGCTCCAGTTCGGATGGGCGCAGGCCTGATCCGGCGTCACTCGCGCCAAGTCTTCTGGCGGCGTAGTGCGGAAGGGTCCGCCCGAGGCGGTGAGCAAAATGCGCTCCACCCCCGCGTGCGTCAGCCCCTCGGGCCGCTGCGGTGGCAGGCACTGAAAGATCGCATTATGTTCGCTGTCGATGGGCAGCAATTCAGCCCCCGAGGCCTGGGCGGCACGCATCAGGATGGCACCGGCCACTACCAGGGCCTCCTTGTTGGCCAGCAGCAGCCGCTTGCCGGCTTTGGCAGCGGCCAGGGTGGACAGCAGCCCAGCAGCACCAACAATGGCGGCCATGACATAGTCCACCTCGGGCAGCGTGGCGATCTGCTCCAGCGCCTCCGCCCCGGCCAGTACCTCGGGCGGTTCAGGCATATCGGCCAGGGCGGCGCGCAATTGTTCGGCCGCCGTTGCATCCACCATCACAGCATAACGCGGCCGCACAGCACGGCACTGCTCAGCCATGCGTTCGTGGTTGCGATGCGCACTCAGCGCCAGCACGCGGAAGCGCTGCGGATGGCGCTGCACCACATCCAGAGTGCTGACGCCGATGGAGCCGGTCGAACCAAGCACGGCAATGCCAATCATAGAAGTGTCTCCCACAGCAAAAAACCTACCGCAAATACCGGCACCGCTGCCATCAGGCTGTCCAGCCGATCCAGCACGCCGCCATGTCCAGGCAACAAGGCACCGGAATCCTTCAGGTTGCGGCGGCGCTTCAGCCAGCTTTCGACTAAATCGCCCACCACGGAGATCCCCGCTGTCAGCATGCACAGCAGTGCCAGACCGATCCAGGACAGCCAATCACCCGCCATCGGAAGCAGCGCCAGGCTCCAGAGACCGGCGGCCAGCAGGCCACCCATAACCCCTTCGATGGTCTTACCGGGGCTGAGACGGGGAGCCAGCTTGCGGCGTCCAAAGCGACGCCCGGCAAAGTAGGCACCGGAGTCGGTCAGCCACACCAGCATCAGCAGGAAGAGCACCATCCAGGGTCCACCGGCGGGCGCGGCGTGCAGTGCCAGCAGACCAAACCAGGGTGCCGTCACAAAGGGAGCCGACAGTAGCAGCAGGTGCCAGTCAACCGCCGTTGCTGGCGCTGATCGCTGCATACGAAAGATCACGGGCACCAAGGCCAGCCACAGTGCCGCCACCGGCAACAAGAGCGGTAATGGCTGCGCACCCAAGCCGGCAAACCATCCCCACAGCACCAGCGCCAAAAGGACCAGCAGATAGCTCCAGCGCCATAAGCGGTGCGGCACGCCCAGCAGCCGCGCCAATTCCCAGGCGCTCAGTCCCATCACTGGCAGCAGCACCACGGCCAGTCCAGTGGTCGGCAACCAGAGCACGGCGCCAACGGTTATGAGCGCCAGCACCAGGGCGGTGCGGATGCGTTCGCGCAGGGCGCCCGACACCGGTGGCCGGTTGGTGTCAGATGTTACAGAGGGGGTACTCAAGAGTCTGTACGTTGAGCCATTCAGACTGGAGGTTGGGTTTGCGCGTCTTCACCGGCGCTTCGGGTATCGTTGCGTACTTGCTCGCCGACTTGCTCACCGGTGAGTCCGAAGCGCCGCTGACGGCGGGCGAAATCGGCCAGGGCCTGCGAGAAGGCATCGACATCGAATTCCGGCCACATCAGCTCGGAGAAGTACAGCTCCGCATAGGCGGACTGCCACAGCAAAAAGTTACTCAGCCGTTGCTCACCGCCGGTGCGAATAAAAAGATCTGGATCCGCCAGGCCAGCGGAGGCGAGGCGTTCGCCAATGGCATCCTCCGTGATGGCCTCGGGACTGAGATGCCCGGCCAGCAGCTCATCGCTCAAGCGCCGCACGGCCTGCACGATATCCCAGCGCCCGCCATAGTTGGCCGCCACTTGCAGCGTCAGCGCCTGGTTGTTGCGTGTCACCTGTTCGGCCTCGCGCACCTGATCCTGAAATTTGCGCGAGAAGGCACTCAGATCACCCATCACCCGAAAGCGCACGTCATGCTCAATCAGGCGGCGAATCTCAAGGCGCAGGGTGGTCATGAAGAGTTCCAACAGCACCCTGACTTCGGACGGCGGCCGCCGCCAGTTCTCGCTGCTGAAAGCAAAAACGGTCAGGGCCGGAATACCGCGGCGCAGGCATTCCTCCACCACTGCGCGCACACTTTTAGCTCCCGCGCGATGTCCGGCGGTGCGCGGCAAGCCGCGTTGGCGGGCCCAGCGCCCGTTGCCGTCCATCACGATGGCTACATGCACGGGCAATGCAGCAGCGGCCTGCTCAGTGGCTGGCACTGGCTCCGAGGGCACAGCGATCATTAGATCGCCATCAAGTCGGTTTCTTTGCGCTCCAGAACCTGATCGACTTCCTTGACGTACTGGTCGGTTAATTTTTGCACAATCTCCTGACCTCGGCGTTCGTCGTCTTCAGAGATCAGCTTTTCCTTGACTAGTTCTTTCAGGTCGTGATTGGCATCGCGACGGATATTGCGCACCGCCACTCGCGCCTGCTCGGCTTCCTGACGGGCGATGCGTTGCAAATCACGGCGGCGCTCTTCGGTCAGCTGCGGCAGGGGCACCCGGATGACGGTGCCGGCCGTATTGGGGTTGATGCCCAGATCCGACTGGATAATGGCCTTTTCGACCACCGGCACCATATTGCGCTCCCAAGGCGTGATGGTCAGGGTGCGGGCATCTTCGACGGCCACATTGGCCACCTGACTGATGGGCACCTCCGAGCCGTAGTAGGACACCTTGACATGATCGAGCAGCGATGGATGGGCGCGGCCCGTGCGAATTTTCGCAAGCTCATGGCCGAGCGCTTCGACGCTCTTGCCCATGCGCTCGGCGGCGTTTTGTTTGATGTCGTCGATCATTGTTAGGGTTCACTCTCAACCAATGAGCCAATGTCTTCGCCGGCAGCGGCGCGGACTAGCGCACCCGGCTCGTAAATGTTCATGACCCGCAGCGGAACCCGGTTGTCGCGACAGAGCACAATCGCAGTCGCATCCATCACTTTAAGGTTCTCGCGCAACGCCTGATCATAGGTGAGACGAGGATACAGTACCGCCTCGGGATGCGTCACCGGGTCGGCCGAGTAAATGCCATCGACCTTGGTGGCCTTAATCAGCAAATCGGCGCCAATTTCGATGGCGCGTAGACTGGCAGCGGAGTCGGTGGTAAAAAACGGATTGCCAATGCCAGCAGCAAAGAGCGTCACCCGCCCGGCATCCAGGTGCGCCATCGCCCGACGGCGGATGTAATCCTCGCACACCTGATTAATTTTCAGCGCCGACATTACCCGGGTCGGCACTTGCAGACGCTCCAGCGCATCCTGCATTGCCAGGGCATTCATCACGGTTGCGAGCATGCCCATCTGATCGGCGGTGACGCGATCCATGCCCGCATCGGCCAAGCCGGCGCCGCGCAGGATATTCCCGCCCCCGATAACCAGAGCAATTCCGGTCCCGGCAGCGACCACCTCGGCGACTTCAGCGGCAATGCGCTGCAGAATCACTGGGTCGATTCCGCAGCTTGTGTCCCCGAGCAGGGCTTCTCCGCTCAGTTTGAGGAGAATTCGCCGATGCTGCATTGATGCTCCGCCGTCAGGCGCCGCGCGCCTGGGCCTGGACTTCCTCGGCGAAGTTCTCGGTCTTCTTCTCGATACCCTCGCCGACCTCAAAGCGCGCAAAGCGCTTGACTTTGGCGCCGGTTTTTTTCAGCAGTTGCCCAACCGTCTGCTCGGTATCCTTGACGAAGGCCTGCCCATGCAGCGTGACTTCCTCGAAGAACTTGCGCACCCGCCCATCGGTGATCTTGTCGATGATGTTTTCCGGTTTGCCGCTGTCGAGCGCTTGGGCACGGAAGATCTCGCGTTCCTTAGCCACTGCATCAGCGGGAACATCCTCTTCACTGACCCAGCCCGGGTTGGTGGCCGCAATATGCATGGCGATATCGCGCCCGAGCGCGTCATCACCATCAATCAGCTCAACCAGCACGCCGATGCGTGTGCCATGGCGATAATGATGCAGGCGTCCCTCGGCATTGCTGAAACGCAGCAGGCGGCGCAATTGGATATTCTCACCCACCTTAGCGATCAGGCTCTCGCGTGCGCTGTCAACGGTCTCGCCCGAAGGCAGGGTCAACGCCGCCAGCGCCAGCGCATCCTCGACCTCGGCGGCCAGGGCGGCATCTGCTGCCGCTGCTGCGAAGGCGGAAAAGTTCTCGTCTTTGGCCACAAAATCGGTCTCGCTGTTGATCTCCAGCACCACCGCCTGCTTGCCATCATCGGAGACGCGAATTTCGACCACACCATCGGCGGCGGTCCGGCCAGCCTTTTTGGCCGCCTTCGCCTGGCCGGACTTGCGCATGGCCTCAATCGCCGCCTCAATGTCGCCGGCCGTTTCGACCAGCGCCTTCTTGCATTCCATCATTCCAGCTCCGGTGCGTTCCCGAAGCTCTTTCACCAAACTGGCACTAATTGCCATGAAATCCCCCAGTAATCAAAAATCTGTCAGCTGTTCAGGCCTTTTACCACGCTTAACCTCCGGCATTCGCCGCAGGGCGGTGCCGGAGAGCAGCAGTGGTGCGGCTTATTCGGCGGGCGCGGACTCCGCCTCGTCCTCAGGCACCAAGCCGGCGTCTTCTGCGTTGCGACCGCCAGCCATGGCCGCCGCCGTCTGGCGCGCATCGAGAATGGCCGAAGCGGCTGCTTCGATATACAGGCGCACCGCGCGAATGGCGTCATCATTGCCCGGAATGACATAGTCCACCGCGCTTGGATCATTGTTGGTGTCCACCACGCCGACGATGGGAATGCCGAGCTTGTTGGCCTCGGTAATTGCGATGCGCTCATGACCGACATCGATCACAAAGAGCGCATCGGGCAGGTTGGTCATGTTTTTAATGCCACCCAGACTCAGGTCGAGTTTGTCACGCTCGCGGCTCAGGGTCAGCGCCTCTTTTTTGCCAAAGCGTTCGATGCCGCCATCCTCAAACATGGCCTCCAGATCCTTGAGGCGCTGGATGGATTTGCGCACTGTTTGGAAATTGGTCAGCATGCCGCCGAGCCAGCGATGATTGACATAAGGCATCCCGCAGCGCTGCGCTTCCTCGCGGATGGGGTCGTGCGCGGCGCGCTTGGTGCCAACGAACATGATGCGCCCGCCATTGGCGGCAAGCTTGCCAAGATAGTTCATGGCATCCTGGAACAGCGGCAGGGTGCGCTCCAGATTGATGATGTGAATTTTGTTGCGCTGGCCAAAGATGTAGGCACCCATCTTCGGGTTCCAGTAACGGGTCTGATGCCCGAAATGCACGCCAGCCTGAAGCATCTGGCGCATGGAAACGTCGGTCATTTGATCTTCTCCGGTTGGGTTGAACCTCCGCGATCCCCATGACACAACCCCAAGTGTTACGGATTGGTTGAGGCACCCCGTGCCATGTGTCGGAACGCGTGTGGCGTTGAATGCGTTGAGCGGCACCGCGTTTGCGGCTACGCGGCGCATCTTATACCATGGCGGGCTGTTCATGGGCAACGATGCACCCGATACCTCGTAGCCTGATCCAAATTATTTTTCCCCGGCGGCCGGCCCCAATCCGCCGCCCAGTCTTTAAGCTGCATCGCCCGCACTCATGAGCGTTACTATCAAGAGCCCCACTGAAATCGAAAAAATGCGCATCGCCGGCCGGCTCGCCGCCGAGGTGCTGGACATGATCGGCGAGCATGTGCAACCCGGTGTGACAACCGAGGAACTCGACCGCCTGTGTCATGATTTCATCACTCAGGAGCAGCAGGCCATCCCCGCCCCGCTGCACTATCGCGGCTTTCCCAAGTCGATCTGCACCTCGGTTAACAACCAGGTCTGTCACGGCATCCCGTCGCAGAAAAAACTCAAAAAAGGCGATGTGCTCAATATCGACGTGACCGTCATCAAGGACGGCTATCACGGCGATACCAGCAAGATGTTCACTGTTGGGCAACCCTCGGTGCTGGCGCGCCGGCTGATTGATGTTACCCAGCAGGCCATGCGCGCCGGCATCGCCGTGGTGCGCCCGGGCGCCACCTTGGGTGACATCGGCCATGTCATTCAAACCCTGGTTGAAAGCAACAACTTCTCGGTGGTGCATGAATACTGCGGTCATGGCATCGGCCGGCAATTCCATGAGGATCCCCAGGTGCTGCACTACGGCAATCCCGGCGAGGGTCTGGTGCTGCAACCCGGCATGTGTTTCACCATTGAGCCCATGGTCAACGCCGGCAAGCGCTTTATTAAGCAGCTGCCCGATGGCTGGACAGTGGTGACCAAGGATCGCAGCCTGTCGGCGCAGTGGGAACACAGTATCCTGGTGACCAGCACCGGCCATGAAATCCTCACGCTGCGCGATGAGGAGCGCGCTCAAATGGAGGCCGCCTAAACCTGCCCATGCCCCATGACCCCATCATTCACCAGCCACTGACCACCCAGGAACGCGAACAGCTCGCCACCACGAGGCCCGAGCAAGCCATTCCCGTCTTCCGTGAGCTGCTGGCGCAAGCCACCCAGCGCCTGGCGGATGCCTTCGACGCCGCTGTACCTGTCGGCGCCCTCGCGACGGCTCGCAGCCGCCTGATCGACGAATTATTGATCCAGGCATGGCGCACGGTTGGCCCGCCCGATACTCAGGCGGCCCTGGTTGCCGTGGGCGGCTACGGGCGCGAAGAACTCATGCCCGCTTCGGACATCGACCTGCTGATGCTGGTCGATCCTGACGCCCTCGATGCCACTTCCGAGCCGCTGAGTGCCTTCCTGACCTTTCTGTGGGATATCCACCTGGAAGTCGGACATGCGGTCCGAACGCCGGCCGACTGCGAAATCCAGGCGCGCGAAGATGTGACGGTCATCACCAATCTGATTGAAGCCCGTTTGATTACCGGGCGTCAGGCGCTGTTCGATGACATGCTCGCCGCCATTGCCCCCGAGCGCATCTGGCCCAGCCCGGCGTTTTTCGACGCCAAATGCCATGAGCAACGCATGCGCTGGCAAAAATACGGCGACACTGCCTATAACCTCGAACCCAACATCAAGGAAAACCCCGGTGGGCTGCGCGATATCCAGATGATCGCCTGGGTGACCAAGCGTCATTTTGGCACCCCCGATTTCGAGGCGCTGGTGCGGCACGGCTTCCTGACCGAGAGCGAATACTTCACCCTGATCGACAGCCAGGCGTTGCTATGGCGGATTCGCTTCGCCCTGCACCGCCTGGCCGGGCGCCGTGAGGACCGGCTGCTGTTTGATTATCAGCGCACGCTGGCCACTGAGTTTGGCTTCTCGGATACCGAGACCGATCTGGCAGTGGAACAGTTCATGCAGCAGTATTATCGCGCGGTCATGGAACTCAACCGGCTCAACGAGATGCTGTTGCAGTTGTTCCGTGAGGCCATTGTGCTGGGCGACCACATCGGCCCGCCACAGCCGATCAACAAGCGCTTTCAGTCCCGCAGTGGCTATCTGGAAGTCACCCACGAGGCGGTGTTTCGGCGCTCACCCTTTGCGCTGCTGGAGCTTTTCCATATTTTGCAGCTTCACCCTGAGCTTAAGGGCGTGCGCGCTAGCACCATCCGTCTGGTGCGCGAGAATCGCCACCGCATTGACGACGACTTCCGCGAAGACCTGCGCGCGCGCAGTTTGTTTATGGAGATCCTGCGCCATCCCGCCGGCTTGACCCGGGTGCTGATGCGTATGAACCGCTATGGTGTCCTTGCCTGCTATATTCCCGCCTTTGCCAATATCGTCGGGCGCATGCAATATGATCTTTTTCACGTCTATACTGTGGATGAGCATACCCTGCGGCTGATCCGCAACCTGCGCCGTTTCAGCGTCAGCGATTTTGACCACGAGTTCCCGCTGTGCAGCGCCATTGCCCGACGCATTCCCAAACTTGAGCTCCTGTACCTCGGTGGCTTGCTACACGATATTGCCAAGGGACGCGGCGGCGATCACTCCCAGCTCGGCGCTCGCGATGCCTGGGATTTTTGCCAACTGCATTATTTAAGCGAATACGACAGCCGGCTGGTGATGTGGCTGGTGGAGACGCATCTGCTCATGTCCTTGACTGCGCAGCGCAAGGACATCCGCGACCCCGATGTGATTCAGGCATTCGCCGCTCAGGTTGGCGATGCCAACCGGCTGAATTACCTGTATTTGCTCACGGTTGCGGATTCGCGCGCCACCAATCCCAAGCGCTGGACTTCCTGGAAGGATGCGCTGCTGCGCGAACTCTACCTCAGCACCCGCAATACCCTGGAGCGTGGCTTGGACAACCCTCAGGCGCAGGATGATCTCATTGAGCAGAAACAGACCGAGGCGATGCGCATCCTCGCCCGTGCCGGCATTGAAGCCGAGCAATGTCGCGACCTGTGGCGCAAACTCAGCGCTGATTTTTTTGCTCCCGCCTCACCCGAGGAAATCGCCTGGCAAAGTCAGCAGATTTTTGCCAGCGAGCGTCTCGGTCTGCCGCTGGTGGCCTTGCGCTCGCTGCCATCACGCGGGTGCAGCGAAATTTTCATCCATGCGCACGATAACAAGAATTTGTTCGTGCGCACCACGGCGCTGCTCGATCAGCTCGGCCTCAACATTGTCGATGCCCGCATTACCACCACGGCTGACGGCAGTGCGGCCAACAGCTTCCAGGTGTTGGGTGCCGATGGCCAGGCCATTCCGGAGGGATCCGACACCGATGAGCTCTGTCTCCTGCTGCATCGTGAACTCGAACAGCTCGACAATGACCAGGTCGAGGTGGCACGCCGCCTGCCGCGTCAGCACCACCACTTCCCGATCGAGACCCGGATCAGCTTCAACGATGACCCCAAACGCCAGCGCACCATGATGCGCCTGGTCACCCTGGATCGTCCCGGTCTGCTTGCCGAAGTCGGCAGCGTCTTTGCCAGTTGTGACATTCGCCTGCAAAGCGCCAAGATCGCCACCGTCGGCGCCGAGGTGGACGATGTCTTTTTCATCACCACCCTTGATGCCGGCCCCATTCGCTGCGAAACGGCGCTCGCCTGCCTGCGCCAGGAAATTTACCAGCGCCTCGAAAAGGCACCGGCTGGTGCCTGAGACACCCGAATGGCAACCACTATCTGAATAGAGCACAGACCTGCTTTGGTTTTCAGTTCCGAGATTTTTCTTTTCTTTTTTTTGCCCCTGTTTCTCTTTGTTTATTTTCTCGTCACAGGAGTCTCGGGGAAAAACATTGTCCTGCTGTTTTTTAGCTTGTTTTTCTATGCTTGGGGAGAGCCACTATTCGTTTTGATGCTGCTATTAAGTGTCACCATTAACTGGGGCCTTGGCAGATACGTATCGAACAACACCAATACCGGAAAAATGGTGCTTGTTATCGGTGTGGCATGGAATCTTCTCGTGCTTGGCATGGCAAAATATGCGGATTTTTTCATTGAAAATATCAACAGACTGCCGCTAATTTCTGCGGCCCTTGAGCCGCTCGGCATCACGCTTCCCCTCGGTGTTTCGTTTTTTACATTTCAGGCGATTTCTTATCTTGTTGACGTCTATCGCGGCCATACGAAAGACGAGAACAGCTGGATTCGAGTGGCGCTGTACATCACTATGTTTCCACAATTGGTCGCTGGACCCATTGTGCGTTATCGCACTGTTGCCAGTCAGTTGCGTAATCGGCGTCAGACCCTTGCGCGAATAGCCATCGGGGCCCGCATCTTTATCATCGGGCTGGCGCAGAAAATGCTAATCGCGAATGAAGTGGGGCGCTTTGCAGATGTTGCATTCGCCGATGTCACCATTTTGGATAGTATCGAGGCTTGGGGTGGTTTGATCGCATATACGCTCCAAATCTATTTCGATTTTGCCGGTTATTCCAATATGGCAATCGGTATTGGCTTCATTATTGGTTTCTCGTTTCCAAGGAACTTTCGCCATCCCTATACTTCCCAGTCGGTAACTGAATTCTGGCATCGTTGGCACATGTCATTATCACGCTGGTTTCGTGACTATGTCTACATACCGCTTGGCGGCAACCGAGTGAGCGCCGCAAGAACATATTTAAATCTGATGGCGGTTTTTATTTTATGTGGATTTTGGCACGGTGCTGCATGGAATTTTTTAATTTGGGGCGCTTACCATGGCCTGTTCCTTATTTTGGAACGGGCATGGCTGGCGAGCCGGCTGCAATGCCTGCCGGGATGGTTAGCCCATGGGTATTCCCTAATGGTTGTCATGCTCGGATGGGTCTGGTTTCGGGCGGAATCACCAACGGATGCCGTCCTTTATCTCGGCAGTCTGTTTGGTTTTGGTGGAAACGCCTATATCGACGAGCGCTTCCATGAAGCAGCGATTCCGTTCTGGTATCTGGCCATGGCCATTGGAATCCTTCTGTCGCTGTTCCGATGGCGGCCGATCCGTGCGTACATTGCTTCGTTGGCTGGAGTTTTTACTGAAAAAACAGCTGTGCAGGGTGCTGTGGCAACTCAGAGCCTGGAAAATGTTCTAAGAGACGTAGTTGCCTTAACCCTTTTGTTGGCGTCTATCGTGTTCGTTATTGGCAGCGAATACAATCCGTTTCTCTATTTCAGGTTTTAAGAATCAGGTGTTGATCCGGCTGCATCGTTACCTGTTTCTTGCAGGATGCGTTCTGGCGATCCTGCTACCCTCCATTCTCTGCATTGATCACATTATAAAATTTCCGATTGTGATTGATCAGCCGATCAGGCTTTCTGGTGCCGGTATCTCGACGTTCAAAGCCGTCGTGGAGGAAGTGATTCGTAACTCCATAGACCAGCCCTTTTAAGGTGGGCTAACCAGCGGCCAGAAGCTTGGCGGTCGAGACATGCGGCTTATCTTTGTATCGAGTGCGTTTGGTCAGCGGTTTTTTCGGACCCCGGCGATTTTTTCGCATGGCTTTC
>NZ_NRRS01000026.1 GCF_016583795.1 Rhabdochromatium marinum | reverse complement strand
CCCCACCTCGCCACGGGCGCTTATCCTGGCAAAGCCAGCCAGGCCAAACGCGACCAATGGCTCCAAGAGCAGCGCCACCGACTCAAGCACGAACCCGGCGCCGTTGACGCCCTCATCGAAGAAGGCACACGCCTGATGGATAAGCGCTCCTTGGGCAAAACCGTCAAAGCCAATCTTCAAGCGGCCCTGACCTACTTCACCAATCAACGCGCACGCATGAACTACCCCGCGCACCTAGCCGAGAACTTACCGATTGGCTCCGGGGTCATCGAAGCGGCCTGTAAAACCCTGGTCAAGCAGCGCCTGTGCGGAGCGGGCATGCGCTGGAAACATCAGGGCGCCAAGATTGTTTTGAGCTTACGTGCGTTGGTTCAGTCGACCGGACGCTGGGCGCAATTCTGGGACAAGATCGATCAGTTCGGTGCTCAGCCTTGCTAAGGACATTATTGAAAGGTAGCACCCGGTGATGCCGCCCCTGTCACTCTGCTGGTACTTCCCATTCAGCATGGCGGCCGGTTGTTTGCGGTCATGGAGCTGGCCGTGATGGAGCCTGTGACTGACGCACAGCAAGATCTGCTCAGAGGGATCGAGCCGACCATCGCGTTGAACCTTGACATCCTGCTGCACGCCCAGGAAGCAATCGAGCTCCTTGCCGAGACCGTCAGTGCAGAGCAACAAAGCCTGCAGATTCTCAGTTCGGTTGGGGACGGCTGACATGTTTGTCACGCCGATTCGGTGTCGCGGCAAAATCGACGGAATTGTGCTGGTTTGTCGCGAAACAGACTCAGACTCCAGCCTGAGTGTTTCATGCGCTTAAGACAAGCGACCCCGATTATCGTTGCAGTCTATCTCCTGCTGACGGTTGTCACGATCAGTGCGCATCTCGTCTATCAGCATTTCAGCGCTGTGCAAACCCAGGCGCTCCAGCGCCGGCAGCTTGCCGAGGCGGAAGTGACGCGTCTGATCCACGGATCCGAATATCTGACCAGCAAGGTGCGCGCCTATGTGGCCACTGGGGATGTGCGCTACCAACAGGACTATTGGCATGAGGTCAGGGTGACAGACTCGGTCGGTCATGCCGAGACGGCGCTGCGTGTTCTCGGGTTGACACCGCAGGAAATGGCGCTGATTGAGCGCTCCAGGAAACACTCGGATGCGTTGGTGGCACTCGAAACTCGTGCCATGCGCGCGCGTTCGCAGGGCAAGCTGGCCGAGGCCTCTGAACTCGTCTTTGGTGAGGACTATGAGGGCGCGCTGGCCAGGATCTACGAGCCGGCCGAGCGCTTCCGAAAGCTATTGACCGAGCGCATCGACGCGGACGTTGCCCATGCGGCGCACCGGGTGCAATGGGTTTACAACTTCAATATCGTATTGACATTGTTTGCAGTCATCATGGTCATCTTGCTGTTGCTGTTCTACCACCGTCGGGTGATCGGACCGCTGTTGCAGATGAATGCGCAGATGCAGCATCTGATCGCCGGTCAGGCCGCAAGCCGATTGCCCTTTGCCGGTGAATCCTCAGAGATCGGCCAGCTGGCGGCGTCGTTTGACAAATACCGCGAGATCGGAGCACAGGTTGCCGATGAACAATGGGTCAAGATGCATGAGGCTCGCATCGCCGCTGAGTTCCAGGGGGTTGATTCGTTCCGCACCTTGGGACAATTGTTCCTGGATCAGGTGGCGCCGCTGATTGAGGTCGCGCATGGTGTGTTTTACATCATGGAGGAAGACGGGCGCCGCTTGCGCCTGCTGGCGCAGTACGCCTATCGCGAGCGCAAGTCGCTGTCGCAGTCCTTTGCTTTGGGCGAGGGGCTGGTCGGTCAGTGTGCCTTTGAACGATCGCCCATTGTTCTGACGCAGCCACCGCCTGACTACATCCGGGTGGGCAGCAGCCTGGGCGACAGCGCGCCGACCAGCATCATGGTGCTACCCGTGCTGGGCGCAGACGGCGTGCTGGGAGTGGTCGAAATCGCGAGCCTGCGGCCGCTGGAGTCGCGGGAGCAGTCGTTGCTGGACGCTCTGTTGTCAACACTGGCTCTGGCGATGGATGTCCTTGAGCGCACAACCAAGGTCAAGCGGCTGTTAGAGTCGACTCAGATCCAAGCCGAGCAACTGGCCGAGCAGACCAAGACGCTGGAGGCACAGCAGTGCACCCTGCAGGATCAATCGGTGTTTCAACAGGCGCTGCTGGAGACCATTCCCTATCCGATTTTCTACAAGGGCGCCGATACCTGTTTCATTGGGGTCAACACGGCCTACGAAAAGACCTTTGGCGTTCGTCGCGAGGCCCTGATTGGCAAGCGGGTGCTCGATCTTGAGTATCTCCCGCAACAGGATCGCATGGCCTATCAGGAAGAAGACGCAGAGGTGATCCGCACCGCCGGCAACATCCAACGCGAGGCCAAGATGCCCTTTGTAGACGGCATTGAGCACGAAACCATCTATTTCGTGTCCGGCTTCCGCAAGGCGGACGGGAGTCCGGGCGGGCTGGTTGGAACCTTTGTCGATATTGCTGAACAGAAACAAGCCGAACGGGTGCTCAGGCAAGCCAAACTACTGGCCGAGGATGCGGCCAAGATCAAGAGTGACTTCCTGGCCAACATGAGTCACGAGATTCGCACGCCGATGAACGCGATCATCGGCATGTCGCATCTGGCACTCAAGACCGATCTGAATCCACGTCAGCGGGACTATCTGCACAAAATCCAGCTGTCCGGCCAGCATCTGCTCGGCATTATTAACGACATCCTCGATTTTTCGAAAATCGAAGCCGGCAAGCTCACGATCGAGCAGACCGACTTCGATTTGAATCGCGTGCTTGACAATGTCGCCAATCTGATCAACGAAAAAGCCACGGCCAAAGGGCTGGAGATGCTCTTCGATGTCGCCGTAGATGTCCCGGACATAATGGTCGGCGATCCGCTGCGTCTTGGGCAGGTGTTGATCAACTACGGCAACAATGCGGTCAAGTTCACTCACGCAGGCGAAATCAGTGTCGTAGTGCGTAAACTTGAGGAGCGTGAGCGCGATGTCCTGATCCGCTTCGGGGTGCGCGATACCGGCATTGGTCTGACTGAAGAGCAGATCTCGCGTCTGTTCCAGAGCTTCAGCCAGGCCGACACCTCAACCTCCCGCAAGTACGGTGGCACCGGCTTGGGGCTGGCGATTTCGAAGCACCTCGCCGAACTCATGGGCGGCGAGGTGGGGGTCGAGTCCAAGCCAGGCCAGGGTTCGACCTTCTGGTTTACGGCGCGGCTTGGCAAGAGTGAGCAGATGGCGCAGCAGCGTCTGCCGGATCCAGACTTGCGCGGGCTGCGCGTTCTGGTGGTCGATGACAGCGAGTATGCCCGTGATGTCCTGACGGACATGTTACAGAGCATGACCTTCGCGGTGTCGGGCGTCGGTGACGGCCAGGCCGCGATCAAAGCGGTGCGCGAGGCCGAGACCGCCGGCCATCCTTACGCCATCGTCTATCTCGATTGGCAGATGCCGGGCATGGATGGCATCGAAACCGCGCATGGCATCCGCGAGCTGGGCCTGATTCATGAGCCCAAGTTGGTGATGGTGACCGCATACGGTCGCGAGGAGGTGATTCGGGCTGCGGAGAAAGCTCTCTTTGACGACATTCTGATCAAGCCGGTGAATATCTCAATGATGTTCGACACCACGATCCAGGTGCTCGGTGGCGAGGTCTCCAGCAAAACCACGACAGCGCAAGCGCACAGCGCGGCTACCGACGACCTGGCGGCGATTCGAGGGGCGCGCGTATTGCTGGTTGAGGACAACGCGCTCAATCAGGAAGTGGCGGGTGAATTGCTGCGCGACGCCGGACTGCGGGTTGATCTGGCCGAGAACGGTCAGATCGCCCTGGAGCGCGTGCGAGCCCATCCAGCTGGCTATTACGCCGTCGTGCTGATGGATATGCAGATGCCAGTGATGGACGGAGTGACGGCAACGCGCGAGATTTTGCAGCAGCCGGAGCATGCACAGCTGCCGATTCTCGCCATGACCGCAAATGCGATGGCGCAAGATCGCGAACGCTGCCGCGCGGCTGGCATGGTCGATCACCTGACCAAGCCAATTGAGCCCGAGCAGCTCTGGAACGCGCTGTTGCGATGGATCCCGCCGAACGACGCGCAGGCGCTGAACCTGGCAGACAAGTCAGCCGGGAAGGGCGCTGCACTGCCTGGATCCACCAACGGCCTGCCGCGCCACATTGCCGGCCTTGATGTTGAGCTTGGACTGCGACGCGTGGCCGGTAAGCGGGCATTGTATGTGTCGATTTTGGAAAAATTCGTCGCGGCACAGCATGATACTCCGACTCAGATCCAGACTGCGCTCAGTGCCGACGACCGTGCATCTGCGGAACGTTTGGCCCATACCTTGAAAGGAACCGCAGGCAATATCGGAGCAACGGCCCTGCAAGCGCAGGCTGCCACCGTGGAAACCCTAATCCGGAACGAAGCCGATTCGGATCAGCTAGCCACCGCACTGCGGACGCTGGAGTCGGCTCTGACGCCAATGATCGACGCCATCGCGGCCGCGCTCCCGCCGCAGGAGCAGGATGCCACCGAGTCCGAGGTTGATCAGCAGCGCTTGCAGCCATGGCTGGAGCGGCTGGCAAGGCTGCTGGCCGATGATGATCCCGCCGCCGTTGACCTATGGATCGAGCAGTCCCAACGCCTGCGCACTGGTTTGCCGGCGCATGGGCAGACCATTGGGCGCTTGATCGAGGCGTTTGATTTCGAGGCGGCACTCGCCGCCTTGCAGGAGGCCCGGCAGGATGCCACGGGTGGTGAAGCCGGGTGAATTGGCTGCTCGACCATCCCAGGATCGCGCGCGTGCTCGCGTTCTGTCTGGCGCTGCTGGGCGGGTTTCTCGCCGGCGAGTGGCAGCGCGCCGATCTGGAGCAGGATTTTCGCAGGAATCTCGACAACGCCGCTGAGTCGGCGGCCAGCCACCTTGAGATGGAAACCATGCATGGCGAGACCATGGGCGTGCTCTCGCTGCTGGGACGCAGCGAGGAGGCCTTGCGCGATGTCGCGCTCGGGACGCTGCCCGAGGACAGTCCGCAGGCTTTGCTGCGACTGCGCACAGCGCGGGAGCAGCTGGGCGCCGATGGCATTTACGTCATGAACGACCAGGGTGTGATCGTCGCTCATGAGACAACCCACAAGAAATCAACCGGCAAGGATGTCTCCTTTCGACCTTACTGGCAGCAGGCGATCACGGGAAGCCCAAGTGTCTATGCCGCCGTGGGTTCGCGCAGCTTCGAGCGCGGCATCTACACGGCGGTTCCGCTCTATGCCAGCGCCTCGACGGACTCGGACGTGATCGGAACCCTGGTCGCCAAGCGACTGGCGGCGGATCTCGATGAGCGGCTGTCGACCTGGAAGGCGAAGGCGCTGCTGCTATCTCCGCAGGGGGTCGTGTTCGCGACCAGCGAGCTTGCCTGGCTCATGCGTCTTGCCGGGCTGCTCGACGCGGAGCGCCTCGGAACGCTTGCCAGCCTGAAACAGTTTGGCAGGATGTACCAGACCGGGCACGGTGTCTTACCGCTTGACTTCGACCCCAAGGCCGATGTGGTGCGCATACGCGGCGCCCGCTACGCGGCCGTCCAGAAGCCGATCCGTTGGAATGATCCAGAGGGCAGCTGGACATTGGTGCTCTTTCGGGACTTGGCGAGTGCGGTGCCAGTGACCCATATGCGCGTGTTTCAAGGTGGTATCGCGCTGGGCCTGTTCGTGCTGTTGTTGCTAGCCTTGCGCGCTATGCACGAAACGCGAGCACGGGCAGAAGCGTTTGCGGAGCAGGAGGCGGCCGTACGTGAGCTGGCCGAGGCGGCACGACTCAAGGAGTTGTACTCCGAGTTCAGCGTGCAGATGCAACAGGCCCGCGACATTCCTTCACTTGCCAAGGCTTTCTTCCGCCAGCTGACCGACTTTACTCCCTTGCATCAGGGAACCCTGTACTACCTCGACCGCGACATGCAACAATCGGGGGGGTTGGCGGGGGATCTGGCGGGGGATCTGGCGCTGGCCGGTGCCTATGCCACCGAAGGCGCTCCCGACAAGATTCCGGTCGGTGAAGGACTGGTCGGTCAGTGTGCCCTGGATGGGCAGTACAAGCAGTTTACTGATCCGCCGCCGGGGTTCTGGCGCGTGCGCACCGGCTTGGGCGAGGCTGCGCCACGGTTGCTGGTGCTGGCGCCAATCAGGCACAGCGATCTGCTGATCGGCGTGCTGGAACTGGCCTCCATGGAGCGGGATGCCGATACCTTCAAAAAGACGCTGACCGGCCTGCTGCCGGTGCTGTCGATGGATCTCGAGATTCTGCTCGCTGCGCGCAGCAACGACGCAATGCTCCAAAAAACCCGCCTTCAGGCCGAGGAACTGCTGCGACAACAGCAACGCAGCCGCCGGGCCGAAGCCTGGCTGGACACGGTGTTACAGGAGCTGCCGGACGCCTTGTTGATTGTCGCCGAAGACGGGGAGATTCTGCGCGCCAACGCTGCGGCGGAACGTTTGTTCGGCTATGATGACGCGCCGTTGCAAGGCATGAGTGTCGAGCAGTTGCTACCGGAATCCTTGCGGGAAGGCCACGCACAGCAGCGGGCACAGTTCATTGCCAGGGGCGAGCAGAGCCGACGGATGTCAGCCGACCGTGGGAGTGTGCAAGGTCGACGAGCCGAGGGTACAATTTTTGACGCCGCGATTTCATTGGGTGTCATGCCCCCGGATGCCAACGACCTCAAGTCGATCTGTGCCCTCATCCGCCCTTTGAAGAATCCCTGAAAAACCCGGAATCCTTGCCAGGAGACGCAACCGATGGATGCCGAAACCGCGACACTCGCAAAGCCAACCATCCTGGTTGTCGATGACACGCCCGACAATCTGTCCCTGATAAGCGGGTTGCTCAAGGACCACTACCGGGTAAAAGTAACCAACAACGGCGAGCGCGCGTTGAAAATCCTGCGCTCGGACACGCCCCCCGATCTCGTGCTGCTTGACATCATGATGCCGGGAATGGACGGCTACGAGATCTGCCGCCAATTAAAGGCCGACCCGGCCACGCGCGACGTGCCGGTTATCTTTCTCACCGGGAAGGCTGAGGTTGAGGACGAAATGCGCGGCTTGGCAATGGGCGCGGTGGACTACATCACCAAGCCGATCAGCCCCCCGATTGTGCTGGCGCGGGTGAAAAACCATCTGATGCTGAAGGCGAGCGCCGATTTCCTGCGCGACAAGGCTGACTACCTTGAGCACGAGGTGGCACGCCGGACATGCGAGATTGCCGCGATTCAGGATGTGACCATTATGGCCATGGCCTCCCTGGCTGAAACACGCGACACTGAAACCGGAAATCACATTCGCCGTACCCAGCATTACGTGAAGATTCTCGCGGAAAAGTTGCGGACCCATCCGCGCTTCGCTGCCCAACTCGACGAAGAGACGATTGCGATGCTGTTTAAATCGGCGCCCTTGCACGATATCGGCAAGGTCGGGATTCCAGACCGCATCCTGCTCAAGCCGGGCCGCTTCGAGCCGCACGAGTTCGAGATCATGAAAACCCATACGACCCTCGGCCGGGATGCCATCCAAGCCGCCGAGGACCAGTTGGGCATGACAGTCGCATTCCTGACCACTGCCAAGGAGATCGCCTATGGCCATCAGGAGAAATGGGACGGATCTGGCTATCCCGAGGGCTTGGCAGGTGACGCCATCCCGTTATCGGCGCGGCTGATGGCGGTCGCCGATGTCTATGACGCGCTCATCAGCCGACGCGTCTATAAGGAAAGCATGTCGCACGAGCAAGCCGTCTCTATCATGCAGGAAGGGCGCGGGTCTCATTTCGATCCCGACATCACAGACGCCTTTCTTGAACTCCAGGAAGACTTTCGCGCGATCGCAGCCCGCTATGCGGACTCCGATCAAGACATGGAGCGCAAACAAGCTCAGTTGGATCGTTTGTCAGGAACTGACGCATAGGCCGTTGATTGCCAATCCAACCGAACCAGCGGGAGAGCCATGAGCAAAGTGCTCAATAGTGGCTTTAATTACACAACTATTTGCGGGCTGGGGCGCTCGCGCGCGCCCCCTGGATTTAGGTGTGAAACAACCACTATCGGGGTAATGTGAAACCAGTCACGTCGATAACAATATCGGTTGAGGCGCCAGCGCCATTCTGTAACGTCAGGCTGAACCAACAGCCTGATTTATCGCCCGGACAGACAGCCGAGAAGACGCTGTTACTCAGCGCAAAAATACCCGGCTGATAGTTCATAGCAGTGCCACTCAATGATGCGCCGTAGGGCTTGACGCCAAGATCATTATTAGCATTACCCTGTGGGTTTACTGCAATGATATTCATAAAAACACCGTTGGCATCGGACGGGATCTCAGGGCAGCCCCAGGGATTCCCCCCTTGCAAGGGGATAGCATCGCCGTAGATATCGATGCTTACCGAGGATTCTGGATCCAAACGAGAGTACCATTCAGCTTCTCGTGTGTCCAATATCCGACACGGAGTAACCGTGTATAGGTTGTTAGGCCCCTGCACTTCAGCCTGTGCAGGTATTGCTGACGTTGCGACTATTCCGATGCCTAGCATTGCTTCAAGAGCGATGGCTTTCCGATTAATCATTTTCATTAGATTCATGAGATGTTTCTTCTTTAACAAGGATTGGGAGGAAAATACTAAAACAAATTTCCCTGTTGCTCCAAATTTTGTGCTCAAAACGCACGCCGCTGGTCGAGTGCTCAAGGGCGAGAAGGGCCAGCTGGCATTCAAGAAAAGACGGCGATTTTGGAAGATCATCACCTGTCAGCGCAAGCACAGCAGGCGCACAATGAGATGCAACAGATGCGGCATGGCGTGCGAATGCTTTCGGGCTTAGTCGGCGCGCGATTCACGATCAAACATGCTTTTCGTCAACCATGCGGTCGATGATATCCATAACCTCGATACTGCTATGTTCCATGCTCTCAAGGGCGGCATGAATACGTTCATGCCGCTCGCTATCGCTTTGCCAAGCGCCGTCGGCGATCAAGTCCAGCAAGTGATGCGCGCTACCATGGACGTTTCGATGTGGCTCCGCCATGGCGTTGAAGGAGGGTACAGCGCTGAACAGTCGTTTGCCGTCGCCCTGTTCGTACCATTGACCAAGGCGGCAATGGTGGTCATCAACGCTCACTGAGTCGACGTATTGCTTTTCGCCATTGGTGTCGAGGGCCATATAAGCGCGCTGTTTATAGATGACATGATCGACCTTAACGAGGGTCGCAAAACTCTTGTCGAGGGCATAATCGGTACGCGCAAGCGTGTCCTTGGCCGAGGCCGAGAATTGTGCGAACCGCCCGGCCAATTCCCCGATGGTGGCGCGAGAGGAATGCGCCAGTTCGCGCGTCACGACCGAACCTTCCTGAAGTGTGGCCGATTCGCGTGCGAGTTGTTCCATGGTGGCACCGATGGAGACGGATGTTGTTTTGGTCCTTTCGGCAAGTTTGCGTACTTCATCGGCCACCACCGCGAAACCGCGTCCGCTTTCGCCAGCGCGCGCCGCCTCGATAGCAGCATTGAGGGCCAGAAGATTGGTTTGATCGGCAATGCCATTAATGAGGCTCACTGCTTGCTGAACTTTCGCGCCTTGCTCGGAGAGTTGCAAAATTGCCTGGCTTTCGTGATCGATTCGTTCGACAATCCCGTTTAGCCGCATGACGACATCATCGACCGTGGTTCGACTGGCCTCGGCGTCATGGTCGGTTCGCCGTGCCTCCTCGAGCACGACTTGCAGTCTTTCGGTAATGAGGTGCATGTCACGTTGCATGTGCGCGAGGTTTTCAAGCAAATTACGCGTGTTAAGATTTTGTACACTGGCAAGCAACTGATTACGTTGTTGCATGTTGCCAAATTGCTCCAATTTTTCTAGCCCATCGGTGATGCGTTCGAGACTGGAACGAAACATTCCATGCATTCCCGCCGTATGGGGTTTGCGTTGATAATGGCCGCGACCGTGTTCTTCGAGCGCCGTGGAAACTTCGCGGAAATAGGTCTCCAGCTGATCCAGCATATCGTTGATGTGCCAGGCAAGTTTTCCCATTCCTTGGTGATTGGCAGCCCCAAGAACACGCTTCTCAAATAAGCCTTCGCTCATTTCGTGCGCTACGGTGTCGATTTGGCTCATAGTGCCGAGCGACTCGCGCGCCAAGAATCTAAGCCAAACACTCAACGCCAGACCAAGGAGTAGCGTCGTCAGCGCGATCCAATCGAAGCCATGCCAGAACCAGGAAAGCACTGCGTTCGCGAGGACGAGCGCGACCATAGCATAAACAATGCGATCAAGCTTGGAGTGCAAGGATGAAGGCTTCATGATTCGCCCCCTGGGCAGCGAGAAAATCGTCGTAAATACGTGCGGAAGCAGCAAGCGCAGCTTGTTTGCCTGCGGTGCGCCGCTCGGCTTGGCGCATGGAACGATACAGTTCTTGAAAGGTCTTGACACCTGCAGCCTTTGGTTTGCGTCGCACCGAAAAGTAACCGATAGGCTGCCCCCGTTGATCGAACGACGGTGTCACATTGGCGAACACCCAATAATAACTCCCATCCTTGGCTAGATTCTTGGTATAAAAATGAAACTCACGCCCGCCTCGAAGAGTGTCCCATAGGCGCTTAAACATCAAACCAGGCATATCGGGATGACGGACGATATTGTGCGGCGCGCCAAGTAGCTCTTGTTCGGTATAGGAAGACAGGGTCATGAAGATTCGATTGGCATAAGTGATACGACCTTTTGTGTCTGTTTTTGAGACAATGTAGTCATCGTCATTGAGAGTGCGCTCAATGGTATTGGGGATCGTTTTATTGTTCATGATTCGATGCTATTTGGGGCTAGGTTAAGGAATCGGCCAGTCTTGTACTGGTCAGGATTTTTTAATTCCGTCATCAGTTGATGGATACCTTGGCCAATGACCGCCCACGCACACCCAAAAGATAGCAGCCGCTGCTCAACAGGCCGCTCAAGCCCATGACCAGCAACAAGGGTGTAGCGCGGCCATCGTGTAGCAGACTAATCATTGAACCACTCAGCGCGCCAGTGCCAAAGCGCACTGCGCCGCCGAAGGCTGAGGCGGTGCCGGCTAGATCGGGGAAATCGGCCATGAAGCCGGCCATGGCATTGCCCATGACCAAGGCGGTCGTGCTGAGATAGGCACCGGTCAGGAGCGCGATCAGCCATAGACTGGGGTGCGGCAACTGGGTCAGCGCCAACAGCAGCAGTGCGGCCAGTGCTTGCACGCTCAGGCCGATTTGCAGCAGCCGCTCAGCCCCCAGGCGTGGGATCAGCCGCGCGTTGAGCAGGGACACCAGCAGCGCACCGGCGACATTGGCTCCGAACAGCAGGCCGAACAGTTGCGGTGAGATTGCGTGCAGGCTGATGTAGACAAAGGGCGAGCCGATGACAAAGCCCATCAATCCGGCAAAGCTCGCCGAGGCGGTGCCGAGATAGGCCAGCGCACGGCCATGTCGCAGGACGCGTCCGTACTGTAGCAGGGAGGCTTTCATGTGTGCTTGGCGGCGTGCGGGTGGCAAGGTTTCCGGCACCACCTGCCGAAACAGCAGGGCGATGATCAGGGTGATGCCAAGCAAGGTCGCAAACACCCAGCGCCAGGACCCAAGCAGCAACACCAGAGCGCCCAGGCTCGGTGCGATCATGGGCGCCAATCCCATCACCAGCATCACCATGGTCATGACGCGTGCATACTCGTCACGCGCAAAGCGATCACGCACCAGGGCTGGAATGGTCACGGCAATTGCCGCTCCGCCGATGGCTTGCAGACAACGGCCAATCAACAACAGCAGCATCGATGGGGCCAGGGCGCAGCCCAGGCCACCGAGGGCGAACAGCAGCAGCCCGCCGCCAATCAGCGGTCGGCGTCCATACACATCAGACAGTGGCCCGAGCAGCAGTTGGGCACCGGCGAAAAAGCCCAGATAGAGGGTGACGCTGAGCTGCGCGAGCCGGATATCGCTGCCCAGATCATCGGCCAGTGACGGCAGACTGGGGATGTAGAGATCAATGGCAAAGGGCGTCAGGGCAGCGAGTGCCCCAAGGGTGATAAGCAGGATCGGAGGAAAGTGCGCGCGGATGATGTGAGTGTGCTCCCTGAATGAGGTCTTGGTGCCGAGCCGTCAGCCCAGAACAGGCTCCAGTAGCTGGCAGCGCATCATACCGCGCACTGAGTTGATGGCCCACACCGCAGTGGCGCGCTCCAGATCAGCCAGCTTCAGTGGACGCTCGATGATGCGTCCCGCCGCCAGCAGTTCTTCGCGATAGCAGCCAGGCAGTAGGCCGGCGGTAACGGGCGGGGTGTAGCGGCCGCCATCAAGTTCGAGGACGATGTTGGTGAAGGTGCCCTCGGTCAGCTCGTCGCGTTCGTTAAACAGCAGCACTTCATCTCCAGGCACGCTGTGTCGCCCGGCAGCCGCTTGATAAATCTGGCGGTCAGTGGTTTTGTGACGCAGCCGGATGTCGCGGGAATCGATCGGCCGTTCAGCCAGGCGCAGCCGCAGCGGCGCGGACAGCGGGCGCTCACTGAGCGCAGCGCTGGAGATAGTCACCGTGCCCGTGGCCGTCAAGACCAACCTGAGCATGCGCGGCGCGGATGGCTGGTTGCGGGTGGCGTCGATCGCCGCTGCCAGATGCCGCTGGAGCGTGGCCTCGTCAAAAGGGAATCCAAACAGTCGTGCGCTCTTACGCAGTCGCTGCAGATGGCGTTGTTTCAGGAACACCTGGCCATCGGTTTGCAACAACATGGTCTCGATCAGAGCAAAACTCGGCGCCGTGTCGGCAAGCAGGCTGGCCTTGAGCCGCAGTTCGGCCCATTCCCGATCAAGCTGGCTGTCCCAAACAATGCCGCCACCGCTGCCATATTCGGCCAGGCCCAAGCGGCGATAGGCCACCAGGGTGCGGATGGCGACATTCCAATAGGTGCGTTCCGCACCAAGCCGGGCGCCAATGGTGCCGGTATAGAGCCCGCGTGGAGAGGATTCCAGTGCGGCGATGATCTCCATGGCCGCCACCTTGGGCGCACCGGTGATGGACGCGGGCGGAAAGAGCGCGTGCAGGAGCTCATGATCCGTGGCCTCGGTTTCGGCCGTGACCTCGCTGATCATCTGATGCACCCTTGGGTAGTGCTCAAGCGCGAACAGCTTTGGCACGCGCACACGGCCGCTGTGGGCAACGCGTCCGAGATCGTTGCGCACCATGTCGACGATCATGCTGTTTTCCGCGCGTTCTTTGGCGGAGGTCAGCAAGCGGTGCGCGGCCAGTGCGTCGGCTTCGGCTGTTTCCCCCCGAGCGGCGGTGCCTTTCATTGGCCGGCAGCGCACCTGGTGGTGATCGCGCTCGAAAAAGGTTTCCGGGCTGAGGGACAGCACCGTGAATTCATCTGTGTCGATGAACGCCGCGTGAGGACAGCGGTGGCGCGTGGCAAGACGGAGAAAAAGCCGTTGCAGGCCGGCGCGGGTTGGCGACTGCAGCAGTGGAGCGCGATAGCGCTGAGTGAGATTGATCTGGTAGGCATTCCCGGCGGCCAGATGCGCTTTGATGGTCGCGAAGGCACGGGCATAAGCGGCCGGACTCATCTCGGGGTTCCAGGGGCCGAATAAGGGCTCGCGCATCTCAGGGGTAGCATCCGCCTCACAGTCCGCCAAGAGTGCATGAGCGTCCACGGGTTTCAGCGTTGCAAAGCCCGCCATCCACAACAACGGCTGTTTGCGTTGACCGGGATGAAGTCGCAGGCAGGGATCGAACGCCGCAGCGGCCTCGTAAGCCAGACAGTAAAGGCTCGCCGGAACATCGCGGTATGCGAGCCTGGCGGCCAGCAGTGCGCTGACCTTGCTCAGCTCATCTGTGCATACCACCCAAGCCGGATCCTGCAATTGCAACCAGCCGCCGGTCTCGCGGTCATGAAGTAGCGCGTAAGCTGATGGGGTGGTTTCCCCCAGGAAATGAGCCACTTATTCCTCACGGCGTGTTAGTAACTTAGCTGAGCAAATGGCACAGCAGTCCGTCGGCGAGCTTGGGTTCGAACCAGGTGGATTTGGGTGGCATCAGGGCGTTGGCATCGGCGACGGCCATGAGTTCTGCAGCGCTGGTGGGATGCAGGGCCAGGGCCAAGCGCATCTGGCCTTGATCGACCGGCTCGGTCAGGCCGGTGTGGCCGCGACTGCCGCCAACAAAGTCGATGCGGGCATCAGTTCTGGGGTTGTCAATGCCGAGGATGGGCTGAATCAGAAACGCCTGCAGCAGGCTGGCATCGAGCTGTTGTGCCGGGTCACTGGCTGCGGTTTGTTGTGCGCGCACGGTGGGTTTCAGAGTCAGGCGGTACCACTGCTGTTCGAGATAGAGTCCGAAAACGCCAGCGCTGTCGGGAGTGACGGGCTCAGTCTGGGGGGCGAGTTCAAAGTTCTGCTCCAGGCGGCGCAGAAACTCGGTGCGGGTTAGGCCGTTGAGATCACGAATCAGGCGGTTGTAGGCGAGGATTTGCGTCTGCTCCTCGGGGAAGATGACAGCGAGAAAGCCGTTGGCGGCATCAGATACAGCGTCAGCTGCGGCATCAGACGATGCGTTGGCATGCTTGGTTGCGACTCGTGCGGCGGCGGCGCAGCGATGGTGGCCGTCGGCGATGTATAGCGCTCCGAGTGCCTCGTAAGCCGCGCTGAGCTGAGTGATGGCGCCCGGGTCGGTGATGCTCCAGAGCTGGTGGCGCACGCCATCATCAGCGATCAGATCGATCAGTGGCGCGGTATTGCTGTGTTCTTGCAGTAATTGGCTGATGCGGTCATTGCGGCGATGGATTAGAAACACCGGGCCGGTCTGGGCGGACAGTGCCTCGATATGGCGTACGCGGTCGTCTTCCTTAGCCGGGCGGGTCAGCTCATGCTTTTTGATGCGCCCGTCGCGATAGGCAGTGACCGAGGCGGCGGCGGCCAGGCCCGTCTGGCTGTGGGTTCCCTGCGTGAGGCGGTAGAGATAAAAACTCGGGCTTGGGTCGCGCTGTAACAACCCCTGTTGCTGCAGGGCGGCAAAGTTGTCCTGCGCCTTGGCATAGGCGGCGTCTGCGCTGGGGTCGCTGCCTTCCGGCAGATCGATTTCCGGTCGCGACACATGCAGAAAACTGTGCGGCTTGCCCTGAGTTAGGGCACGCGCTTCGTCGGTGCTGACCACGTCGTAGGGTGGGGCAATAATGTCGCCGGCGCGCCCGGGCGCCGGGCGCAAGCCGCAGAAGGGGGTGATAAGTGGCATAATCAGGTCACATTAGGTGGCTGCATGGTAATTGCATGGTGGCAACAGCATAGCAGGGTTCAGGGCATGGCTTCAGCCACCGGCGCGCAGGGCGGCGAGCGGTGGGCGCAGCAGGGGCCGCCAGCTCGCCAGGGTGCCGGCCAGGCCGATGAGCAGGGCACTGCCGGGCACGCCGATCAGCCACAGCCAAGGATCTAGGCTGTAGGGTAGATCGAACACCTGAGTGGCCAGTAGCCAGCCAATCAGGGCGGCGAAGGCGCTGGCCAGCAGTCCGGCCAGCAGCCCCAGGGTGGTGAATTCAACCGCCAGGGCCCCCAGCAGTCGGGTACGACTGGAGCCTAGCGTGCGCAGCACACCGTGCTCGGCGCGGCGAGCGCTCAGGCTGGTCTGAATGCCGGCCACCATCACCAGCAGCCCGGCGATCAGGGTGAAACCGAACACATACTCCACCGCTTGTACGCCCTGGCCAATTACCCGGCGCACTTCGCCCAAGACAGCATCAATATCAATCAGCGTCAGGCTGGGAAACTGCCGCAGCAGCTCGGGAATCCAGGCCTCGCGTCCCGGTGGCAGGTAAAAGCTGGTCACATAGGTGGCCGGCTGTCCGGCCAGCGCTCCCGGCGGGGCAATGACGAAAAAGTTGACATTAAAGCTGTCCCATTGCACTTCGCGCAGACTGGTCACCGGGCCGCTGATGCGCTGTCCAGCGACCCAGAACTCCAGAGTGTCGCCGAGGGCGATATTGAGGGTCTCGGCAATGCCTTCTTCGACGGAAAATTGTGGTGCGGCCTGCGCATCCGGCCACCAGGTACCGGCGATGATGCGATTGTCTGCCTGCGGTGCTTGGGCGAAGCTCAGGTTGAACTCGCGCCGCGCCAGGCGCTCGGCACGCGGATTGTCGAAGGTTTCGGTGTCGATGTTGCGCGTGCCGATGGCGCGCAGCCGCCCGCGCACCATCGGATAGAAGCCGGAGGTGTCCAGGTCGGCGGCAGCAAACTGCTGGCGCAGGGGTTCAACTTCCGGCGGTTGGATGTTGATCAGGAAGCGATTGGGCACCCCCTCGGGCAAACTGGCCTGCCAGTCGCGCAGCAGATCCACTCGCACCACCGCCAGCAACAGCAGGGCCAGTAGTCCGATGCCAAAGCCACTGAGCTGCAAGACCGACTGCGCCGGGCGCCGGCCGATGCCGGCCAGACCCAGACGCCAGATGCCGCGTGTGTGCTGACTGGCGCGGCGTGCGCCCCACACCAGCAGGGCGCCCAACCCCAGCAGTGCCGCTAGAGCGGCAGCGACACCGCCCAGCACACGCAGCGCCAGCTGGACATCGTCCGCCTGCCAGAACAGCAGCAACGCCAGCGCCCCGGCAGCCGCTGCCCCTGCCAATGCCAGGGACGCCGGTGGAGTGCCCAGATCGCGGCGCAGCACGCGCAGTGGTGATACCTGTGCCAGCTGCGCCAGTGGTGGCAGCGCAAAGCCGGCCAGCGCGATCAGTCCGGTGCCATAGCCGATCAGGACTGGGCGCAGGGAGGACGGCGGCAGGCGCTCACTGAACCAGTCGCCCAGAATCCACAACAGCCCATGCTGGGCCAGATAGCCCAGCAGGCTGCCCAGGGTACTGGCCAGCAGGCCCAACCCCAGCAAGCGCCAGGCGAACAGCCGGGTCAGCAGGCCGCGCGGTGCGCCCAGACAGCGCATCACCGCAACGGCGTCGGTCTGTTGATCGACAAAGCGCCGGCTGGCCATGGCCACGGCCGCCCCGGCCACCAGCACGGTGGCCAAGGCGGCCAGATGCAGAAAGCGTGCGGCGCGGTCAATGGCAGAGGCCAGCTCGGGGCGCGCATCCTGAGCCGTCTGGAGTTCAGCATCGGGGGGCAGGCGCGGTGTGATCCAGGTGCTGAAGTCGCGCACGGCGGCTGGTTCGCCAGCCAACAGCAGACGATAATCGACCCGACTGGCCGGGGTGATCAGCCCGGTGGCGTCCAGATCGGCGCCGGCAATCATCACTCGGGGGGCAAACTGCGCCAGCCCGCCGCCGCGATCCGGCTCGTAGCTGAGGATGCCGGTGATGCGAAAGTCCCCGGTGCCCAGACGCAGCATGTCGCCCAGTTGCAGGTCCAGTGTATAGAGCAGCCGGGCTTCGACCCAGGCGCTGCCGGGTGGCGGGCCGTGATGCATCACCGTATCGGGACCATCCGGGCGCTGTTGCACGCGCAGGGCGCCGTGCAGCGGGTAGCCTGGACTGACCGCCTTGGCGCGAACCAGTTGGGTTTGCTCTCCGGACAGTACCACCGAGCGGAAGCTCAGGGTGGTGGCGCTGGTCAGGCCGAACTGTGCGGCCTGATCGTGCCAGGACGTGGGCGCCGGCTGACTGGAGGCGATGACCAGATCGGCGGCCAGCAATTCGCTGCCCTGGCGGTCGATGGCTCCGGCGATGCGATCGGTGAAGAAGCCGACGGCGGTCACAGCGGCGACGGTCAGCACCAGCGCACTGAGCAACAAACCCAGCGACCCGCCGCGCCAGTCGCGTCCGAGCATACGCAGAGCCAGTCGCCAGGGATGACCGGAGGTGGGCTTGGCTGTTATGGAATTGTTCATACGCATTGTTTACTGCAAGCGCCCATCGCGCATGTGCAGGCGCCGATCACAGCGCTCGGCCAGGGCGGGGTCATGGGTTACCAGCACCAGGGCGGCGCCGGCGTCGGCGCGCAGCCGCAGCAAGAGTTCGATAATGCGCGCGCCGGTGTCGGCATCCAGGTTGCCGGTGGGCTCATCGGCGAACAGAATGCGCGGGGCCGGCGCAAAGGCCCGGGCCAAGGCAATGCGCTGCTGTTCCCCACCAGAGAGTTGGCGCGGATAATGGCCGGCCCGTTCCTGCAAGCCTACGGCGGCGAGCGCATCGGCCGCGCGTGCGTCGGCATCGGGATAGCGCCCGGTGGCCAGTTCCAGTGGCAACAGCACATTTTCGCGCGCGGTCAGGGTTGGCAGGAGCTGAAAGTTCTGAAAAACAAAGCCCACTTGGCCTTCGCGCAGGGCGGCGCGACCATCCTCGTCAAGTTCACTCAGCGGCTGACCGCAGAGCCAGACTTCGCCACCACTGGGTCGATCTAGTCCGGCCAGCAACCCAAGCAGGGTGGATTTGCCAGAGCCGGAGGCGCCGAGAATGGCTACTGCTTCACCCGGGGCGACATCGAGGTCCAAAGCGCGCAAAATGGACAGGTTGCCGCCGGGGCCGTGGAGGTTTTTTTCCACCCCCTGGGCGCGGCATAGGGGCGAGGCTTGCGTGAGCTGATCGGATTCCTTCATGCTTTTCCTGGTAAATTGAGCGGTTGGCCGTGGTTGGGGTGAGATGATAGCGGATGGGTCTTGGCAATATGGCGATGATGAGGCGAATCAACCAGGGGGCTGATGGGCGGATGATGCTGACGCGGGTGCTCCTGACGGGCTTGGTGATCATCGGGCTGACCGCATTAGCTGGCCTGGCGGCGGCGGAGCCAGCGGCGGTGCGCTGGTTGGTGCTGGGCGACAGCCTAAGCGCGGCCTATGGGCTGAATATCCGCGATGGCTGGGTGGCCCAACTGGAACAGCGCCTGAGTCAAGAGGGCGGTTGTCGCACAGACGATCCCGAGTCAGGGGTTAGTTCAGCGAATGGTTCAGCCGGTGGCCCTGGGATTGAGGTCATCAATGCTAGTATTTCCGGTGAAACCACTGCCGGTGGATTGGAGCGCCTGCCGGCGCTGCTGGCTGATGATCACCCGCAGGCGGTGATCATTGCCTTGGGCGCCAACGATGGTCTGCGCGGCTTTCCGATGGCAGACATCCGGGAGCGACTGGTACAGCTGGTACTCATGGCCCGCAAGGCCGGAGCTTCGGTGCTGCTGCTGGGTGTGCGTCTACCGCCCAACTATGGTGCGGTCTACAGTGAGGGCTTTCAACGTATGTATGCCGAGGTGGCCGAACAGACCGGGGTTGCGCTGGTGCCGCGCATGCTGGAAGCCGTTGCCGAGCGCTGGGACCTGATGCAGGAAGACGGGTTGCATCCCACTGCCGCAGCACAACCGATGATTCTTGATACCCTTTGGCCCGCTATGCAGGAGCACTTGCTACGATGCGATTAGGAATCGACGAACTGCTGAGCCAGCCAGCGCTGCGCGCTGAGCTGCGCGGACCGCGAGTGGCTTTGCTGGGACACTCGGCCTCGGTGAACCATGTCGGGCGCCACACCCTGGATGCGCTGATTACCGTTGGTGCCGTGGAACTGGTGGCCGCCTTTGGGCCCCAGCACGGCATGCGCGGCGACAAGCAGGACAACATGATCGAGTCCGATGATTACATCGACCCGGTGTATCGGATTCCGGTGTTCAGTCTTTATGGTCAGGTGCGCTACCCGACCGACGAGATGCTGGCCACCTTTGATATTCTGCTGATCGATTTGCAGGACATCGGTACCCGCATCTATACCTATGTCACCACGCTAGCGAACATGCTGAGCGCCTGTGCGGAGCATGGCAAACAGGTATGGGTGCTGGATCGTCCCAATCCAGCCGGTCGTCCGGTGGAAGGCCGTCTGCTGGAGCCAGGCTGGGAGAGCTTTGTTGGCGCCGGGCGCCTGCCGATGCGCCATGGCCTCACCTTTGGCGAGCTGGCACGCTGGTTCGTGGCTGAGCGGCAGCTGGATCTGGAGCTGCGCGTCATCCCGATGCAAGGTTATGATCCACAGGCTGCGCCCGGCTTTGGCTGGCCGCGCGATGAGATTCCCTGGGTGAATCCCAGTCCCAACGCCTCTTCGCTGAACATGGTGCGCTGCTTTCCGGGCACCGTGCTGATTGAGGGCACCCTGCTCTCAGAAGGGCGCGGCACCACCATGCCGCTGGAGGTGGTGGGTGCACCGGAGCTGGATGTTGGTCGCTTGCTGCGCCGCATGGAGAGCCTGGCCGCCGACTGGATGGACGGCTGTCTGGTGCGCGGCTGCACCTTCGCGCCCATGTTTCAAAAGCATGCGGGTGAACTCTGTCAGGGGATTCAAATCCACACCGATAGCGCCCATTATGCCCACGAGCGGTTTCGTCCCTACCGGCTGGTGGCGTTGTTGCTCAAGGCGGTGCGCCTGGAGTACCCGGACGCGCCGCTGTGGCGCGATTTTCCCTATGAATACGAAAGCGAGCGCTTGGCGATTGATCTGATCGACGGTGGTCAGGGATTGCGCGCCTGGGTGGATGATCCTCAGGCCGAGCCGGGCGATCTGGATGCGCGTCTGTGCGCAGATGAGACGCGCTGGTGCGAAATACGCCAACCATTTTTGCTCTACCCTTGAGACGCTGTTTTTAATACCACTGACCGGAACTGCCAAGCATGACTGAGCATGATTCCTCCAAAGCCCTGATTACCGCTCCGCGCACCGCTGAGGTACTGCGCCAGACGCTGGAGACTGAAGTGCGGGTGGCGCTGAACCTCGATGGCGACGGCCAGGCGGCGATTGCCACCGGCGTGCCTTTTCTCGATCACATGCTGGATCAGGTGGCCCGCCATGGGCTGATCGATCTCAGTATTGCCGCACGCGGGGATTTGGCCATTGACGCCCACCACACCGTGGAAGATGTCGGCATTACGCTCGGGCAGGCGCTGCGCAAGGCGCTGGGCGACAAATCCGGCATTGTGCGTTACGGGCACGCCTATGTGCCGCTGGACGAGGCGCTGTCGCGTGTTGTGATTGACCTCTCTGGGCGGCCCGGTCTGATCTTTCAGGTGACCTTCACCCGCGCGCGTGTTGGGGAGTTCGATGTTGATCTGTTCCAGGAATTCTTCCAGGGACTGGTCAATCATGCCGCACTCACCCTGCATCTGGATAATCTGCGCGGCACCAATGCGCATCATCAGGCGGAAACCCTGTTTAAGGCCTTCGGGCGTGCTCTGCGGATGGCTGTGGAACCGGATCCGCGCATGGCCGGGCGGATGCCATCGACCAAGGGTCAGCTGTAACCAATTGATGTTATGTTAATTTGAGGAATACAAGATGTCTGAAATAGACGATTTTGCCTGTTTGCGTCACTCGCCACTGACTGCGAATCTCGACGATGATCAGGTTCGGGCGCTGGCCGGTATTGCCTGCTGTCGGCGTTTGAATGATCAGGAATTGCTCATTGAAGAAGGGCGCGTTGACAACAGCCTGCATATCATTACCGAAGGCGCGCTGGCCGTCACCCGTGATCTGGGTAAGGGTGAGTTCACCACTATTCACGTCCTGCGCTCAGGCGATATGGCCGGGGAAATGGGCTTTATCAGCGGACGCCCGCATACCGCCTCCCTGCGTTCCCTGGGCAACACGCAGGTATGCAGTATCGAGCGCGACGCCTTCGAGTCCCTGCTGCTTGATTACCCCTGGATGGTGTATCGAGTAATGCAGAACATTGTCCAAGTGGGACAGGACATTTTGCGACGCATGAACTCACAGTATGTCGAGCTGACCAAGTACATCAATCGCTCGCATGCGCTCTATTGAAAATGTGAGCTTGTGTAACACTGGGGGGCAGGGCTTTTTGCAACGAATAAAGTACTTTTGTTGTGAACAGCCTGGTACCCCAGGCCATGCGCGAGGACTCTATTTCAGGGCGTACTGCCGCAGAAAAATCGCATCCACTTGCAGTGATTGCCCAGTATGGAGGTCTATAAAGCTTTGATGAATTGACCAAAGTGTGAATCCTTCAGCTTCCATGCGGTCGATCATTTCACGCCACAGTCGCTGGCCGTCATAAAGCGGGACTAATGACAACTCCAGCAAGACACCTTGGGCGCGCTTGAGTGTATCAGCCGCGCCATCAAGCACCTGCCATTCAAAGCCTTGTGTATCGATTTTTATGAATGGCTGAGAAGTATTGTCGAGATACTGTGCAGCGACAGAATCGAGCTGAATCAGTGGTGTGCTTTCGACGGCTACATAGGACGAATCAAGCGCAGCAGACAAGTGCGAATCCAGCATCGGCAGCACAGATGATGACACTGAATTAGCCGCAATGTTAATTTCGATTTTGCCATCATGGTCCCCTACCGCAGCACGCGGATGAACCCACCAAGCCGCATCCTTACGAGCCGCCTTACATAATTTCTCATGTTCGATGGATAGCGGTTCGAAACTAATGATTTTTCCACGAAAGCCGGCCGAGCGTAGTTCTTGGGCAAATTGACCGATATTCGCGCCGATGTCGAATACAAGATTTGATTGGACCTGACTTAGGGCAGCGAGCAACTGAACGCTTGGGTTGCTCGCGGGGGTTAATACATGAATATCCCAGCCTAGTAAATTGATTACTCGTTTAATGAGTTTTTTCATTTTGCTTTTAATTTTTTTATCAGCGAATTCAATTGACGCAATCCTGGGGTCAATAAAAATAGAGACTTAAAATAGTTATACCAGCTCGCTCCAAACCAGTAACGAGAAATAAATTGATCTGCTAGTTGGTTTGCCCTGTATTGATTTGGGTGCCTTAAAGAAAGCGACATCTCCTGTTCGACTAAATTGCTTAGGATGGGGTACGATTTTTTTGTGTGAGTTGCGTCATCAGAGAACCCAATGTTTCTAACTAGATTAACGCCAGGCAAAATTGTTAATCCTCCGCCAGTCCAGCAAGAGTAAATCCATTGATAATCCCAAGTGTCAATAATGCCATCATAAGTTTTATCAAGAATTCTTTTCCAGGTTAATCTCTCAATAAATGTCAACCGAGGTTTTTTGGTCGGCAGGTTGTTTTTTTTATAGGAAGGCCAGCTGGATAATTCTAAGTCATACTTATTCCATGCGCGCCGCCACGTGGCCCAGCCCCACATTAAAGCATAATTTGAAAATAAATAGCTCTCATTTGTTTTTTTGTTGATAAGCGTACTTTCAAATATATTTGTTCCTGCAATTGACATAATACGTTCTTCATTTTTATATCGCTCCAAAATTTGGTCGCAAAACCAGAAAAAACTCTGGCTCGGCAAGCAATCATCTTCAAGAATAATTCCCTGCTCCTCTTGCTCAAAAAACCAAGTAATCCCACGACTGACAGCATATTTGCATCCCAAATTTTCTGCCCTAAACAGCGTTTTGACTTCGCATGACCAGTCCACTGCTGTAACGATCTTTCGCACCTTGGCAACCTTCTCAGCATCGTCAGGCCGATTTGAGCGCGGACCATCGGCTGCCACATAGAGACGCGGTACCTTGGCCTTGCGGATGGCTGCGAAGACTTGCGCCGTGGCGTCGGGGCGGTTGAAGACCAAAAAGAGCACTGCGGTTTGGAGCGGCATGGGTGGCTCGAAATGATGGGATTTTGGATGGTTATTTGGCGTCATGGGTGCCCTGAGTACCAGGGGGTTCACTATGCTCAGCACGGCCCCTTCTTCAGCCGTTCGTTGAAATAGGCAATCGTTCGTTTCAGCCCTTCTTCCAGTGAGACGGTTGGTTTCCATTCTAACGAATTGTGTGCTAGCGTGATGTCCGGCTGACGCTGTTTGGGGTCGTCTGTCGGCAGCGGTTTGTAGATGAGTTGCGAACGTGATCCCGTCAGCTCGCGAATCTTCTCCGCCAACTCAATCATGGTGAATTCGTCTGGGTTACCGAGATTGACCGGTCCGCTGAACTCTTCGGGCATGTGCATCAGGCGCAGAATGCCCTCAATCAGGTCGTCAACATAGCAAAAGGAGCGCGTCTGGTTACCGTCGCCGTAGATAGTGATGGGTTCGTTCTTCAATGCCTGAACAATGAAATTGGATACCACACGGCCGTCCTTGGCGTGCATGCGTGGGCCGTAGGTATTGAAGATGCGCGCAATTTTTATGCATAGACCATGCTGGCGGCGGTAATCAAAAAAGAGGGTCTCGGCGCAGCGCTTGCCTTCGTCATAGCAGGAGCGTGGGCCGATGGGATTGACTTTCCCCCAGTAACTTTCCAGCTGTGGATGCACTTCGGGATCACCGTAGACTTCGCTGGTGGATGCCTGGAATATACGCGCACCGGTACGCTTGGCTAACCCCAGCATATTGATTGCGCCATGAACACTGGTTTTGGTCGTCTGTACCGGGTCGTGCTGGTAGTGGATCGGGGAAGCGGGACAGGCCAGATTGTAGATCTCGTCCACCTCAACATAGAGCGGAAAGGTGACATCGTGGTGCATTAGCTCGAAGTGCGGGTGATCTCGCAGATGGACGATGTTGTCCTTGGTGCCAGTAAAGAAGTTATCGAGGCAGATAATGTCCTGGCTGTCAGCGAGCAGGCGCTCACAGAGATGCGAGCCGAGAAAACCTGCACCACCAGTGATGAGGATACGGGAACGAGCATTGTATTGTTTCATGTCGTCTTTGCCATGATTAAAGTTTGTTATTCGTGTTCTTGAAAAAAACGGTGTTCACGCATTTCGCATACAGGGCATAGCCAGCATCGAGCATCAGCCTTGCTATTGCGCTGTTTTCAATGTCATGCAAGCTGCTGTCCAGCATTTCCACAAGAACAAATTTAGGGCGATATTTCGACCAATCGTTTGACTGCAATACTTCCCAGTCCAACCCTTCGACATCAATTGACATGAAATCAATTTCTTGTCCATGTGGTAAATAATGATCGAAAACAGATGACAGCGGAAGTACTGTTACTTTAATAATTTTTTCAATTTGATCTGCTGATTGGGTGTCATGTCTGTGCAATGAGAGTTCTGGTGAAAAGCTGTTTAATGCCGGCTCATTAAAAACATAGTAATCAAGCTGTTTTTTCTCGTTGCCGATGCCAAACTCAAGATTAATGTCATTTGGACGCCATCGGTGAAACAAGCGCATTGACCCCGGCATGGCATCAATGTTGATTCCTGACCATCCCCGCCGGTAGAAAAGATAGGTATTGGAGAAGCGCTTCGGGTGGTGAGCACCCACATCGACATAAAATCCAGACGACTGTTGCGCAAAAATCCGCAACAATATTTGATCCTCACCTTCCTGTGACCAAGAACGACCAGCCCATGGATCCCAGGTCATGCAGGAAATTGCTCTTTTAATTAAATTTTTTGCAGATTCTGGAAGGTGTTTTTTGATTAGGTTTGAATAACGGTGCTGCAATTCATGAATCATGTGCATGTGTATTTATGACTGCTCTTCTGATTGATGAAAAAATATTGAGCGCCTGAGCTTTCATCAAAAACATTTGTTTGGTTTCTTTTTGAAAGGCATCCGCCAGGAATGCAGCCGTGGCATAAGAGATGACAGTTGCAATTGCTGCACCTACTGGCCCGAATCGTGGAATTAGCACTCCATTGAGGGCGATATTCACCAAGGCTCCTAACAAGGTGCGCTGGAAATGCAAAATCTGTCGATTCTCGGCAAGAAACCATTGACTTCCGGCGACACCGAGAAACACAAATACTGCGGCCCAGATGTGAATGGCCAGTATCGGCCCGGACGCGGAAAATGCTTCGCCAAACAGTTGTTTGATCACTGGCGTTGAAAAAAACAGCGTTGGAAATGCCACACCAACTGACAGCCAGACCATGAGGTCATAAAGCTGTTGCAATCGTTGATAGTACAGGGCGTTACTGTGCTTCCTGGTTTCCAGTATTGAAGGAAAAACTGACGCTACGATCATCATCGGGATGAAATACCAGAGTTCGCTGATACGCACGGCTGCGCTGTAAATTCCAGCTGCTTCATCGCCTATCATCAGCCCAAGCATGATTTGGTCGATTTTCATGTAGATGACAATCGCAATGCCGGATAGCAGCAGTGGCCAACTATCAGTCAATAATTGTCTGGCACGCGTTAAATTGACTTGCAGGCGTCGCAATCCCGGGCCGCGCCAATTCAGCATGGCGACCATCAAGATGGCCACCAGGAGGGCTTCAGCCATCATTGCCCAAGCGAAGGCAATCAGGGGGGCGTTTAGCAGCATTAGCGCCACCTTGATCGCAGCGAAGACAAGAAAGCTGCCATTCTGCACCCAGACCGTATATTTGGACAGCACCTGGGATTCAAACCAGTACAACGCCACATCACTGGCTTTGAACAGCATCACAGAACCAAGGATGGCAACCAGCAATCGGACCAGACTGTCTTCGGGACGCAGCCAGAAGATGGTTCCCAGGATCAGGCCATAGGCGATCAGTCCACCTCCAAATTGCAGACCCGCTGCTGTGCCCAAGGTAGCCATTTTGCTATCTGGCTTGCGCACAATGTCTCGCACCACAATGCCCTGCAATCCAAGACCGGCGATAGCAGCGAAGAGACTAACGAAGGCAGTAGCAAAGCTCAGCAGGCCGAATTGTTGCGGTCCGAGGTAACGCGCGATCCACACGCCCACCAAGAGTCCGACCCCCATGCGTAGAATTTTGTCAAAGAATAACCAGCCGATGTTCTTGACGATCTTGAGAAGATTCGGCCGATGCGTGATGCGGTGGCGGATTAAGCCGGGGATGAGGTAGAGCAAAATAAGCGCAAAGTCTTGCGTAGAAGAAAGGCTGTGAATTTGAGTCCAAATAATACCCGGGCGATAGACTCTGGTAAAGGCTTCAGGAAGTGGCTTCTTATGTAGTTCATTTCTTTGAATGCAGTCCAGAGTTTGCGCGAGCTGGCACCTTCAACTCCGCATACTGCAATCGTTTGATCAATACATTCAAATGGGATCCTGGAAAAGTAAATTTTCAAGGTTAGTTCATAATCAGAAAGAATTTTTAATGACTTGTTGTAACGCCATGTTGTAAACAAGGAGTGATGATAAAAGGTGCCTTGATGATGAAGGGTGTTATGCAATAAAGTGCGCAGGCCAAGGCTTGAATCAATGCAGCGGCCATCGGTCAGAATAACCCGCCCAGATATAACGGGAGCTGTGGTGTCTGCTCCAATAATTTCGGTGAATACCTTGGAAATTGTTTCGGGAGAGAAGAGTCTATCATCAGCGCCGAGAAAATAAATCCAATCGCCTGTGGCCTTGTCCAGAGCTTTGTTCATTGCATCATAGATACCGTTATCCGGTTCACTTATCCATAGTGCAATCTGTTCACTGTGCTGTTGTATAATTTCAACCGTACCGTCAGTCGATGCATTATCAAGAATGATGTATTCAATGTTCGGGTAAGTTTGAGCAGTGACACTGGCAATGGACGCTTCTACAGTTGCGCTGGCATTGTGCGTGGCCGTTATAATCGTTAAAGAAGGCATACCGCCTTGCTGATTGATTGGCCTTTCAGGATTTAACAGCCACGCCGGATTTGGATCGTCACTCTGTCGTTGTGTGTCTTGACGCTGTATGAGTTTCCGAAAGCCTACCGGACGTAACATAGCAAAAAACCAGCTTGTTTCAATGACGCAGGAGTACTCGATAGCCTATCCACACCAACAGCGCTGAGGCCAACACATCACTGAGAAAATGCCCGCCGCTGGCAATGCGGATCAGACCGATGCTCAGAGCGTAGCTGAGGGCGAGCACAAACCAAATACTGCGTACCGAGCGCAATTCTGCGGCGACTACGACCAGAAAAAAGGCTGCCGCAGCATGGCCGGAGCTGAAAGAACCACCATCTTGAGTCGAGGGCACAAAGGCTGGAGTGAAACTTTTGGTGCCTCCGAAGATACTTAGATCGACCGGCCGGGCGCGACCCAGGTGTTCTTTCAAGCCCTGGTTTACCAGCAGACCGGGCACCAGCGCCAACAGCGCCAGCAGCAGCAACAGCTGACGCCCGGTTGGCGGCCCACAGTGATCAGCACGGCGGTCCGGACAGCGCGGTGGCTGGCGTCCTCTCCACCAGGCAATCAGTAACACGACCAGTACCGTAATCAAGACAACATCAAGTGAGTGATACAGGAGTCGCTCCCACCAGAGTCCATTGATCACAAAGCCGGCTTGTGGGTCGAAAAACATTCGCGAGATAGCCAGATCAAGCTCAGGAAAGGCGAGCATGAGATCAGCACAGGCAAAAAAGGCGATCCACAGCCAATACGGGACGCCGAGCAGTTGGTCTTTGGCTATCATGCAAGGGGATTCCGGTGCAGCGCATCCGTCAGCGGCGCCCGCTGTCCGCTGATCTGTTCGCTGATTTGTATGCCGAGCGCGCGCAGATAGGCCGCCGCGCTCTGTTCGACCTGATAGGGCGCGAGCGTTGCGGCGAGTGCCTGCGGGTTGGGCCGGGCATCGAGCCAGTGGTGAATGGCGCTGGCCATGGCCTGGTGATCCTGGCGGGGCACCAGGGTGCCACAGCGGGTATCGGTGAGCACCTCGGCAGAGCCGCCCGGACAGTCGGTGGCTACGACCGGCACCTGGAGGCCGAGGGCTTCAATCAGTGCCACCGGCAGACCTTCCCACAGGGAGCTGAGCACGAAGATGCGCGCACGGCTCAGATAAGCATAGGGGTTGGTCTGGAAACCCGGCAACTGCATGTCTTGCTCAATATTGAGCGTATGGGCCAGCTTAAGCAGCGTATCGCGGCGGCGGCCGCGACCGAGAATCATCAGGCGGCACGGACGCTGGCGCCGCACCAGGGCAAAGGCCTGGAGCAGGGTTTCAAACTGCTTGCGATAGCTCAGTTCACCCAAGCCCATAATGACCGGCGGTTCACCGGCAGCCAGCCAGGGATGTGGCACCGGCTGCGTGGCCAGGGTGTGCAGGGTTGGGGTCAAAATCGGGCTACGAATAACCTCAATCTGTGCGGCGGGGAGTCCGGAAAACTCTTGCAAATCCTGCTTGACCGCTGTGGCTGGCACGATGATCCGATCTGCCAGCGGATACAGATGGCGCATCGATAGCCGTTGCACGAAGCGTTCGAAGGAACCGCGTTCCGCCAGATTCACCGAAACCGCTGTGCCGAGGCGCACACCCAGTTGCGTTGGCACTCGGGCGATATGCCGCGCCACAATCGCGGTGCGGTTGACGCGGTCTTTATCGCACAGTAGCGCAACCGGGCGCTCACGGCGCAGATACTTCACCAAGGCCGGCAGGGCAGTTGCGACATGCGCGGTCCCGAGATCAATCACGCGCGCCTGGGATAGACCCACACCGTCAACTGTCGGCCCATGCTTGCGCACATGCAGCAGGTCGACGCCCAGGCCCCAGACATCGAATTGCCGGGTCAGATTCTGCACGATGCGATCGACACCGCTATGCCCGGAGGTGGCGGCGAAAATGGCTAGGCGTGTAGGCTTGGTTGCCATAGCAGGTTTGGTTGCAATGAAGGGCATCAGGGCACCGGCTGGAGCTGAGCGGCTGATGCGATGCCCAGTGCTTGCAGATAGGAGGCGACACTGCGGCTGAGATCAAAGCGCTGTGCGGCTGCCAGCAGGGTGTCAGCCGCTGGTGGTGCCTCCAGTGTTTGGCGCATGGCATCGGCCAGCGCGGCAACATCGCCGACTGGAGTCAGGGGACCGAGCTGGCCTTGAGCGAGGATATCGCGCGGACCGCTGCGACAGTCGGTTGCAACACAGGAAGTTGCGCAGGCAAGGGCTTCGATCAATACATTGGGTGAGCCTTCGTAACGCGAAGACAGGACAAAGAGTGCGGCTCGCGCCAGGGCAGCAAAGGGATTGTCGAGATAGCCGGGGAGGGCGACGGCATCAGTTAAGCCCAGCCGGCGGATCAGTCGCTCCAGCGCAGCACGTTGCCGGCCCTCGCCAACAATGATCAGGCGCGCCTGCCGGTGGTGGCGCAGGCGGGCAAAGGCGCGTATCAACAGTGGAAAGTCCTTGACCGCCACCAGGCGGCCCATGCCCAGAATCACCGGCGTGCTGTGATCCGCCAGCCAGGGGTGTGGCGCCGGTGCAGTGCTTAGTTCGGCAATGCGGTTCAGATTCAGAGGATTAGCAATGGTGCGAATGGGTGGCGCCTGCTCTGGCGTGCGCTTCTGGTGCAACAGGGCGGCCAGACTCTCAGCCACACCGCTGGAGTTGGCAATCAGACCATCGGCGGCGCGATAACTGCGCAGCAGCTCAGCGCGATACGCCGAACGGCGCCAAATCCGCTTGCTGCGAATCTTCTCACGCACATCGCTGCCGATGCGCAACCAGACCGGCGGCAGGCACTGATCCTGGGCGCGCAGATCAGCCAGCAGGGCGCTGCTGCGGTCTTTGTTGCTCAGCAGCGCGGCGGGTTGGCGCTCGGCCAGATAGTGGGTGAGTTCCTGTCGCGCGCGCTGGCGATCTCCGCTGCTCAGTGGAAAGCAGGCCGGTATGGGCGTGGCCAGGCGAGCCAGGTCAGGATAGTCACCGGCTGGGAGCAGCAGATCAACCGGCACCTGTTGCTGATGCAAGCCATCAATGAGATCGAGCATGACTCGCGGGATGCCACCGGCTCCGGGGCGAAAACCAAGCAGTGCGAGCGGGGCCGGAGGCTCAGACAGCGGAATACTCATTGAGCCCCCGGTCTGTCGTGCGAATAATGCGGGCTTCATCTCAATTCAGGCCGGGGTAAATGCCAGGCATCGATGACAATAGCCAGTGTGTCATTGGGTGGGCTATCAAAACAGGCCAGGGCGCGAACACATCTTAGGTTTAGCCGAGCCGCCATCAGGGGCGGCAAGGGGTGTAGGGTGCTGGCGGGAAGGTGGCACTGGATGACCGGTTCATCCACCAGCAGGCCGCGTGTTCCCTCGGGGTGGGTAAAATCCAACAGGCGCTCCCGAGGGGCGGCTTCTTCTGCGGCTGACCTCGGAAGCTGAAGCAGGGCCGACAGCCTGGGAGGAAGCGGCTCCTGGGGCGCGCGCATGGCGCTGACCTTGTTCGCTTCCACCGCGAACGTCAGACCGCCTGCGCAAAAGCGGACCAGATCAATCCCAGCCGTGGCTGCCGCCGTCATCTTCTTGCGATTCCTTGCGTTGTCGACTGTGTTGCGACCCTCATGGGTGCTCGTGCAGCGTGCTGGCGTAGTCCTGAAACAGCCGCTCCAGGTCCAGGGCGATGACGGTTTCGTCGCGGTGCTGAAAGATGCCGGTCGCCACAGCCCGCAGCCGTTCCGGCAGGGTGTCGGTGGGCGGTCGCATGGATTCCTCAACGATGTCGAGGACATCCTCGACTCGATCAACCCGGAGTCCGCTGCGCATGGCATTGTCTTGCGCGCGTGCCTGCCCTAAGAGGATTGCCGCGCGACGGCTGCTGGGTTCGTGCGAACGATCAAGCAGATCGCCGAGGCGGATCACTGAGGTGATGTCGCCGCGCACGTTGATGACGCCTTCCAACGAAGGAGGGCAGCCGGGTACGAAGTGAATGGTCGTCAGTGGCAGGATCTCGGCGATATTCTGGCCAGGAAAGGCGAAGAGCGCGTCACCGATGGCAAAGATGACGAGCTTGACGGTCGGGGCGTCGACTTCAACGATGCCCGCCTCGGCCGTGCGGCGATGCTGCAAGATTTCAGCCAACTGGTCGTTTTCAGTGTTCATTAGGTGTCCTCTGGCGCCGCAGTCTTGTCATGGGCGACCTCGACCCGATTGCGCCCGGCGTGCTTGGCGCGGTAGAGCGCCCGATCTGCGGCTTCGACCAAGGTTGATGCCTTGCTGAATTCCGGGAAGGCGGCGATCCCGCTGCTGAAGGAACAGTGGAACTCGACCCCATCGGCGAAAAAGGTCACGGCGGCGAAATTTTCGCGCAAGCCGTCGATGATGGTTTTTGCTTGGTCGAGATCGAGTCCGACCAGGATGGCTGCGAATTCCTCGCCGCCATAGCGCCCGACCAGATCGACCTCGCGCAGGCGCAGGCGCAGAGTACGCCCTAGGGCCATCAGCACCTGATCGCCTGCCGGATGGCCGTGGGTGTCGTTGACCAGCTTGAAATGATCCACGTCGATCATGGCTATGCACAGGGTATTACGAGCCCGTTGGCAGGAAGCGAGCGCGACCTCCAGTAGTTGCAGGATGGTGTTGTGGTTGAAAAGCCCGGTCAGGCTGTCGCGGATCATCAGCGAGCGCAGAGTGCGCATGCGCTCGGCGCGCAGACGCACCTCGGACACCAGTCGGTCGGGTTCAAGGGGCTTGGTGAGGAAGCCATCGGCGCCGACCTCAAGCGCCTTGAACTGGCGATCGACATCGGTCTCCGAGGAAACGTAGATGATTGGCAGGCTGAGATAACCGGGGATCTGGCGCAACAACCGGGCCAAATCGGGGCCGGAGCAGTGCGGCATATAGAGATCCATCAATACCAGATCAGCGTCGAAGCACTCAAGAATGCCGGGCACGTGCTCGGGTTCGTTCGCCACCCGCGTTACCATCCCGGCCTCTTCCAACACCATGGCGAAGAAGTGCGCCACGTCTGGATCGTCGTCCACGACCAGAATGTTAAAGGGTTCAGACGGGATCCGGTTGGTCAACTGGTCGAGAATCTCGGCCATCTCGACGGCCTTGACCGGCTTGGGGCAGTAGGCGTTGCCGCCGGCCTGAACCGAGCGCAACCGAGCCGCGAAGTCGTTGCGGCTCGACATGAAAACGCTGGGGACAGGGCGATCCAGGCAGGCGTTCATTTCCGCAATGAGCGCGGGGCCGGCATCGCGGCCTTCCGGAAAGATCACATCCATGATGATAGCGCCCGGCGGCTTGGCCAGAAAGGCCTGGCGCACGGCGTCCAGGGTCATGAAGGGGATGACCTGATAGCCGAAACAGCTCAGTTGGCCGGACAGCTCCTGAGCCAGCTGCGGATCGTCGTCGCACAAATAAACTAACCGTTGACGATGTTTGCTGACATGACCCTCGGTCGCTTGACGGGTGGAGAGCTCGAAGCTGGGGCCGGTATCATGGCTATGGGGTGGCTCAAGCGCGAGTTCGAGTGCTTCCAGGCTGTGCAGTTGCTGCTCCAGTTCTGCGACCAAACCATCTGTCACCGTCACCTGGCCATCCTGATCCAGCACCTCGCGCAAGGCGTGCTCTGCGGCCTTGGCTGATGCGTCGATGGAGTCGAAGCCAAGTGAGGCGCCAGACCCCTTGAGGGTGTGAAAGATCAGATGGAGTTTGTCAAGTCGCTCGCGCTGATCGCTCCCCGGGGTCAGGTGAATCAGGAGTTCGCGCGCCTGGCCAAGTCGTTGGGGAAACTGCGTGATAAAGGATTGACGCAGTTTTTGCTTGCGCGCCTTGAAGGATTCAGTCTTGCCGGTCGCCATGTCGATGACTTGAGGGTGGAGAGCTTGGGTTGACGTTCGTCAACCCGATTACAGTTGCTCAACCAAGCGGGGAAGACTGTCTTCCATTGAGGCATCCTTCAAGAGGCAGGCGAGAATCCCCGGCGCGCGCGCGCGCAGTGGCTCCGGGTCATCGCCCGTGAGCAGAACGAAGGGTGTCTCAAGACCCTGGCTGCGCATCTCCTGAAAGAGTTCCAGCCCGCTCAGCAAGGGCATGTTCATATCCGAGACCACAAGCTCGAAAGCCGCTGGATCGACCAGTGCCTCCAGCGCTTGCATGCCATGTTCGGCGAATTGACACGTATGTCCGGCCTCTTCCAGGACGGCGACCGTCATTTCCCCGGCCAGGGGATCATCGTCAACGACAAGAATATGCATCGGTGTTCAGACCTCTACCGTTGTCACGGTGTTTATTGACGGATGAACGGGTTACGTTGGGCCTCACCCTAGCAGATTTTTCAGGGTTTCCACCAGACTGGACTGGTTGAAATCGCCTTTCACGATATAGGCGTCGGCCCCCACCTGTATCCCGCGTTGCTTGTCTTCTTCCTTCTGGCGCGAGGTGATGATGGCGATCGGGGTGGTGCGATAGCGGTCATTCTCACGCAGCCGGGCGGTCAGCGAAAAGCCGTCCATGCCGGGCATGTCGACATCGGTCAGCACGGCGTCGAAGTGGCCGCCCAGCGCCTTCTGCCAGCCATCCAGCCCATCCTCGGCCAGGGTGACGCGATAGCCGTGAGCCTCCAGGATTTCTTTCTCGATCTCGCGGGTATTGAGCGAGTCGTCGACCACCAGGATGTCATGCCCGTCGGCGTCCTGGCTACCCGCGTCCTTGCCAGCCGCGCCGGTCTTGTCCGAAGTGATCAGCGCTTCACCCCGAATGCGGCGTGCGGCGGCTAGCAGCGCCGGAGCCTGGAGCACGCTGACCAGCGCATTGGTTCCGGTAATCACCATGCCGGCCACCATGCCCAGGCCGCGCATGTGCTCAGGCAGAGGCTTGATGACCATGTCATGCTCGTCGATGAGCCGATCAACGACCAGCCCCAATTTAGACTGATGCACGTTGATCACCACCACCAAATAAGCCTCGCCGCCCGCAGGCCGCAGCGAAGGCTCAACCGCGCCGACATCCCCCGAGGGAGCCTGTAACCGCAGCAGCTCCGCGAGTGGGATTAAGGGCAGAAATTCGTTGCGCAGGACAATGGCTGGACGATCAGCGACCTGGATGGTGTCACCCTTGGGCACCCGGATCAGCTCCGCGACATGCTGGGCGGTGAGTCCAAACGCCTTGCCGGCGGCCTCGAACAGCAGAATCCGCATCACGGCGAGCGACAGCGGCAGTTGGATACGCATGTGGGTTCCTTCGCCGGGGCGACTGGAGACCGATACGGCACCCTGAAGATCATCGACAATGGTGCGCTTGACCACGTCCATTCCGACGCCGCGACCGGAGACCTCGGTGATAATGGCGCTGGTGCTGAAACCGGGTTGGAAGATCAGATCCGCGACCTGATCGTCGTTGATGGCGGTCGTGCGCGTGGGCTCGATCAGCCCCTTTTGCACCGCCTTGGCGAGGATTTTGTCGCGGTCCAGCCCGCGCCCGTCATCGCTGATCTCGATCAGAACCCCCACCCCCTCCTGACGCGCCGACAGGCGGATGCGCCCGAGCGATGGCTTGCCAGCGGCCTGGCGTTCTTGCGGCGGTTCGAGGCCGTGATCGATGGCGTTGCGCAGCAGATGTACCAGGACATCGTTCAGGCGGTCGATGAGATGGCGATCCAGCTCAATCTCGCCACCGCTGATCTCGCAATGCACCTCACGGCCCAGTTCGCGGCCCAGTTCGCGCGCCACCCGGGCGATGGGGTCAAAGACAATGGCCAGCGGCAGCATGCGCATGATCAAGGCGCGGTCGTTGAGGTCGTCAGTGAGCAGTTCCTGTTCCATAACCAGATCACGCAGATTTAGGGTGGCACGGTGCAGGGCTGCGGTGTGCTCGGCCAGTCGCTCCATATCGACGCCAGGCCTGTCATTGGTGTCATTCGCGTCATTCTTCAGCAGGGCTTGAAAAGCAGCATCCAAGGCGCGCGTCTCTAGGAGCTGCTGGTGGAACCGGGTCTGGCTGGAGACGACCTCGCCCATCAGTTTGATGAGTTCGTCGAGCTTCTCCATGCGCACCCGCACAGTTTCTGGGGCGCGAACGCTGGTGGGTGCTTCTGTTGCGGCGGGCGCTGCGGCAGGTGTGGAGGCGGGCGAGGGCGGTGGCGTGTCGGTCGCTGGCTCTGGTGGCTTGGCCGCGTCCGGATTCCTCCCCGCATCGCCGGCTGGATCAGCTGACTCGGCTGACTCTGATGGCTCGGCGCCAGTGGCGGCTTGGGCGAGTGCGGCCAAGAGTGCCGGATCCGGCGGCGGGAGCTGTCCGCCGCTCGGTTCCACCTGCTCGACGAGCGCGCTGATGGCATCCACGCCTCGCAGCAACAGGCTGCTAAACTCGGGCGGCTGAGGCAGCGGGAGCTTGCCGTCGCGCAATGCCCCCAGGACTTCCTCTAACTGGTGGGCAATTTCCGCGATGCTGTTCAGCTTGAGCATCCGCGAGGAACCCTTGATGGTATGCGCGGCGCGAAAAAGTCCGTTGATGGTTTCGGCATCCAGGCTGTCACCAGCGGACAGCGCCGCCAGCCCGGTTTCGAGTCGCGCCAGATGATCGCGCGCCTCACCGGTGAAGCGACCGAGGAATTTCTTGATATCAAGAGCCATGATCGCGCCTCAGCCCGCCGTTGCGTCGAGTCGGGACAAGCGGGTCTCGCAGAGCAGACGCAGATCCCGCAGCGAGTAGGGTAAGGGCAGTGAACTGGAATGCTCGGCGCTGTGCGCGTTTGGTCCGACGGCTCGGCCGGACTCGGTCGTATGCTGCTGTTCAAGCTGGTGCAGAACAACCCGATACTCACGCCGCGCTAGCTCCGATTGTCCGCCCTCACGGTAGCATTCGGCGAGCTGAAAATGCGCCTGCCAAGCCTGCGGGCGATGGTAGATGGCCCGGCGCAGGTGCCCAATCGCGCCCGCTCCGTCACCCTGTCCCTGGGCCAGGCGGCCCAAGAGCAAGAGGGCGTCCAGGTACCAAGGATCAATTGCGAGCGCCCGTTTCGCCGCCGCGCTGGCGCCGGGCGTGTCGCCTCGTTCCAGGAGAAGATGCGCCTGGAGTGTCAGGTCTTGAATGCGCGGGGTCGAGTTGGCGCACAGCGGGGCCAGTTGCTCCAGGGCGTCGTCGAAGCGCTCGGCTCGGGTCAAGGCCAAGGCTTCTTGGTAGAGGGTGTCGGGGGATTCGGTGACTGGAGCCTTGGCCGGCCTGGCAAGCGGTTGACTCGGTTTGATGCCGGTCGCTGGTCGGTCTGGGTTGCAACGCGCCGGCGCACCAACACTCGACCGGATCAACGGCGGTGGCGCGGCTTGCTCGCGGGGAGCGTCCGCGAAAAAAAACACACCATCCAGTTCGCGCAGCGTCAGCACCCCGATATCGTTGGCCAGGGTCTCCGCCGTCCCGACGATAAGAAAACCCCCAGGATTGAGCAGCGTTTTGAGCCGAGTCAGCACCAGCGCCCGGGTCGGTGCGTCGAAATAGATGGAAACGTTGCGAAAAAACACCACGTCCTGCCCCTGCAAGACCGCCGGATACTCGGGCGCCAGCAGGTTGAGCGGCAGAAAATTCGCGCGCTGACGGATCACGTCATCAATACGCCGCAGGCTGCCGCCTTCGACCGTGTCGAAGTAACGCTCAATCAAGGCTGGAGACAGGGCGCGAAAGGAAAAGGGACTGTAGATGCCAGCGCGGGCGCGTTCCAGGACGGCTTGGTCAACATCGCCGGCATGGAGATCGAAAAGCGTGTCGGTCAACTCGCCATAGCGTTCGCGCAGCGCCATCAGAATCGAATACGGCTCCTCGCCCGTGGAGCAACCAACCGACAGGATGCGGATCGGTTGGGCCGGCGGCTTGCGGGTGAGCAACTCGGGGCAAAGACGCTCGGTGAGCAGCTTGAGATGTTGCGCCTCGCGGTAGAAATAGGTTTCGTTGATGGTGAGCAGGCTGGCGAGCGTATGGATCTCATGCTCGTCAGTGCGCAGATGCGCCAGGTAGGCCTCGGCAGAGGCTGCGCCCACGCTGGCGATCCGGTTGGTCAGCAATACACGCCATTGAGCATTGGGTTGTTCGCCGCAATGCAGCCCGAGCTGTTCCTTGATGAAGGCCTGAATCGATTGGAGATTCATGGGCTGAGTCATGGCGTCGCGGTCTGCCGTGCCACAGGTGAGGTGCGTGCGAGCCAGCCGAGTTCGGTGGCGATGGCGTTGAGCGGCAGCACCGACTGCGCGGCTCCGGCCAGGATGGCCTCGCGATTCATGCCAAAGATCACTGAGCTGGCCTCGTCCTGAGCGATGGTGATGCCGCCCGTGCGACGCAGATCGAGCAGGCCGCGCGCCCCGTCGCGCCCCATGCCGGTGAGGATCACTCCGACCGCGCGGTGGTGGTAAACCTCGGCCACCGAGGTGAGCAGGCGGTCGCAACTGGGGTGATAGATATCCGCTTCGGCGCGGGGCGTCAGTTGGATGCGTTCGTCGCGGGTCATGGTCATGTGGGTGGAGGGGTCGGCCAGATAGATCCGCCCCGGTTGCAGCGACTCGCCCGCCTGCGCCACCCGGACCGTCAGCGGGCAGAGATCATTCAGCCAACTGGCCATGGCCTCGGCGAAACCCTCGGAGATGTGCTGTGCGATCAGGACGGGGGCCGGAAAATCGGCGGGCAGCGCAGGCAGGAGACTGGCTAGTGCCTGGGGGCCGCCCGTCGATGACGCGATGGCGACGACACGCCGCTGAGCGGGGCCAGCCTCCTCGCGGCCAGGAGCCTGGAGCGCATGGGGCGTGCGTGTGGCACCGCCTGTAGCGCTCGGCGTGATCGGGGCTGAGAGGATGCTCGGTGGCACGGGCGCCTGTCTGCGGCGGATATGGCGGATCACGGGAACGCCGGCGAGCACTTTGAGTCGCGCCGCCAGTGCGTGACCGTCATCAATGGTGGGCTTGGGGGTTGCCTCTAGAGCGCCGCGCTCGACTGCCGACATGGCGTTGCGCGCGTCGGCCAGATCCGACAGCACCAGGATGGGCGTTGCGCGCACTGCCATGATCTCCTCAATGGCGGCCATGCCGTCCATCTCGGGCATCTGCAAGTCCATGGTGACAATGTTGGGCTTGAGCGTCAGCACCTTCGCGACCGCCTCGCGCCCGTTTTCAGCCTCGCCGCAGATCCGCAGTCCTGGCTCGTTTTCCAGCAGGGCGCGAATCAGTGCGCGCGCCGAACCGCTGTCATCGACCACCAGTACGCTGATCGGCTGCTTGCTGTCTGGTTCCATCAGTCGTTCCGCGCAGCGGTGTCTTCCGCTGCTGTCTTTGTCTCGTTTAAGGTGAACCGGTCCATCTGGACTTTGAGATTGGTGGAGAGCTGGGTCATCTCCTGGGCGACCTCAGAGATCCGGCGGACCGACTCGGCGGTGTCGGAACTGGCGGTCACGATCTCTCGGAGCGCCACCACGACTTGATCGCTGGCGGTGCGCTGTTGCTGGGTCGAAAGGCTAATCTGTTGGGCCGAACTGGTGGCCTCACTGGCCGCCTGGACCAGGTCCTGGAGAAAGGCCGCCGTGCGGGAGGAAGCCTCCATGCCCTGCTCGATCCCGACACTCCCCTTTTCTGAGGTGATGACCAGACGGCTGATGGATTCCTGGATCTCACCGACCTTGCGCGCGATCTCACCGGTGGACTCGGTTACCGAATCGGCCAGTCGGCGGATTTCCGCCGCCACCACGCCGAAGCGCTTGCCGGCCTCGCCCGCTGAGGAGGCCTCCAGCGCGGCGTTGAAGGCGATCAGCTTGGTCTGATCCGCGACCGTGTCGATGATCTCCATAATCCGGGAGATCTCCTTGGACTTACCGCCGAGTTCGACGATCTCTGTGAGCGAGTGCTGATTGTCGCGTCGGATATCCTCCATCTTATTGACCAGTTGCTGCATGGCCTCCGAGCCATGGAGACTGCCATCGTAAGTACGGCGGGCCACCTCGACCACGGACCCAGAGTATTCGGCGATCTGACTGGAGGATGCCGAGAGTTCCTCCATGGTTGAGGTGATCTCGGCCACCGAGGTCGACATTTCACTGGAGGTTGCCGCCTGACCCTCGACCGCTTGGGCGATCTCGCGCGCGGCGGTTAACACCGATGTGGCATCGGCCTCGACCTGGGATACCAGCCCATGCAGTTGCTGACGCATGCGGTTGGTGGTCTGTGCCAGTTCCGCCAGCTCGTCGCGCCCTTGTAGCAGGATCTCGCCAGTCAGGTCGCCCGCAGCCACGCGGTTCAAGCCCTTGGCGACCCGGAGGATGCGTTGCGCCAGCACGCGCGCAGTCAGGAGCGCGAGCGTCAGACTGAACAGCAACACCAGACCACCGATCAGCCAGGCCCGGCGGGTCGCTCGGGCCTTGACCTCCAGGTAATGCAGGCGATCTTTGGCCACCTCCAGAACACCGAACGGAGCACCGGCATAGTCATCGACCCGCACGGCATAGACCGCCATGGGGATGCCATCGACTTCGACCTGCTGGTACTGCGGGGTATCGTTGAAGGCGGCTTGAAGGCTGGCGGCATCCAAGAGCGGCTGGTCGCCTTGGGTCATGGCGAAGGTCTCGAAGGCACCGTCGTGATACACATGCAGCCCGGCCTCCACTCCATGTCCCTGCTTAAAGGCGGCGAAAAAGGCCGGGCCGAAGGACATGCCGAATTCAACCGAGCCAAGGTGCTGCCCTTGGTCGAACACCGGTACCACGCCACGCGCGCCCAGTCCGGCGACCCCGGACTCCAGGCCGCGTTGTGGCATTAACTCGGTATTGGTATCCACGACTGAATGGCGGAAACTGGAGAGATCATCGCCATACTTCTCGACCTTATGCAGCCGTAAAAAGGAGGTGGCCGGTGGTGTGTGGAACTGGAATTGAACCGCGCCATAGTCAGCCTCCAGCACCTTGAAGGGGGGCAGCAATTGTTCTTGTAGCCAGGCGCGGTCGCCCTCAGCGAAATGTTGCTGTACCTCCGGGATATTGGCCACCAGCGTGCTCATTGCCTCAGCTAAACGCGTCTCGGCAGCGACATTGACCCGAATAGCTTCGGCGTATTGTTGCAGCTCGATGCGCTCCGCATCCAGGATTACCTGATCCAGGCCGCGCAGATTGAAAAAGGTCAGCGCCGAGACGGCGATGAGGATCGCGGCCCCGACACCGATGAGGTTGTTGGCCCAAAGACGGAGATTGGTGAACATTACGAAATTCTCGGTAGTAATGGAGGCTTGCGTCGGACGGCTCCCACTCAGGGTATTGATCAGCTGCACGCATCGACGGTGGTCTCATCCCGGTCGGTGCCGAAGCCCGACATCTCAGTATCAAACAATGCCACTGTAGAGGCGAGATCCCGACGGCTGAAGTAGCTGTCGAGATAGTGCAGAAAGACCTGTTTGATGGCAGCGGCGTAATCCCCCGTGGGCGATGGCGGCCATGAGCGATTTGTTGGTGCAGGCCATCTAATGAGATCGAGCATCACCTGCGGGATACTGCCGGCTCCGGGGCGAAAACCAAGCAGTGTGAGCGGGGCCGGAGGCTCAGACAGCGGAATACTCATTGAGTCCCCGGTCTGTCGTGCGGATAATGCGGGCTTCATTCTGGTGATTATCCGCCGATTCTGGCCTTTGTTTCATGAATTTTGCGTCTGTGACCGAGCGTCTGCAAGCGGCAACCCTGTTTTTGTTGGCGCTGGCGTTGTTTCTGGTGCCAGCGGCCCTGGCGGCAGCACTGGTGCTGCTGTGGCTGGGGTTCCTGTTGTTGCTGCCGACCAGCCGATCCTGGACCTGGTGGCGGGATCCGGCTGCGCAACTGGTACTGGCGCTGGCACTCTATTGTCCCGCCCGGATGCTGCTGGGGCAATGGTTGGATGATGCAACGGCCCAGACGGACTGGGAGGCCGTGGGGGACTGGATGCAACTGGCGGTGGTGCTGCCCTTTGCACTGGCGCTGGGTGCTGATGAGCGGCGGCTGCGCTGGCTATTGGGGCTGGCGTTGTTGGGGTTGCTAATCGGAATGCCCTTGCGGCTGAACTGGCCGTTGCTGCTGGAGAATCCCGGCGCCTGGTTGGCATGGCGGGAGGGTTTTGGGTTCACCGCCATTGCCTTTGGACTCTATAGCGCAGCGGCGCTGCTGGGGGTGCTCCTGTTGCGCTGGCCGGCGGGACGCTTCTGGTCGGTGGCGCGCGGGCTGGCGGCGCTGCTGCTGGCGCAGGGATTATTGCTTACCCAGTCGCGCTCAGCCTGGTTGGCGTTTTTGATCGCGCTGGGGGTGGGGGGCTGGTTGCGCCGTCAGGCACTGTATGCGTACTGGTGCAAGTGGTCCGCACGACGTTTCACGCGGCAAGCCGCTGTTGCCGGGCTGCTGTTGCTGGTGTTTGTGGGGCTGAATGGCGCACTGGTGGTGAATCGCCTGGCCATGGAAGCCGACAGCGCGGCGGCGCTCTTGCAGCAGCAGGCTGCTCCGACGGATGTTTCCTCCATTGGGTTACGTTGGCGGGTGGGACAGCTGGGGCTGGATCTGTGGTTGCAACGACCCTGGTTTGGTTGGGGAACAGGGGCAGCCGAACCTTTAATTGCCGCGCATGCGCAAGACTATGATCTGATTGATCAGGGACAGGTGCTGGTGCATTTGCATAATACCTATCTCGAACTACTCGTCCAGTTGGGTGTGGTGGGGCTGGGACTCTTTCTGGCGCTGGTGGCGGTTTTGTTGCATGGGGTGCGGGCGGCCTGGCGTCAGCACTTATTGCGCGATGACTTGGCTGTCTTGCTGATCTGTTTGTTTCTGCTGACGCTGGTGTGGAGTCTGTTCAGTTTTCGCCTGTTGCATCAGGACTGGCGCGGGTTCTGGACGCTGCTGGCCGGTGCGGCGCTGAGTTTCACGCTGGGGGCGCATCAGCGCTTGGGGCCAGTGGCCGGGGCGAAACATGTGGGCAGCGCGGACAGTGCGGGCCATGCACATGCGGGAGATGCAGGCAATGCGGGCTGATCGCGCGGCGCAGCGCATCCTGCTGGTACGCCTCAGTGCCATTGGCGATATTGTGTTTGCTTCGGCGCTCATTGACGCCCTGCGTGCGGCCTATCCACAGGCGTATTTGGCTTGGTTGGTGCAGCCGGGCTGTGCGCCCTTGCTGGCGCATCATCCGGGGCTGGATGCAGTGATCGAGTGGCCACATGCGCATGTGCGCGAACTGGCCGCAGCGCGGCGTTTTGTGGCCTTGGGGCGCGAGCTGGTCAGACTGACCAAGCAACTGCGGGGTGAGCGCTTTGATCTGGTGGTGGATTTACAGGGGTTGCTGAAAAGCGCGGTTCCGGCGCGACTCACCGGAGCGGCGCGACGCATTGGACTGGATTCGCGCGAAGGCAGCCGTCTGCTGATGACGCAGGTGCTACAGTCGCGGCGCGATGATCGGCGCATTGGTTCCGAATATCGCGCACTGGCCGAAGCACTGGGTCTGCCGCTGGACAAGTTCGTCATGCGGGTGCATCCCGGGTCCGAGGCCCGGGGGCATGTTGAGCCGCTGCTGCAGCAAGCGGGTTTCACCCAGGGATTTGTGCTCTGTTGTCCCTTTACCACGCGCCCTCAGAAACATTGGTTCGAGGAGCGCTGGGCCGAGCTGGCGCAGCGTTTGCGTCGGCCGGTGGGGCAGGGCGGTGTGGGCTTGCCGGTGCGGCTGCTCGGGGCGCCGGGTGATCGCGCAGCGGCGGCCCGCATCGCGCAGCTGGCCGAGGCGCCACTGGATGCCTGGGTGGGGGAGACCAGTCTGTTGTTGGCTGCGGCTCTGATCGAGCGCGCCTCCCTGCTGATCGGCGTGGATACTGGGCTGAGCCACATGGGCATTGCGGCGCGCATCCCGACTCTGCTGCTGTTTGGATCCACCCGGCCCTATCTGGAGACTGGGCATGCCAATGCACGGGTGCTCTACCATGCACGCGACTGCTCGCCCTGCCGACGCCACCCCAGCTGTGCGGGACGCTTCGATTGTATGCGTGACATTGACATCGATCAGGTGCTGACGGCAGCCGGTGATCTGGTTAAGTCGTCAGCCGCTGTGAGCAGGCCGGCATGAGAGTGCTGCATGTCGAAGGCGGGGCACGTCTCTATGGCGGTGCCCTACAAGCGCTCTATCTGCTGCAAGGGTTGGCGGCGTGCGGCATCGACAATCAGCTGGCCTGTCGGCACGGCTGCGCTCTGGCGACTCGGGCGGCGTCTGTCGCTCAGGTCACCACGATGCCCATGCACGGCGATATGGATCTGCTACTGATTCCTCGCTTGCGTCGGCTGATGGTCCGGACTCAGCCGGATATTGTGCATCTGCACAGCCGAATCGGTGCGGATGTGATGGGCGGACTGGCCGGGCGATGGGCCGGAGTGCCGGTGGTGCATACGCGGCGTGTCGATAATCCTGAGCCACGCTGGCTGGTGGCGACGAAATATCGCCTGCATGATCGGGTGATTGCGATCTCGGCCGGTATTGCTGAGGTGCTGCGCACCGAAGGAGTGCCGGAGTCCAAGCTGCGGCTGGTGCGCAGTGCGGTGGACACCAGCGCCTATGCGCGTCCCTGTGATCCGGCCTATCGCGATGCTGTTCTGGGTGCGTCGCCATTGGGGCTGACCCCGGGCGCACCCTTGATTGGGGTGGTGGCGCAACTGATTGCGCGCAAAGGCCATCGTGTGCTGTTGGAAGCGCTGCCGGCACTGGTTGCGCGCTGGCCCGAATTGCGGGTGCTATTGTTCGGTCAGGGACGCGAGGAAGCCGCCCTGCGCTCGCGGATTGCCGAGCTGGGGCTGACGCAGCAGGTTTGGTTGGCTGGCTTTCGTGAGGATCTCGACCGGCTGCTGCCCTGCCTGGATCTGCTGGTGCATCCGGCGACCATGGAGGGGCTGGGGGTGTCACTGTTGCAGGCGGCCGCCGCCGGTGTGCCGGTGGTGGCAAGTCGCGTCGGCGGGATTCCTGAAGCGGTGTTGGAGGCTGAAACCGGCGTGCTGGTGCCGCCGGGGGATGCACCGGCGCTGAGTGCCGCCATCGCGGGCTTGCTGGAGGATGTCGAACGGCGGCGGCGTCTTGGCGCAGCCGGACAGGCGCGGATGCGCGCCGAGTTTTCCCTGGATGCCATGGTGGAGGGCAATCTGGCAGTCTATCGCGAAGTGCTCAGGGATGCTTGCAGAGCGACGAATGGAGGCAGGTATGGGTGAGCCAGAGGAGCAGCCAGTGGATGGGGCGATGGACTGGCCGAGCAGTCTGCAACTGATTGGCAGCCAGGCGCTGGGCGGTGCCGAGCACTGGTTTCAGCGCTTTGCCCGCGCGCTGGCGGTTGAGTCAGCGCCGGCGGTGCTGGGCGTGCGACGTGGCAGTGCGCTGGAAACCCTGGACTATGGCGGCTTGCCGGTCGAGCGGTTGCCGTTTTTGAGCGTCTGGGATCCGCTGTCGCGCGCGGCTATTCGCCGCCAGGTGCGTCAACACTGCCCTGAGATTGTGCAAACCTATATGGGGCGGGCGACGCGCCTGACCCGACTCAGCCCGGTAGGGAACGCCGGCCCGGTGCAGATTGCCCGGCTCGGCGGTTACTACAAGCTGGCACCCTATCGCCATGCGCAGGCCTGGATTGGCAACACCCGGGGGCTGTGTGACTGGATGATCGCCCAGGGGCTGCCCGCCGCTCGGGTGCATCACATCTATAATTTCGCCGCACCGGCGCAGCCGCATCCGCCCACGGCCATCACTGCGCTGCGTCAGCAGCTGGAACTGGGTGAGGCCTGGGTGCTGGTGGCTTTGGGCCGTTTGGTGCCGGTCAAGGGGCATCACTATCTGCTGCAGGCGCTGAGCCGCCTGCCGGCGCAGATCGAACAACGACCTTGGGTGCTGTTGCTGCTGGGAGATGGTCCGCTGCGTGCGAAGTTGCAGCAACAGGCACTGGAGACCGGCCTGATGGAGCGTCTGCGCTGGTGTGGTTGGCAGTCAGATCCGGGGCTCTATCTGCAACTGGCGGATCTGGTGGTGTTTCCATCCCTCGAACAGGAAACCCTGGGCAATGTCATTCTAGAAGCCTGGTCCTGGCAACGTCCCTTGCTGAGTGCGCAGTTTCGCGGTGCGCGCGAGCTACTGCGTCCTGGCGAGGACGCGCTGACCGTGCCCTGTGCCGATGCACCGGCGCTCGCGGCAGGCATTCAGCACCTGCTCAGCGATGCCCGGCTGCGTGAGCATCTGGTGCGAGCAGGCGCGCAGCGGGTGGCCGCCGAGTTCAGTCGTACGGTGATTATGCGCCAGTATCGCGAGCTGTACCGCATGCTCATTGATCACTCACCGACGTGATCCCGCAGCCTACTCATAGCGACAATCTCATGACAACAACAGAGCGGACGATCGAGAAAGGCCGGCGTCAGTCAGCCGGGCAGCTGTCCATCCTGATGTATCATCAGGTCGGACGCTTTGCCCCCATGCGTGCGCATCGGGCCAATTATTGCGATCATCGCCGCTTTGCCCGTCAGATGGCGCTGCTGCGCGCCGGGGCTTTTCAGGTGTTGAGTCTGGAGCAGGCCCTGCGGTGCCTGGCGGGTGTCAGCCCGATACCGGTGCGCGCCCTGGTGCTCACCTTTGATGATGCCTATGCGAACTTTCTCGACTATGCCGCGCCCGTGCTCGCTGATTATGGCTACCCGGCAACGGTTTATGCCATCAGCGACTGGCTCGGACAACCCATGCGCTGGCGCGATCCTCAGCCTGATCGCGCGACCCCGCGTTTAATGAGTGGTGCCGAACTGCGCTCGCTGCACCAGGCCGGTATCAGCCTGGGGTCGCACAGCTGTACCCATGCACGCCTTGCTGAGCTGTCGCCCGAGGCGCAGCGCGCTGAACTGACGGACAGTCGCGCGCGCTTGCAGGATATTCTCGGCGAGCCCGTGCTTGACTTGTGTTATCCCTTTGGCAGCTTTAACACCGCTACGCTCAGGCTGGCGGCACACGCGGGTTATCGCAGCGCAACCACCTGTCTGCGCGGGGCCGCCACAGCGGCTGATCATCCGCTGCTGCTGCCGCGCAAAGCCATATCCTATGGCGATAATCTGCTTGGCTATAGCTGGAAGTTGCTGGTCAAGCATGCGCCCAAGCCCGCCTTGCAGGCCTGGCGCGCGCGCCGGAATGAACTTCCCAGCGTTGTGGAGAACAGCGCAGCATGAGACGGGGACTCTATTCGCTACTGCTGTATCTGTTGCTGCCGGGGGTGTTGCTGCGCCTGCTGTGGCGCAGTCGCTATGCGCCCGCCTATCGCGAACGCTGGCGGGAGCGCTTTGGTTTCTATGCCACGTCGCTGCAGCCAGTCACCATCTGGGTGCATGCCGTCTCGGTTGGCGAGGTGCAGGCCGCGCAGCCGATGATTCGCCATCTGCTGCTGCGCAACCCGGATGAGCGCATCCTGGTTACCACCACCACGCCCACCGGTGCACGCCGCCTCAGCGAACTCTTCGGTGAGCGGGTCATGCATCTTTACAGCCCCTTTGATCTCACCCCCGTGGTGCGGCGGTTTCTCGACCGGCTCGCGCCACAGCTTGTCATTGTGATGGAGACGGAAATCTGGCCCAACATGCTGGCTGAGTGTGAGCGGCGCCAGCGACCGGTGCTGCTGGTCAATGCCCGGCTGTCGCAGCGTTCCGCGCGTGGCTATCGGCGGGCGCAGCCGTTGACGCGCCAAAGCATGGGGCGCCTGACGTTGATCGCCGCGCAAACCCAGGCTGATGCGCAGCGCTTTATTGACTTGGGCGTTGCTGCTGAGCGAGTGACGGTAATTGGCAGCATGAAATTTGATCTCCAGCTACCCGCCAGCCTGATGGACCAGGCTGAGGTGATGCGTCGCATCTGGGGCTGCAATCGTCCGGTATGGGTGGCAGCCAGTACCCATGAGGGCGAGGAAGACCCCCTGCTGCAAGCCCACGCACGACTGCTGGAACGTCTGCCCTCGGTTCTCCTGGTGCTGGTACCGCGGCATCCGGACCGCTTTGATCGGGTGGCCGCACAGGTGCGCCGGCGCGGCTTTTGCCTCGCGCGCCGCAGCGATGGCCAGCCGTGCAAGGCTCAAACGAACGTTTATCTTGGTGACACCATGGGCGAGCTAGTGAGTTTTATCGCTGCTGCCGATGCGGCCTTTGTCGGCGGTAGCTTGGTCCCGACTGGCGGGCACAACCTGCTTGAGGCCGCCGCCGTTGGGGTGCCGGTCATTGTCGGACCGCATGTGTTTAATTTTCAGGAAGTCACCCGCCTGCTGATTGAGCAGCAGGCGGCGGTGCAAATTCAGTCGGTCGATGAACTGACCGACAGCCTGTATCGCTGGCTGACGGATGCCGCCGAGCGGGCGCGTATCGGCGAGAACGGACGCCAAACGGTTGCAGCCAATCGCGGTGCGCTGGAGCGCCTACTGGCGCTGATTGACCGCTATTTGGATCAGCTGTACTGAGTACTGCTATTGATCACAACTGGGCGTGTGAGTGCTGGGATTTCCTGAGTTGGTCCGACCTATTTGAACAACTGCCACACCGGGCGGAAGCGTTCGTGGTTGGAGTCGCCCAGCCACTCGAAGGCGACGGATTCTGCATTGGTGACATGGATGCCGCAGTGGCGCATGCGCTCAAGCGCATTGTCGCGATGATGGGTGTGGCGCGAACAGATGGCATCGGCAGCGACGAACACCTGATAGCCCCAGCGCTGCAAGCCGGAGGCGGTCTGCACGATGCAAATATGGGCTTCCATCCCGACCAGAACCACTTGTTTGCGCTGTGGCTCGCTGGTCAGATTGCGCTCAAAACCGCTGGCAGTGCAACAGGAGAAACAGGTTTTTTCGGTCGCGACCACTTCGGTGGGCAGATGCTCGCGGATCCCCTCAATGGTTTTGCCTAGGCCGGCAGGGTTGTGCTCGGTGGCGATCACCGGGATGTCGAGAATTTTCGCCGCCTGAATCAGTCGGTTGATATTGCCTTCCGCTTCTGCCCGCAGGTGCTGATCCATGGCAGCGGCCAGGCGTTCCTGGGCGTCGATGATTAGTAATTGCGAGAACTGGCTCTGGCACAGAGGCATGGGTGCTTGGTGAATACTCATCAGTCTTGCGCGAGAAACCCCGTCCTTCAGGGCGGGGAGGGATAGCGCACCGCGCGCAGCGCGGTCAGGCGGCCCGTCTCGCTTCCTCCATTGTCGGTTTCGGTTGAAAAGCGTAGCCATAGCCATCGGCGCGTTGCAGCACCTGGCAATAGCGGTGTGAAATCCCCTGAACGGTTCCACCGGGGGTTTGGATGTTAAAGGATCCGGTTCGGCGCATCGCCACACGCCCGACATGCACGCCTGCCTGTTTGCCCTTGGGCACCTCGGCGCGCACCCAATCGCCAGTCTGGAAACCGTAGAGGCGCTTATGGCGGACGAGATAGCCGCGCGGAAAACCGTTGTTGAAGGTGCGCGTGCGGCTGTAGGTGCCGCGTCCGGTGGCCTTGATCGCCAGCACCGGGCGATTCCAGTCCTGCACCTGATCGACGGTGCCGACGCAGACGGCATCAAGGGCATGGGTCTTGGGGATATCTAGGCGCGTTCGGTTGTATTTCGTGCGCCCGCCCGAGACGGTCTCAACAGGAAGCCCCGTGGCCGTCAGCGCCTGGAACAGCGCCCAGCGCGTGGTATTAACAGCAGCGGCGTCCTTGAGCGGCGCTTTGGCTTGCGCCTTGATCCGCGCGAGCCGCTCAGGAGCGCGGGCCAGAAAGGTTTCGATGGGCTGACGGCCCTTGCGCTGATTGCAGGGTCGGCAGGCAAGCGTCAGGTTCGAGATCCGATCCGATCCGCCCCGGCTCCTGGGGTGGATGTGCTCGATCTCTAGCGGTACTTGCGTTGCGCC
>NZ_NRRS01000025.1 GCF_016583795.1 Rhabdochromatium marinum | reverse complement strand
GGTTGTGTTGCAGGCTGACGAGAACGCTGCGCGAAACGTTTTAGCCCGATTGACTGACCCGGACATTGAGCGGTTCACCCCGTTCAAACGGGTCAAGGCGATCTTGTTGGAACGGACTGAGCGCCTCCGGTTGGGACTGCTCAACCAGGACTCCAGTTGCTCGCCCAGCTTTAACCGGGTGCTATCAACGGAGAGCGAATTACCGAATATGCACTTTTGCGCATGAAATTCGGAGCAGCAGATTTGCAGATGCAGCAGGGAGTCAACCGGTTGAGCGGTGCGACGCTAACCAGCGCCGCAGCAGGCGCGCAGCCCGCGTATCAATGGCTGTTGTCGGCACACAGCATCCAGGCGCTAGCGGCTTATCGTCAGCACCTGATCGATAATGGATTAGCCGAGGCCGGAGCCTTTTTGCAAGCCGCCCTATCCGAAGAAACCGAAAAAACCGAGGAAACCAAAGAGGGCGAAGAGGCTAATGGTGCCGCAGGGGGCCGGGCGGTGGTCAGTGAACTGAGCCAGGCTGAGTTTTTGGAGCGACTGATCAACACCAAACGACCGCAGTATTTTGCCGAATCCGCCGTCTATGGCGATGGACGCGACTGGAATCAGACGGAATTGTCCCTGCTCGGAGATCTTGGTGTCGCCGTTCCGGTATGGGTGTTTGACGATGGCCGCCATCACAGCCCGGCTTTGCATGCACAGCCACTGGATGCCACTTTGCTGTTTATCTCCGGTGCACTGCTACGCAATGGGCGCGGCTGCGTACCCGCTGACTGGGCTGCTGTGACGCGCGATAGGCAGTTGGATCCTGCTGGTTATTATGCGCTCTATGCAAGGCGCTTGCAGCCCTTGCTGGATTATGTCAACGCTGATGCGCTCGCACGAGGGCAGGGCGCTGTGATCACGATTCCCGGTCTGGGATGCGGACAGTTTGCCGGCCCCTTTGCCGGCACCCTTGGCGAGTCGCTTAAAAAGGCACTGATGGCGCTGCTGGAACAGCAGGCTGAACACCTGCCCCAGATACGCATGATCTACTATGATCCCTATACCGAATGCAGCAACCAGCGCCATGAGTTTGGCACGCTGTCGTTGCTGGTACGCCCGCTGTTACAGGGCAATGCAGACAAGACACAGCTATGCCCGCCCGAACGCTACGCGGAGCCGGGCGATGACCTCAGCCACTGCCGACTCTACAGCCTGGTGGCCTGGGATCCGGTCTCCTGGCCGGGCAATGACTTCTGGGCCGGTGCCCGCATCACCGATGATGGTGTTAAAGCCGCCGCCAGCGATCTGATGCGTGCCATCACCGGTGTGGAAGGGCACTATGATGCACAGACCCACGGCTATCAGCCACCAGCCCCCTATGCCAACTGGGAAGCCCTGGCACAACAGCGGCAGACGCGTCTGCGCTTCCATCAGTGAGTCCGGCGCTCCCGCAATGCTTCAGCGGTTTTGCTGATGCCAGTGCCAGCAGCGGTGAAGTGCTCGGGTGTTCCTGCCATCACTAATTTACCCCCCGCATCGCCGCCTTCCGGCCCCAGGTCGATGATCCAGTCGGAGGCGGCGATCAGATCGAGATCATGCTCAATCACCAGCACAGAATGACCGACGCTGACCAGGCGGCGCAAGACGGCGATCAGGCGCTCGACATCGGCCATGTGCAGACCCACGCTGGGCTCATCAAGCAGGTAGAGCGTTGGGCGAATGGCGGTGCCGGTGGGGCTGGTGCGGGCCTTGCCGAGTTCGCTGACCAGCTTGATGCGTTGGGCTTCACCACCCGACAGGGTGGGGCTGGGCTGGCCGAGGGTCAGGTAGCCAAGGCCGACGGCTTGCAGCAGTTCGAGCGGCTGGCGGATGGCGGAATGGGCCTGGAAGACCTCGACCGCCTGATCCACCGGCATGGCCAGTACCTCGCCGATGCGGTGGCCCAGATAACGAATCGCATTGGTTTCGGCATTGAAACGGCTGCCCCGACAGTGTTCGCATTCATGAGTGACATCAGGTAAAAAGCTCATTTCCAGCCGCTGAAACCCCTGGCCTTCGCAGGCTTCGCAACGCCCACCTTTGGTATTAAAAGAGAAACGACCCGGTCCCCAGCCGAGCATGCGTGCCTCGGGTGTGGCGGCGAACAGGCGGCGGATCTTATCCCAGAAGCCGACATAGGTGGCGGGACAGGAACGCGGGGTTTTGCCAATCGGGGTTTGATCCACTTCCAGCACCCGAGCCAGGCGTTGCCAGCCACTAAGGGAACGACAACCGATTACCTCCGCGCCGCTGAGCAGGTTGCGCAGCGAGGCACCGATCAAATCCCGCACCAGGGTGGATTTACCGGAGCCGGAGACGCCGGTCACGCACACCAGGCGCGCCAGCGGAATCTCCACATCCAGGTTGTTTAGGTTATTCAGGGTGGCACCCTGGATGCGCAGCGGTTGCCTGGGAGCCTCGGGGTCGGGCTGGGGCTGGCGTTGGGGCTGGGAACTTGGCTTGGGATGGGCAGGGGCGCGCGCCAGATAGCGCCCGGTGATGGATGCTGGATTTGCCATCAGCTCAGCGGCGGTGCCGCGCGCCACCAGTTGGCCGCCCTGCACACCTGCACCAGGTCCCAAGTCGATAATCTCCTCAGCGCGGTGCATGAACGCCTGATCATGCTCGACCACCAGCACGGTATTGCCGCGGTCACGCAGATCCTCCAGCGTTGCCAGCAGTCGTTGGTTGTCGCGCGGGTGCAGGCCAATGCTGGGTTCGTCGAGAATGTAGCACACCCCGCGCAGGTTGGAGCCCAGCTGCGCAGCGAGGCGGATGCGCTGGGCCTCCCCGCCAGACAGCGTGGGCGCGGCGCGATCCAGGGTCAGGTAGCCAAGACCGACCTGTTCGAGAAAGTTGAGTCGGCCACGCACCTCGGCGAGCAGATCAGTGGCGATGGCGGCCTCGCGGTCGCTAAGTGTAAGCCCGGCCAGAAAGGCCGCGACCTGAGTGACGGTTTGGGCTGAGAGCGCGCCAATCGACTGATCACGAAATCGCACCGCCAGAGCTTCGGGGTTTAGTCGCTGGCCCTGGCAACTGGGGCAGGTCGGGGCGCTCTCAACCGCGTGCCACTGACGCTCCTCGCCACTGTGTTCCGCATCAAAACCGCTCAATTGCACGCCAGTGCCGAAACAGCTGGGGCACCACCCGTGGCGTGAGTTGTAGGAAAACAAGCGCGGATCGGGTTCGGCAAAGCCACGTCCGCAGCTGGGGCAGGTGCGCTGGGTGGAAAAATTGCGTGCGCTTGAGTAAGGCGCCGCTGCCGGACGCACTCGTACCAATCCTTGGCCGAGTTGCAGTGCCTGTTCGAGTTGGGAGTGAGCGGCGGCTGGCGTGTTGGGGTCCAGATGGAGGCATCCGAGCGGCAGATCAATCGAATGTTCGCGATAGCGCTCCAGCTTGGGCCAAGCCTGGGTTGGCACTGGCGCGCCATCAACAAGCAGATACTCATAGCCCTGCTTGGCCGCCCAGGCCGCTAGGTCGTTATACAGCCCCTTGCGCGCGATTACCTGGGGGGCAAGCCATTCGACCGTCTGACCGTCAAAGGCATCGAATACTTGCTTGAGAATGGCGTCGAGACTCTGGGGCGCGACCGGCACCTGGCAGTCCGGACAATGTGGCACGCCCAGCTTGACATAGAGCAGGCGCAGCGAATGATGAATCTCAGTGAGGGTGCCCAGTGTACTCTTGCGCCCGCCCCGGCTGGTACGCTGTTCAATGGCCACGGTTGGCGGAATGCCGACAATGGCATCGACCTCGGCTTTGACAGCCGGCTGTACGAACTGACGCGCATAGGCATTCAGTGATTCCAGATAGCGCCGCTGTCCTTCAGCAAAGAGCACATCAAAGGCCAGGGTACTTTTACCGCTGCCGGACACGCCAGTGATGACGACCAAACGCCCGCGTTCGATGTCCAGCGACAGATCGCGGAGATTGTGTTCGCGGGCATGGCGGATGCCGATCTGGTTGCCCATCTGGTCACCGGCATGCTCGGCCACCGTCGTGGCGGCATAGTCCGGCCCCGGCGCTTCAGCCACCCGGTCCAATGCCCGCATCAGCTCAGCACTCGCGGCCGCCTCGTCACGCAGCACACGGCCGGTGTGGCTGCTGGGATGCTGGGCGAGTGCGGCTAGCGTGCCAGTTGCCACCAGCGTTCCGCCTTGATCACCGCCCTCGGGGCCGAGATCAATGATCCAGTCGGCCGCGCGCATCAGGTCCAGATTGTGCTCGATGACAATCAGCGAATGGCCCGCCTCCAGTAAGCGTTGCAACGCTCCCAGCAGGGTGGCAATGTCAGCGGAATGGAGACCGGTGGTTGGCTCATCCAGCAGGAACAGCAAACCACCGGCTGTGGCTGTACGACCCTTGCGCCGCCGACCCGCTTTGGCCAGATGACCGGCCAGTTTGAGACGCTGCGCTTCGCCGCCCGACAGGGTCGGCACCGGCTGGCCGAGGCGCAGATATTCAAGTCCGACCGCTTGCAGCGGCTGCAAGGCGCGGACGACCTCCCGATCCTGGTCAAAGATCGCCAGAGCTTCAGCCACCGTCAGCTCCAGAATCTCGGCGATATTAGCCCCGGGGCGGGGGCTGTCGGCCGGCAGGCGGATGTCGAGCACGTCGGGGCGGTAGCGCTGGCCGTCGCAGTCAGGGCAGCGCAGATAGACATCAGACAAAAACTGCATCTCCACCTGCTCGAAGCCTGAGCCGCCGCAGCTCGGACACCGCCCCGCGCCGGAATTGAAGCTAAAGTGTCCGGCGGTGAATCCCTGGTCACGCGCCTGCGGCGTAGCAGCAAAGCGTTTGCGCAGTGGATCGAGCGCACCAACAAAGCTGGCCGGATTGGAACGTGCGCTACGTCCAATCGGCGCCTGATCGATCAAAATGGCGTCTTCGATCAGTTCGGCCCCTTCAAGCGTCTCACACTGGCCAGGCTCAGCCTCCGCATGGCCTTTGCTGCGGCTTAGGCCCAGATAGAGCACCTGATGCACCAAGGTTGATTTGCCCGAGCCGGACACGCCTGTTACCACCACCAAACGGCGCAGCGGAAACTCGACATCAATGCCCTGCAAATTGTGCTGGGTCGCGCCGCGCACCCGCAGCACCGGGCCATGCAGCTCGGGCGGGCAGGGCGTGCGCAGGCCGCTCAGTTGGCGGCGGCCGCTTAGATAGTCTCCGGTCAGGGACTGCGGCTGTTCCAACAGCGCTGCCGGTGGTCCATTGAACAACAGCTGCCCGCCACGCTCACCAGGACCGGGCCCCAGATCCAGAACCCGATCCGCCGCACGGATCAACTGTGGATCATGCTCCACCACCACCAGCGTGTTGCCCTGATCGCGCAGCCGAGTAAGAATCCCCAGCACTCGCTCAAGGTCGCGCGGATGCAAGCCGATGCTGGGCTCGTCCAACACAAACAGACTGTTGACCAACGAGGTGCCCAAGGCCGTAGTCAGGTTGATGCGCTGCACTTCACCGCCCGACAGGGTGCGGGACTGGCGATCCAGGGTCAGGTAGTTCAGGCCCACTGCGACCAGATAATCGAGCCGCTTGCGGATGTTCTCCAGCAATAACCCCATGGCCTGATCCATGGCACCCGGCAGTTCAAGCCCCTGAAAGAAGGCCGCCAGGCGAGCGATGGGCAAGGTCATCAGGTCATGCAGATTCAGCCCGGGCTGTCCCAGCCAGGCCAGATCGGGCAGGGTGGCGCGTCCATGACGGAAACGTGCCGACCGTTCCAGGGCCTGATCCGCCAAAGCGTGATCACCCAGACGCCAGTCGAGGGCTTCATCGATCAAGCGCGCTCCCTGGCACTCCGGGCAGCGCTCATAGCTACGATAGCGCGATAGCAGCACCCGAACGTGCATCTTGTATGCCCGGCTTTCCAGCCAGTCAAACAAGCGGGTCAGCCCATACCAGACGCCGCTCTCCCAGTCGCCTTCGCCTTCAATGACCCAACGGCGCTCCGTAGCGCTCAAAGCGGACCAGGGGATATCGGTCGGGATACCTCGTTGATCGGCGAAGCGGATCAGATCCTGTTGCACCTCGGCATAGCTGGCCGACTGTATGGGCTTCACCGCACCATCGAGCAGCGATTTGTGCGGATCTGGAATCACCAGCGTCCAGTCGATGCCGATCACCCGGCCAAAGCCACGACAATGCGAGCAGGCGCCGGCCGGGGAGTTGAACGAAAACAGCCCGGGATGCGGCGCCTGCCAGCGGAGATCGCAGGTCGGACAATGGCGCGCAGCCGAAAAAGGCCAGGGCGCCAACGGTTGGCGTTCAGCATCAAGTGGATACACTTTGAGCTGCCCACGCCCCTGATCCAGCGCGGCTTCGATCGCCTCCAGCGCGCGTTCACGGTTATCCTCCGTCAGTCGCAGCCGATCCTGGATAACCTCAATCTGTTGTGTCGATGTGTTCAGAATGCGGGCGTAGCCCTGCTGCGCCAGCAGTTCCTTAACCTGCGCCGGGGTGAGGGTCTCCGGCACCGCGACGGCGAACGTAATCAAGGCGCGGGGCGGATCATCACCGCCGCGATGGCGCAGGTCGGCCCAAATACTTGCCGGTGTATCGCACCGCACCTCATGCCCACATCCGGGGCAGAACAAGCGCGCCGCCCGTGCAAACAACAGCTTGAGATGATCATTCAGCTCCGTCATGGTGCCGACGGTGGAGCGCGAGCTGCGCACCGGATTGGTCTGATCAATGGCAATGGCCGGCGGAATGCCCTCAATGCGATCCGCCGCTGGGCGATCCATGCGATCAAGAAACTGGCGCGCATAGGGCGAGAAGGTCTCGACATAACGCCGCTGGCCTTCGGCATAGAGGGTGTCGAAGGCCAAGGACGACTTGCCACAGCCAGACACGCCAGTGACCAGAATCAGCTCACCCAGCGGCAGGTCGAGATCGAGATTTTTGAGATTGTGCTGGCGCAGACCGCGCAGCTGAATGTGGTTGGCCGTTGACATTATGCGGTTGCCGCCGAGGCCCGATAATCACACAGATCGGCAATTGGGCATTCATCACAGCGCGGCCGCCGAGCCGTGCACAGATAGCGACCATGCAGGATCAGCCAGTGATGGGCATCTAGCAAAAATTCCTCTGGAATCCGCCGCAGCAGGTGCTGCTCCACCGCCAGCGGCGTGTCGCCAGGCGCGAGACCGGTGCGATTGGCGACCCGAAAAATGTGGGTATCGACCGCCACGGTTGGCTCGCCGAAGGCGGTGTTCAGCAGTACATTGGCCGTCTTGCGTCCGACACCAGGCAGGGCTTCGAGCGCTGCCCGCTCGTGCGGCACCTGGCCCTGATGGCGTTCAAGCAGCTGGGCGCAGGTCTTGAGAATATTTCTGGCCTTGCTGTTAAACAGCCCGATGGTGCGAATATGTGCGATCAGCCCCTCCTCACCAAGGGCCAGAATCGCGGCCGGGGTATTGGCCACCGGAAACAGATTGGCTGTGACACGGTTGACGCTCCGATCCGTCGCCTGGGCGGAGAGCATCACCGCAATCAACAACTCAAACGTCGAGCTGTACTGCAGTTCTGTTGTGGGTTGGGGATTGGCCGCGCGCAAGCGGCGGAAGAGTTCAGTGCATTGGGCTTGATTCATAGCCCGGCAAGCATAGCGCAAGCCCGCCCCAGAGATAAGATCCGCTGCTATCCCCCAGCAGTTCTCAATTTAAGCCCCTACCCAGTGTCAGGGATTTTGCCTTCCAGTTCATTGAGCATAAATTTCAGCAAATGATCCCAACTCTCGAACCACAGATATTGCAGCAAGGCTCTCAGATGCTCAAAGAAAGTGCGACGAGAGGGCAATAACCCGCGCACGGTGCGATAGTAGACATCAATCCAGTCAAGCGTGGTGTGTATCAGATACGCTAGCACAATCAGCGTGGCCAGCAAGTTGGCCAAGTGCTGTTTGCCGTGACCGAAGTTATGCTCGAAGTGATCGCCCTGGTTTTTCAGCACATTATTATTTTCGTTCTCGATTTTTGAGCGGGTGCGCCCGACAGTGGCAATAACCACGACCGTGCCGGCATGCAGGTGGTGGGAAGTCACCCAGGCCTTGCGAAACACCACTTTACCTTTGGTGTCGGTCACGGTGAGTTCGCACCAATTCAGGTGCAAAGCGTCGTCATGGTTGCGCAGAGGGACTTGGTTGATGAAGGGATAGCGTTCGGTGAGCCGTTGGCGCCACATTCCATGTGGTGCGCTCCAGGGTCTGCAAATCGCCGCTGCGTTCAAAGTCGCTTACCCATTCGTAGAGCGTTCCATGGGAATCGGGCTTGCAAACAAACAGCACCTGCAAGCCTCTGGCTAAGGCATCCTCGCACAATGGCTGATGGCAATAGAGATCGTCGCCCAACAGTGTCACGCCCCAGGGAGCGTAGCGATCGCCCCAGGCGGCAGGCCAGCGCTTGGCGGCATTGAGTTCACAATCCTGCTTGTCGGCCCCGTCTTGGGGTTGGACAAATTCCGGTGCCAGGGGTACCACCCGCGACTGACCGGGGGCGACGATCACGGGGGTGAAGGCGATGTGGCGGTAGAGGAGGTTCCCATCCCTATTGTACCCGAAGGTCTGGGAGCAGATGAACCAAACCGCCAGCGGCTCGGTGCATTCCGCACAAGGACTCTTCACGTCGCTCCCCTCCCTGACGGAGCCTCTTATTTTAGTGTGATGACATAGGATTCAGTTGCCAGCGAATAGTCCGTCGGCGGATGTGCTTGTTCAGCCCAGCGCAATTTCACATCCATTTGGCCTTCTGTTGGAGCCAGCGCGATATCTTCTTCAGAAATAGGCCGATTCGATAAGATTGCGATCAGATAGCCACGTCCAGAAGGCTCGCTTGCAGTCAATTGAATGCCATCGTAGGTACCTGGAACTGTAATCGGGTGCTCTGGTGCAAGATGTACAGCATTGCGATTCTGTTCAGAATCAGAGAAGGGGTAGAGTTTTGAGAGTTCCCCAGTGACGTCGACATGGAAAACCAGAAGATATCCGGGTTTCGCTGTCCGAATTCGAAACCGAATGTTATCACCAACCCGAAATCGAGGTTTGGGCAAGAATTCGAGCTGTAATTGCGCTGGATTTCCGGACAGGTGGCTTGGTTCTGCAATCGGTTGAAATTCTAGAGGCTGCTCATCGTCTGGCGACTGATAGGGATCAGCAAGTTGACGTGCAAGCAGGCTAATCTGATCAGGAATGTGGTCTAGATTTTTGGTTTTAACTTCGGCGGTTGCAAGAATCTCACTTGTATTAGTGTCGACCAAGCGCGCGACGATTGAGATAGTTCCAGCCCACTTAATGACAGTCCCAGTAATAATAGCGTCGACACCAAGCATCTCACCTGCTCGCGCCGCTTGACTGGATTGATCAACAAGGTAACTGGATTGAAGCTCTTGCTCCTCCAGAATCTTACTCAATAAAACACGTTCAGTGAGTATGAATGTCTGCGTTTTTTCAAGTGCACGGGTCATCCATTCAGCAATAATTGAACCAGCGTCTGCTATGCCAAGATCACCTCGAACCTCAAAGTCGAGAACAGCGATGCGTGGTTTCGTGTTGGTGGCCGACGCCGAGAGGTCATCTGTTTGCCCGGCTGTTGCCCCCCCCGTCTTCTCATCCGTTGGTTCAGATTCGTCGGTTTCCAATAAGGTTTTGGATGTCTCGACTGTACCTAGTGGACCTGAGGTCGCGGGTTCGTCAATTTTTTCGGGTGCATCTGCTTCTTCGCTCCAAAACTCGTCCAAGGCCGCGTCAGGATCGAGGATGATTGCGCCTCCGGTGACATCGACGTCCGATGCAATTTCATCGGCGAACAATAAACCGGTGCTCAAAGGAAAAAGCAACAAAAGAACAGCAATCATGGTGCGGTAAAAAGCCCTTGCATTCCAAGTTGCCGGCGGCCACTGCGCAAAACCTCGAGTGTCGCTTCAGCGGCGGCTCGCGCGTTTTGCGTGCCGTCCAGTTTACGCAGTCGCTTGTTTAGTTCAACCAAAGGCTCGCTACTGGTCACTGCAATCATATGATCAGCGCCATAAGGTGGTGTCACCTCGAAGAAAAGCTCGAACGGAACTGTCGCGTCGATAGTTTCCGAATCACCATCAAGCGGGTAATGGAAATACAGGGTGCCATCACCGGATAAACTATAAAGTGTGAAGTAGGGTTGCTCGATCCTGGAAAAAAAGAAGCCAACTTGCACTCCACGCCGATGCGTGCCATCGTCGGGGATGATTTTGGTGGTAAGTCGGTCACCATAGCGTTCATATTTGAGTCGCTGCAATGCTTGCCATTTTTCGATAACAGCACGGATATCGCTGATTTTCAGATTACTTGCAATGACGTCGCCCTCGCTCGAGATTGCTTCCCTGGTATTGAGGTCGAAGGTGATATCCGTTGTTTCGGCCGGGCTAGAGTCGATCACATCCCCGAGGGTTCGAACGATCCTCTCAGCAGCAAAGGGATCGCCCGATAGCTTGATGCGCGGCTGCGGCCAATTCGACCGTGTCAAGGTTGCTGGCAGCTTTGCGATGGGAAGCAGCGTTCGATCACCATTGCTGTCCGGAAGCAAGTTTGGTGTTTGGCGGGAATTGGCAATTGCGCGAACATTGGCACGCAGAAAATGCTTTAATTCATCAAGGGTCAGCTGCTTGTCTGCATTTTCGTCCGCCGGGCCTTCCAGTGCACGTGAAAAGGCCCAACTGAGTGCGCCGCGCTGGGCGGGTTGCCAGTTTGCATCGTAGAGCGAAAACTCCGGAACCTTCTCATTTTCTTGCGCGGCGGCAAAAAAGGTCACATTGTCCAACTCCTCAACCTCTCCTGCCGAAAAGTCGGAAGGCAAGTCTAGCGCGAGCTGATCGTCGGGGATTGCATAAGCGTAGTTGCGGTAGCTCAAACCGACCGCGCGTGGATCGACACCTCGGGTCAGGGTGCCAGAGTGGCAGGCGTCGGCGATGAAGAGCACGTCAATGTCACGTTCGCCGGCCTTTGCAAACCATTCATGCAGTTCGTCATCGTAGAGGCGTCCTGCTGGACGTTGATTAGCGGGATTGAAGTCGAACAAAAGTAAGACCTCGTCATAACTATCGGCTTCCGAACCGGCAATGCGCTCATCTTCCTGTGCACCGTGACCGGCGTAGGTAAAGACGATCATATCGCCGGGCTCGGAACGTGCCAGCAGCTGTTCCCAATCCTTGCTGAGTTGTTCACGTGTGGCCTCGGCGTCAAGACGTTTGGTCAGGTCTTTGACGCCGATTTTGCGCAGCGCCTGTTCGATGTCTTCGGCATCCGAGGTGGCGCCATGAAGTGGGTCGGCATGTTGATACTGATCAATACCAACAACCAGCGCCCGAATCTCAGCTTGCGCACTGACTGCTGTCAACGCTAAGAGAGCAGTTAGGCTTAGCAGCGTCTTACACGCTTGTCCCATACGGATGCTCAGCATCCGCCCCGTATAGTGTCGGATGTGCCTCATTTCGAAAAACATCAGGAATTCTCTGGCCAAACGAGCTCAACACGACGATTGAGTTGCCAGATTTCCTCTTGGTTGTAAATGCTCGGATCACTGATGGCGGCGGGCTGCGATTCGCCTGCTCCCTCGGTAATAATCTTACCCTTGTAACCTCGAGTGCGCAAAAACTCCGCGAGTGCATCGGCACGTTTTTGTGAGAGGCGCTGATTCTCGGCTTCCGTCCCCCGATCATCGGTGTGACCAATGATAGAGATTGAACTTGGAGTACGTTTCAGGAGCATAGTTGCGAGGTCTTCGGCCGCTTCAGCCCCTTTGGGAGTAAATCGTGTCGAACCGCTCTCGTAGGTGACAGGCAATGGAACACGCTTGACGGTGAAGCTGCGCACCGAACTCAGTGCCAGCCCTTCAGCGACTCCAGAGCGATGATTGATAGGGGTTGCCACGTACCTGTCCGCAAGCATACGGGCTTCGGCCGCCTTTTGATGAATGGTGGCAATCACCGCTTGCGGAGGCTCGGCTTCGGTCGCGACCGGATCATTGATGACCGAAAGTGCCTGCTGATAATAGAGCGATGAACGCTCATAACGCTTTTCTTCGTGTTCGATATCGCCGAGCATTGCCAAGGCTTGCCAGGTCAGCGCAAAGTCTAATGACTTGAGCAGGAGGTCCCCTTGCGCTTGCAGGCTAGCGCCTGCTTCCATGCGCTTGTTCGCAGTACGAAGATAAGCGTAGGCGGCCATGCGTGACAGCTTTGGCCGATAGGAGTCGGGACAGGTCGGTTCCGTTGCGATCTGTTCCGCTTGCCTGGAGATCGTCTCGAGATCACCAGCTTGCGCTGCGCCCTGTATGGTTTTTGCGAGGGACTTACAATCCGCAAGGGTTGCTGCCGAGAAGGTCATCGCAACAGGGACGAGAAGAAAAACTGAGCGAATCATCATGCTGCTCCTAATCGAGTCAGATCCGATAATTGACGGACAGATTGTTGAGTGAAAGCCTGCCGAGTTGATGAAAAAGCCCACTTAGTATGCCAGAATCTGTCATTTTTGCGTCCACTCTTGTCTAGATCGGCTGAAACCGTCGAGGCTACAACCTGACCACGCGCAATGTCTTGCGTTGTTTTGGCAGCTATACTTCAATGGGTGTAGCTCGAACCCTGCTAGGCGGCAATCCTGCTGCCAGCTTGGTTGCCGGCAGATTTAAGCATTGATGAGGAGGGTATGGATCGATGAATCTCCCAAGCCTTGCATCGCGACGTGGCGGCATGTTTGCTTTGATTTTAGTCGCCTTGAGCCAATCCGCGCTTGCCACGCTCTCCACTGATCCTTTACTGCGAATCGAGACCGGGATGCATACGGCGTCGATTCGTGCCTTGGAGGTGGATCGGTCCGCTGGCTTATTCTTTACTGCTTCTGACGACAAGACGATTCGCGCCTGGAATTTAGTCGATGGACGCTTGGTTGATATTTTCCGGGTTCCAGCCGGAGCAGGCGATGAAGGGCGACTCTATGCGCTCGCTGCGTCTCCTGATGGCCGCTGGTTGGCCGCTGGTGGCATGACACAGGCGGTCACAGAAGGCCGTGGCAACTACCACATTTATTTATTCGACCGGGCCAGCAAGGGACTCACCAGCTTCATTGCCAGCTTGCCCGACGTCGTCAATCATCTGTGCGTGTCGGATGATGGGGCTTATCTCGCCGCAACCCTTGGCAGTGATGGAGTGCGCGTCTGGTCCACTGAGAATTGGCGCTTGATCGCAATCGATCAGGCTTACCAAGGTGCCAGTCATGGCTGTGATTTTTCGCCGGGCGGTCAGCTCGTAACAACCTCACTCGACGGGTATGTGCGTCTTTACAAAAACGCATCCTTTGGTTTGCTTGAAAAATCCCGTCTGTCGGTTGGCGACGAGCCGTTCGGTGCCGCTTTCTCCCCCGCTGGCGACCGTATCGCCATTGGTTTTGCGGATACCCCAAGGGTATCTCTGGTCTCGACGCAAGACTTGAGTGAACTGCTACCTCCGAACACGCGTGGACTGACCAAGGGCGGCCTCAGTCAGGTTGCCTGGTCTCAGGATGGCCGCCGGCTGTTTGCGGCTGGACGTTACCAAACTGAGGGCCAGTTCCCGATTATTGCATGGGCAGATGCTGGTGCAGGAAGAAGGGAACTTTGGAAAGGAACGGCCAATATTGTCACTGATCTGCAGGCGCTACCTGATGGTGGCCTGCTGGTCAGCACGGACTACCCAGCTTGGTTAAAATTGAGCGCTAGCGGCAATCACCTCGATCGGCGTCAGGGTGCCGTCCCGGATTTTCGCGATAAGCTCGGAAATGCTCTCAGGATCTCCGCCGATGGCAGGCGCGTAGCCGTTGGTCTCGGCTACTCGGCGCAGGATATGGTGCTACTTGATCTTAAGGAGCGCCGCCTGTTTGAAGGTAACCTTAATGAGACTTGGTTGCTGCAGCGCAAGCTCCAATCGCTCGGCTATGATCCTGGTCCGTTCGATGGTCAGTATGGTCGTGCAACCGCTGGAGCGCTTAGCGCTTGGCGATCAGATGCCGGTCTCGGTCCTGGTGGCCTCAATGAGCAAGTCAGAGCCCGTCTTGAACTCAGCCCGTTGACACCTGCGCGCACAACCGCTGCTGGTATGACCGTTAAACACTGGAAGCAAGCGACCGAACCCGCACTGAACGGTCAGCCTTTGCCGCTTGATCCCTACGAGCGGTCACAAGCCTTTGCGATCGCGCCGCATGGACAAGGCTTTGTTCTCGGGACTAGCTGGTATCTTCGTGCTTTTTATCAGTCGGGGGAGCCACGTTGGTCCATACCCGTTCCAGATGCTGCATGGGGCATTAACATCAGTGCCGACGGAAAGGTTTTGGTAGCAGCCCTGGGGGATGGCACCCTGCGTTGGTATCGCTATGCTGATGGCGTGGAGCTGCTCGCGGTCTACATCAATAAGCGCAGCCATGAATGGGTAGCCTGGACCCCTAAGGGCTACTACGACGCAAGCCCCGGCGGTGATCGCTTGATCGGTTGGCAGCTCAATCGGTACGACGAATTACCCGGTTTGGCGATTCAGTATGTCGTGCCAGGATCTTCAGCAGATCTCTCCGGACTGCGTGCTGGTGACGTCATTCAGGCGATCAATGACAAGCCGATCAACTCGCGGGCTGATTTAGTCGCTTTGTTGCAAACAGCTTCAGCTGGAGATTCACTGAATTTTCTGGTCTTGCGCGAGGGCGCGTCAGAGGACGTCGATGTTCTGCTCGCTGCGGTGCAACCAGGTGGACCGCCGCGTCTGGGGGCAGTTGTCGGCAAGGCACTGAGCAGCGTGCAAGCATCGGACTTTTTCCCGGTGAACGTCTTTCGCGAGCGCTTTTATAGGCCGAAGGTCGTCGAGATGGTGTTGCAAACGCTCGACGAATCTGACGCCATTGCTGCGTCCAATGTGCGTGGCTCGCGTTCAGTTGCTGATGTAAAGGTCTCAGATTCGTTGCCACCGATTGTCGATATTTTGTCACCCGAAGACGGCGATAACTTTGATGGCGAACAGGTGACAGTCCGCTACTTGATCCGAAATCCGGGCGGTGAGCAGGCTCGCAAAGTGCAGATCCTCGTCGATGGTCGTCCGCTCGATTCAGCGCGTGGGCTTAAACGCATCACGGGAACCCCTGATGCCAAGTCAAGTACCGACGAAACGGATGATTCCAAAGGGCAGCAATCGATGACGATCAAACTGCCAGCACGGGACGTCTCTGTCACTGTGGTTGCAGAAAATCAATTTGGTGCCTCGCCGCCAAGTACGGTTAAGTTGCACTGGGCCGGAGAGAAACTTGCTGAATCTCGTGACAATCCAACACTCTATGTCTTGTCGATCGGCGTCTCAGAGTATGAAGATAATCGGCTGGATGATCTAAACTACGCGGCGAAGGATGCTCAAGACTTCGCTCAAGTCATCAAGCAGCAACACAATGGCCTTTATAAGGACGTCATCGTTGAAGTATTGAGCAATCCCAATCGCGAAACCTTTCTCGATGGCCTCGATTGGCTTAACAAGAAGGTGACCGAAGAGGATGTTGCCATGTTGTTTGTTGCTGGCCACGGCGTTAATGATGAAGATGGCGATTATTATTTTCTCGTCAGTGATGCCAATCCAGAGCGCATTGCAAGAACGGCAGTTCCGCAATATGACATTCGCAAATCACTCGCTACCCTACCGGGCAAGGTCATCGCTTTCTTTGATACCTGCCATTCTGGAAGTCTCATGACTGGGGTTGCAGATATCAATGGTGTTGTCAATGATTTGACTGCGGCTGAAAACGGGATCGTGGTTTATAGCAGCTCTAGTGGCAATCAGGCCTCGCTTGAAAATCCGATGTGGGAAAATGGAGCTTTTACCGAAGTACTGGTCAATGGGTTAAATGGTGACGCGGATCTTGCAAACGACGGCAAGATTACGATTAAAGGCCTTGACTTCTTTCTTAGTAATCAGGTTAGCAAGCTAACTGAGAATCAACAAACACCAGTGACTAAAATGCCTTCCACGATTTCAGATTTTGCCATCGCGATAAAGCCTGAAGATTCAAGTCGTGCTCAACTGAGCCAAATACTAAAACAATCGATGAGGCGAGCCAATGATCCGCGATTTGCAGCGGAAAACCAACCTCACATTTTGTGAATGAATTGGTTAAACTTAAAGAGGGACTAATTGATGCGTAAACTGATTTTTTTTATCCCGGTGATGCTGGCCCTTACAGCTTGTCAGCAGACAATTCCTGTGGGACCAGGCGCGGCATCCGACTATTACCAACGCGGCATATCGGCATTAGCGGCCGAAAACTTCAGCCAAGCAATCGAAAATTTCCAGGAAGCCGTCCGTTTGGATCCAAGATATGGTGAAGCCTTCTATGGATTAGGCCAGGCTTACGAAGCGACGGGACGTGATCAGCTTGCATTGAATGCCTATCTTGATGCTATCGCAGTTCAGCCAAATCTTGGTAAAGCCCAAGCTAGCGCTGGAAAGCTCTATTTTGAGCGCAAAGATTACGGATTCGCCAAGCCCTATTTGGAACGAGCGACGACGCTCGTACCGGCTGACCCTTACCCCTATTATTACCTTGGCGAGATTTATCGCATGCAAGGAAAATGTAAGCTTAGCGTTTACATGTATAAAAAAGCACTCGCAATTGATCCGAGCCTACTCGACGCTAAAGATGGGCTAAGACGGACTCAGCGCGAGGTTTGTCGGTCTTCTTCTTCTGGCTCACGAAAAACATCAACGCGTCCGACCTATCAAAAGACAGATACCTTTACTGGTGGTGGTCGAGCACTAAAACCTAGTGATTGGTAATAAATCGTGAAAAAAAGTTTCTGGAGGCACCTGCTCGGGCTCGGTTTAATCGTGTATGCTATTGCTAGCATTGGAGGCAACAGCGCGTTAATGGCCGAAAATGCAAATGGGCTATTGCAGCTCAGTGATGAAATCGCTGGGTCCGTGCTGCCTTCAGATGCCGAGGGGGATTACCGATTCTCTGGGCGGGTAGTTGGAGATAATTCAATCCGCGATGTCCAAATCGGCGGCGTGCGTCGGCTTAGCCGCCTTGCACGAGAAATCTCTGCGAACAGTCGCCGTAAAGAGAAAGGGGGGCAACCATTGATACGTCCTTTTTTGTTTGTACCTTCGGTTCTCAGCATGAACGATAGGTATCAAAGTTTAATTAGATTGGGAACCATTCCAGCCCCCATTATGGAGATTGGCATTCGCCAAAATATCTGGCGAAGGGTGGTTTCCGTAAATAGCGGTACCGAAACTAAGGCAGTGAATGAACAAAAACTTGAGATTCCAGTCATTTTTCCCGATGGAGGGCATATGTTGGACTCTTGGTAAAAGAGGCGACTCATTCGCTGTCCGATCAGTCTAAGGCGTGATCGAATGTGATGGCGTCATCGATTTGTGACGCAGCGCTACTGGGTTAAAATTGAACGAGGCTAAGGTGTTAGGAGGTTGCTGTGAAGAAAAATCGGGTGTTATTGGCGATATTCACGGTTGTGTTGATCGTTTTTTCTGCGCAGGGGGTCGCCGGAAACAAAAAATTAATGACCGTCAATGCAGCGAAGGTCATCGCAGAACGTGCCGTGGTTGAAAGTGTGGTCGGATTGAAAATACGAAGCCGCGAGAGCGTCGAGGATCTCGTTGCTCAAGAAGTTCGTATTGACGCAAAGACGGCCGCTGCGATAAAGGGAATCGAGTACACCGACATTCTTTATGATCCGGATAAGGATATCGCCCAAGTCGAAGCAAGTATCAAACTTGGTAAAGTCAGCAACATCGTCGGCAAGAATATTGACTATGGTGGTCAGACGATCAAGCGCTTCGGTTTTGCCACATCCACACCTGCAATGGCTGGACCGTTGCAAGCACTTCGTGCCGCCGAACTCGATTCTTATAAGCAACTTGCAAAAACCATCGTGGGATTCGAAATCAATTCAAACACTTCGGTGCGTGACTACCTTTTGCAGTCCGATGATGTTCGCGCGCGCATGATGGCTGCGATCTATGGCGCCGATCTTGTCGATTACCGTTGGGATGAGAACGGCGATGCCTTTGTAAAGATGCGTCTCCGGTTTGGTGAGGTAGAGGATGTTCTGAACCAAAAGCTGAACTACGACGATGAGGTCATCGAAGTTGAAGGCGTTGGCGCACAGGTCGATGATTTCAGTGAATCTTCAAGTGGCAGTGCCGGAATGACCGCCACAAGTATCCGTCGTGGCGCGGAGATCCGAGAAGGCATGATCGACGTGCCGATCGGTGCCAGCTCTAGCGGTCAAGGTCAGAGCAGCAATGGTGCCGGCGGGGGAACTGACCTGCTCCGCTAGGATGCTCGACTGATAAAACAGACAGCGCCAGGGATGGCTATGCCACATGCCAGATAGCGGCAAGCACCTTCGGTTCGGGATGCGGAATGCAATTAGAAATTTTCATGCGGCTCAATGAGGGCAATGATGGTTAAGAAGTCAGAGGTTTTAGCTCGCCGAGGATTACTGCTCGGTGTGGTCTGTCTTCTCTTCAGTGTTTTAAGTCCGGCATTTGCTCAAAATACGATCATGGTGACCGCCGAGGGTTTGGCCGATCCAAATGCTGAGACATACGCAAGGGACAAAGGCCTCTTGATAGATGATCTGAGGCGAGATGCAAGGCGTCAAGCGATCGAGAAAGCCGTTGGTGTTTTTGTTGAGGGAAGTACTCTGGTTGAGAACTACACATTAATCGATGATCGAGTTCTTAGTGAAACAAAGGGACTGATCAAACGGGTGATCAAGGAAAGCAAACCTTGGGTGGCAGATGATGGTTTCGCGCATATGATGATCAAAGCCGAAGTCTATCTTACTGGCGTTCAGGATGCGCTGCGCACGATGTCGCGTCAGTCTCGCATCAGCTATATCCGCGACTATGGCAATCCCCGTATCTCAGTGGCTGTCTATGCACAGGACGCTGATCGCGGGAGTTGGCAGACACGATCAGATATCGCAGAGAATCTACTAAAAGAGCGTATCTTGGAATTTGGTTATCGCGTCTGGTCAGAGGATGCAACACAAGCATTGAAGACCGAGATGATGGAATCCTCAGCGCTTTCCAATCAGACTCAGACCACGGTCTCTGTTTCTCATCTCAAGGCCGCTGATTTCTCGATCTTGGGTCGTGTCAGGTTCGATGTTAGGGAAGTCAAACTGAATTCATCTGGAATCCGACTCAAGAAACATCTGATTACCTCCTGGACGGTTAAGTGTGTTAACAACAATACAGGGGAAGAAATTTACTTCAATAATAAGGTTCCAAGGCATAATAGTTGGTCGACTGAGGATCAAGCACTTGAAGATGTTGGTCGTATGATCGGTCAAGAATTTTCAAAAGATTTTTTCGAGTCACATCTGGTTCAACCCAACCACCTTTTTGAGTTACGTGTTGTTGGTCTGCCGAGTTATGACATCGGGGTATTGCTCAAGAAGGAAATGATTGGTCTGCGTCCTTTTCTTGATGTTTCGCTAAGAAATTACACAACGAGCGGACTCACTTTATACGAAGTGAACTTTGCAGGCGGCCAGGCCGATTTTGCGCAGACTATCAATTCTGCAGTCATAAAGCCGCTAAACGCCAAGTTTGGAGAGAATGTTTACCGTGTTGAATCCCTCACTCGGGATGTTGTCACTTTGTTGTTTCAATCCGAGAAGAATCAAGCCGAACTTGTTGAAGAATTCAATACTAAGCCACCAGCATCACTCGCGAACGCATCACCCGCCAGGATCGCACAAGTTGCGCAGAATGACGAAACGCTCAAAAAAGTAGAGGCTGTAAATCCTGCTGCTGTTGCTTTTCTTGAGAATACGACTGATGCAGGTACGAATTCTGCAGTGATGGACGAAATTAATAACTTCTAACTGTTGTGGAGGGCATCCTTGCCCTTTTTCCCGACTTTAGCGGTCGGTTGCAAGTTGTTGTTTAGACAGCCGTTGCGGTCCAGTTGGAACCGGACTTGCACATGGTTGTGTTATCCTTATAAGTTTTCCCGTCTTTAATCGCGACTTGTGCGATGTTGCGACATTGCTGACCGTCTGATTTTGTATATATTTCGCCTGGCGTTACCTCGAGTTTAGTCGGCTTCGGTGCTGCTGCGGGTTTCGCTTTTGCAGACGAAGAACTCGATTTTGAGGACGAAGTTTTAGCGACTTTTTGTGGCGGAGGCGCAACTTCAGCGACAAATTTTTGATTGGTCTTTGCTCGTGCGGCACGTTTCGTCAATCGTGCTAACTCCTGTCTCTCACGTTCATCAAGAGCGGCGCCGATACGATTGCCTATTAGGCCGCCGACCGCGCCACCGATGATGGCACCAAGAGCTGTATTCCCACCAGCATTATTTGCAATGATGCCACCGAGGAGAGCGCCTCCGGTCGTTCCTATCGCTGTTCCTTTCTCTTCATTTGTGCCGCCGGTGGTTGCAACGCAGCCGCTAAGGCTAATCGTAATCGTCATCAAAGCAGTGAGTGCTAAAATCAGTAGTTTACGCATTGGAGTTTTCCATACCAGAGTTTTAGGGGGTTTTAACAAGTTTGGCTAAGCCAAACCGGAATTAAGAGATTATAGGAACGCGTTGAAAAATACCAGACGTCTTTTGGGGGAATAGCGAACATTGAGTGCATTTTGCCGCGCGGCGCGGGCGCAAACATAAAACTCCGCTCTCTTATTCCCCTCAGTGTCAGGATAGAAGCAATGCCATTAACTTTAGACCACCCGCTTGTATGGCACATGGAATCCCGCCTTGTATAGTGAACCCCAAAATCAGGACACCAATTTAAGTTAGTCCTTGCCCGACTGAAGAAGCTTGGAGAGACGAGATGAGCGAGAGACAGCGTAAGACCTTCACGGCGGCGTTCAAGGCAAAAGTTGGTTGACGGAGTATTTCTCTTTCTACAACAGCGGGCGACCGCATCAGAGTTTGGGGTATTGCACCCCCGATGAGGTGCATCACAGCGCTCAGGGAGGTGGAGCTGTGGTTGTCGACCATTTCAAGGTTGATGGAGCAGAGACGTTGGAGGAGGCCTGTTGCGCCGCTACGGCTTCGTCTGGCAAAGATTTGGGGCAGCGCCAAACCGCTGCGGCTGGTGAGTAAACTAACTTAAATTCGAGCTAAATTTGTCCTGGACATGGGGTCCACTATATTAAGTTCCTTTAAAATGTCCGGATATCATATTAAGAGACTATACTTTTCTCAGTGGATATTAATCAATGTGAAACACGGAGGTAGCATTCGTGAGGCCATCTGGTCAGTTTTCATGCCATAGAGCGCTGGGTAATGGCTGGGGCCAGTCGCGAAACAGGTCGGGCAGCAGCGGCGAGCGCCACAGGTAGGCGAGGGCGGCGAGGTTGAGCAGCGCGGAGAGCAGGGCGGCCTCGGACAGGCGTTGCACCAGCGGCCCGGTTCCTGCGACCAGCGGGGCGCTTAGCAGGCCGAGGTACAGCAACAGCGACAGGCTGAGCAAGGTGCGGGCGTGGCGCCAGACGCGAGGCATCCAGGCCGGGGTGCGCTTGGCGTTACGCCGAATGGCGCTGATGAAAACCGGCAGCGCTAGGGCATCGGCAAGCAGAAATTCGGGCCGGATCAGGTCGCGCAGGACGGTGATCTCCTTGCCGGTGGTGGGCATGAAGGTGATGATCAGCAGGAGTCCATGGCGGAGCAGCAGCACCATGATGAGCCACAGCGTGGCCGGGATGCGCAAATTAAACTGGGCATCGTAGCGTTCCAGCGGGTAGCGCAGGCGCTCCTGGGGGGGAAGTGCTGGGTCAGGAGGCATGCAGCACAACTTGCATTACATCCAGGCGCCTATCGCGAAAACCGGCTTCGCAGTAGGCGAGGTAGTAACGCCACATGCGCAGGAAGCGCTCATCATAGCCTAGCGCTAGCACCTGTTCGCGTTGCGCGAGGAACCGCTGTTGCCACAGCGCCAGGGTGCGAGCGTAGTCCGGCCCAAACCAGCGCCGCTTGGTTATACGCAGGCCAGCGTCAGCCGCAGCGGCATCAAAACGCTCCGGCGTCGGCAGCATGCCGCCGGGAAAAATGTAGTGCTGAATAAAGTCCGGGCTGGCGCGATAGCCGGCGAAGTGTTGCTCGGCCATAGTGATGACTTGCAGGGCGGCGCGTCCGCCGGGGCGCAGCAGACGGCGCAGGGTTTCCATGTAGACCGGCCAGTAACGCTCGCCCACCGCCTCGAACATTTCGATGGAAATAATCTGGTCGAAGGATTCATCCAGATCCCGGTAGTCGCACAGGCGCAGATCGACTTGGCCGGCGGCAATGGGTGCGGCCAGGCGCTGGCGCGCCCAGGCGAGTTGTTCAGCCGACAGGGTGATGCCGGTGACCCGCAGGCCATCCGTCAGCGCCTGAGCGGCGCAGCCCCCCCAGCCGCAGCCAATTTCCAGCAGATGCTGGCCGGGCTCGGCGCCTAGCATGGCGAGCAGGGATTGGTATTTCCGGCTCTGGGCCTGCTCCAGATCCAGATTCTGAGCAAGAGACGCATCGTCCTCCGGCGACTGGTTATCAAACAGCGCTGAGGAATAGGTCATGCCCGCATCCAGCCACAGACGGTAGAAGTCATTGCCGAGATCGTAGTGATGGGCAATGTTCTTGCGGCTGCCGCGCCGGGTGTTAGGGCGGCGGTGGTGATGCAGCAGAGCGCCGAGACGCCCGAGCCAGCTGCCGTGTTGGAGATTGGCGAAGGATGGCTCGTTGACGGCCAGCAGATACAGCAGGCCGGTCAGATCAGGGCTGTCCCAGTCGCCCGCCATGTAGCTTTCGCCCAGCCCGAGCAGACCACGGGTGGCGATGCGCCGGGCGAAGGCTAGCGGGCGGTGCAGGTGCATCTCGGCCTGGGGGCCGGCGGTCTGTCCATCAATGCGGTGCAGGCGCTGGCTCAAGAACAGCTTGAGCTGTCCGACCTGAAGCTGGCGTTGTAACAGACCATCCAGGATGTGGCTGAATGGCTGCAACGCCAGCCCTTTGTGCCAAAGCCCTTTATGCCAAGGCAACGTTGCCTCAGCTGACTTCTCGCGTGCCATCAGGTTACCTCGTGTTCAGGAGCCGGGGGCGTGGGGCATAGGGGTGCGCCACGCAGCCAGATTTTTAGCGCCTGCCAGTGAATGGCGGCAATCACCTTAATGGTCATCAGCGGCATGCGTCGCAAGGCCCGTCTCAGGCTGCGCTCGGTGAGGGGTTCGCCAGTACCGGCCTGGCTGGCGACCAGCTTCAGGCGGCCATCGTCATGGAACTGGCGGATCATCACCGACAGGCGCTCATCGGGTTTGGACAGGCGAAAGCGGTAATCGCCGGCCATATCCATCAGGGGTGAGACGTGGAAGCACTTGGTGGCGCGCGCGCGCAGTGGCCAGTCAATAGGCGCGCCGTCCTGGGCGAGCAGATAGAAGTGCTTGCCGCCGAAGGTGTTGCTGACCTCGCCGATGGCGGCACGCAGACTGCCGTCGCGATGTTCGCAATACCACAGGCTGAGCGGATTAAAGCCAAAGCCGAGCACGCGCGGGAAGCAGAGCAGCCGGATGCGACCACCGTCCAACTCGATGCCCCGGCTGCGCAGCACGGCTTCCACCCAGGGGCGCAAGGGCTGGCCATCGCGCGGGCCATGATCGGCGGGATTAAAGCGTACCAGCTGGAATTTGCCCAGACGCGGGCCGCGTGGTAGCTGCTCCAGCGCGTCAATGTCGATCATCAGACTGAAGACATTGTAGATAAAGCGATACTCGACCGGAAACAGCCGCCGATGCATGACCTTGGTGAAATAAATGCGATGCGGCCCCGGGGATGAATCAGGCATGGGTGTCGGAGGTTTCCGTGTGGTCTGCGTTGTTTGTGCCGCTTGTGCTGTCTGTGCTGTCTGTGTGGTCATTGTTTAGTGGCCTGCCTGCGTCAGCCAGGCGGTGTCTATCCCCATGTGGGTGACGGCCTGCACCGCTGCGCGCAGGCCGTCTTCGTGGAAGCCGTAGCCAAAATAGCTGCCGCAGAACCACAGGCCGCCCTGACCTTGCAGCCGCTGCAATGCCGGCTGAGCATCCATAGCGGCCTGATCAAAAACCGGGTGATGATAGATCATGTCAGTGATGCGCGTCTCGGGGCGGGGCGCTTCAAGCGGATTGAGGGAGACGATATAGTCCTTGTGGGTCTTCAGGCCCTGCAAGCGGTTCATCCAGTAACTGACCGACACCGCCTGGCGGCCCTCCGGCTGCCGTGCTGCGAGATAGTTCCAAGCTGACCACACCTGACGCCGGCGTGGCATCAGGCGCGTATCCGTATGCAGCCAGGTTTGGTTGGGCTGATAACGGAAACAGCCCAGCAGCCGGGTTTCGTCTTCCGTCGGCTGCTCCAGCAGCGCCAGGGCTTCATCGGCATGGCAGGCCAGCACCACGGCGTCAAAGCGACGGGTCGCCCCTGAGGCCAGCGTGACTTCCACGCCCGGACTCTGCTCCAGTCCCTGACTCAGTCCGCCCTGGCCCGCAGCGGCTAGACGCCGCACCCTGACCGCCGGATCATGCAGGATATTCTCCGTGCCCAGATCAGCGATGATTTTCTGTGCATAGCTGTGGCTGCCATTGACCACGGTGCGCCATAGCGGGCGTTGCATAATGTGGATCAGTCCGTGATTGTCGAAAAACCGCGCCAGACTCTCGACCGGAAAGTCCATCATGGTGCGCGGCGGGCAGGACCAGATGGCAGCGGCCATCGGCAGCAGATAGTGATCGCGAAAAGCCTCGCCAAGCCGCTCGCGTTGCAGAAAGTCCCCCAGGCTCAGTCCAGCGAAACCGTCCCCATCCAACAGTCGTCGGCAGCGACGGTTAAAACGCAGAATGTCGGCCAGCATGCGCAAATAGCTAGGGCTGAATAGATGCTTGGGCTGCGCAAACAGGGTGCGCAGGCTATCGCCCGAGTATTCGATCTCACCGGGGCCGATGGACGCGGCGAAGGACATATCACCATCGCGCGTGGCAACCTGCAGGCGCTCAAACAGACGGGTTAGCAACGGGTAGTTCGCCTCGTTGTAAACGATAAAGCCAGTATCGACTGGAATCGACTGACCGTCCTCCTCCACCATAATGGTATGGGTGTGCCCACCGATATAGTCGTTGCGCTCAATTAGGGTGACCTGATGACGATCAGCCAGCAGCCAGGCGCTGGCCATACCAGCGATGCCGCTGCCAATGACTCCGATTTGTTGTGACATCAATGCCTCTGTGATGACGTTGTATGCCGATCCCGTTGCTAGGCCGGCAAGACGAAAATTTCGTGTTCGTAGTAATTAAGCACGAACCCCTGCCACGCTGATGGGTGAAATAGCACCCGTAAACCGACACAAGGGCACCAGCATTTCAGCGCGACTCAGGCCGCCATGGACGCCGATGGGCGTGAAGTCTGGTTCCGTCAACAGTTGATCAATGATGACGTTGTGATCACGGCCAATCAAGATGACATCGCCACTGCGGTGCGTCAATTCCGGGTGTGGCGTGCCGGGACCAAAATAGCCCTGCGCCAGCAGATCGCGGGAACGGATGATTGCAAAGCGGGAGCCGAGCGCTGCCTCGGCCGCTGCAATAAAGCCTTCCAGCTCACCGGCACAGGGATAGCAAAAGGCCGCGCGCGCCTCACCGCACAGCGGCAGCTGTAAGCGCTCGGCCAGTGCCGGAAAGGTGTTGATCCGTGTCTGCTCGGCCGGGGAAGCATCGAGCTGACCATGGTCGGCGCTGATCAGTACACAAACATCCTGGCCAGCCAGCCGTGTTTTGAGGTGTTCCAGCCCCTGTTCGAGCGCATGCAGATGCTCAATGGCGGCGCCGCTGTCGATGCCATGCTTGTGCCCGAGATGATCCAGCTCCGACCAGTAGGCGTAGATATAACTTGGCTGACGGGTGAGCTTGACCGCTTGTTCGATCTGGCGAAAACAGTCTTTCAGGTTGCGAAAGGGGCGCAGGCGCGCCGGGCCGCTATGGGCGCGACTGAAGGCCGAGTGAATGATGGACTGCGGACTGATGAGGGTCGAGGGCGTCTGTATACGTTCAAACACCGAAGGGCGGGGGAAGAGGCTGCGCAGATCCTTGATCATGCCCCAGTCGCTTTGGCCTCCGCTGCGGGGCTGCCCTGGCAAGGGTTTCATCACACAACCCAGCTCGCGCAGCCAGGTGAACCAGCCGGTGATGCCATGCTGCGCCGGTGGCACGCCGGTCAGAAAGCTGCCAATGGCCGCCGCTGTGGTGGAGGGGAAGACGCTGGTCAGTGCGCCGAGCTGGTGACGCGCAAGCAGGCCGGTGGGTGAGTGTCGTGCCAGCCAGTCCGCACCCAGGCCGTCGATCACGATTAGCACCAGATGGCGGTAGTCAGTCAGCTCCGAGGCGGGCAGCAGCCGGGCGTCCGGCCAGTCGCTGGATGCACCGCGTGCGCGCAGCAGCGAACTCATCAGGTTGACGATTCCGCCCCCGGCATAGTCGGGCTTGATCAGGCCGTCAGGGATTTCCATACTGATTGTCATCAGTCTTGCGCGGCTTGTTCTGCTTGTCCAAGACGAAAACGGCCATGTCGTTTCTCCAAATACGTGCCCTTACGGGCCTGGTGACGGAGCCTTGCGGCTTGCTCCCCTCGGGTATGTGTCTCACCGGCTCCCACCTCCGCCGGTGAGTTTTAACGACCCGTGACACACGGAGCGGATTTTCACCGCTGACCCTGGTCAACCCGGCTCGTGAGTCGCCTCACAAGCTCTCGCCTTCAGGCGGGGGTAGTTGACCGCAGTGCGCAGGAGCAAAAAACAGTTCTTGATTTTTTCTTTATTTTTCATCAAAATTCCCTACCGTAGATAGGTTATCTACAAGCGCGAAGGTTTCGCGTTCCATGGTCGGGATCGAAGTCGAATCGCAAAGTTGTTCTCTGCTCAGGATGAACGCCGAGGCAATTTTTACGGCGTAAGTTGGGTTTCGACGGCTGAAACCGCCTATGTTGCCGGTGTTGACCGGCCGTTCGGTTGGGACTGCTCAACCAGGACTCCAGTTGCTCGCCCGCGAGGGTGTTATCAACGGAGAGCGAAGTGCCTAAAAGCTGCATAAGCAATTTTGTTTAGGTTTTTAGGAACAGCCATGGCGGCTATCATAGCAAGACCGTTACGCCCTGAATGGTCTCTGTACGCCCATGTCTGCTTTGGTTTCCACTCCCCACCCACCGGCTCGCTCGCAGCCGCACTTTAACCCCGACTGCCGCGCCTGTCCGCGCTTGGCGGAATTTCTCACCGAGGTGCGGGCGGCGCATCCCGACTACCATGCCGCGCCGGTGCCGCCCTTTGGCGATGCGCAGGCACGCCTGTTGATCGTCGGCTTGGCGCCGGGTCTGCATGGCGCCAATCGCACTGGGCGACCGTTCACCGGCGACTATGCTGGGATTCTGCTCTATGCCAGCCTGTTCCGGCACGGCTTGAGCAGTTGTGCCGAGTCAGTCAGCGCCGATGATGCGCTGGTGCTGAAGGATTGTCGCATCACCAATGCGGTGAAATGTCTACCACCGGCCAACAAGCCACTGCCGGCGGAAATGCGCACCTGCAATGGCTATCTGAGCGCCGAACTGGCCGCCTTGCCACCGGGAGCGGTGGTGCTGGCTCTGGGGCAGATTGCGCATCGGGCAGTGCTGCTGGGCTGTGGACTCAAGCAGTCGGCGTTGCGCTTTGCACATGGGGCCGAGTATGCGCTGCCGGGTGGGCAACGGCTGATCGATTCCTACCATTGCAGCCGCTACAACACCCAGACCCGCCGCCTGACCGAGGCGATGTTCGATCAGGTGATGGCGCGCTGCAAAGCCTGGCTGACCGATCCGGTCAGTGCCGCCGAGGGCGCCGAGCGTGCCGCCAGCGCCGAGGCTGTGGAGCCCAGGCGTGCTGAGTGAGGCGACGCGTCGTGCGCTGCTCGCGCGCATCCCGGCCCAGCCCGGCGTCTATCGCATGCTCGATGCCGAGGGCCGGGTGCTCTATGTTGGCAAGGCCAAGGAGCTGAAGCGACGGGTCAGCAGTTATTTCAGCCGCTCGCTGAATAGTCGCTTGCAAGTCATGGTGGCGCGCATCGCGGATATTCAAATCACGCTCACCCGCACCGAGGGCGAGGCGCTGCTGCTGGAGGCGGACCTGATCAAGGCGCATCAGCCGCACTTTAATGTGCTGCTGCGCGATGGCAAGAGCTATCCGTTCATTTATCTCAGCACTCAGGAGCGCTTTCCGCGTCTGGCGTTCTACCGTGGCCCCCGCAAGGGCAAGGGACGCTATTTCGGCCCCTATCCCAGTGCCTCGGCGGTGCGCGAGACCCTGCATCTGCTGCAAAAAATCTTCCCGGTGCGCCAGTGTCGCGACAGCTTCTTTCGCAACCGCTCGCGGCCCTGTTTGCAATATCAGATTAAACGTTGCACCGCGCCCTGCGTTGGCTACATCGAGCCTGAGGCTTATGGTGCAGACGTTGAGCGCAGCATCAAGTTTCTCGATGGGCGCACCGATGAGGTGATCCGCGAACTGGGCGAGCGCATGGACGCCGCCGCTGCGGCGCTGGAGTTTGAGCAGGCCGCGACCCTGCGCGATCAAATCGCCATGCTGCGGCGCATTCAGCAGCGCCAGTATGTCACCGCCGCAGACGGGGGTGATCTGGATATTCTCGCCTGTGCTTCCGATGGTGGGCTGCACTGCGTGCAGGTGTTTTTCATCCGTGGCGGGCGCAATCTGGGCAATAAGAGCTTTTTCCCCCAAGCGCCGGCTGATGCCAGTGCGGCTACGCTGATGGCGGGTTTCCTGACTCAGTTCTATGCCGACAAGCACATTCCGCCCGAATTGTTGCTCAGTGCCGAGCCCGAGGAGCTGGACTTTCTTGAAGCGGCGTTCTCCGAGCGCGCCGGGCATAAGGTCGTCATCAAGCATCGGCTGCGCGGTGATCGGGTGCAATGGCTCAAGATGGCGCAAAGCAATGCCGATCTGGCACTGCAAACGCGCCTGGGCAGCCGCGCCGGTTACAGTGCGCGGCTGGAGGCCTTGCGTGAGCTGCTGGCACTCGATGAACTGCCGCAGCGCATGGAATGCTTCGACATCAGCCATACCGGTGGCGAGCTGACGGTCGCCTCCTGCGTGGTGTTCGATGCCGAGGGACCGCGCAAGTCGGACTACCGCCGCTTTAATATCGACGGCATCGTCCCCGGCGACGACTATGCCGCCATGGCGCAAGCGCTCGGCCGGCGCTATCAACGCATCAAGCAGGGCGAGATCCCGCTGCCGGATCTGTTGTTCATCGACGGTGGGCGTGGGCAGCTCAGTGCCGCGCTGGGGATACTCGCAGAACTGGGCATTCAGGGCGTGCGCCTGGTCGGTGTTGCCAAGGGACCGGACCGCAAAGCCGGGGCCGAACAGCTGTGGCAACCGCATCAACGTCACGCCATCATCGCCCCGGCGGACTCGCCCGCCATGCATCTGGTGCAGCAAATCCGCGACGAAGCACATCGCTTTGCCATCACCGGTCATCGCCAGCGGCGTGACAAGGCGCGCCGCACCTCGGTGCTGGAGGGTATTCCCGGCGTTGGCCCCAAGCGACGCAGCAATCTGCTCAAAGCCTTCGGTGGTCTGCACGGACTGCGCCGTGCCACAGCGGAAGAGATCGCCCGCGTCGATGGCATCGGTGCTGCGCTGGCCGAGCAGATTCACCAGGCCATGCAGCAGAATTCGGTCTAACCGCAAGTCAATGCGAAAAACCGTTTTCTATACGAGCGCAGTCGGCATACCATGGACGCGAACAAGAGGCGCCGAGTTAGGCATGATGGTTGAGAGCGGTTGACGGCTGAGGGGCGAGCGAAATCATGGCGAATATTCCGAATCTGCTAACCCTACTGCGGATTGTGCTGATCCCGGTGTTTGTGGCACTTTTCTACCTGCCCGTGCCTTGGGCGCGCTTGGTTTGCGCGCTGGTGTTCGGCGCAGCGGCCCTGACCGACCTGCTCGACGGCTATCTGGCGCGGCGCTGGAACCAAACCTCGCCCCTGGGCGCCTTTCTGGATCCGGTGGCCGATAAGCTGATGGTGGCCATTGTGCTGGTGCTGCTGGTCCAGGCCGATCCGAGTCCAGTCCTGGCCTTACCCGCCGCCGTGATCATTGGCCGCGAGATTACTGTTTCAGCCCTGCGCGAATGGATGGCAGAAATCGGCAGTCGCGCCAAGGTGGCCGTCTCCATGGCCGGCAAACTCAAGACCACTGCGCAGATGATTGCAATCCTGCTGCTGACCCTGCGCGACCCGCTGCTGGGTCTGCCCATCGAACTGATCGGTATTCTGCTGCTATACCTGGCCGCCGGTTTGACTCTATGGTCCATGGTGCTCTACATCCGCGCCGCCTGGCCAAGTCTCATGGGCCAGGAAGTACCTGCCGAGTCGCCCAACAGTGAGCGGTAAAAAAATCGCTACAGGTTCTTGACAGAAACCGAAGATGGTCTATAATGCACAACTTCCAACGCGGGAATAGCTCAGTTGGTAGAGCACAACCTTGCCAAGGTTGGGGTCGCGAGTTCGAGTCTCGTTTCCCGCTCCAAATTCTCTAAAAAAGGCTGCCGTTGCGCAGCCTTTTTTTGCGCTATAATAAACACTTTTAGTGTTTATTTTATGCTCCCCGCACAGGGATTTATGCGGTCTCCTCGGGTAACTCAGGCAGCGTAAAATGGGTTGCTGTGTGCAATTTCTGCATAAAAATTAAACCACCATGCGGGCGATTGACTTCGGCGGTGGTGTAGATAAATTCAAACAGATCATCGGCTTCTGCCGCTGGTACCGAGACCGTCAGAATCTCTTTTTCCGCCATTTCGCCGATGCCGCGATGCCGCAGCGGGGTGATGCGTCCCAGGCCACGCGCGTGGTGAATATCGACCGCCGTCAGGCCCTTTTCCTTGACCAGTCGATTCAGCAACGCCATGCCTCGCCCCATGGGCAGAATGCAGGTGATCACTTTTTGCGCTTGCTCGCTGATCATCAGGCGGGCTCATCCATTGGCTCGGTTCGGTTTGCGCGTCAGGCGCTCAACGATCTCCGGTGGCACAAAGGTGGCGGCCTTTTCCAGCGGCGTCACCCACATAAATCCCATGCCTGGCGTATCCATCTTGCCGGCCAGATACATTTTCTCAAACACCCGATCCACCTGATCGGTCGAGACCACGATGTTAATCACTTCTTTCTCGGCCTCGACTGCCAGCCCCAGAATGCCCAAGCGTTCGCGCACCCCGCGGCCGTGGGCATAGTGGATGCTGGCGCCCTGGGCGCCCGCTTCCTGCGCCGCCTTGACGATCTCATCGGCCATGCCACGCTGCACGCTGGCGGTAATGAGTGCCACATCGGTTAGCACTACAATCTCTCTTGTGCTCATGTTCAGGGAGTCTCCTGAGCCGCTGTTACATGCATGGCCTGGTCATAACGGCGATGCTTTCGGTCGATCTTCCATTGAATCCACAGCCCGGTCGCCAGCACGGACAGAATCGGACAGATGGACGCCATGGACAGGATGCCAAAGCCCTCAATGGCGTCCATCGCCTGACCAAAGCCCAGCCCCATCGCCAGCACTAGCGGAACGGTCACCGGACCAGTGGTCACACCGGCGCTGTCCCAGGCGATATTGACGAATTCCTCGGTCGAGAAATAGGTCATGCACAGCGCCAGCGCATAGCCGGGGAGCAACAGCCAGGCCAGAGAAAACCCGAAGACGATCTTCGCCACCCCCAGCGTCAACCCGAAGCCGACCCCCAGCGAAACAGCCACCATCAGAGTCTGTTTGCGAAAGGCGCCATTGGTCAGATTCTCCACCGTCAGTCCCAGTGCATTGAGCGCCGGCTCGGCCAGGGTGGCGCCAAAGCCCAGCAGCCAGGCGAATGAATAGGCAATCATCAAACCAATCAGCGGCCGGTAAAGCGGATCATTGTGTACGGCTGCGATGTCGGTAAAGGCCGCTGGTACCAGGCTGCCGGACTGCGCCCCGAGCTTGGCCAGACCATAGGTCAGCCCCAGATTGAAGATAATCATGCCCAGCACGGTCAGGGTGATGCCGTAGGTGATTTGGCGCGGATGCGCAATGCGTTCCTTCAATACCAGGCGCATCACCAGAAACAGAAACAGCACCAGGGGCACAATGGCCCGCAGACCACCGAAGATCTCAACCCAAGGGGTGCGAGCATACCAATTTGGTGCGCTGACCGCCTCGGCACTGGCGGCGGCGGCCGCCACAATGGCCTCCGGACTGCTGACTAGAGACACATAGATCGCCAACGCCTCGACCGCAACAATGGGAAACAGCGACGCCAGGGTGACTATTCCAAAGCCCGACAGCGAGGACTGCCCATGTCCGGCGGCTGCTGCGATCCCAATCCCCAGTGAAAGCACCAGCGGCACCGTCACCGGCCCCGTTGTCACCGCGCCACAATCCCAGGCCAGCCCCAGCGTCTTAGCCAGTTCGGCATCCTGCAGAATATAGAGCGTGAGCGCGAAGGTGGGAATGAACGTCAGATAGATCAGCGGCTTCAGACTCCAGCCGTGCAAAAAGCGCAAGGTGCCCAGAATTGCCGCCGAGCCGACGCCGATCCCAACCACCAGCACCAGCGCCTCGGCCCAGTCGTTGAGCAGAGCGTACAGATAGGGCGCCGATGTGACTTCGACAATCTGCCCGGCGGCTTTCAGCGCGCCAATGGCCGGTTCGGCGAAAGTGACGCCAATCCCCAGGACAAAGGCAATCAGCAACACCACACTGAGATTGGCCTTAGCCGGCAACACAATCCCGAGCATTTCGCCGAAGGGCATCAACCCAACCTTCAGTCCTTCCATAAATAGCATCAGCCCCAGGATAACCGCCAGCAATCCACCGCTGATGACTGAGGCATCGGCCAGCCCCTGCTTGAGGATAAACAGTTGAAACAGCATGAGATACACTGCCAACGGCACCACAGCACGAAACTGCTCCATGAAGCGCACACTCACATAGGGCGCAATGAGTCGATAACCGTCAATGGGTCGCAGCCGGATATCCGGCGCCCGATAGGGAATCTCCCGCCCATCGGCATCGTGCCACACTTTCGGGGTAATGCTGTTGTATGAGATGCGTTGCTGATCAACCGTGATTTCGCGCACGAAAGCACCGAATCGAATCTCTTTGTGCATAGCCAGCCCGTCTCGGTCAGGAGTTTCAAACAAGTCCGGAGAGGTACCACAGGGTAAGAGCAACCTTGAACCAGGGCGAGCGCGTATTAAATTCTAGCGTTAATACGCGCTCGCCCTGTTGCGGAATGCGTCGTTTGGTCTAGAATAGACCGATCCGTATAGTCTAATTTAGGCCAAGCTCCATGACAAACAATAGAACTAGCGCCAACCGTCGCGATCATTGTGCCAGATTTCCGTTCGGGATCTCCGATCGGCGGCCCTTGCTGGGGTTGGAGCTGCTCCTGACCTGCATGGCCTTCTCGGCGGGTACGAGCGCGTCGGCGGATACGAGCGCGCAGGTCGATCAGCCAGGGGGCGCCGTCACGAATGCCAATGGCGGTCCCGACCTGTCGAGCGTCGTAGACGCCGAAGGGGCGCTGGGGTCCTGTGCAACGCCAGCGAGCGGTACCGGGCTGAACTGCACTCTTAACTTGCCAGCCTTTCCATCCAACACTTATGTGACCGGGATCAATCCGGTCACCTACAACGTCAGTCCGTTCCAGGATCAGTATCCGCTCGACGTGACGCTGCAAGGCAGTGCAACTGCAGGCGGTGCAACCGCCCAGTATCTGACCCTGGGCTCCCTGGGCCAGTCCGCCGCTCCCTATCCCGCGACCTCCGGCGGGACGCAGTTCGTCCCGGCGCAGGGGCAGCAGAACGGCTCCAGCATCACGCTGACCAATCAGGCCGCGCTGACCATTGACATCCAGACGCCGTCCTCCCTCGCGCTAACGGCCAATCCTGAGGGCGGTCCCGCGCTTGCCGGCGGCGGGGTGCTCGCCGCCGCGTCTGTTGGACCCGATGGTTATCCCGCCGATGAGACGGTGCAAGCCGACTTCAACGGGGGAGACGGCGGCACGGTCACGATCACCAACGCCGGTCAGCTCAAGGTTCAAAACAACTCCGAATCGGGCGTGGCGCCACCGCCCGGTGGCGCGGCCTACACACCGATGGCCTACACCGGCATCGGCGCTTACTCCATCGGCGGCATGGGCGTCGGCAACAAGACCCATGACGACGACATGGCCGGCGACGGCGGCGACGGCGGCACGGTGAGCATCACCATGGATGCCGGTGGCAGTATCGGAATGGACATCGGGAGCTACGAGTATCCAACCTATGGACTCAATGCCTTAAGCCAGGGCGGCCAGGGTCAGAGCTGGCACATCACGAGTGCGATGGGCGGCGATGGCGGAAGCGTTCAGGTCCATCATCAGGGGCAGATTGAGCTGAGCGGGTCCGCGACCGAGGTAGTCGGCATTCGTGCGATCTCCTTAGGCGCCGACTACAACGCGTACACCTACAGCTCCGGCGATCACAGCGCCGGCCCCGGCAATGGTGGCGAGGTCGAAGTGACCTTGACCGGCGGCTCGATCATGCTCAGTAACGGTGGCCTTGGCATCCTGGCAACCAGCGCCGCCGGCAATGCCGAACCCGGCCTCGGTGGCACCGGTGGCGCAGTCAGCATCGATCTCGACGCCGACAGCAGCATCAGCGTCAACGGAGGCACCAGCCTCTCGCTCGGCGCGCTGGCGATCAGTGCCGGCGCCCTGTCCGATATCGATCCGTTCTCGGTCACCACCGCGAACGCCGTCGCCCCGGGCACCCCGGGGCAGGTTACGCTGAAAAGTGCAGGCGAGGTGACCACGACTGGCAGCATGGGTATCGGTCTGGCTGCGCTCAGCGTTGGTGGGGCCAGCTTTCTGACCAATGCCGATGCCAATGCGCAGAACACCCTGGGTAATGTCGGAACCTTGACCTATGACGACCAGGTCTCCGGACAGGCGGTGACCCTGACCAACACAGGCAGCGTGCAGACCAGCGGTGACAGCGCCTTCGGCCTGCTGGCCCTCAGCGGCGGCGGTGGCGGAGGGCTGCTGAATCAGGACAGCGACGGCCAGTCGGCCTACCTCGGCAGCCAGGCGGCGGCCGACAGCCCGGGCGGCAACGGCGCCGAGGTCAACCTGACCCATGGCGGCAGCGTCACCACGGGCGCCGCATCCGGCGGTGGCGATGCGGCCATCGGCATCGTCGCGCAGTCGATCGGCGGCGGAGGCGGCAGCTCCAATGCGCCGCCGGTCTTCGTCGGCGCCAAAGATGCCGACGGCAGCGGCGGCGGCAGCGGTGGGACGGTCAATGTGAACACGACAAGCGGCGGCACGGTGACGACCTACGGCCACAACGCCCAGGGCATTTTGGCCCAGTCCATCGGCGGCGGTGGCGGCAATGGCGCCAATGCCTGGGGCTTGGTGGCCGCGGTTGGGGGCCAAGGCGGCAACGGCGGGGACGGTGGTGAGGTCAATGTGACGCTGAGCGACGATGGCAGCGGCGCTATCACGACCGCCGGCCTGTTCTCCAAGGCGGTACATGCCCAATCGATCGGCGGGGGCGGCGGCAACGGCGGCAGCGCCACGAGCTTCTATCAGCTCGCATCGGTCGCGATCGGTGGGGCCGGCGGTAGCGGCGGCGACGGCGGTGCCATCGACATCACCAATCAGACCCGCTTGCAGACCAGCGGCAACCAGGCCATCGGATTGCTCGCCCACAGCATTGGGGGTGGCGGCGGCGACGGTGGCGCGGCATCGACCTATGACGTCGGCATCATCACCCTTGCGATCGCGGTCGGCGGCAACGCCGGCAACGGCGGTGAGGGTGGCACCCTGAGCATCGAGAACGACGGCATCATCCAGACTGGCTGTAGCACCTCGGCCAGCAGCTGCGGCTATGGACCGACCATCGGCCCACGGCTCGACGGCGCCGACGCGGTCGGTATCCTGGCGCAGTCCATCGGCGGCGGCGGCGGCACCGGCGGCAGTGCTGCGGCCAAGTCGCTCGGGCTGCCGGCGGACGACATCCCGACTATCACCGCCGACTTCGCCATCGGCGGCAGCGGTGGCGACGGTGGCAGCGGTCAGGCCATCTCGGTCAGCAATGCCGGGCAGATCCAGAGCGCCGGCGACGTCTCCTACGGGGTCTTGGCCCAGTCCATCGGCGGTGGTGGCGGCAGCGGCGGCGACGCCACCGCAGCGTCCTATGCCATCGAGGGCGAGATGCCGACGATCAAGCTCGCGGTCAGTCTCGGCGGCAGCGGCGGCGGTGCAGGCGGCGGCGGGACCGTCACGGTGGGCAACGGGCCGACGACGAATTGCCCCGGCTGCGATGGCAGCATCCAGACCCACGGCCAGCATGCGACGGGCATCCTGGCGCAGTCGATCGGCGGCGGCGGTGGTACCGGCGGCACCGGCAGCTCCAGCGCATCGAGCCCGAACCTCGGCGGTGAGACCGGACCGGCCATTGATGTAACCACCGGCGTCGGCGGCTCCGGAGGCGACGGCGGCGACGGCGGATCGGTCACGCTGACCAATGCCGCCGGAAGCCGGATCGTCACCACCGGCTCCACCGCGCGTGGGCTGCATGCCCAGTCCATCGGCGGCGGCGGCGGCGATGCCTCGGGCGGCAGCGCCGCAGCCAGCGGCGATACGCTGCAAGTGAACGTCGCGGTGGGTGCCAGCGGCGGCGGCGGCGGTAATGGCGGCAGCATCACGGTGGCCAACAACGGCAGCATCCTGACTGGCGCGACCCAGACCAATAGCGCCGGTCAGACGGTGGTCACCGGTGGCGATGCCGTCGGCATCCTGGCCCAGTCCATCGGCGCTGGCGGCGGCAGCGGCGGCAGCGCCGACCCGGCCGCCAGCATCGGCAAGGCGGGGCAGGTCGAGGACTGGCTCAATCCCCCGGACAACAGCTACAACGCCAATGTCGGTGTCGGTGGAAGCGGCGGTGTCAGCGGCAACGGTGGTGTTGTCAGCCTCACCAATGCAAGCGGGGCAACCCTCACCACGCTGGGCACACGTGCGCACGGCATCCTCGCCCAATCCATCGGCGGTGGCGGCGGCAGCGGCGGTGCCGCGACCTCGTCGTCCAACTCGGTCTTCCTGGGGCCGACGACAGACGACAAGGCCGGCACCTACACGGCCACCGTCAGCGTCGGCGGAAGTGGCGGCAGCGCCGGCGATGGCGGCCAGGTCGGCATCGCCAACCCGGGTACCATCCAGACCGCGGGTTACGGCGCCCACGCTATCCTCGCGCAGAGCATCGGCGGTGGCGGCGGCTACGGCGCCGAGGGGACCGTGGACAACAGCTCGACGATCGGCTTGGGCGCGGGTTGGGATGGCAATGGTGGGGCCGGCGGTGATGGCGGCAGCGTTAACATCACTCAGTCCGGCCAGGGGCTGACTTGGACCGCCGGCGATGACGCCTTCGGCATCCTGGCGCAGTCGATCGGCGGTGGTGGCGGCAGCGCGAGCGCCGGCTGCACCAATTCGGTCGCCAGCGTCGACCTCGGCAACAGTGCCAGCCTCTGTCTCGGCAATAACGACCCGTCGAAGATCTGGGACGACAGCAGCGATCTGTCCATATCCATCGGCGGCACCCTTGGTGCCTATGGCGACGGCAATACGGTGACGGTCACGCTGCAAGACAGCAGTCAAGTGCTGACCACTGGCGCCCGCGCCGTCGGCATCCTGGCGCAGTCCATCGGCGGCGGCGGCGGGCAGGTCAGCGCCCTCTACGAAGAAAGCTACGAGTCTGCCGCCGGATGGCTGGCACCGAGTTCGGGGCAAATCAGCGGCAATGGCGGCGATATCGATATTAGCCTCGACAGCGGCGCCAGTGTGACCACTTACGGCGACGGGGCCTGGGGCATCGTCGCCCAGTCCATCGGCGGCAGCGGCGGCCTGCTCGGCGATCTCAGCCAGGCGCTCGATGCCAGCGCACTCTGGGCCAATGGCGGCCCGACGGCCAGCGGTACCCAGGATGCCAACGCCGGCGACCTGAGCATTAGCATCGATGGACAGGTAGTCACCCAAGGTGATAACGCGCATGGCGTCGTTGCGCAGTCCATCGCTGGCGGCGGCGGGATCGCGCCCGGCGAGTACGTTGGCCAAGCGACCTTCGCTGAAAGCGACTATCCGGACGGTGCCACGCCGCACTGGGGCGTCAACGGGGCCATCGATATCAGCGTCGGCGCCGGCGGCGTCGTGAAGGCCACCGGGACCGGGTCCCACGGTATCCTCGCCCAAGCCAGCACCGGCGGAAACCATACCAACACGTCGCCCATCACTGTCTCCGTCGCCGGCACCGTCACCGGCGGCCACAACGGCTGGGGCATCCTGGTCGCCGGCGGCAGCATGGGCATCGCCGAGAGCACCGGCAACACCGTCACCATCGCATCCAGCGGCGTCGTCGGGAATGTCGACGGCATCGACGGCGGTGCCATCCAGAGCGTACTTGGCCGGACCAATATCACGATCGAGGCCGGCGGCACCCTGAGCGGCACCGTCGATCTGGGTTCGCAGAGTGCGCCCGGCTCCGCAGCTCCAAACCTCAACGGGTCGATCGACAACTCAGGCACCTTCAACGCCGGGTCGTCGTTGAATCACGTCTGGGGCTTGACCAATGCGTCTGGCGGCCAGCTCAGCATCGGCGGTGATGGCACCGTTGCCACCACGACGCTCACCAACCTGGTGCAAACATACAGTGACGACGGCACTCAGTTCGCGCAGTTCAGCAACCAAGGCGACTGGCATGTCGATCTTGACGCGCTCGGTGATCAGACCGCGGATCTGCTGCAGGTCTACGGGCAGCTCGTGATCGATGGCGGCACCATTGTGCCGCTGGCCAATAGCCTACTGCCAGGCTCCTATCTGATTGGTCAGGTGATGGCGGGCGACGGCACGCCGGCCATCAATGGCGCACCCGGGTTTGCGGACAGCCTGCTATTCGAGTGGGCGCTGAACGTGGATGGCGCCAATCTGACGCTGGTCCCGACGGCAAACTTCCAGGGCGGGAGCGGCCTGATCAAGGGCTCCGATGGCGCGGTTGCGAGCCATCTCAGTAGCCAGTGGAACGCGATGAGCAGCGCGAGCACCAGCGAGCAGCAGACCTGGGCGCCGGTGTTCGGCACGCTGGCCGGGATCAACAACAGCACCGACTATAGCAACCTGCTCGCGCAGCTCTCGTCGCAGAACATCGCCGCCGATGCCAGCGACCTGGCCGCAAGCGCCCGTGCCGGGCTGTCGGCGTCCTTGAGCTGCCCAGGTTTTGCCGGTGACGGCACGCTGCTGACCGAGGGCACCTGTACCTGGGCTAGCGTCATCGGCGAGGACATCCATCGTGACGGTGATGCCCACAGCCCCGAGTACGACATTAGAAGCTCTGGCCTGCGCATCGGCGGACAGTACGGGCTCGGCAATGGCTGGTTCCTCGGTGCCTCCGGTGCCTATCGCGAGACGACGACCGAGATGCACGACATCGCGTCGCGTAGCAATGGCGAAGCCTTCGATTTCAGCCTTGCGCTGAAAAAGCAGTGGGAGCGTTGGCTGTTCGCGGCGGCGCTCAACCTGAGCAAGCAGTGGTCCGACAATCGGCGGTGGTTCCAGTGGCACAACGAGCAGGCGGAGTTGACGAGCAGCAGCGATGCCACGGTCATCGCCGGGCGCCTGCGCGCGGCGTATACGCTGCCGTTGGAGGGCTGGTACTTGCGGCCCTACCTCGACCTGGACATGATCCAGAGCGACAGCCCATCCTTTCGGGAGTCGGGAGATAACTGGTACGGGCTCAACATTGAGTCCAGCAGCAAGACGACCCTGGCGATGTCTCCGATGCTTGAGGCCGGCGCGCGCATCGATCTTCAAGATGACTGGATCGCCAGGTTGTACCTTCGCGGCGGGATGACCTGGCTGGATGACCCGAGCTGGGAGCGAGAGGCCCGGTTCATGGGCGGGTCAATTGCGGCCGGCTCTTTCACCACTGAGCGCCGACTGCCCACGCGGCTAGCGACGTTTGATCTCGGTTTGCAGATCTATCAGAATGCCGGGTTCGAGGCGCGCGTCGAGTATGGCTTGCAGTCCGGCGACGGCTATCTCGCGCACGGCGGTGGGCTGCGATTGGCGTATCGCTTCTGAGCGATGATAATCGGAAACGTATTGTCGCTCTAAAGTATCTGTCAATGCGTAAGTTCTAAAATGTTTCAGGTCTATCGCCCGGTCTTCGCCAACCTTCTTGTGCTCGCGATGCTTCTACCTAGCTGTGTGCAGGCGGATGCAGCGTCGGTGGTGGCGCCGGAGATTCTGGGGGAGCTGCCGCATGATGAGCAGGTGTTTACCCAGGGGCTTTTTCTGCATCAGGGCCGGTTCTATGAGAGCGCTGGCCTGCGTGGTCAATCGCATCTGCGGGTGACGGAGCCGCAGAGCGGCCAGTTGCTTGCGGTGCATTGGCTGCCGCCGATGCTGTTTGCTGAGGGGGCGGATCTTTGTGGGCAGGAGGTGGTGCAGCTGACCTGGACCAGTGGGCGGGCGTTGCGCTACCAGCTTCTGGAGACTGGGGCTGCGGGCTCGGACTCTGACTCTGACTCTGACTCTGACTCCGATTCTGGTGCTGACGCTGGGCGTTTGCGGCCGACGGGGGCGTTCCACTACCAGGGGCAGGGCTGGGGGATTGCCTGCACAGGGGATCAAGTGGTCACCAGCGATGGCAGTGCAACGCTGCGGTTTCGTGATCGCAACACCTTTGAGCCGCAGCGCGCGCTGCAGGTGACGGACGCTGGCCGCCCGATCACGCGGCTGAATGAGCTGGAGTGGGTGGATGGATTCTTGTTGGCGAATGTCTGGCAACGTCCGCGCATTGCCGTGATCGATCCCGACACCGGCGAGGTGCGTCTATGGCTGGATTTGTCCGAGGCTGTGCGTCGCAGCGGTCGGACCGGGCCGCGTTTTGTGCTGAACGGCATCGCCTGGGATGCCGAACAGCGCCGCCTGTATGTGACGGGCAAGAACTGGCCGCGCATCTATTGGGTGGCCTGGCCGGGCGTGGCAACAGATGAGCCGTAGTCACCGCAGAGTGCGAACGGGTCAGAGCGACAGTTCCAGATCGTCCTGAATGGCTGCAATACCGGCGCGGGCGCAGGCTTCGTCGGTTTCACCGCTGGGGGCGCCACTGACTCCGACGGCGCCAAGCAGGGTGCCACCGGCTTCGATGGTGAGGCCACCGGCGGACATGATCAAAAACGGCTGCCGGCCCACGCCGGTGTCAGCGCGGGATTCAAGCGCGGAGGTGGCGGCGTTGAAGTTGGCGGCGGTGTAAGCTTTCTTATAGCTGATCGGCACGGTAATCGGGGCTGCGATGGTGTCGCGCAGCTGGGCTTGAATGACACCATCGCGATCCACCACGGTCACACCGATCTGAATGCCTTTGTCGCGACAGGCCTCAATGGCGCCCTGGGCAACCTGTTGGGCGCTAGCGAGCGTGAGCCGTTTGACGCTGATGGTCATGGGGTCGTCTGCGGCCAGTGTGGCTTGGCCGAGCAGGCTGATGGCGAGGGCGGCGGTTAGTGTGGGTAAAGCTTTCATTCGAGGACTCCTCATTGGGTCAGACCATTGTTTTGCGGCTGTTCGTGACCGGAATCTATAGTAGGCTAAAGGTTAGGGTCTCGGTCTTCGCAAATCAACGCTGGAGGTCTGTATGCTGCCATCAGTATCTGTTTTCATGGCGCGCGGGGCGCGGGTTCCGGTCTGGCTGGGGGTTGCCCTGGTGCTTGCGTGCTGGGCCGCGCCAGGTTTGGCTGAGTCCTTGCGTGTGGCACCTGAGTGGCTAAAGGCGCATCTCGATCAGCCGGGGTTGGTGATCATTGATGCGCGTCCCCCGAAGGACTATGCGCAGGGGCATATTCCGGGCGCGGTGAATTTCCCCGAGCGCGCGACCTACAGTGATCGCCAGCGCAACGGGCGTATTACTGAGCCGCGGGTGATGCAGGAGCAGCTGCGTGATCTGGGCATCACCCGGGATGCGCCGACCATTGTCTACGACGATGGCAAACTGCTGGAGGCGGCGCGCGTCTTTTGGGCACTTGAGGTCTATGGTCTGAAGGATTTGCAGCTACTCGATCAGGGCTTTGCGGGTTGGCAGGCGAGTGGGTATCCACTCTCGACCGCTGAGGCGAGGCCCGCGCGCAGTCAATACATCGCCGAACTCGACCCGCGCCGCATTGCGACGCGCTTTACCACGCAGCTGGCCATCTCCAATCCCGCGCAGTTGATCGTTGATGCGCGCACGTCCGAGGCGTATGAGGGGCAGGTGTCCAAGGCGCAGCGTTATGGGCATATTCCATCGGCGATCAATGTGCCGGTGCATGAGCATCTGGCAACGGCGCCGGATGGCTCGGCGCTGCGGGATCTTGATGCACTCGCGGCGCTCTATGCGAAGGTGCCCAAGGACTCTGCGTTGGTGCTGTATTGCGACATTGGTCGCGTGTCGTCGGTCAACTATATTGCCTTGCGTGAGCTTGGTTATCAGGTTGTGAACTACGACGGTTCCTGGCTGGAGTGGGGCAACGATCCGAGCTTGCCGATTATCGGACCGGACGGGCAGCCGGATCCCTAAGGCGATGTGGCAAAGGCTCAGTATTCGCACCCAGCTGCTGCTGCTGGTGGGGCTGTTGCTGACGCTGGTCACCCTGCTGGTGTTGGGGCTGACTTACGCGCTGGATGTGCGCGATCGCCAGGCCATGGCGGTTGAGCAGGCGACCACCCTGCATCGGGCGTTGCGCCAGGATCTGATCAAGGTGCTGCTGGATTCCTCGGTTGATCAGCATGCCAACATGAGCTTTCGTCTTGCTGGCTTTCAGCCGCTCGATGAGCTGATGTTGTTTGATCGCACCGACCAGCCGGTCTATCGCTATCTGCGCGAAGACGCGAACTCGGTTCTGCCCGCGCATCCATTCGCTGCCGCCGCGCCTCGGATCAGTCGCACGCATCTGTCGCTGTGCGAAGCGCTGGACATTGGTCATCTGAACCAGGCCGCCCGCTTGGGCACGGCCTGTTATGCCCTTGATCTGGCGCGTTACCACACCGGGCTGCGGCAGCGCATTCTGACGCTGCTGGTCTTGTATCCGGCGGCGCTGCTGCTCGGGCTGTTATTGGCGCTGTGGGTGGGAGGGTTTTATACCCGGCCGTTTATTGATCTGGCGCGCACCATGCGCAGCAATGACCCGCGTGCCAATCGCTTCACCACCGCGCAGACCGTGGCGCGCAATGAGGTTGCCGAGCTGTACGCCGGTTATAACACCATGATCGGGCAGATCACCCGCTCCACGGAGGAACTGCGCTATCTGAGCTATCACGACACCCTGACCGGATTGCTGAATCGCTATGGCTTCAACCAGGCGCTGGAGCCTTTGCTGGGCGAAGGGGAGGGTGAGCATGCGCTGGTGCAGATTGACCTGGATCTGTTCAAGCTGGTCAACGACAGTGCTGGCCAGTTGGCGGGCGATCATCTGCTCAAACAGGTTGCACAACTGTGTCGCGATCACTGGCCGGCGCCGAACGTCCTGGCGCGCATCGGCGGCGATGAGTTCTTCGCACTGCTGCCCAACTGTGATGAAACCCGCGCGCGGCAGGATACCCGCCGACTGTTGGATCGCATTGGCGAGTTGCGGTTTCGCTGGGAGGCCTTCGCCTTTGATATGACCGCGAGTGCTGGTGTGGTGGTGTTTCAGCCGTTGGAATACAACCGCGATGGGCTGATGACGGTGGTGAATTCGGCGCTGAAACAGGCGCGGCTGCGCGGACATAATCAGATCGATTGCCATCGTGCGGACACCGAGCGCCAGCGGCGCGAAAGTGCCGAGCGGCTCGCCGCCAGCGCTATCAAGGAAGCCTTGCGACAGGGGCCGGCGCGGTTCGAGCTGTTTGCCCAGCCGATTGTGCCTCTGACTGAGCCGACCGGGAACAATTACGAAATCCTGTTGCGCCTGCGCAGCAGCACTGGCGAGCTGATGTCACCTGGGCTGTTTCTGCCGGCGGCGGAGCAGTATCAGCTTATGAGTGCAATCGACCAATACGTCTTTGCGGCCTTTTTTGCCGCCATGGAACAGCATCCCGCCCATCTGGAGGCGCTGGGATTCGCCAGCATCAATCTCTCCGGCAGTACGCTGACACACCCGGATTTTCAGGCCTGGTTCGGAGATCTGCTGGCGCAGCAGGACTTTCCCTGGCACAAACTGGTGGTGGAGGTGACCGAAACCTCGGCGATTGGCAATCTGCCTCAAGCCTCGGATTTTATTGCCCGCTGCCGTGCGGCCGGGATCAAGGTGGCGCTGGATGATTTTGGCACCGGGCTGTCGTCATTTGAGTATCTGAAGTCGCTGCCCTTTGATCGCATCAAAATCGATGGCAGCTTCATTCGCGACATGCTCACCGATCCGGTCGATCACGAAACCGTGCGCTATATTCATCAGATTGCGCGCTTGCGCCAGCAGCGCACCATTGCCGAGTTTGTTGAGACCGAAGAGCAGCTCGCGGCGCTGCGAGCCATCGGAATAGACTATGGGCAGGGGTATTTGCTTGGCCGACCGCAGCCCTTGGTGGAGCAGTTGACCTGAAGCGCGCCCGTTTGGCACGCCGTTCAGCAGGAGACAGCGGGCATGACAACTGCTGTCGCAGTCGCCATGCGCGTGCCAGAGGGATCAGCCGGCAAAATTCTGCGCGACAAAGTCCCAGTTGATTTTGTCCCAGATGGCTTCGAGATACTTAGGCCGGGCATTGCGGTAGTCGATGTAGTAGGCGTGCTCCCAGACATCGACGGTCAGCAGGGCGGTTTTGCCTTCGGTCATGGGGGTGGCGGCGTTGGAGGTGTTGGTGATCTCGACGCTGCCATCGGCGTTCTTCACCAGCCAGGTCCAGCCGGAGCCGAAATTGCCGGCCGCCGAGGCTGAGAACTGCTTCTTGAATTCATCAAAGCTGCCAAACTTGGCGTTAATGGCCTCGGCCAGCGCGCCGCTGGGAGCACCGCCGCCGTTGGGGCTGAGACACTGCCAGTAGAAGCTGTGATTCCAGACCTGGGCAGCGTTGTTGAAGATGCCGCCGGAGGCTTTTTTGATGATGTCTTCGAGCGCCAGACTTTCAAACTCAGTGCCGCCGATCAGATTGTTAAGATTGGTGACATAGGTCTGATGGTGCTTGCCGTAGTGATACTCGAGGGTTTCGGCGGAGATGACCGGCTCAAGGGCGTTTTTCTCGTAGGGCAGGGCGGGCAGTTCGTGTGCCATGATAGACCTCCAGAGGGTGAAATGATCTTTGTGCTGACAAGGTAGGTATCGCTGCCGGGAACTCAAGGGTCGGGCGGACAAATCGGTGGATCGAGCTTTGCGGGTGATTGATTGTGTGCGGAATCTGTGGTGAATTGAACTTCGACGGGGCGCCAGCGGACCTGGGGCGCATTGCGCGCATGATGGAGCGGCTTACGCCGCGCGGGCCGGATCATGGCGGCAGTTACAGCGATGGCGCGCTGGGATTGGGGCATCGACGGCTGTCGATTATCGATCTGTCGGTGCGCGCCAATCAGCCGATGGTGGATCAGTGCCTGGGACTGGCGCTGGTGTTTAATGGCACGATTTACAACTACCCGGACCTGCGGGCGCAATTATGCGACCTGGGCTATGGGTTCTTTTCCGGCGGGGATACCGAGGTCATCCTGAAAGCCTGGCACGCCTGGGGTGAGGATTGTGTGGCGCGCCTGGATGGCATGTTTGCCTTTGCGCTCTGGGATGCCAACCGGCGCGTGCTATTCCTTGCGCGGGATCGCTTCGGGATTAAACCGCTGTATTGGACGCGCGATGCGCACCGCCTGCGCTTTGCTTCCAACACCCAGGCGTTGCTGGCCGGCGGTGAGGTGGATACTGAACTGGATGCGGTAGCGCTGCATCATCTGTTCACCTTGCATGCTGTTGTGCCCGCGCCGCGTACCGTGCTCAAAGGCGTGCGCAAGCTGGAACCGGCGCACTGGCTGCGAATCGATGCCGAGGGGCGCGAGCAGGGTGCGTGTTACTGGCGCCTGAATGCAACCCGCGAGCGGGTGGCGCGCCGCGAGTCGGACTGGGTTGCGGCGGTTTATGACCAACTCATGCAGGCGGTGCGCAAACGTCTGGAGATCGCCGATGTGCCGGTTGGGGTGTTGCTCTCCGGTGGGCTGGACTCCAGTCTGCTGGTGGCGCTGCTGGCCGAGGCCGGCGCGCGTGATCTGATGACTTTCTCGGTCGGCTTTGAAGACACACCTGAGGAGGCCGGCAGCGAGTTTCTCTATTCCGATCAGGTGGTGGCGCGCTATGGCACCCGCCATCATCGCTTTCTGGTGCCCAATGCCGAGGTGCTGCGACGGCTGCCCGAGGCGGTTGATGCCATGGCCGAGCCCATGTTCGGCCAGGATGCGGTGGCCTTTTATCTGCTCGCCGAGCAGGTGTCGCGCGAGATTAAGGTGGTGCAGTCGGGGCAGGGCGCCGATGAGGTGTTCGGCGGCTATTTCTGGTATCCGCGCATCGCCGCCGAGACGCAAGGCTCAGCGGTTGATCGGCTGCGGCGGCATTATTTCGACCGCGATCATGACGAGTATCTGCGCCTGGTCACCGCGCCCTATGCCGGGGATGACTACACCGAGGCGCTGTTGGCAGCCAAGCTCGCCGAACCGGACGCGGATGAAATCATTGATGCCGTGCTGCGCCTGGATGTGACCACCCTGATTGTCGATGATCCGGTTAAGCGGGTCGATAACATGACCATGGCCTGGGGGCTGGAGGCGCGGGTGCCTTTCCTGGATCATCATCTGGTGGAACTGGCCGCACGTTGTCCACCGGGGCTGAGATTGCAGGATGACGGCAAATTCCTGCTCAAACAGGTGGCGCGCGGCCGACTGCCGGATGCCGTGATCGACCGGCCTAAGGGCTATTTTCCCATGCCGGCGCTCAAATATGTGCGCGGCGAGTTCCTCGACTTTATGCGCGATATTTTGCACTCACAGAGTTGTCGCGAGCGCGGACTCTACCGCCGCACGATGATTGATGAACTGCTCGACGCCCCCGATCAGCATCACACCCGCATCCAGGGCAGCAAGCTGTGGCAACTGGCCTTGCTGGAGTACTGGTTGCAGCGATTGGCGGGGCAGGGCATTTGACGCCCAACACCCCCAAGGCTTAGGCTAAAACCCTATGGATGCTAGGTGATTCGCACTCTGCTGAGAGCATTGCAGCGCGAATTGAAACGGGAAGCCGGTTCAGCGATATGACCTGTCGCGACTCCGGCGCTGCCCCCGCAACGGTAGTCGAGCAGCGATGGTGACCGAGGCCACTGTGGTAGCCGGTGTAACAACCGGCGCGATGGGAAGGCGTCGCCATCCGGACTTGTCCTGGTCGGACTTGTTCCAGCTCGAGAGCCCGGAGACCGGCCTGCATTCGGGGTATGGCGGCGTTTTTGTGTCCCCTTGAGGCGTGATGCCGTCCAGGCATGTCGGTATCAAAAGCCCCAGCGGGAGCGCGGGGCGGGACCAAAACTCCATGAATCATTCCTTTGGCGGGCGCTGGCTGCCCGTTGCGCTGGTGAGCGCTTTACCCACTACGATCCTACCCATCATGACCCTTGCAGCGGTCGAAGATCCCACCACGCTTGATCCGCTGGTCGTCACGGCGACGCGCATGCCGGAAACCACTCAGCAGACATTGGCTTCGGTCACCGTCATTGAGCGTGCCGAGTTGGAGCAGCGCCAGTCGCGCACCATGACCGATGTGTTGCGTGGTCTGCCGGGGGTGGCGCTGAGCAGTTCCGGCGGCCCCGGCCAGCCGGTGTCGCTGTTTTTGCGTGGCACCGAATCTGATCACACCCTGGTGCTGATCGATGGGGTCAAGGTGGGGTCCGCCACCCTGGGGTCGGTGCCCTGGCAGAACATCCCGGTTGAACAGATCGAGCGCATTGAGGTGGTGCGCGGTCCGCGCTCCAGCCTGTACGGCTCCGAGGCCATTGGTGGCGTGGTGCAGATTTTTACCCGCAAGGGCGTTGATGGTACCACCGGGGGCCCGCTCCAGGCGCGCCTGTCGGTTGGTGCCGGCACTTATCAGTCGCTGCAGGGGCATCTTGGTTTGTCGGGCGGCCACGCCGGCGTCTGGTTCGATGCTGGTCTGGGTGTTGAGCGCAGCGAAGGCTTTAATGCCTGCACCGGCGTCGCGAATCTCGCCGGCTGCTTTGTCGATCAGCCGGATCGCGATGGCTATCGCAACGACAATGCCTCGCTGCGGGCGGGCTATCGCTTTTCAGAGGCATTGGAAGTGGACATCCATGCGCTGCGCTCCACCGGCGATACCCAGTATGACGGCAGTCCCTATGCCGGCAATGACAACCGAACTCTGCTGCAAGTGGCGGGGGTGAATCTGGCGCTGCGTCCGCTGGCGTCGTGGTCGAGTCAGCTGTCACTGGCCCGCACCTGGGACAATTCGAGAATTTTTTTCGATGCGGATCAAGTCAACCACTATGACACGCGCCGCGACAGTCTGAGCTGGGTGAATCATCTCGGCCTGGCCAGCGGACAACAATTGGGATTTGGGTTGGATTATCAGCGTGATCGGATCGATACCGAACCTGAGTATACCGAGAACTCCAGGCGCAATCTCGGGGTCTTTGGCGAGTATCTGGGCGAATTTGGCTCCCAGGATTTGCACCTGAGCCTGCGCCATGACGACAACCAGGCCTTTGGCGGTTACACGACCGGCAGCCTGGGGTGGGGCTATTGGCTGGCCAATGGTTGGCAGCTCACCGCCTCCTGGGGCACGGCCTTTAAGGCGCCCACCTTCAATGAGCTGTATTATCCGGGGTTTGGCAATCCGGATCTCGATCCGGAAACCGCCTGGAGCGGCGAGCTGGGGCTCAATGGTTTGCATCCCTGGGGCGACTGGGGGCTGAGCTTGTATCAGACCGATGTCGATCAGCTGATTGCCTTTGATGCCACCACCTCGGCGCCGGCGAATCTCGATTCGGCGCGCATTCGGGGTCTGGAGCTGTGGTCTAGCGCGCGCCTGGCCCACTGGGATCTAATGGCCAATCTGACCCTGCTCGATCCGCTTAATACGTCACCGGGTGCCAATCATGGCAAGCAGCTCGCGCGCCGTCCGCAGCAGAGTTTGCGCTTGGATGCGGATCGGGACTTGGGGCGCTTCGCGGTCGGCGGTACCTTGACCTATGCTGGGCGCCGCTATGATGATTTTGCCAACCAGACCCGGCTCGATGGCTTTACGTTGGTGGATCTGCGCGCTCAATATGCTTTTAGCCGCACGCTGTGGTTGCAGGGGCGCCTTGAAAACCTGTTCAATCAGTCGTATGAAACAGCGGCTTATTACAATCAGCCGGGGCGAACGCTGTTCGTCACCCTGCGTTATGCACCCTGAGGATCGGTCAACTACCCCGGCCTGAAGGCCGGAGCTTGAAAGAGCTGGGTTGACCAGGGAAAGCGGTGAAAATCCGCTGCGTTTGCAACAGGTCGTCAAGACCCACTCCGGGATGCTTCCTCAGTCCCGGACTCTGGAAGATCAGGATCATGCGGGCGAAAGGCAAAGCGCCGAAGGTTTTGATCGCCGCCGCCAGGCGGGAGCCGGTTGCCGACCTTCCCGAGGGGAGCGAGCCGTCAGGCTCCGTCACCAGGCCCGTAAGGGCAGGAATTGAAATGGCTGTCTTCGTCCTCGACAAACAGAAGCGTCCGCTGATGCCGTGCACGGAGAAACGCGCGCGGCTGTTACTGAAGCACGGACGTGCCGTGGTGGTGCGTCTGGCTCCCTTCACCATTCGGCTCAAGGATCGCATCGGCGGTAAGACTCAGCCGCTGCGCCTATCGCTCGATCCGGGCAGCAAGACCACAGGGATTGCATTGGTGCGCGATGTTGAGCGTATCGACCCCGACACGGGTGAGGTGTACCGAGACGCGCCTGTGCTGTGGTTGGCGGAACTGACCCATCGTGGCGCCCGGATTCGTGAGGCGCTGACAACCCGCCGGAACTTCCGTCGCGCGAGACGCCACCGCAAAACCCGCTACCGGGCGCCGCGCTTCCTCAATCGCACCCGTCGCG
>NZ_NRRS01000024.1 GCF_016583795.1 Rhabdochromatium marinum | reverse complement strand
GGTCTTCGCGCACCAGGGCAATGCCTGTGGTTTGGCTCCCGGGGTCGAGCTGAAAACACAGCGGTTGGGTGTCACCGCCGATGCGGTCTTTCAGGCGGATGCTAAAGGGATGCAGCCGCACCACCACGGCCCGCCCGCGTTCCAATAGCAACCGCGCCCGCTTCTCTGAGCAGGGCATCAGGGGTTGTTTTTTCTTATCCAGTACAAAAACGGCCATGGTGTTCTCCGATTATCAGCACCCTTACGGGCCTTGTGACGGTGCCTTGCGGTACGCTCCCCTCGGGAATGTCTACAACCGGCTCCCACCTCGCGGCGGCGATCAAAACCTTCGGCGCTTTGCCTTTCGCCAGCATGATCCTGACCTTTCAGAGCGGCGGACTGAGGAAGCATCCGCCGGTGAGCCTTAACGACCTGTTGTAAACGTAGCGGACTGGATACCGCTTTCCCTGGTCAACCCAGCTTGCCTTCACAAGCTCCGCCCTTTAGGGCGGGGTAGTTGACAACAGAAACTCCGCTTCGAGATCAGCCAGCTCGGCCTCGACACGATTGCGGGGCTGATAAACCGGCAAGCGCTGCGCATACAGCACGCCCAAGGCCAAACCGTCATCGCTTTGAATCAGGCGTGCCGCTTCGCTCGGATCCGCTGGCGCGGGTTCCTCAACCGGATGCACCGCCTGCTTCCAGGCTTTTTGTTCCGGACGGTAGGTTTGACAGGGACTGAGCACCTGTACCATGGAAAAGCCTGGATGCTCAAGTGCCCGTACCAGCAGACGCACCAGTTCATTGGGCGCGCCGGCGAAACCGCGCGCAATGAAGCTGGCACCAGCCGCCAGCGCAATAGCAGCGGGCTGAAAGCGCGGTACGCCGGTGCCGCGCGGGGTGAGCTTGCTGTGCGACCAATCCGGCTCAGTGGTGGGGGAAGCCTGGCCTTTGGTCATGCCATAGACTTCGTTGTCCATCACCACATAGGTCATGTCCATATTGCGCCGACAGGCGTGCAAGAAATGATTGCCGCCAATGGAGAATCCATCGCCATCGCCACCGGCGACCACCAGCGTCAGCTCCGGGCGCGCCGCCTTGAGTCCGGCGGCCAGCGCCAGCGCACGCCCATGCACGCCGTGAAAGCCATAACCATCCAGATAGGCGGCGATGCGCGACGAGCAGCCGATGCCGGAGACGGTGACCACCTCGTCTTTGGGCAACTCCAGGTAAGCAAAGGCTTTGGTCAAGGCGGCCAGCACGCCAAAATGCCCACAGCCCGGACACCAGACCGGCTTGACCTCGGACTTATAGTCCTTGGCTGAATGTGCTGCACTAACACTGGTCATGGGCTGACTCCTGCGTAATGGCGCGGATAATTTCCGCCGGGCGCAAGGGCAGTGGGCCGGGGCGGGCCAAGGCCTTGGTGCCCTCTGGCAGCACGGCCGCCGCGCGCAGGTAGTGGTACAGCTGCCCGTCCTGATTCAGCTCCACCACCCAGACCTGGGTGCCAGCCAGCGCGGCGCGCAGAGCCTGGCTTTGCAGGGGCGCGATCAGGCGTAAGCCGATGACACGCGTAGGGCGCCCCTGGGCCGTCAGGTGTTCGGCAGCTTCCAGCACGGCGCCATGACTGGACCCCCAGGTCAGCAGACACAGCTCGCCGCTGCCGGTGATCTCGGCCCACAGCGGACCGGGGGCGAAACCGGTCAGCTTGTCGCGGCGTTTGGCAAGTTGCGTGGCGTGGTCGTCGGCAAGACTTGACGGGGTGCCGGCCTGGTTATGCTCCAGCCCATCGGCAGTATAGCTGAGTCCCGGCTGTCCCGGCCGGCTCATTGGCGACAGACCCTCGGCCGTGAGCTGATAGCGTTGATACTCCTGACCAGCCTCAGGTGGCGTTGCCAGACGCCGGCCAAGGTTGAACTCTGGCGTGTCGGGCGGATCGATAATGGCGCGCGATTGCCCCAGCAACTGATCCGAAAGCACAATGGCGACGCTTTGCAACTGTTCTGCCAGTTGTGTCGCCCAGTGCAACGTTAACACACAGTCAGCAATATCCAGGGCGGCCAGCACCAAATGCGGGGCATCACCATGCAAACCGTAGAGCGCGATGTTCAGATCCGACTGCTCGGACTTGGTCGGGATGCCGGTACTGGGTCCGCCGCGCATCACATTGACCACCACCACCGGAGTTTCGCTGGCCACCGCCAAACCCAGTCCTTCCATCATCAGGCTCAGCCCGGGTCCGGAGGTCGCCGTCATGGACGGCACGCCACCGAAGGAACTGCCAATGATCATGTTGATCGAGGCCAGCTCATCCTCGGCTTGCAACAGGCTGCCCCCCAGACGCGTGATACGCGGCGCCAGCCACTCAAGAATTTCCGTAGCCGGTGTGATGGGGTAGGCGGCGACAAAGCGCACGCCACCGCGCAGGCCGCCCAGGCCGGCGGCTTCATTACCGCTGATGTTCCAGCGCTGCGGCGGGGCTGCGGCTACTGAAGTGTCTGGGGCGCTCGTGGTGGTCGCCAGCCCGTCGACTTGTGCGCCGGCGGCGGAGGGCGGCTGATAGCCCATGCGGATGCACTCGTGTGCGGCAGCGACGACTTCGGCGCCCTTGCGGCTCAGTGTGGCCGTGGCGGCTTCCAATACCGCTGCCAGTGGCAGCTGCGCCGCAGCGGCGATGGCACCAACCGCCACCATATTGAAGCGCCCGCCCGCGCGGCTGGCGGCCAGCTCGCGTAGCTGAATCCAGTGGATTTGCGGACGATAGGGTTCCAGCTCAGCGGGTGCCTGGCCGGCATCGGGATCGGCCAGAATCAGGGTCGCAGGGGTAAGTGGAATCTCCCCGGCAAAGCGACTGAAGTTGCCCCAGTCCAGCGCGGCCAGGATGCCAAAGCTGTCTCCCATGCAGGTGATCTGCTGGGGCCCGAAGCGTAGCATGGCGGCCGACTCGCCACCGCGAATCTGCGGACCGGCGGAGCGTGTCATGAGTCCATAATGGCCGGCGCGAGCCGCTGCTTCCAGGATCATGGAACCGGCTGTCACTGCGCCACTGCCGCCTGAGCCGGTGATGGCACAGGACATCGACATTGCCTCAGACATCAAGCCCCCCGCCGTCCGGCCAGCAAGGGCTTGAGGCGTTCCAGCATTCCCTGATGCACCCGCAGATTGCCTGCGACCACATTGCCGGTGTCAAAAAAACCATCCCCACCGTCCATATCCGTCACGGTGCCGCCAGCCTCCAGCACCAGGAGCGCACCGGCGGCGAAGTCCCAGGGCGACAGCCCAAACTCCCAGAAACCATCCAAGCGCCCGGCGGCGACATAGGCAAAATCCAGCGCCGCTGATCCGGGGCGGCGCACGCCGGCCGTATCCGGCACCAGCACGCGCAGCGTCTCCAGAAACAGATCCATCTGGCTGTAATCGCGAAACGGAATGCCGGTGCCGAGCAGGGCGCCGCGCAGATCGCGCCGCGAACTAACCCGCAGCCGCTGGTCGTTAAGCAGCGCGCCGCCGCCGCGACTGGCGGTGAAGAGTTCCTCGCGCAGCGGATCATAGACCACGGCTTGTTGCATTAGCCCGCGCTGGCGCAAGCCGATGGAAATGGCAAATTGCGGAAAGCCGTGCAGGTAATTGGTGGTGCCGTCAAGTGGGTCGATAATCCACTCGAACTCATTGCCGGCATGCTGGCCGCTTTCCTCGGCGAGGATGGCGTGATGGGGAAACTTGCCGCGAATCTCCTGGATAATGGCCGCCTCGGCGGCACGATCCACTTCGCTGACAAAGTCGTTGCGATCCTTGGCCGTGACCGTCAACTCGTCGCGACGGTAAAAGGAACGCATGATAATGCGCGCGGCACTGCGGGCGGCGCGAATGGCGATATTGAGCATGGGGTCCATCCGCTCACCATACCCCAAGAAGGCATGGCCTTGCACCTGTAGCATGTGCAGCTACAGCATGCGGCTTGCCGTAAACCCTTTTCATGTCGGCGGGTGACGCGCCGTTCTGGCCAGGGAACTCAGCGTCCACTGTCTTGCGGGTTCGCGCAGCGCAAAGCCAGAAACAAACGCGACAGAGCGATGGGCAGCCCTGGTACGCTCTGTTGTAATTGCGTCGGTTCATTGCTCCAGGTACCGGCTTCCAGGTCGAAGCCGACCAACTCGGCCAGGTTGATGATGTAGTCTTCCAGGTCATTGTTCTTCATATAGCACCTCGTTACTTACTGACGGCTTGTCTGGGCTCCAGAGGCCAATGGGCGCTATTATCCTGAATCTCAGCGGTGCAGGCATTAATATTTGCCGGTCTTGGTCGCTGCGTCGCTTGAGGCACACCTTAGCAAACCTTATGCTATGCGATAACTTCTTAAGCGAGATGAGGGCAGAGAAAAATGAACAAGGCATTTAAAGCATTCGTTTTCGTGTTGACTTTGTTTATTCTGGGGGCTGGTACGGCAACGGCGGAAAACTATATCGGTGATCGGTGCTGGGATCTCGATCTTAGCTTGTTTGGCGGTGTTCAAGGGGAAGCGCGCTTTGCAGTCAGCCGCATCAATAATGGTCGCTTTAGCCTGGTCGGCACTGGAACTCTGGTCAATGGAATGCTTCTTAATAGCGGGCCGGTCAAGGGAGTGGTTGTCTTCCAAGATGGCCAATATGACATGCTGCTCGATTGGGTCGTCACTCTTCCGGGTGAACCTCCCTATGTGTCGCACAATTCGCTGCTTGCCACACTGGATGCAAACGGTGATGCCTTGGTTCATGGCGTCTCCAACGGCAATGGCTCGGTTCTTGGTGGCATGGATGCAGAGGTCTTCACGGGCAATATTTTCTCCAAACCCTGCCCATAATGATTGCAGTACCAGGTTGTCAATTGCGGGCTTGCTCAGCCAAACGAACATTGAGTTTGGCACGTTGTGAGGAATAACCCCTGCATTTATTCAATCCCAAGACCCTCGCCCGCCATCTCGACCTTCAAGCCATTCCGCCCGAGCACCTGGAGATTCTGAGCGCCTGGGCCGGGATGATTCGCGACGGGCGCATTCGCTCGCTAAAGGAAACCGCGCTGCACAGTCAGTTTACCTCCCGCATTGTCGAGGGCGTGCTGGGCTATCGCGGGCCGGCCAGTGGCGCGGCCTACAGCCTGTCGGCTGAGCACAGCATTCTGCACGGGCGCGTCGATCTCGCGCTCGGGCATTTTGGCGGCGAGCGTCCGGAGATTCTCGCCCCGTTCGAGCTGAAAGGCGCCACCACCCGCGATCTCGACGCCATCATGCCAGGGCGGCACAAAAGCCCGGTGCAGCAGGCGTGGGAATATGCCATGCACGCACGCGGTGTGAAATGGGTACTGGTATCTAACATGGTCGAGCTGCGCCTCTATGGCTTTGGCGAGGGCACCGCCGCCTATGAGGTCTTCTGGCTCGAACACCTGACCGAACCCGAGGAATACGCCCGTTTTCGGTTACTGCTCGGCGCCAAGAATCTGCTTGGCGGGCGCACGCTGGCGCTGCTCGCCGCCAGTCGGCAGGAAGATCGCGACATTACCGACAGCCTCTATCAGGACTACAAGACCCTGCGGCTGGAGCTGATCAACGCGGTGCGCGCGGCTGACAGCGGCATTGATGCGCTGGCAGCCATTGCCGTGGCACAAACCATTCTCGACCGGGTGCTGTTCATCGCCTTTGCCGAGGACACCAACCTGTTGCCGCACGACAGCCTCAACAGCGCCTGGAGCCAACGCGATCCCTACAATCCGCGCCCGGTGTGGGAGAACTTCACCGGGCTGTTTCGTGCCATTGACCAGGGCAGCGCGGCGCTGAACATTCCTGCCTACAACGGCGGACTGTTCGCATCTGATCCACGCATCGACGCACTGAGCCTGCCTGATGCGCTGTGCGAGCAATTCAAGCGGCTTGGCGACTACGACTTTGCCTCCGAGGTCTCGGTCACGGTGCTTGGGCATATTTTCGAGCAGTCGATTGCTGATGTGGAACGCCTGCAAGCCCAAGCGCGCGGCGAGGCGCCGGTGCAGTCCGCCCCGGAACCGGCCAAGGCCAGCGGCACCAGTGGTCGGCGCAAGCGCGATGGAGTGGTCTACACGCCCGATCTGATTGCGCGCTTTATCGTTGCCCAGACCCTGGGTGCGCATTTGCTGGAGATCTTTGCCGCCATCGTGCGCGATCATGCCAAAGCCGGGGCCGATCTGTCCGACTACAGCGCCATCCCCTGGCGGCGCAAAACCGCTGAGCGAGAGGCTTGGGAGGCCTACCGCGCGCGCCTGAAAACCCTGCGCATTGTCGATCCGGCCTGTGGTTCGGGCGTGTTCCTGATCATGGCCTTGGAGTTCATGAAAACCGAGCTGCTGCGCGTCAACCGCAAAATTGCCGAGCTGCGCGGTCAAGACGGTTATACCGACGATCTCCTCGATCCGGACAGCGAGATTTTGACCAACAATCTGTTTGGCGTGGATGTGAATAGCGAGAGCATCGAGATTGCCAAGCTCTCCTTGTGGCTCAAGACCGCGCGGCAGGGCAAGCTGCTTGACAGTCTGGATGGCACTCTCCGCGTCGGCGACAGCCTGATTGATGCAGATCGCTGGGCTTACCTGGGGCGGGGTTTCGACTGGGTGGCGGCCTTTCCCCAGGTGATGGTCGAGGGTGGCTTCGACATTGTGCTGGGCAATCCGCCCTATGTGCGCATGGAATTTCTCAAAGTGCTCAAGCCCTATCTGGAACAGCACTATCAGGTGGTCTCCGACCGCGCCGATCTCTACTGCTATTTCTACGAACGCGGGCTGAAATTGCTCAAAGCGGGCGGGCGGCTGGGCTTTATTTCCTCCAACACCTTCTTTAAGACCGGCTCCGGCCAGCCATTGCGTGACTATCTGTTGCGTGAAGCGACCCTTGAGAGCGTGGTCGATTTCGGCGATCTGCAAGTGTTCGCGGGCGTGACCACCTATCCCGCCATTGTGACCATGAAAAAGGGCGCGCCGCCAGCGGATCACGCCCTGCGCTTCTGGAAGCTGGAGGCGCTGCCGGACACCAATTTTCTCGCCACCTGGGAAGCCGCCGCCGGCCCCTATCCACAGGCCGCTCTGGGGTCTGGCTCCTGGGAGCTGGAAAACCCGGCCCTGCGTGCGCTGCGCGAGAAAATCCGCGCCGGGCGCAAGACGCTCAAGGAGGTCTATGGCGCGCCGCTGCGTGGGGTTGTATCCGGGCTGAACAAAGCCTTCGTGATCGACACCCCGACCAAGGAGCGGCTGTGCGCCGAGGATCCGCGTTCGGCGGCGTTGCTAAAGCCTTTTTTGGAAGGCAAGGACTTGAAACGCTGGCGGGCCGAGCCGCGCGGGCTGTGGTTAATCTACATTCCGAAGAATAAAATCAACATCGACGACTATCCCGCCATCCGCGACTGGCTGCTGCTTTTTCGAGAGTCACTGGAAAAGCGCGCCACCAAACAGGCATGGTTTGAGTTGCAGCAGGCGCAGGAAGCCTATGCGCCGCATTTTGCGGCACCAAAGATCAGCTATCCACATTTCAACGCGGAGCGCAATTTTCTGTTTGAACCCTGTGGCGCGTTCTCGAACGACAAATCCTATCTGATTCCCACGGCTGATAAGAGCTTACTGGCACTGCTGAACAGCCGGGTTCTTTGGTTCATTCTATCCTCAATGAGTCCGCCCGTTCGAGGCGGCTACCATGAGCTGCGGGTTTAATATGTCGAAACTTTGCCAATTCCGGCATGGTCAACTGAAATTCGGACTGCGCTGGAACAAGAGAGCAACCGAGCAACCGAATCGGCCGAAAAGCGTGCACGTCTGCAAAACGCCCTCATCCGCCGCATTCCCGACCTCTGCCCACCCAAGCGCGAACCCAAACTGACCACCAAACTTCAGCAATGGTGGACACTGCCCGACTTCGCCGCCTTCCGCGCCGAGGTGAACAAAGCCTTCAAGCAGGACATTCCACTCGCCGAGCGCTGGGATTGGGAAGACTGGATCACCCGCGACCGCCAGGCCATCCAGCGCCTGAGCGCTGACATCGCCGCTGCTGAAGCCCAAATCGACCGCATTATTTATCAGCTGTTTGACCTGAGCGAAGATGAAATCGCCTTATTGGAGGCAGCGATCTGATCCAGCAATATTTATTGCCAATCAACGCAAAGGATATTAATGTTCCTCTTGACAAATAAAACTGTAAGCTTGGATCAATATTCATGAGCGAAATTCATTTTATTGTCGAAGAATCACCAGAAGGGGGTTATGTGGCGCATGCCGTCGATGTCGATATTTTCACAGAAGCGGATGATTTGCCGGCCTTGCGCATGTCGGTTCGGGATGCGGTTTCGTGTCACTTTGAACCAGCGGACAAACCATCCTTAATCCGTTTGCATATCACCAGAGAGGAGGCCATGGCGGCGTGAGGTTGCCGCGCGACCTTTCCGGTCAAGATCTGATCAAGCGCTTGGAACGGCTCGATTACCAGCCAACACGGCAAACAGGTAGTCATGTTCGGTTGACTACGCATCGTGATGGGCAGCACCATGTCACGATCCCCAAACATGACCCTCTGCGCATTGGCACCCTCTCGTCGATTCTCAACTGTGTCGCTGCGCATCACGGTCTATCGCGTACCGAATTGCTTGAACTTCTGGAAGGAAAATGTTTCGGACTCTGATTTAGGGGGTCTTTCACTATGTGTCTTACGTCACCGGCCGCCAGGAATTCTCGTCACGTTCAACCGCCTGTACCGCCCAATGCCGAAAGGCCTCCAGATCGCACTCGCCTTCGCAGCGGCGCCCGGCACCGGCGAGGCGGCGGAAGCGCACCTGCGTCATGGGCGGATCGCCCGTCTCATCCAGACTCAGCACCTGACGCACTTCCCAATCCGATCCGAAGCTGGCATTGCTGTAGGCCTGTCCCACCACAATCGGCGGGGCGGCGCTGCGGGCGTGTTGGGCTTCTTCAGTGGCCAGGGCATAGATGCGCTGAAGATCGGCTTCGGTGACATCAATGAAGGAATCCATGCTGCGCAAGGCAGCAGCCAGATGGCGCGACTCCAGCGGCGCCGGATGGCTGTCGGGATCGGGCGGTGGCGTGCGCCGCGCCCAGCGCGCTGGATAGCGGCGCCACGACCAGGGGGCATTCCACAGCACTGCCAGCACCAGCAGGGTGAGGGCATTGACCAACACCGGCAGCAGCACAAAGCTGAAGCCCAGCGTCGTGACTGATGGCCCGCCGATGACTGCGGTCAGCGCGGTGGCGCCACCTGGCGGGTGCAGGCAGCGCAGCACATGCATGGCGCCAATCGACAGCCCGGCGGCTGCGGCGGCGCTCCACAGATCGGTGCCCAGCCAGCGGGCGCAGGCCACGCCGATCAGTGCCGAGACCAGGTGGCCGCCAATCAGCGGCCAGGGTTGAGACAGCGGCCCGTGCGGCACCGCAAACAGCAGCACCGCCGATGAGCCCATGGAGGCGATCAGCCAGGGCAGCGCCGGGTCGAGCGCCGGGAACAGCCACAGCGCCAGTGCCGCTGTGGCCAGAATCCCCGCCGCCCCGCCCAGGGCTGAGAGCAATTGTTCGCGCAGACTGAGACTGTTCATGAGAGATCGCTGGGCGTTCAGGCCGCCAAAGCCTGTTGCAGGTCGGCGCATGGATCGCCCTGAGTCAGGCGCAGATCATAGGCCGCTTGCAGGCGGGCGAAGACGCCTGGGGTGATAAAGGCCGGCGGCTGCGGGCCGAGGTTGATCCCCTTCACCCCCAAATGCAACAGCGTCAGCAGCACCGCCACGGCTTTTTGCTCGAACCAACTGATCACCAGCGTCAGAGGCAGATCATTGACACTGCACTCCAGCGCCTCGGCCAGCGCCACCGCGACCATGATGGCGCCATAGGCATCGTTGCACTGGCCCATGTCGAGCAGACGCGGCAGGCCGAGATGCTCGCCATAGACATGATCGCGAATGCGGAATTTGCCACAGCCCAGGGTGAGGATAAAGGAATCCTCTGGGGTGGCGGCGGCATAGTTAGTGAAATAGTTGCGTCCCTTCTCGGCGCCATCGCAGCCGCCGATGACGAAGAACTGGCTGATCTTGCCGGCCTTGATGGCGTCCAGAATGGCGCCGGCCTGATCAAGAATCACCTGACGATGGAAACCCACCGGCTGCTCGGCACCCAAGCGCTCCTCACACGGTGGACAGCTGCGCGCGGCGTCGATCACGGCGCTGAAATCGCCATCGGTGATGTGCTGTCCAGCGGGCACCGCCACCGCATTGGTAGTGAACAGACGGTCGCGATAGCTATCGGGCGGAATCAGCACGCAGTTGGTGGTCCCGACGATGGGGCCGGGGAAGGCGGCAAACTCTTTCTTCTGCTCCTGCCAGGCACCGCCATAGTGGCCGGCGAGATTGGGGTGCTCCTGGAAGTTGCTGTACATGTGCGCCGGCATCATCTCACCATGGGTATAGACTTGGATGTCAGTACCGTGCACCTGTTCGAGCAGTTGCCACAGATCGAGCAGATCATGGCCGGTGACCAGAATGCCGGGGCCGGCCTGGGTGCCTTCGCGCAGTGGGGTCGGGCGTGGTGCGCCAAAGGTGGCGACATGGCCTTCATCGAGCAGCTGCATGACGCGCAGATTTTTCTCGCCGCATTCCAGACAGTAGTTGAGCAGGGTGTCTTCGTCGAAGTTGACATTGGTCATGGTGGCGAACAGCGCCTCTTCGATGAAGACCGAGACCGCTTCATCCGACTGGCCCAGGCGCCGGGCGTGATGGGCATAGGCGGCCATGCCCTTGAGCCCATAGATCAGCAGTTCCTGCAGGGACTGGACATCCTCGCTCTTGCCGCAGACGCCGGGGCTGTTGACACAGGCAGATTGACGATGGGTTTGCTCACATTGGTTGCAAAACATGGGACAGACTCCGGTGGTGGGGTGAGGGCCGCAGTCTGCGATACTGGCTTGGCTGTAGCCTTGACTTGAGTCAAGCGGCCCAGGCGACGTCGGCCGTTCCCCACCGCTTGCGGTGTTGAGAAACTCTTGGTTTCATCTGCACATTGTATTTGGAGTACCTGTGATGACGAGCCGTGAAATTTCTCCAACCTGTCGGCTGGCCGCCTTGGGTTTGGCGACCGATGGCATGGTGCGGATGGCCCCGCTACTGGGGTTGCCACAACTCATGGCCCGGGAAGGGCTGAACCTGAACGCGGTTATTCACGCCTGCGGCTGCACTCCGGAGTTGTTCAGCGATCCGGACAACACCATCGCATTCAGCTCCATCGGTCGCTTGCTGGCGCATGTCGCTGCCAATACATCCTGTGCTTATCCGGGGCTTACGCTGTGCCGGGATGCCGGGCTCAATGTTGCCGGCCCCGTTGGTCGTGCCATGCGCCATGCGCCCAGTGTCGAAACGGCCTTGCGAACCCTGATTTTGCACCTGCATCTGCATGACCGGGGCGCCATTCCTTATCTTTGCCAGGACAGTCATCAGGCACTCTTTGGTTACACTTTAGTATGTGCAGATGTTACGGGTACAGAGCATGTCTACGATGGTGCGCTGGCCATCGCCTGGAATATGATCCGTGAGCTTGTCGGCCCGGACTGGCGTGCGAGCGAAGTGCGGTTTTTTCGCGCGCCCCCAGCGGACATCACCCCCTTTCGCGAGCACTTTCGTGCGCCGCTGCGGTTTGCTGAACAGCAGGCGGCAGTGGTTTTTCCGGCTGACGATCTCAAGCGTTTGTGTATCGATGCCGACGAGCACCGATATGCCAAAGCCAAGTCGGATCTCGAGTTCCTCGGCCGCACCGGTGACATCGGTTTCGCCGACGAAGTGCGTCGTGTGCTATTACGCCTATTGGTTTCCGGATTCTACCTTGGCCACAAGGGACCGGATCGGGCGGAAGTCGCTGCGCTGTTCGCTATGCATCCAAGAACGCTCAACCGCCGGCTGCGCGAAGAAAAGGTGACCTTTGCGATGCTTTTTGCCCAAGCACGCTATGATCTGGCGCGGCAGTTGTTACGCGATACGCGGCTGACGGTCAGCGAGATTGCCTACGCGCTTGGCTATGCCGGCAGTGGTCCCTTCTCGCACGCTTTTCGTCAGTGGTCAGGAACACCCCCCGGGAGGTGGCGCGACGCGCAGTCAAGCGCAAGTTGTCGCAAATTATGATGTTCACCCAGGCTTCCATAGGCTACAAAGGGTCGTTTAATCGAGCCTGTCTATGCGTTGGAGAATCCCCATGTTCCCATCCCCCACCCGGGGCCATTTCCCCTTCTTTTTCGTGGCTGCGTGCCTGCTGGTGATGTCTACGGTCGGAGTCGCCACCGGCGGTGACAGCGGCTGGGAATTTCGCCTCACACCCTACCTGTGGCTTCCCGCTCTGGAGGGTAGCTCAGATATCAATCGCTCGGGTCTGCAACTGCCTGATGGCACAACGGTGGGTCCAGTCAGCCTGAACGCATCAACACAGCCAAGTGACTACCTGAGCAATCTCAACATGGCCTTCATGGCGATGGGGGAGGCACGCAAGGGCCGCTGGTCGATCTACACCGATGTGCTTTACACCAGCTTCGGGAACACTGAGACCAAGGTGCGCAATGTGACGGGCCCGGATGGTTTTCATGCTTCTCAGGTTGAGCGCAAGGCGAAGACAGATCTCAGTGCCACTGTCTGGACCTTGGCCGGCGGTTACCAGGTCATTGATCGCAGCAACTTGGCCCTCGATCTGATGGCCGGTGCGCGCTACCTGACGCTGGACAGTGATCTCAAGCTCAAGGTGCAAGGATCCGCCGATCGGTTATCCCGCGAGAACAAGGTGTCACTGGATCAGGATGGCTGGGATGGCATTGTCGGTGTGCGCGGCCAGATGCTGTTTCCCGGTACCCAGTGGTTTGTGCCCTTCTACGCCGACATTGGCACGGGAGATTCCAAATTAACCTGGCAAGCCCTGCTGGGAATCGGCTATCAGCTCGACTGGGGCGATGTGACCCTCGCCTATCGGGCGTTGTCCTACGACTTTGACTCGCATGAGGCTGACATGACGTTGCATGGCCCCGGGCTTGGCGTCAGCTTCAGTTGGTAAATCCCGCTCGCGAACCCGCCAGCGAACCCACCGCAGGAGAATCCCATGACCACTCGAAGAACGGTGCTGATGAGTCTTGCCGCTGCCCCCGTTGCCCTGTCAACGGCAAACCAGGCTGTTGCCAAAGAGGCTGAGGCTCAACCCCAATTTCTGTTTGTTCAAAGTGCGCAACGCATGCGCTACGCCAGGGATCAGCTAACCCTGGTTGACGTTAGCCCGATAACCGTGCTGTTTTCTGATCGGCCAGAGCGGCTTGCCGGTCACATGGCCACAGAGGCGTTCGTTCCTTTTTGGAGCGAAGGTGACAACAGTTTTGAGCAAGATCCGCCCAACGCGGATCTTGCCATTCTTGAGGGCAAGCAGGATGCCAATATCGTCCTGACCTTGCACGAGCCGCGTCTTGAAGGGCCTGATCTGAACTACCGCGTCAAGGTGCTGGAGGGTCAACTGCCGGCAACCGGTGGCGCGGTGTCACTGTTCATCGACATCATCGGGCGGCCACTCACCCCGATTTCCTTCGCTGGCGCAAACCGCCGGATGTGGCGCCGACGCATGCTCTACTAGGCCGTATCCGCTGCCTCCACCCCGCCGGTTTTTGCGTTGATATGGCGGGCTGCCCCCTCGCTTGCCTCTGTCCACTTTCCCTATTCTCTTATATAAGGAGACCCAACCGATGAGCCACTGTTACCGCGCATCCAGCCGCAACGTCCGATCTCAACTTGCCTGGCCTCTAGCCTTAGCTGGCTTGTTACCGCTCCTGGCCGCTTGTGTATCCACCGGTGGAAGCAGCGGGGATAACTCCATTTCCGGTTTCGACCAAATCACCTTGTCGCCAGGCGACTCGGGGAACTGCGAATCCAGTCCTTGTACCGTCTTCCTGCAAATGCCACCGGGAAGCGGCACCTTCGAGGTCACCAGCAACAGCAGTGGCCGCATTGGTGAATATCCGGCCGGTCAAACAGCCAAGCTTGGCAGCTTCTGGAGCAGCCAGGCCTTCACGATTGAAGGCGCGGGTGTACCCAAGGCCTACGCCTACATCCCTAACCAGGAATAACGCCCAAGCCATCAACCGGCGCACCTGCAAGTGCGCCACATCCGTCACCTCACCAAAGAGAGATGTCACCATGTCGATTCGTCACCTATTAACCACAACCGCCCTGACCGCAGCCCTTGGACTTTCCAGCGCCTTGGCTTTAGCGGAGTCCGAGACCGCGCTGGAAGACGCAGCCATCAAAGCCGATGAGGCGGCCGAAGCCGACGCCCTGGCGGCGGAAGTCCTTGACGAGGAAGCCGTCATCGTCGATGAAGTCGAGGAAGCCTTGGAACATGAAGAAGCCAAGGAGCAGGCCAAGCAAGGCGCGCACGACTTCATGGATACGAAGCATTAGGCCGCAGCATCCCGGGTTCGGATGGCCGTCAGCGCTTAGCTCGTCTGTCTTCCGGACCCTTCAAACACACAGAGAGCGAACAATCATGCAACAGAACACCGAGGCGAATTCTCCGCCGCAAAGGGTCCTGCTTAGCGTTGTGCTGGTATTGGTTTCCTTCATGTTTATGGCCTGTGCTCTGGCCGAGGACACTGGAGCTCGAACTCACGCCAAGGGCAACTACGACGCGACAACATCCACCTACACCGTCGCCAAAGGTGATGACCTCGGCGACATTGCCAAACGCTTCGGCCTGTCCGTCGCGACCTTGCAAGACCGCAACCAGCTCGATTCAGACACCATCCAGGTCGGCCAGACGCTGCGGATCGCTACCGGCAGCGCCGAGACCGGCACTGCGGGAACTGGCAACACAGACGCTGGTTCCTCCGAGTATCACATCATCTCAGGCGAGGCCGGCTCACCAGCGGCCAAGGCCAGCATCGCCGGCGACCAGCTGCCGCCACCCCCGGCGCCCTTCCAGGGCGAGATCAAGCACGATGCCTTGAAATCGACACCCTGGTGGTCGCCGACCGTGGTGCCGCCCAAGGATGCGCCGAACATCCTGCTGGTTCTCACCGATGATTCCGGCTTCGCGGTGCCCAGCACCTTCGGCGGTGTCATCCCGACTCCGAGCATGGATCGGATTGCCAACGAGGGCCTGCGCTACAACCGCATGATGTCCACTTCCTTGTGCTCGCCGACCCGTTCCGCGCTCATCACCGGGCGCAATCATCACTCGGTGGGTTTTGGTGTCATCGCCGAGCAGGCCACCGGCTACCCCGGCTACGACAGCGTGATTGGCGTTGATAACGCCACCATTGGCCGCATCCTGCGCGACAATGGCTATGCCACTAGCTGGTTCGGCAAGGACCACAACACGCCCACCTACCAGGCCAGCCAGGCCGGTCCCTTCACCCAATGGCCCACCGGCATGGGCTTCGACTACTTCTATGGCTTCGTCGGTGGTGATGCCAACCAGTGGCAGCCGAACCTGTTCCGCAACACCACCCAGATCTACCCCTGGGTTGGTCACGAAGGCGACCTGAAGATGGATCGCTCCGACCCCAAGGCCGAGATCTGGCCGGTGACGGGCGAGGAGGCGTCCTGGAACCTGATCACTGCCATGGCGGATGACGCCATCGACTGGATGACCCGCATCCACCAGACCAACCCGGATCAGCCGATCTTCATCAAGTACGCTCCGGGCTCCCAGCACGCGCCGCATCATCCAACCAAGGAGTGGGTCGACAAGATTCACGCCATGCACCTGTTCGACGATGGCTACGAGAAGCTGCGCGAGCGTATCTTCGAAAACCAGAAACAGCTTGGTGTGATTCCCGAAGACGAGGAGCTCACGCCCTGGCCAAAGGACATCCTCAAGCCCTGGGATGAGCTGACCGACGAGGAGAAAAAGCTGTTCATCCGTCAGGTCGAGGTGTTCGCCGCCTATGTCGCCTACAACGACCACGAGATCGGCCGCGTGATCCAGGCCTTCGAGGACTTGGGCAAGCTCGATAACACCCTGGTCATCTACATCAACGGCGACAACGGCACCAGTGCCGAGGGCGGTCCGGACGGCACCTTCAGCGAGGTTGCCTTCTTCAACGGCGTGCGCCCGCCGGTGGACGTGCAGATGAAGTACTACGACGCCTGGGGCACCGAGTTTGCCTACAACCACATGTCGGCCGGCTGGTCCTGGGCCTTTGACACACCCTTCGACTGGTTCAAGCAGAACGCTTCGCGGCTCGGCGGTGTGAACCAGACCATGGTTGTTTCCTGGCCCAAAGGAATTAAGGACAAGGGCGCACTGCGCCAGCAGTTCATGCACGTGATCGACGTGGTGCCGACGCTCTTGGAAGTGACCGGCATTCCCGCGCCGGAGGTTGTCGACGGCATCAAGCAAAAGCCCATTGAGGGTACCAGCTTCGCCTACACCTTCGACGCCGAGAACGCCGAGGCCCCATCGCGCCACAAGACCCAGTACTTCGAGATGATGGGGCAATGGGCGCTCTATCACGATGGCTGGTTGCTCAGCACCAAGGTTGACCGCGCGCCCTGGGATGCCTTCGGCCCCGCCAACCCAGATCCGCTCAACAACCAGGTCCTTCAGCTCTACCATCTGAGCGAGAACTTCAACCAGTCCGAAAACATCGCCGACAAGCATCCGGACAAGGTCAAGGAGCTGCGTGAGCTGTTCATCGCCGAAGCCGAGAAGTACCAGGTGTTCCCGCTGGATGCCTCGGTGGCCGCCCGCGTCGCGGCACCGCGCCCGAGTCTGACCGCAGGTCTCACGGAACTGACCTACACCCGGCCGATGACCGGCATTCCGCAGGGCGATGCCCCCTTCCTGCTCAATACCTCCTACACCATCACCGCCGACATCACAGTGCCTGAAGGTGGTGCCGAGGGCATGATTGCTACCTCCGGCGGACGTTTCGCCGGCTGGGGCTTCTACCTGCTCGACGGCAAGCCGGTATTCAACTGGAATCTGCTCAACCTCGAGTGGGTGAAGTGGCAAGGGGCGGAGGCGCTGACTCCTGGCAAACACAGCATTGAGTTTGACTTCGCCTATGACGGCATGGGCCTCGGCACCCTGACGTACAACAGCTTTGATGGCGTCGGCAAAGGTGGCACCGGCACCTTGAAGGTGGATGGCAAGGTGGTTGACACCCAGCGCATGGAGAAAACGCTGCCGATGATCCTGCAATGGGACGAGAGCTTCGATATCGGCTCAGACACCCTCACCGGCATCGACGACAGCGACTATCTGCCACCTTTCCCGCTGACGGCAGAGCTCGACACGTTGACCATCAAAATCAACCGTCCGCAGCTGTCACCGAAGGACATCGCCAAACTGGAAGAGGCCATGAAAAAGGCCGAAATGGGCATTCAATAATGCCTTGGACCCAGGAGGGCGTTTCAGCCCTCCTGACCAAGCGCGAATGGCCAGCGTGCCATTCGCACTCCCTCCAACCCTTTCCGGAATGAGAACAGCCCAATGCTCAGTACAACAATGAAAGCCTCTCTAATTGTCGGGGTCGCCATGATCGCAGGCGGAACCCTGGACACCGCACTTGACACCAACCTGGTCATCTCCTCGGCACAAGCTCGGATTGGCCGGCCGCTCACACCCATCAGTTACGCTGGCGTGGCTCGTCGCACCACCCGCCGTGCCATCTACGCCACCTCGGTCTATGCCGCCACGCTGCCGCGCGGCTGCACCAACGTCGTCATTGGAGGTACCGCCTTGCACCAGTGCGGTGGCACCTACTATCAGGCATCCGGTGGACGCTACGTCGTCGTCCGAGTGGAATAACCGAACGCCTCGCAACCGAATTCAGGAACCACCACCATGCCGATTACATCCATTCTGACCCGCACAGCCACCAAAGTCGGTCGCTCTACACTCACGAGCCTGGTCTTGACCACCGCGCTCGCTGTCGCCACGCCTGCGGCCGTTGCCCAAGAGGATGACGCCAAAGCCATCCTCAAGGCCATGGCCGACTATGTCAGCAGCCAGCAGACCATCGAACTGAGCTTCGATAGCGCAATCGAGATCATCACGCCCGAAATCGAGAAGATCCAATTCGCCAGTTCTGGCACCCTGCTGTTGAGTCGGCCGGACAAACTGAAAGCCAGTCGCACCGGCGGTTATGCCGACGTCGAGCTGGTCTTCGACGGTGAGAGCGTGAGCGTCCTCGGCAAAGGACGCCATCTCTACACCCAGTTTGAGGGGCCGGAGACCGTCGATGCACTGATCGATATCCTGCGCGTCCGCCAGGGACTCGCACTTCCCGGCGCCGATCTGCTCCTGTCGAACGTCTATGAGGCCCTGATCGCCGGCGTGTTGGAGGCTAAGCATATCGGCCGTGGCGTAATCGGCGGCGTGGAATGCGAGCACCTTGCCTTCCGCAACCAGGATACCGACTGGCAACTGTGGGTCGAAGTGGGCGAAAACCCGGTACCGCGCAAGCTGGTCATCACCAGCAAGACCGTCAATAGCGCCCCCCAGTACAGCCTGCAAATCACCGATTGGAAAACCGGGGTCGAGCCGGCGGCTGACGCCTTCGTGTTCACCCCGCAGGAAGGTGCGGAACAGGTTGAGGTCGAAGCATTGGTCGAGCTGGATGAGTTACCGCCAGCAGCAGCGCCTGATACTGATGACCACTAATATTGCTGGAGTTGCTTGAGTCGGTGTGGTTCTCAGGCCACACCATGGGCTGCTCCAGATATGAAAAGCTGCGAGCAGTTCTGCCGCTGCATTGACCCGCATCAGTGTTGTTGGTTGCGCAAGGACATACAGTCACCGGAAGAAGAGGCAATGTCTTTCGAAATTCGGTGACTGAGTTGCGCATTAACACAATAATATGAATCGAATCCCGCAATTTCTCTACGTTATCATCCTGACAGCATTGGTGTTCTTTTTTTCGTTCTCGCCGCTCTTAGCAAGTTCTCCTGCAAATTCAGGCGCTACGCATACCAACACAGCCAGCGCGCAAGAAGAAATCACCATTAAGCTGAAGCTTCTGGAGGATTTTGTTCATAACGTTGATCGCCAAGTGCTGTCTTTGGCAAAAAGCGAGTTCACGACCCAGTATGCTGACAGTCATAGTGAAACGGACCGAGCGCGGCTGATTGAATTTTTTCGCGCTATCACAGCAGCCAATACGGATTACATGCAGGTACGCTTTCTTGATGCGCAAGGGCGCGAACAAGTTCGGATCGACAGGCCCAAGGCGAGCACGGAAGTCCAAGTCGTGCCGCCTGAAGCCTTGCAGGACAAAAGCAGCAAACGCTATTTCCAAGCCGTGAAAGCGCTGCCGGTAGGCACACTCTGGCACTCCAATATTGACTTGAACATGGAACATGGCGCCATTGAAACGCCAATTCGCCCGACGTTTCGTGTTGCAACCCCCGTCATCACCGAACGAGGTTTTCGCGGCGTCATCGTGATCAATCTGATCATGGAGCGATTCCTGAGTTTGCTGACCTATTCAACGGCGTTTGAAGTCTTCATGCTCGATAAAGACGAGGAGTTTCTGGCGCACCAAAATCCTGACTTGGCTTGGAGCCGTTACCTGCCGGAACGCGATGATTTCGCGACCCGAAAACAGAAAAGTCATGATCGAGAGACTGAGGTTCATTCCGCTTCGCTGGCCTCAATTCTCAACAACGACGATCAGGCCAGATTGGTGCTGGTGTCCAAGTTTGCACCGGATGCGGTTGATCAAAAGGAAAACAATCAACAAACGGGTCTCCAACTCACGCCCGAGGAGCGCGCCTGGATTCAGGAACACCCGCAGATCCGCACCCTGGCCTTGACCAATTGGCCACCGTTCGATTACCGGGACGAAAATGGCGAGCATTTGGGCATCTCGGCCGATCTCCTGCAAATGGCCGCCGAACGGGTCGGATTGAAAACGACGCCCGTCTTTGGCGATTGGGATTCACTGCTTAAAAAACTGCTCGCTGGCGAGGTCGATCTCGCACCGGATATCTATTACACCGAGAATCGAGCCGCGCAGCTGGCTTATACGAAACCTTATTTGCCCCTCTATACCGCTGTGTTTGCCGCCGCCCATTCCGGTATCCGCTCGGCGGACGATCTGGCCAATCACCGGGTTGCGGTGGAAAAAAGCTATGCGATCGAAGAGGTGTTGCCAAAGGAGCATGCCGGGGTGCAATTGCATGTTGTAAAGAACACCCTGGAGGCATTATTGGCAGTTTCGACCGGCCAGGCGGATGCCTATGTGGGCACCCAGTTTGTCGCTTCCTATCTGATCGATAAGCATGTGCTGCATGGGATTGAGGTCGTTGGCCTCTACAGCCAAGAGGCGCAAGGTCTGTATATGGCCACGCCACAGGATCGTTCCATCCTGCGCGACATCATGGATAAGGCGCTGGCCTCCATTTCCGACAAGGAACGCCGGGCGGTTGTGCGCCAGTATTTTTCTGCCCCCGCGCTGATCCAGAAAAACATCATTGCGGAACTCAGTGAAGAGGAACGCGCGTGGATTCAATCCCATAAAGTGCGTGTCGGCATTGAAGAGTTAGCGCCTATTGTTTTCTTGCGCAAGGATGGCCGCGCTGGTGGTTTAGCGGGCGGTTTTTTGGAACGGATCACGGAAAAGACCGGCTTGCAATTCGAATTTGTTGGCGGTGTGTGGGATACGCTGTTGCAGGGATTGAAAAATCATGACATCGATCTGCTCCCGGCCACTTATTACACGGAGGAACGTGCCACCTTTGGTCTGTACACCAAGCCCTATTTCAGCATGCGCGAGTTCATTTATGTGCGCCAGGACAGCAAAGTGCGTGACATCGATGATCTGGCCCACGGGCGAATTGCCGTGGTCAAGGGCTATGGCACTATCCCCAAGCTGCGCGCACAGTATCCGCATGCCACCATCATCGAAACGCAAAGTTTGTTGCATTCCATCAATGCCGTACTCAATGGGGAGGCGGATGCCTTGCTCGAAGCCCAGGTCGCTGTCGAGCAAAGCCTGCGTGAGAACGCTTTGGCGGGTCTCAAGGGCATCAGTCAGGACGTGTTTCCAGCCTTTCCGGTGCACTTGTTCTCTCGTCGCGACGAACCCGTGCTGCATACCATTTTGCAGAAAGGATTGGATGCGATCAGCCCCAGCGAGCAACAACAAGAACTCTCCAAATGGATTTCAACCGCCGCCAAGACGGAAGATCCAGGCGCATCCGCTAGCCACCAAGCGCCCGCAGCCCCGCAGATCCTGCTGACCACGGGTGAAGCGATTCTCCTGGGATTGCTGGTGGTGGTCGCTATTGGCGCCATCCTGGTCTTTGCCTGGCTGCTGCGCAGTCAACGTCGGGCGTTTTTACAAAGTTTGCGCGGCAAGAGTGTGTTGTTTCTCGCAATGTCGTTCTTTGTGGTAGGCGGCGCGACCTTGATTGTCTTCAGCGTGATCGGCCATCAAATTGCCATCGAACTTGGAAGACGTCTGGCGGAAAATCATGTGCAATGGCTCAATGAGAAGATGCTCAGCACCGTGTCGCGAGAACTCGCCCTGGCCAAACAAATGGCCAATTCACTGGTGTTGCAGCGTTGGGCCGTCAATGAGGATGATCCGGCACACGCCGCTGCCGCTCGCGTGGAATTACAGCATTTCCACGACAATTTTGCATCGCAGACCTATTTCATCGCCCTCACCGAATCGCGGCATTTCTTTTATGCCGACAAAACGACAACGCAGGTCGAACTCGAGGTAATTGACGCCCTGTCGGAAAGTGATGACGACGATAGCTGGTTTTTCACTACCCTGGCCGACCCCGCCCCCTACAACTGGAATGTTGACCACAACGTCAAGCTTGGGGTGACAAACCTGTGGGTGAACTACAGCATGCGGCAAGGGGATCAAACCTTAGGGGTGGTGGGCACCGGCATTCAGCTGGCCGAATTCATCGACGAGTTCATCAATCGTGGCGGCGAAGAAGTCACCGCGATGATGATCGATGCCGGTGGCGCGATCCAGGCCCATGCCGATCCCGACAAAATCTCCCGCATAGTGCTCAATCAGCCGCTTGCCAAGGATGCCGGAATCTGGGCACTGCTGGCAACAGAGGCCGATCGTCAACAACTGCGCCAGCAGATGACGAAGCTTGCCAAGGCTTCACGGGAAGCGGAAACACGCGAAGCGGCGACCTTCTTAGTTCATTTCGCTCATAGCGGGGAACCTCATTCTCGATCGCGCCGAGCGCGAAGAAACGGCCTGTCCCGCTCTGAACAGGGGGTTACTTTTGGCGGTGGGCGCGAAAAACTGGTGGCCATGACCTATATCGCACCGTTGAAATGGTACTCCGTGGCGATTTTTGATCCACGAATCATTATTGGCGTGCGTGAAAAGTTAACGCTGGCGATGGTCTTCGCCGCTGCGCTACTCATCTCGGCGGTAATTTTTGTCTTTGGGCAAAATATGCTTATTGTGCGACCTTTGCTAGGACTCACCGAAGGAGCGCGGCGCATGGCGCAGGGCGATTATTCTTTTCGGGTTCCTGTAGCGCAGAAAGACGAAATTGGCGATCTCGCGCGCTCATTCAACGACATGGCTGCGACCATTGCCGACTACACGCGTAACCTTGAAGCCAGGGTGGCCGACCGCACCCGGGATCTCCAGGAAAGCCAGGCGCGCATTTATGGCATCATGGAAAACGTCGCCGACGGCATCGTCTCCATCACTCCAGATGGCTGTATCGAATCGGTCAACCTGGAAATTGGATCCATTTTTGGTTACTCGCCGGCGGAACTCCTGGGACGCAATATCAAGATGTTGATGCCGCCAGGGACCGGTGCGCACCATGACGACTATATTTCCCGCTATCTCAATACGAAAACAAAACGCGCCATCGGTCAGGGGCATATCGAGCTGACGGGCCTGCATCGCGACGGCCACGAATTCCCGATGGAGTTATCCCTGGGCGAAGTCAAGATCGGGGATCTGCACCTGTTTGTCGGCGCCATACGCGATATTACCCGGCGCAAAGAGGCGGAAAGCAAAATTGTCGAATCCGAGCAACGGGTGCGCAGTTTGCTCGCATCCGTGGGTGAGGGGGTGTTTGGCGTCAACACTGACGGCAAGATTGTATTTGTCAACCCGCAATGCGCCGCGCACCTTGGCTACACTGAAGCCGAACTGCTCGGCCAATCGGCGCATGCGCTCTTCCACCATTCCCATGCCGACGGCTCCCGTTACCCGAATCAGGGCTGCTGGATGTATAAATCCTGCACCGAAGGTGAGTCCTTTCATGTGGACAACGAGGTGCTGTGGCGTCAGGACGGCAGCCACTTCCCGGTCGAATATCACAGCACCCCGGTGCGTCGGGACGGAACATTAGTGGGCGCCGTGATTTCCTTCAACGACATCTCCGAACGCCTTAAGACCCAGCGGGAACGCGACGACGCCTTGGATCTGATCAACGGCAGCATCAATTACGCGACCCATATCCAACACTCCATTCTGCCGCTGGATGACTGCCTGAGTTCGCTCACCAACGACCATTTCGTCCTCTGGGAGCCGCGCGACCGGGTCGGCGGCGATATGTATTGGTGCAAGCCCTGGGGTATGAGCAAGCTCATTGCCTTGGGAGATTGCACTGGACATGGCGTGCCAGGCGCGTTCATGACCCTGATCGCCAATGGCGCCCTGGAGATGGCTACCCTGGAGACCCGCCCTGGCGATGCGGGCGCCTTGCTGCAACGCACCCACACCCTGATTCAGGACGCCCTGAACCAGGATAGCGACGCAGGCGAGTCGGACGATGGCCTGGAGCTGGGTTTGTGCTATATCCACCCCAAACAGCCCCGGCTGGTTTTTGCCGGTGCACGTTTCTCCCTGTTCCATGTCGATGCCGGTGTGGTCAGCGAAATCAAGGGCGACAAGCGAGGCATCGGCTATCGTGGCTTGCCGCGTCAGGGCCATTTGACCAACCATGACGTGGAGATTTCGGCGGGGCGCGCGTTCTACATGACCAGCGACGGCTTGATTGACCAAATCGGCGGTCCCAAGCGACGCGGCTTTGGCAAACGGCGTTTCATAGCGTTGTTACAAGACATTCAATCGCTGCCAATGGCGGAGCAACAAGAGCGGATTCATGAGGCGCTCACCGTCTATCAAGGCGAGGAAAAGCGTCGTGACGATGTCTCCGTGATTGGCTTTATTGTTGATGGTAAAACAACAATACTCGACAACCCGAGGGGGAAAACGACATGAGTTTAATTGATTGGAATGACGCTCTCAGCGTGGGTGTGGAAGAAATCGACGACGATCACCAGCGTTTGGTGGAGATTGTCAATCAATTGAACGACGCCATCGCCGCCAAACACCAACAAGACGTGATCGAGACAATTTTGCAGGAACTACTCGAATATACCGTCTGGCATTTTCGCCACGAAGAGCGCTTAATGCAGGCCTCTGGTGATCCGTCTTTCATGCAACACAAACAAGCACACGACACTCTTACTGAACAGGTAAAGGCTGCGCAACAACGTTATCTGGATGGCGATGCAACAGTGGCCGACACCATGCTCCCCTTTCTGAAGGACTGGCTCATCAACCACATTCTTGGCACCGACAAAACAACCGGCCAATACCTGGCGAAAAATGCAGAATAGGAGTGCGCTCAATGAGAACAGACAAAATCTACAGCTTAAGTAAAGTGCTCCAGGAGGAAGGCATCTTATTCTGCTATAGCGGCTATATGACAGAAGATGTTCTGCTCAGTATTGGCAAGGCAATCAAGGAAAAATTGATGCTTGAAAATGCCGACAAATCTGTGATTCGCGGGATTTTTTCGATTTTTGTTGAGGAAATGCAAAACGTCATTCGTTACTCCGGCCAGATGGAATCGAAGGTTTCCGCCAACAGCATGCTTGAGCTTCGTTTTGGCATTTTATCCGTCGGCCGTAAGCAGCTCGCCAACGACCAGGAGAGTTTTTTCGTCGCTTGCGGCAATATGGTCAGCCCCACTGATGCGCAACGGCTCAAAACCAACCTCGATCACATCCAGGCGCTAGATGCCCAAGAATTAAAAACGCTCTACAAACAAACGCTCAAAGGGAAAAGCCCGGAGGGCAGCAAGGGGGCGGGGGTCGGCTTCATTGATATCGCACGCAAATCCAAGCGCGGATTTGAATACGATTTCATCGACATCAGCACAGACCGAACCTTTTTCTCCATCACCGCCTATGCTTAATGTCAAGGACAGCAACAATGGATCATGTTCGCATCGAAGCCACCGAACGCACTCCAGAAGTGTATTTTGATTTCAATGGCCATTATTTTTCCTTGCGCGGCGAGGCGTATCCCGAAGATACCAACGCCTTTTTCGGTCCGCTCATGAATCAATTGGAAGACTATTTCCAAACCTTGGATGAGGCCACCATCACCTTTGAATTTGAACTTATTTATTTCAACAGCTCGACGGCCAAGGTACTAATGATGCTGTTTGAATTATTAGACGCCACTGCCGCCCGCAATAACGCCGTGAAGGTGCATTGGATCTATGAAGCGGACGACGACAACATGGAAGTGCTTGGCGAAGAGTATGGCGAGGATTTGGAACACGTCGATTTCAGTCTGGTGCCCAAGGAAGCATAGCGCCTGGCCTGTTGTTGTTCTCCGAACCGAGAAGCCCTGTCATCATGAGCGACTTTTCCGCTTTTAAGAACGAAGAGGAGGCGCTGACTCGCGCCGAGGTTCTGCTTAAGCAACACAACCCTGAATGCGACTTCCGGACCGAGTTTGAGCAGCTCGTTGCGTCCTACAAAAAACTGTTCAAAAGCTCGCGTCGGCTGGTGCGCATGAGTGACCGCAGTGAAGAACGCCTGAAAGAAGCGAATCTTCGCATCCAGAGCCAGCAGGAAGAGCTTACCAAAGCGCATCAACAGTTGGCACTGCATGCCGAGAATCTGGAAGACAAGGTGCGCGAGCGCACCAAGGCGTTGGTCGCCGCCCAGGGCAAGCTGGAGAAGCTTGTCGAGCTAGGCATTGCCCTCTCAGCCGAGCGCAGTCATATCCGTTTTATTGAAATGATGCTGCGTGGTGCCAAGGATCTCGCCTTTGCCGATGGCGGTCTGCTGTTCGTGCTTGACGATGAGGCCGAATTGCGCATCCAACTCATGGGAATCGACTCCATCGATCTGCATGTCGGGGGCATGACCGGCAAAGACATTCCCTTCTACGCACCGATCAAATTGCGTGACGACCAAGCCGGCCGGCCTGACTACTACAATCTCCTCAGTCACACCGCGCTGACCGAGCGCACAGTGAATGTGGCCAATATGGAGCAATCGAAGGATTTCGATTTTTCCTGGCTAACTCAATTGGGCCGGACATTGGAGTTTATTCCTCAGTCGTGCCTGGCGGTGCCCTTGCGACCGCGCAAAGGCGAGGTGATTGGCGTCCTGTTGCTGATTAATGCAAGAAACCGCACCACCGGCCACACCATTCCCTTTTCCGATGAAATCACCGAATTCGTCGAGGCCCTCGCCTCCCAGGCGGCCGTAACGATGGATAACAAGAATTTGCTCAAGGCCCAGGATCGCCTGCTGGATTCCATGATCAAGCTGGTGGCAGGCGCCATTGATGAGAAATCCTCCTACACCGGTGGTCACTGCGAACGGGTGCCGGAGATTAGCGCCGAGCTGGCCCGGGCCGCATGCGAGGCCAATTATGGCGCCTTTGCTGACTTCACCATGACAGACGATGAGTGGCGGGCGTTTCATATCGCCGCCTGGCTCCATGATTGCGGCAAGGTGACCACACCGGAATATGTGGTTGACAAGGCCACTAAACTGGAGACGATTTACAACCGCATCCATGAAATTCGCATGCGCTTTGAAGTCAAGCTGCGTGACTACACCATTGCGTTTCTCGAAGCGCGCTCCCGGCCGGGCGCCGATGAACCAGCACTGCAAGCGGCACTGGAACGCCAGATCGCCCAACTGCACGACGACTTTGCCTTTATTGCCCAGTGCAATGTTGGCAGTGAATGCATGCGACCGGAAGATATTGACCGGCTTAAGACCCTCGCGCAAATCACCTGGATGCGGCATTTTGACGACACTTTGGGCTTATCCCACCAAGAGCAAGCACGGTTTTTGCGCCGTACCAAACCCCAATTGCCAGCAGTGGCGCACTTGCTTGAAGACAAACCTGAGCATGTCGTGCGGCGGCGTCGGCCCGTTCCGGCCGAGAAATATGCTCAGTTCGGGATTCGGATATCGACTCCCAAACACCTCTACAACCATGGCGAAATCTACAATTTGTCCATTGCATGCGGCACCCTAACCGCAGAAGAGCGCTTCAAAATTAAAGAACATGCGATTGTCACCATCATGATGCTGGAGGAGCTGCCCTTTCCCAAGCACATGGCCCGCATTCCCGAGTTCGCGGGCGGTCATCATGAAACCATGATCGGCACCGGCTATCCCAGGAGGCTTAAACAGGAGGATATGTCGCTCCAGGCACGTATTCTCGCCATTGCCGATATCTTCGAGGCCTTAACTGCCGCCGACCGTCCCTACAAGAAAGCGAAAACCCTGAACGAAGCCCTCACAATCATGAGTGTCATGCGCAATGATCAGCAGATCGATCAGGAATTATTCGATCTGTTTCTGAGCAGTGGTGTTTATCGAATCTACGCGGAACGCTATTTGCTTCCATCACAGATCGAAGGGGTCGATATTTCACACTATCTCTCCCAATAACGCTCAACAAGCCGGGCAATGCCAGGTGGTCGAGCTGAATCTGTCGTCAGTTCCCCTTGAAAATGCGGTGGATCGCCTCTATCGACGAGCGCAACACTGAGGCACTGGAGCCGGCTGCTGGTAAGTCGGTGATTCTGTGCGACAATGTGCGATTGTTCAAACATGACCGAGAGGTGAAGCCAACCCATGACAGACGCAACCCAGAAGGAAACCCTGGAATTCCAGGCCGAGGTCAGCCAGGTGCTCGACCTGGTGATCCGTTCGCTCTACTCCAATAAGGAAATTTTCCTGCGTGAGCTGATCTCCAACGCCTCGGATGCAGCGGAGAAGCTGCGCTTTGAATCCCTAACCGATGCCAGCCTGTTTGAGGACGATCCCGAGCTGCGCGTGCGGGTGCTGGTGGATAAGGACGCCGGCACGGTGACGGTGTCGGACAATGGCATTGGTCTGAGCCGCCAGGAAATGATTGAAACCATCGGCAGCATCGCCAGCTCCGGCACCCGGCGCTTTGTCGAGGCGCTGAAAGATCGTCAGGATGGTGATGCCAGCGGCAATAGCGACAGCGCTGCCGATGGTGCCCTGATCGGTCAGTTTGGTGTGGGCTTTTATTCGGCCTTTATTGTGGCAGACAAGGTCACGCTGATCTCGCGACGCGCTGGCCTGGGGGCTGAACATGGCGTGCGCTGGGAATCCGACGGCCACGGCAGCTATACACTGGAGACGATGGAGAAGCCCGGACGCGGCACCGATGTCATCCTGCACCTGAAAGACGACGAGAAGGAATTTCTCGACGACTGGCGCCTGCGCTCCATCATCAGTAAGTTCTCCGATCACATCGCCGTGCCGGTGGAAATGCTCAAGCAGGATTTCCGCAGCGATGAGGAAAAGGCCAAGGACAAGGAGGAAGGCAAGGACGAGGCGCCCGAGTTTGAGCGCGTCAATACCGGCCAAGCACTGTGGATGCGCAACAAGTCGGACATCTCCGATGATGACTACAAGAGCTTCTACAAGCACATTTCCCATGACTTCGAGGACCCGCTAACCTGGGCGCACAACCGCGTCGAGGGCACCAATGAGTACACCACTCTGCTGTTTGTGCCCAAGCGCGCACCCTGGGATCTGTGGGATCGCGATCAGAAGCATGGCGTGAAGCTCTATGTGCGGCGCATCTTCATCATGGACGAGGCCGATAAGCTGTTGCCGCATTATCTGCGCTTTGTCAAAGGCGTGGTGGACTCCAATGATTTGCCGCTCAATGTGTCGCGTGAGATTTTGCAACACAACCGCAAGATCGACACCATTCGCGGCGCCAACGTCAAGCGCGTGCTCGGCCTGCTGGAAACCATGGCCAAGGACGAACCCGAGCAGTATCAGACCTTCTGGAAGGAATTTGGCCGGGTCATCAAGGAAGGCCCGGGCGAGGATTTCGCCAACCGCGAGCGTATCGCCGGCCTGCTGCGCTTCTCCACCACGGTGGGCGAAGGCGACGCTCAGGACACCTCGCTCGATACCTACATCGAGCGCATGAAAGAAGGTCAGGACAAGATCTACTACATCACTGCCGACAGCCCGGCCGCCGCACGCCACAGTCCGCACCTGGAGATGTTCCGCAAGAAGGAAATCGAGGTGCTGCTGCTGTCTGATCGAGTCGATGAGTGGTTGGTCTCGCACCTGAGCGAGTACAAAGGCAAGCATCTGCAATCAGTCACCAAGGGCGAGTTGGATCTGGGTGAAATCGGCGCCAAGGAGGAAAAGGAAAAGACCGAGCAGGCCGCTAAGGAACACGAGGATCTGTTCAAGCGGTTGAAGGATGCACTCAGCGAGCGGGTTGAATCCGTACGCGCCTCCAGCCGCCTGGTTGATTCCCCGGCCTGTATCGTGGTGGGTGAGCATGATATGAGCGCCAATCTGGCGCGCGTGCTGAAATCCGTCGGGCAGGATGCCCCGTCAAGCAAGCCGATTCTGGAGGTCAATCTCGACCATCCACTGGTACGTCGCCTGGAGTCCGAATCCGATCAGACGCGCTTTGCGGATTTAAGCCTGATTCTGCTCGATCAGGCGGAACTGGCCGAAGGCGGTCAGCTGGATGACCCGGCCGCCTTTGTCGGGCGACTGAACAAGCTGATGCTGGGGCTCTTTATGAGCGGAGCCTAAACGCGGCGCTGCCCGCACGAGCCGGGCCGGCAAGCGGGGGCACAGGGCTCGGGCTGGAGTCCCGAGCCTGACACCGCCGTTTGCTCCGCCCGCGCCACTGTGGCAGCCTAGAAATCCCTATTTAACAACTATCACTGAACGAGGGCTCCAAGCATGCGTGTCATTCTCCTTGGCGGACCGGGTGCGGGCAAGGGTACCCAGGCCGGATTTATCACCGCGCATTTCCAGATTCCACAAATCTCCACCGGCGACATGCTGCGCGCCCAGGTTAAATCCGGCAGCGAGCTGGGCAAGGCGGCCAAGGCCATCATGGATGAGGGCGGCCTGGTATCGGATGACATCATCATGGCCATGGTGAAGGAGCGCATCGCTGAAGACGACTGCAAGAACGGCTTTTTGTTCGACGGGTTTCCGCGCACCCTGGCGCAGGCTGATGGGCTGAAGGCGAGTGAAGTCTTTGTCGATGCCGTGGTCGAAATTGCCGTCTCGGATGAAGAGATTATCCGACGCATGTCCGGGCGGCGCGTGCATCTCAGCTCCGGGCGCACCTACCATGTCGTCTTTAATCCACCCAAGGAAGAAGGCAAGGACGATGTCACCGGTGAACCCCTGATTCAGCGCGACGACGATCAGGAAGACACCGTGCGCAAACGTTTAAGCGTGTATCATGAGCAGACCAGTCCGCTGATTGACTACTACTCGACCTGGGCTGAGCAGGGCGGAGAAAACGCCCCGCGCTATTGCAAGGTCGAAGGCATCGGCAGCGTTGATGAGATACGCGAGCGTATCCTGCAAGCCCTGGCTCACTGCAACGGCTAACAGGTGGTGAACACCTAACGCCTGACGTCAGCAAACAGCATCACTCGCCGTTCGAGCGATGCTGGGTCGCCAGAACCACACTGTCGCAATGGCTCTGATCTGTTAAACTGCATGCGATCTTACTTGCACAGTTGATGCTACATTTTGTTTTAGGGAGCTATTGATGGCTGTTATCGAACTGACAACCGAGAATTTTGAATCCACAATACAAGAAAACCCTTTCGTTGTTGTTGATTATTGGGCGCCCTGGTGCGGCCCCTGCCGCTCGTTCGCACCGGTGTATGAAAAAGTCTCCAACGATCACGACAACATTGTTTTTGCCAAGGTCAATACCGAGCAGGAGCAGCAGCTGGCGGCACATTTCCAGATTCGCTCTATCCCGACGCTGATGATTTTCCGCGATCAGGTGATTATTTTCTCGCAGGCCGGCGCCCTGCCGGAAGCGCCGTTCCGCGATCTGTTGTCGCAGGCCGAGGCCTTGGACATGGACAAGGTGCGCGCCGATATGGCCGAGCAACAGGCGGCGGCCAACAACGGCTGAGTCCCAGGTGTCTGCGCGCCTGCCGGGTGCTGCTGTGCTTCCCCTCTCGACATCAACACCCTGGCTGCGCGTTGGCCCCTCAGTCGGCGCCTTGCTGGAACTGCTGGAGGACAACTACCGTCTGCTGCTGTGCCTGGCGCCCGATCTGCGACGTCTGTCAGGTGCCCACCGGGCGCCCGGACAGGGGACCGATCTCCATCTCGATGTCATTGAGCAGACGCCCTACACCACCTTGCTGCGCCTGACGTATCGCTTCCCGTCACTTCAGGGTGGAGCCGGTCAGGCCGACCCCGATGCCCGCCTGCGAGTCTGCCATGATGCCCAACAGGTTGAGGTAATTGCCTTGCGCCAGACGGTGCTGCCGCTGCTGGGGGAGGACCGCCTCGCCACCTTGCGCTCAAAGTGGAACGCCAACTGGTTCCTGGCCAAATGGCTGGCTTACTGCGTGCGCGAAGACTATCGCTTTTTCCCCAACGGTCGCGAGCACCGCCCGGCTCCAGCCACAGATTCCGCTGCTGCCTGATGCCGGCGCGCCTCGATTCGCACCACCGCCCCAAAAAATTTCCTGATGCCCATGCTTGACAATGCGGCCGCTAAAACCAAGCTAAAGACTGGGATATTGACTGCGCCGAATGTGGCGCGCTGTTTTGGGGTACATGCTCATGAGACTTTCCACCAAGGGCCGCTATGCTGTCACCGCGATGCTGGATCTGGCGCTGCAAGCTGGCCAGCGGCCGGTAACGCTGGCCGACATTTCCGCCAATCAGGATATTTCGCTGTCCTACCTGGAGCAGTTGTTCGCCGCCTTGCGCGCCAAACACCTGGTGCGCGGGGTTCGGGGCCCGGGTGGCGGCTACTATCTCGGTAAGGACGCCGGAGACATTTCCATTGCCGATATCATCTGCGCTGTCGATGAATGGGTCGAGTTTACCCGCTGCGGTGGGCGGGAGAATTGTCGCAATGGTCAGAAATGCCTGACGCACAGCCTGTGGGATCAACTCAGTGATGAGATTTTTGGCTTTTTAAGCAACATCTCCCTGCAGGATCTGGTCGAACGCGGCCGTCAGCGCAACGCGCACCTGGCCGCCAAGGCTCCGCTGACGCTGGATCCACTGCACCAGCGTGCCGCCTGATGCCCGAGACTCGGCCCGTGCTGAGGAGTGGGCGATCCTGGCCGGTTGCCATGGTATGGCAGAGGTTTTCGCCGAGAGCGGCGGATGCTATGGTGCGCGACTGAGTCCGATGGAGCTTTTCTTAACCTAGTGAGCCACACATGAGCCATGCGCGCGCCAATCGACTGGTCGATACCCAGGATCTGATCACCATCGGCGACTTCATCCGCTGGGCCAGCAGTCGGTTCCGCGAAGCGGAGCTGCATTTCGGTCATGGTACTGGCAATGCTGTGGATGAAGCCTGCTGGCTGATTGCCGCCGCGCTTCATCTCGATCTGCCGCTAACGCCCGATCTGCACCCCTGCCGTTTGACGCCCAGCGAGCGTGCCGAGGTGATTGTCCTGCTGGAGCGGCGTGTGAACGAGCGCATTCCAGCCGCTTATCTGACCGGGCGCGCCTGGTTTGCCGGGCTGGAGTTTAAGGTGGATGCGTCGGTGATGATCCCGCGCTCGCCCATCGCCGAACTGATCGAAAACCAGTTTGAACCCTGGCTGAATCCGGAACACATCTCCAGTCTGCTGGACCTGTGCGCCGGCAGCGGTTGCATTGGCCTGGCGGCTGCCGTGCATCAGCCGGGGTTGCGGGTCGATCTGGCCGAACGCTCGCCAGCGGCCTTGCGGGTGGCGGCGGATAATCTGCAGCGTCTGGCCGCCGAGGTGGCACTGGAGGATCGGGTGCGCTTGTTTGCCTCGGATCTGTTCGCCGCGCTGGGTGATAGTCGCTACGATCTGATTCTATCCAATCCGCCCTATGTCGGACGCGCCGAACTGGCCGAACTGCCACCCGAATATGCACATGAACCCACGGCGGCCTTTGCCGCCGGAGAGCAGGGGCTGGATCTGGTGTTGCGCATTCTCCACGAGGCCCCCGATCATCTGACCGAACAGGGCGCCCTGATTGTTGAAGTCGGCAACACCGAGTCCGTGCTGCAAGCCTGTCTGCCGCAAGTGCCGTTTCTGTGGCTGGCATTCGAACATGGTGGCACCGGCGTTTTTCTACTCCATCGCGAGCAACTGATCGACTATCATGCAGCTTTCGCGCAGGCCTTGGCGACGCTCTAGCCGGACGTCCTGCCGCAGTCCAGAATTCCAATAGGTACCCAGAACCATGCTTGACCAACCGCAGACCAATCCCCAGGCTCAGATGGCCGATCAGCGCACTGTCTTTGATCTCGACCTGATCAAGCGCTATGACCAAAGCGGTCCGCGCTATACCTCCTACCCAACCGCCGTGGAATTCCATGACGGTTTCAATGAGGCCGCCTACCGCGCCACCTGTGAGCGCAGCAACGCCAGTGGCCATCCGCTGTCGCTGTATTTTCATATTCCCTTCTGCGACACCCTGTGTTTCTACTGCGCCTGCAATAAGGTCGCCACCAAGGATCGCAGCCAGGCCACGCCCTATCTGGGGCGCCTGTACCGCGAGCTGGCCATGCAGAGCGCGCTCTTCGATGATGACCGGGTAGTGGAACAGCTGCACTGGGGAGGTGGCACCCCAACCTTCATCAGCCACCAACAGATGCGCGAGCTGATGGATGAAACCCGCAAGCACTTCCGCCTGCTTGATGATGACAGCGGTGAGTATTCAATCGAGATCGACCCACGCGAAGCCGGCCCCGACACCATCGCGCTGCTGCGCGAGCTGGGCTTCAATCGCATGAGTCTGGGCGTGCAGGACTTCGACGAGCGGGTGCAAAAAGCCGTCAATCGTATCCAGAGCGAGGCCGAGACCATGGCGGTGCTCGAAGCCGCGCGCAAGACCGGCTTTGGCTCCATCAGCATTGATCTGATCTACGGCCTGCCGTTTCAGAATCCCGATGAGTTCGCCAAGACGCTCGATAAGGTCATTGATGCCGCGCCGGAGCGGGTGTCGGTGTTCAACTACGCCCATCTGCCGTCGCGCTTCACGCCGCAGCGGCGCATCAAGGACGAGGATCTGCCCCCGCCGCAGGTCAAGCTCGATATTCTGCAATTGACCATCGAGCGCCTGACCGAGGCCGGCTGGCTCTACATCGGCATGGATCACTTTGCGCGCCCGGATGACGAACTGGCCCTGGCGCAGCGCAATGGCACCCTGTACCGCAACTTCCAGGGCTACTCCACCCACGCCAACTGCGACCTGATCGGCCTGGGCGTGACCTCCATCGGCAAGGTTGCCAATACCTACGGCCAGAACCAGCGCGACATGGAAGCCTACAATGCCGACATCGACGCCGGGCGCCTAGCGGTATTCCGCGGCATTGAGCTTAATCGCGACGATGAACTGCGTCGCGATGTCATCACCCGCCTGATCTGCAACTTCAAGCTCGACTATGCCGAGGTGGAACGCCAGTGGGGCATCAAGTTCACAGACTACTTCGCCACTGGTCTCGGCAAGCTCAAGGACATGGAAGCCGACGGCCTGTTGGAGACTGACACCACCGGCATCCGCGTACTCCCCAAGGGTCGCCTGCTGATCCGCAACATCTGTATGGTGTTCGATGCTTATCTGGAAGCCAAGCAGGGACCGGTTGGTTTTTCGAAAGTGATCTGAACCAAGCGGCGGTGCCCGGCTTTAGAGCAAAAGTTTCAGGCTCCCATAGCCCAACCCCAGCCCGATGCCGGTGGCCATCAGCACGTCGCTTGGATAATGCAAGCCGAGTACCACGCGCGAGGCGGCGATCAGCAACGTCAGTGGTACCAACAACCAGGCCAGATGCGGGTAGTAATACAGGGCGACAGTTGAGAAAGCAACGGCGTGCAGAGTATGCCCGGAGGGGAAGCTGTACCGGTCGAGCGGCGCAATCACGGCGCGAATGCCAATATCGGCATCACAGGGGCGCTTGCGTCGCGTGCCGTGCTTGAGCGATTTGTACAGGGCCAAACCCACGGCATTAGTAGCCAGCATGTGCAAACCGGCCTGAAGTCCGTCGAGGCCGTCAAAGAGAACAAAAAAGGCGATCAGCGCGTACCAGAAAACTCCGTCGCCAAGCCGGCTGACAATGGCGAAACCGCGTTGCATCAGCCAGTACTGGCTGGAGCGGTGGTGCCAAAGCTGGCACCAGTAGGCGTCGTAATCGCTCAGGCGTTGCCAAAAGGTGCGCATTGCTTGTCTCCGCAGTTGTAGTCCGCTGTGCCGTTTCGCTGTATCAGGGTGAGTATGTCCTGCTCCAGATCCTGGATAACATGGTCCCAGCTCATGGCGGTCGCACTGGCGCGGGCGGCCTGTCCCAGCTGGCGCAGATGCAGTGGATTCTGCGCTCCAACCAGGGCGTGGCGGATAAAGGCCTCCGCGTCATTGACCGGCACCACAAGGCCATTGCTTCCTGAGCGAATATGCTGTCTGGCAGCGGCGTAGTCAAACGCCAGCACCGGCAGCCCGCTGGCCATAGCTTCCATGACCACATTGCCAAAGGTTTCGGTCAGGCTTGGGAACAAAAACAAGTCAGCCGAGGCGTACTGGGTGGCCAATGCCAACCCGACCTGAGCACCGGCGAAAATATAATCCGGGTGCTGCCGGGCCAGGCGCTCGCGCTCCGGTCCGTCGCCGACCAGAATAAATTTGCAGTCGCGACCCGTTGCGGCGATGGCTGCATAGGCCGCGAAGGCCAGATCGATATTTTTCTCCGCTGCGAGTCGCCCGACATAGAGCACCGCGAGGCTGTTGTCGTCGCAGCCCCAGGCGCGGCGTTGCTCGCGACAGCGCCGCGCGGGTGAGAATCGCTCGGTGTCCACGCCGCGACTGAAGACGCGCAAATTACGAAAACCTTGCTGTTCAAGCTCCTGTTGCAATGCCCGGGTGGGGACCAGGGTCGCATCGGCGCGATTATGGAAGCGTCGCAGCAAATAAATAATGGGTCGCATCAAAAGTCCCAGTCCATAGTAGCGGCTGTACTGATGGAACTGGGTGTGAAAGCCAGTCAACACCGGGATGCCGAGCTGACGGGCGGTGCGCAGCGCCATATGTCCCAGTGGCCCCTGGGTAGCGATGTAAACTGCCTGCGGGCGCCATGACCTCCAGCGTGCCCGCAAGCGTCCGCCCACCGGCAGGCCAAAGCGTAGGCCACGATAGCCCGGGATGGGCAAGCCCGGCACCCGACACAGCTGCGTGGGTGAATGATTAGCGTTGGATGCAGTCCGGTCGCCCGATTGCCAGGGGCGCACCAGCATCACCTGGTGTCCCAGGCGTTCAAGCCCAGTGACCAGTTGAGCCATGGTGTTAGCCACGCCGTTGATTTCCGGCGGATAGGTTTCAGTCACCACAATCAGACGGCAAGCGCGGGAACTGGTAAGTGTCATGCCTTGCAGCTCCTGGACAAACTCATGGCCAAGTCGCTCGGCGGACGCTCCGGAAGCGGTGGGTTATCGTGGTGCAAGACCGCCAGTATCGCGGTTCGCGCATGATCAGCAAGTGCGCGGCGTGGCTGCCCCCGAGGATCAATCGTTGGCAGAAAGCTGACCTGCACCGCAATCCCGGGATTCTTAAGCACCCGCCACAGATGCCGCACCAGGGTGTCGTCGTTGATAAAGGGGGCAACGGGGTCTGGCTGTATATCGCGACCATAGCGCAATGCGACAGGCTGGAGCTGTGGCGGTTCAGGTTCAGCTGAGGCTGTATCCACCGAATCTTGATCTTGCACCACCGCAAACAGGCGCGGCAGGAAGCGCAATACCTGAGTGCCATCGCTGGTAGTGCCTTCCGCAAAGATGACTAGAGTTGCACCGTTGCGGATGCGCGCGCGCACGGAGGCGATGGCCTCGGCAAAGCGATTGGCGCCACGTTCGATAAACAGGGTGCCGGCCATCGCTGCCATCCCACCGATCATCGGCCAGCGTCGAACCTCGGCCTTGGACAGAAAGCCGATTGGCCCCTGGGCGCCCAACACCGGAATATCAAGCCAGGAGATATGATTGGCAACCAGTAACGCCCGCTCAGCGGCCTGGCCCGAAACCTGGATATCAAGCGCCAAAATGCGACACAAGCGCCCATGCCACCAGCGCACCACCCTGGGGCGCCAGACAGGGGGCCGACCCAGGCGACACCGGGCTGTCACCACTAGGCTGATCAGGGCACCGGTGAGCAGATGTTCAATCACGCGCAAGAGTCTCCAGGGCATAAGCGGTCAGTGTTTCATGTGAGCCTGGCTGGAACGGTGGATAAAGTGACGTGAGTAGCTGGGATTGAGTTCCTGTACGTCGAGCAGCATCAGCACATCCGCGACCTGAAAATCCGGATCCCGGCATGGTTCACCACAGGCCTTGGCACCAAGACGAATATAGGCTTTGAGCAAGGGTGGCAGAGGCGCATCAAGTGTGGAAACGTCGGATCCTGCGACCCGCAGCGGCTGATATGGGGTCACGCGCCGCTGTGGAGGCGTCATGGCCTGGCGGCGCACGCGATTCATAATACCGGCGGCTAGCGCGTCCCCCTCACCGAGAGGGATGCTCGCGCAGCCGAACAGAAAATCAATCTGCTGGCGGTGGATAACATCGGCCACACCAGACCAGAGTACCGCGATGGCTGAGCCTTGGCGATAGTCGCGCGCCACACAGGTGCGCCCAAGCTCCAGGAGGCGCCCATCAAGGCGCAGAATTGGCTCCAGATCGAATTCTCCCGCTGAATAGAAGCGCCCGAGCTGTTGCGCGCCCTGCGGGTCGAGCAAGCGAGTGCAGGCCACCACCTGCCCAGTGCGAACATCGCGCACCAACAGATGCTGGCAATGATGATCGAAGGCGTCATAATCGAGCTGTTCGGCGGCCGTCTTGAGCTGCGCGCCCAATTCCAAGCCAAATACGCGATAACGCAGAGCCAGCGCCTCCAACACAGCGGCGCGGTTTGCAGCGAATTCGACACGCAGACGCTCTGCGCGCGTGTTTGTACAGACAGATGCGGTGGCTTCCATGGCGAGGCTACCCGATATGTAATGGCGCAATGACAGGTGAACCTGGAAGGCTAGCAACTGAGTGTTGCAGAATGATGAGCTTGTCATGACAGGCGCATGACAGCGCCGCCCCTCAGTTCGCACCGTTGCGCAGAGAGAGGATCGGCCAGCCGCGCTCGGCAGCCAAAGCGGCTAAGCGCGGGTCGGGATCAACGGCGACCGGATGCTGGACGGCGCTCAGCAGCGGCACATCGTTGATGGAGTCGCTGTAGAAACAGCTCTCCTCCAGCGTCAATCCCTGGGCGTGCAGCCACTGGTGCAATCGCTCGACCTTGCCATGCTGAAAGGCCGGTATGCCGCTGACGCGCCCGGTATAGCGCCCGTCGATGTATTCGGGATCGGTAGCGATCAGCTGTTTGATGCCAAGGCGCTCGGCAATGGGCGCGGTGACAAAGCGGTTGGTGGCGGTGATAATCAGCAGTTGGTCGCCGGCGCGGCGGTGGCGCTCGATCAGTGCGCGCGCGTCATCAAGAATAATGGGTTCGATTTTCTCGCGCATGAAAGCGTCGCGCCAGGCGTGTAGCTTCTCCAGCGGATGCGCACGCAGGGGTTCGAGCGAAAAGCGTAAAAAAGCGTCGATATCCAGGCAGCCGTTGCGATAATCGGCATAGAACGCGCTATTGCGGCGCTCGTATTCCGCTGCATTGACCACTCCCTGCTCAATGAGATGCTGTCCCCAGAGATAATCTGAATCACCAGCCAGCAGAGTGTTGTCGAGATCGAAAAGCGTCAGACGCACAGGAATGTCCTCATAAAGATCCATTGAAAGTCCGGAGATAACGTCGGGTGAAACCCAGACGAGCCTTGGGCCGCCTTGGGTGCCGATTTGCCGCTGCTGTGCTAAGTATGGAAAAATACTCACAAGACTGAAAGAGGTGGCCTGGCTTGATCGATCACGACGGCTTCAGACCCAATGTTGGCATTATTCTGTGCAATGGCGAGCGCCGCCTGTTCTGGGGGCGCCGGGTTGGACAGAATGCTTGGCAATTTCCCCAGGGCGGCATCCAGGCGGATGAGACCCCACGGGAGGCTATGTTTCGCGAACTGGGCGAAGAAGTCGGCCTGACCCCGCAGCAGGTGACCGTCCTTGGCTGTACGCGCAGCTGGCTGCGCTATCGGCTGCCCAAGCGGTTTATCCGCCGCCATTGTTGCGGCCCGGTCTGCATTGGTCAAAAGCAACTGTGGTTTATGCTACGGGTCGATTGCGGCGAGGATGGATTTTGCCTGGATGCCTCCGCCAAGCCGGAATTCGATGCCTGGCGTTGGGTGCGCTACTGGAGCCCGCTGCGCGAGGTCGTGTACTTCAAACGTCGCGTCTATGAGCAGGCGCTGATCGAACTGCAACCGCTGCTGTACCCGGAGCTGCGCAGTGATCGCCAGTCGCGCTCTGTCAATGGTCTCACCCGCCAACGCCCCTTAACCCCGCGCCCGGCGGCGTCGCCCAACTGGCCCACCCCGACCGCCGATCCCCGGCTCATCAGCACGCACAAGCGCCGTTAGCGCCACCCGAATGCCTTCCGTGCAGCGACGGCCTTCTTGTTGTTGTTCTTTTTCACCTGTCGCGCTCAAGCGCCACCGGAGTTCCAGGCATGCTTGAGTCATTGCGCCGCATTGTGCAGGAAGTCAATCGCGCCTTGTCGCTCGATGACGCGCTGCATATTATCGTCAGCCGCGTCAAGGAAGCCGTTGGCGCCGACGTCTGCTCAGTCTATCTGACCGAACCAGGCAATCGCGAGCACGTCCTGCTGGCCACCGACGGCTTACGCCCGGAAGCGGTGGGACAGGTGCGCATTCCGCTGAATCGCGGCCTGGTGGGCTGGGTGGCAGAAAAAGCCGACCTGGTCAGTCTGAATGACGCCTCTACGCATTCGCGCTATCTGAGTATCACCGAGACCGGCGAGAATCGCTTTCGCGGGTTCCTGGGGGTGCCCATTGTCCAGAACCGCCGCGTGCTGGGTGTGCTGGTGCTGCGCCAGCGCGAAGCGCGGCGCTTTGGCGATGACGAGGTCACCTTTGTAATCACGCTCGCGGCGCAATTGGCCGGCGCCATCGAGCTGGGGCGTATGCATCAACAGGATCTGATGCCCAGCCGGGTGCTGTCTGGCATGGCCGCCTCGCCCGGAATTGGTTTTGGCACCGCTGTAGTGGTTTATCCGCCCGCCACTCTGGAGGCGGTGCCGGACAAAGTCATTGAGGATACCGCCGCCGAGGCGGATACTTTTCGTGCCGCGCTGAAGGATGTCAGCGCCGAGATCGACCGCATCGGTGACCGCTTCAGTCAGGAAGATCGCGCCATCTTCGATGCCTGGCGGATGATGCTGGAAAGCGACTCCCTGGTCGATGGCGCCCTGCAGCGCATCCAGAGCGGCAGCTGGGCGCAGGCGGCCTTGCGCGACACCATTGCCGAGCACACATCGGTGTTCGACCAAATGGAAGATCCCTATCTGCGCGAGCGCGCCTCAGATGTGCGCGACCTGGGGCGCTGGATTCTGACCCGCTTGCAGAATCAGAGTGCGCCAGCGCTGGTCTATCCGCCCAAGACGATTCTCGTTGGCGATGACATCAGTGTGATGCAGTTGAGCGCGGTGCCAACGGATTCCCTGGCCGGTATTGTCAGCAGCGGCGGCTCGGCCTCGTCGCACATTGCGATCCTGGCGCGCGGCATGGGTCTGCCAGCGGCCATGGGGGTGAGCGATCTGCCCGTGAGCCGCATGGATGGCCTGGATACCATTGTCGATGGCTATCGTGGGCGCGCCTATGCCGATCCCGAGCCGAGCATTCGTGCCGAGTACGAACGCCTGGCCTCCGATGAACAGGCTTTTGCCGCTGAGCTCGACGCGCTGCGCGGCCTGTCCTCCGAGACCACCGATGGCTTTTCCTTCCCGCTCTATTTGAATACCGGCCTGGTGTCGGAACAACTCCCGGCTGGGAGCGACGAAGCGGCCGGCGTGGGGCTCTATCGCACCGAACTGCCCTTTCTGGTGCGCGACCGCTTCCCCGGTGAGAGTTCCCAATACAATACGTATCGCCGCATTCTAGAGATTTTTACACCGCGCACGGTTACCATCCGCACGTTGGATATTGGCGGCGACAAGCCGCTGTCATACTTTCCAATCGAAGAACCCAACCCCTTTCTGGGCTGGCGCGGCATTCGTGTCGTTCTGGATAATCCGCAAATTTTCATGACCCAGGTGCGGGCCATGCTGTTGGCCTCGGTCGGGCTGGATAATCTGCAACTGCTGTTGCCGATGATCACCACCATGGATGAAATCGACGAATCGTTGCGCATGATTCGACGTGCCTACAATGAATTGCTCAGCGAGGGTCATGCGGTCAAGATGCCGCCGGTGGGGGTGATGATCGAGGTGCCGGCCGCCGTTTATCAGGCCGAAGCCTTTGCCGGGCGGGTGGATTTTCTGTCGGTGGGCACTAACGACCTGACTCAGTATCTGCTGGCGGTGGATCGCAACAATCCACGGGTGGCGGCACTGTATGATGACCTGCATCCTGCGGTGCTCCGCGCGCTGACCCAAGTTGCTGCCGGCGCTCGCGTGCATGGCAAGGAAGTCAGCGTCTGTGGTGAGCTGGCGGGTGATCCGCTCGGTGCGGTGCTGCTGCTTGGAGCGGGCGTGCATAGTTTGAGTATGAGTGCCGCGAGCCTGCTGCGTGTCAAAGGCGTCATCCGCAGCCTCAGCCGTGGGCGCGCCCGCGAATTGCTCAATGACGCCTTGCGCTGCGATACCGGCGCGGCGGTGCGCAAGCTGCTGATTGCCGCGCTTGATGACATCGGCCTGGGTGGACTGGTCCGCCCCGGACGCTGAGGCCAGCCGCCCAGCATCAGGGATCCACTGGCAGCGGTTGGCACCAAGAGGGAGGCAAAAATAACATTCTTATGAACGACTTTAGTCCAGCCGGGCGTTTTTTGATCCTCGCCGGTGCCTTTGTGGTGCTGGTGGCAGGGTTGCGCGCCGCTTCGCATCTGGTCACGCCCTTTTTGTTATCGATTTTCATTGCTGTGCTGGCGGCGGCACCGTTGCGGTTTTTGCGGGCGCATGGCCTGCCGCGCTGGGCAGCGATGCTGGTGATCGCCGGCCTGTTGTTGGGGGTCGGTTCGATCATGGGCACCTTCTTCAGCGACTCCCTGAACACCTTCAATCAGCGCTTGCCGAGTTATCAGACGCGGCTCATGAATACCGCCCTGGAGCTGCAAGAGTGGGTGGAGACGCACGGTGTTGATTTAGCTGATGATGCCATGAGCACACTGATCGACCCGCCGCGTGTGATGGCGCTGATGCGTGCCCTAGCCACTGGCTTTAGCACTATTCTGGCGAATGCCATGCTGGTGTTGGTGGCAGTTATCTTTGTGCTACTGGAGGCTGACAGTCTGCCCAGCAAACTGCGCCTGGCGCTACGCACGCCGGATCAATCCATCCGCCAGGCACGGGAGGTGATGCAGTCAGTCAACCGCTACATGGCCTTGAAAGCCAGCACCAGCCTGTTAACTGGGGTCTTAGTGTGGATACTGCTGGCAGTGATTGGAGTGGATTTTGCGCTCATGTGGGGCATTATTGCCTTTCTGCTAAATTTCGTTCCCACCATCGGTTCCTTTATCGCCGCTGTGCCGGCCGTGCTGCTGGCGCTGGTCCAGATCGGCGTGGAGGCTGCGCTGATGACTACCATCGGCTTTGTGGTCATTAACATTGGTGTGGGCAACATTCTGGAGCCGCGGATCATGGGACGCGGCATGGGGCTGTCGCCTCTGGTGGTGTTTCTGTCCCTGGTGTTCTGGGGCTATGTTCTGGGGGTTGGCGGTATGTTTCTGTCGGTGCCGCTGACGATGGCGCTGAAGATTGCGCTGGCCACCAACCCGCATACCCGCCCCGTTGCAATTTTGCTCGGTCCCGAGCCTGAACCCCAGGCGGATGCGCTGGAAGCCGACCTGGGGATTCAGCATCCAATCCATCAACCTGAAGGGTAACGACGATGCACGACAAACAGTCGCAAGATGAAACTGGCGTAGTGATGGCCTTTCTCGAACGCTTCGAGAAGTTTCGCCTGCCGCGCACCATGGAACTCAAGGAGCGGGTTGATCAGGGCGAGGTGCTGGAAACCTTCGATATGGATTTCCTTCATCGTGTGTTTGAAGATGCGCAGGAGGTCAAAACCCTGGTGGATGAACGCCCGGATTTGCAGGATCTCTACACCCGTGCCGTCAACCTGTATCATGAGATTACCGAGCGGGCGCTACAAAACGAAGAGCGCGCGCAGGGCAACGCCGCCGGCTAGAAGCCACTGCCGCTAGCCGCTGCTAACCGGCCTTCAGTCGCTGGATGGTCATGGTGGCAAGGTATCGGCGCAGGCGCTGATATCCAGCGAGAAATCCGCACGCAGATGCAGGATGCCACAACCGCTGTGTCCGTCAGCGAACCTCAGTCCCTCAATGGGCGCGGTCTGCCCCTGTTCAAGCAGGGCGCGGATCTGTGACTCGCTGAGGCTGATGCCATACTGCTCGCGCCAGATGACCAGATCGCAGCCTTCGCGGTAGCGGTTGCAGCCGTAGCCACGGCGGCCGCGAATGATCTGGCCCTGCTGACATTTGGGACACTGGGCAAGACCGGCTGACTTGGGGCGCACCACCGGAGTGCTCTGGGATGCCGTTGATGCGGAGACTGTCGGATCAGCGGCGGGATGTGCCGAGTCAGCCGCCTGGCTGGTCTCGAAGTCCAGTGCAACCCGACCGTTTGAATCCAGACGCAGCCGAGCACTGAAGGACTTGCCAGCCTTGGACTGGAAATCATTGATGACGTCTGTGTGTCCGGTGTCGATCAATGCCTTGAGCTCAGCGGCGGTGACAGCGTGCCCGGCAATGCGCTTCCACACCGTAAAGCCGCAGCCTTCCTGGTAGCGACTGCACCCGTGGGCGCGGCTGTTTGCGGTAATCTGACCAGTCTTACAGATGGGGCAAGACCCCAGGGCGTTGGATTGAACCCGGGAGCGGCTTTTGCCCCCGGCCCGCTTCGGGGTGGCCGTGCGTACAGCGGCGATCTGCTCGGCGGTCATGGTGGCGCTGGTGCTGACCTGCGCAATGAGTTCCTCAACGAACACGCGGATGTCTTGATCAAAGGCCTCAGCTTCAGCTTCGCCGCGCTCAATGGCCTTGAGACGCTGCTCCCAGTCGGCGGTCAATTCCGGGCTACGCAGGGTGTCAGCCACCAGACCGCTGAGGATGCGGCCTTTGTCGGTGGCACGCAGCTGCTTGCGCTGACGCTCAATATAACCGGTGCGAATTAGCTTTTCGATGATCTCAGCGCGAGTGGCCGGGGTACCAAGGCCGCTGTCCTTAATGGCGGCGGCCAGAGCTTCGTCCTCAAGCTCGCGCCCGGCGTTTTTCATCGCATTCAACAGGCTGGCATCATCATAGGGCCGTGGCCCCTGGGTTTCCTTTTCGACCACTTCCATGCCAGTGACATGCACCGTCTGGCCCTTTCTGAGTGCGATCAGGGCCGCAGTCGCCGGTGGCTCCTCTTGGGGCTCATTGGCCGCAGCGCGGGGGCTCTTGTATTCGGCGGCTTTCCAGCCGGGGTCGAGCACCCGCACCGCCTGGGCGACGAAGCAGGCGCCACCGATGTCGAGCTTGACCTGAATGTCAAGCAGTCGCTGTTCGGGCAGAAAGACAGATACAAAGCGGGCGCATACCAGATCATACAGCTGGCGCAGTGGCACGGACAGGTGCGCTGGCGCCGATATCTGGGTGGGCAGAATGGCGTGGTGATCGGTTAGGCGGGTTTTGTCAACATAGGCCTTGCTAAGCTGATGACCAGCATTGAGTCGCCCCAGGGCCGTCGCTGCCAGCGGATGACTCAGTGCGTTCAGAATGCCGGGCAGTTGCGGCAGCATGTCCTCACTGATATGGCGACTTTCGGTACGCGGATAACTGATCAGCTTGTGTTGCTCATAGAGCTGCTGGGCCAGCTCCAGCGTCTTGGCCGCCGTGAAGCCGAAATGCCGGTTGGCATCGCGTTGCAGATTAGTCAGATCATAGAGCGGTGGCGGGCGCTGGCGGCGCTCTTTGCGCTTAAGATCCGTCACCAGCCCGGTCTGGTGGGGTGAGAGCTGTTCGTACAGCGCCTCGGCCTCGGCCTTATCGTCGATGCGCGTTTCGCCATCACGGCTCAGACGAGCGTCGAAGCCCTCGCGCAAATGAGCGACCAATTCGTAAAAATAGGCTTTAACAAAGGCCGCAATGGCGGCATCGCGTGCCACGATCATCGCCAGCGTCGGTGTCTGCACCCGCCCGATGGTGCAAAGCACCTGATTGCGCACGGTATAGGCGCGGGTCAGGTTCATGCCAATCAGCCAGTCGGCCTGAGCCCGAGCACGCGCGGCAGCGGCGAGTGGATCAAAGGCCGCGCCGGGCTTCAAGGTTTGGAATCCGGCGCGAATAGCCTCATCGGTGAGGCTCGAAATCCACAGCCGCTCAACCGGTTTGGTGCAGCGGGCGTGCTGATAGATGAGGCGGAAAATCGCCTCGCCTTCGCGCCCGGCATCGGTCGCGCATACCACGCGTTCCGTCTCCGACGCATTCAGCAATGCCTTGACGATCTTAAACTGATCGGCCGTTTTCTTGTCTGTGCGCAAACGCCATCGTGACGGAATCATCGGCAATTGCTGCAACGACCAACGCCCGGCCCAGTCCGGTCCATAGTCATCCGGTTCCGCAAAATGCACCAGATGCCCAAGTGCCCAGGTAATACGATAACCCCGTCCTTCCAGAAAACCCTCGCGGCGGGATGTAGCGCCCAGGACTTTGCCGATGTCGCGCGCCACGCTGGGTTTTTCGGCCAGGATCAGGGTGGTCATCGCATCAGGCTGATACGCCTATTCCGGCTCACGCACACGTAGATAACGTGCGAAACGGGGCAGGCCGGTTGTGGTCTCGCCCTGGTACTGAAACGTGATGGTGCTGCCAATGGGGGGCGGGTTGCGTCGCTCGGCGTCGCTGAAGCCGGTGCCGATGCGGAAGCGTCGCCCCTGGTCGTCCTCGACCAGCAGGGCGCCGAGCAGGCCGGTATATTTACCGCGCCCGGGCTCATGGGCCAGTACCCGCGCTTCGGCATCCTGCACGGATTTGACCTTGAGCAGTTGGGATGAGCGCCCAATGCGATACAGCGCATCTTCATGGTGCAGCATCAGCCCTTCGCCGCCCGCCTGCTCCACGGCATGCAGGCGAGCCATCAACTCGGCCTGGTTGGCGACGCGAAACTGTTCGATCAGCGCAAGGTGCGGAGCTGTTGTGTGGCTGAACAGGCGCTGGAGTTCGTTCAGTCGCTGCGTGAAGGGCGCATCCCGCATCGGCAGATCAAACACCATGAAGCGGACTTCGCGCCAAGCCTCTGCATCCGGCTCTAGGCGGCGGGCTAGGCCGGACATGCGCGCGAAGGTGCCACGTCCGAGCCACAGTTCACCATCGAGCGCGACCTTGGGGAAGCCCGCAGTAAAGCCTTCCGGGGCGCGGATCAGATGACCACCGCGACTGATCAGGCGCGAGCCGTCCCAGCGGGCGCGCACTCCGTCGAGTTTCTCGCTGACCCAATAGTGGGTAATCTCGGTGCCCAGTTCGGCGTCCGGATCCAGCGATTTGGCCAGCATCAGCGCCGGTGGTGCGGGCAGCTGGGCGGCGGTTGTGACAGGAGGAACTGCGGTATGTGAGGCCGGCGGGGCGTCGTCGGCCTGGCACAGGAGCGTTGGGGCGATGAACAGAAACGCTAGCAGGCCAAGGTGGCTGCGCAAGCATCTGAGTCCTGGGCTTGGAAAGGAAGCGGCGAACAACATAGCAGTGAATAGCAGCACAGAAGCGGTTCGGAAAGGCCGCATATTACACGAGATCAAGTGGTTTGCGCTGTATTGGGATGCCGGATTGAGGCCGCATTAAGCATCGACGTCGCCGCACATGGCCGCAGCGCGCACCGCTGACACCTTGGATGGATCATTGCGCAGCAGAATCAGCTGCTTCAGCTAGCTGTTATCGCTCATCGGTGGGATCGATGGAACCGGGCTGGAGTGCCCTTTGAGGGCAGGGCGCCAGGCGCGGCCGAAGCTGCGTCCCGGGCCTGCTGGAACAAAAACCTTAGGCGCGCTGCCTTAGCTTTTGACCCATTTTTCGAAGTTGTCAGTGGTTTTTTCCTCGCCGTCGGCATAGCCGGCGTCGTAGGCTTCAGTGATGCGCTGTTCTTCGCGCTTGGGATTTTGCAGGAAGCCGCATTGCCAACCCTGGATATACTCGTCATCGGTGCCGAGCTGCTCCATCTTGGTGACTGCGTCGTAATAGAACTGGTTCATATCCTCATCTCCAGGACTGCTAGCTTATGGTCTTCGCGTATCGATTTCGATGGGGCATCCTCTGACCAGACGGCGCCTGTGGTGCAGACGCCGCACACCTTGGCGCGCTGGCCGAGGCCAAACACCAGGCGCGGAGGATAGCTGATTAGAATACTGCATTTTTCTAATAGCTGTCACCTTTGCGATTCAGGGTCGCTGTCATCGGATCTTGGCTGGCCAGCCACTGTCTTGTGAAGTCGCTTACGCGCTCCAATTTTGTGCTCTGGCAAGTCATGCTGCACAACCCGCAACCGCCGCGAACCCCCAAACCCGGATCGAGCCTATGCGCCCTGCCTATCTGCTGAAAATCCTTGATCGCGAATACACCAGTACCGCTGCCGGCCACCATACCCCGACCATGCTGTGGGGGCCGCCTGGAGTGGGGAAATCACAAATGGTGGCCCAGGTGGCCGCTCGGCACCAGGCACCGATGATCGATATTCGCCTGTCGCAGATGGAGCCAAGCGATTTACGCGGTATTCCGTTTCGCAACCAAAACAGCGTTGAGTGGGCGGTGCCTGCATTGCTGCCGAGTGTCGAACGCCATGGCCCGGCGGGGATTTTGTTTCTCGATGAGATCACCTCGGCTCCGCCCTCGGTATCAGCCGCCGCCTATCAATTGATTCTCGACCGACGCCTGGGCGAGTATCAGGTGCCAAAGCACTGGGCCATCGTGGCTGCTGGCAATCGCCAGGGCGATCGCGGTGTGACCTATGCCATGCCCGCGCCGCTGGCCAATCGTTTTGCGCATTTTGAGGTCGAGACCCATCTGGATGACTGGGTGACCTGGGCCTACGCGGCTGGCATGGATGAGCGCATTATCGGCTTCGTGCGCTTTCGTCCGGAGCTCTTGTTTGACTTTGATCCGGCGCATCAGCCCATGGCCTTTCCGTCGCCGCGTTCCTGGGAGTTTGCCCATCGCGCGCTGCAAAAATTTCAGCATGACCACGAACTGCTGCAAGGCTGCTTGCAAGCCTGCGTCGGGCCGGCGGCGGGCATTGAGCTGACCGCCTTTATTGACAGTCTGGATCAGATGCCGGATCTCGAGGCCATTGTGCGTGGCGAAGCGGTACCGGTGCCCAGCGCCATTGACCTGCAATATGCCGTAGCCGCCGCCCTGGTGGGGCGCGCAATCCGAGCGCGCGAGCAACCCGGTGGCGGGAGCGAGGCGCTGGGGCATATTCTGACCTATGCTGGACGGTTCGCCTCGCGCGAGATGGGGGTCATGCTAGTGTCCGATCTGCACCGCGCCCTGGGGAATGATCTCTTTGCAGTGCCCGCCTTTGCCGAGTGGGCGCAGGCGGTGGCCGATGTGATGCTGTTTGACTGAGCACGGAGTCAGTAATGTCCGACAGGCATGCCACCCCGGCCGGGTATGATGCGCCGGCCCTGGAGACCAAGCTGGCGGCGGCGCGCACCCGGTTGATTCTGGACAAGCCCTTTTTGGGTTCTCTGGTGCTGCGTCTGCCATTGCGCGCTGCCAAACCCGACTGGTGTCCAACCACGGCCACCGATGCCCGGGCTTTTTACTACAATCCTGAGTACATCGCCGCACTCAGCCTAGCCGAGACGCAATTTATGCTGGCACACGAGGCGCTGCATTGCGCGCTGTCGCACTTCGCGCGGCGCCAGCACCGGGTGCGGCACAGGTGGGATCTGGCCTGCGATTATGCGATCAATCCGCTGCTGATTGATGAGGGGCTGCAACCACCGCCAAATGCACTCTATATGCCGGCTTATTTTGGCCTGACGGCGGAGGAAATTTATCCGCTGATTCAAGATAACGATACCTCCGAGACGCTCGATACCCATGCCTACGATCAGGACAGCGACAGCCAGGCTGGCGGGCGCGGCCAGGGGCTGAACGAGCGCGATCTGAGCGAGCGTCAGCGCTCGCAAGGATCCCAATCTGATCAAACCCCGAGCGGGGCGTCCGGCGCGGGAGAACAGCCTCAGGACGGTGTTGGCGACCAGACCACCCCGGCGGCTGCACCTGCCGAGAACGGCTTCGTTGACACCCCGCCACCGCTGAGCGCGCAGGAACGCGAACAGCTGGCAGTGCAGTGGCCGCAGCGCCTGGCCGGAGCTGCCCAGCAGGCGATTCAGGCCGGCAAACTCAGCGGCGAACTGCGTCGGCTGATCGATCATCTGCTGCAACCCCAGCTGCCCTGGCGCAATTTGCTGGCGCGCTATATGAGCGCTTTGGCACGCGATGATTACAGCTATGCACGTCCGTCGCGCCGCGAAGGCGAGTTTATTCTGCCGCGACTGCGCAGCGAACAGCTGGATCTGGTGGTGGGGCTCGACACCTCGGGCTCAATCCGGGATCAGGAGATGGAGGAATTCATCACTGAGATCGATGCCCTAAAAGGCCAGATTCGCGCCCGTGTGACCCTGCTGCCCTGCGACGCGCAACTCAGTCCCGGCGCGCCCTTCGAGTTTGAGCCTTGGGAGACGTTTTGCCGTCCGGCCATGCTGCCGGGGCAGGGCGGCACCAGCTTTGTACCCGTGTTCGAGTGGCTGTCCAGCCAGGGGCGCCAGCCGGATTTGCTGCTGTACTTCACCGATGCCCAGGGGACTTTCCCGCCGGCAGCTCCGGCATTTCCGGTGCTCTGGCTGGTCAAGGGGCGCGCCCCAGTACCTTGGGGTGAACGCATTCAGCTGAATTGAGCCTGAAAAAAGACCGGCTCTCTAGGATTTTCCGTGGTTTTTTAATTTACCTAAAACAGTAAGTTAAGCTCGAATTTCTGCGTTGCACCCCATAGGTAACGACACCTTATTCTCAGTAAAATAACCCAAGTTGCCACCTTGATAAGCTGGCGTCCATCGGAGTTTGCTAGCGTTGTAAGTACCCCTACTGCACAACGACTGGCGAGGAACCCCGATGGACACAAAGATTATATTCGTATACTGCCTTTGTGACGATCTGTTGAAAGCACTCGGTCATCGTGAAGATCCACAGTGTCAGGTCTCCGATGCGGAAATTCTCACCACCGCGTTGGTCGCCGCCCTTGAGTTTGGCGGATACTTTAAGCGAGCCCATCGGTTTCTGCATGAAACGGGCTATCTCCCACGTCGGCTCAGTGCCAGTCGCTTCGTGCGCCGTCTCCATCGTTGTGAGCCGTTCGTGGGGCCATTGTTTCATGTTTTAGCTAGCTTAGGGCATCAATTAAACACCGAAAATCTCTATATCATCGACAGCTTCCCGCTCCCGGTCTGCGACAACATCCGGATTCGTCGCTGTCGTCGTTATCAAGGCGAAGCGTGGCGCGGCTACCAGGCGAGCAAACGCCGCTATTTCTATGGATTAAAAATCCACCTCCTGGTCACGGTCCAAGGACAACCTGTCGAGTTTTTTCTGACACCCGGCGCTGACAGCGACGCCAAAGCATTGAAACAATATGTCTTCGATCTCCCGGATCAGGCGACCATCACGGGCGATAAAGCTTATAATGACTACGACTATGAAGATCTTCTGGAGGATGCCGGTTTACATCTGCAGCCGCTTCGCAAGAAAAACTCCAAGCGTCCCCACGAACCGCCACTGACGTATTTGATGTCCTCCGCGCGTCATGCCGTGGAAACCACAGGGAGCCTCATCGAACGATTGCTACCCAAACATATCCACAGCGTGACCGCTGCCGGTTTTGAACTCAAGACAGCATTCTTTATCCTGGCCTGTAGCCTCAATTTCCTTTTCTGAATCAGCCAAGGTGGCAACTTGGGTTA
>NZ_NRRS01000023.1 GCF_016583795.1 Rhabdochromatium marinum | reverse complement strand
TCAGTTCCGCCAACCACAGCACAGGCGCGTCTCGGCATACCTCGCCCGTATCGGGGTTGATACGCTCAACATCGCGCACCAGTGCCATCCCTGTGGTCTTGCTGCCCGGATCGAGCTTCAGGCGCAGCGGCTGAGTCTCACCGCCGATGCGATCCTTGAGCCGAATGGTGAAGGGAGCCAGACGCACCACCACGGCGCGTCCGCTCTCCAGTAACAGCCACGCGCGTTTCTCCGTGCACGGCATCAGCGGACACTTCTGTTTGTCGAGGACGAAGACAGCCATTTCAATTCCTGCCCTTACGGGCCTGGTGACGGAGCCTGACGGCTCGCTCCCCTCGGGAAGGTTTGCAACCGGCTCCCACCTTACGGCGGCGATCAAAACCTTCGGCGCTTTGCCTTTCGCCCGCATGATCCTGATCTTCCAGAGTCCGGGACTGAGGAAGCATCCCGGAGTGGGTCTTGACGACCTGTTACAAACGTAGCGGGTTGGATACCGCTTTCCCTGGTCAACCGAGCTCTTGCAAGCTCCGGCCTTTAGGCCGGGGTAGTTGACTGAGGCTCCTGTTTTTATCTTGCTGCTCTGAGCTTGATTGAATCACACATTTGAAATATGAACCAACGGCTATCGCATTCGTCGCCGACATCGGCAGATAACCGTTGGGAACGAGGTCAACGGCGAACATGCGCCTGATCGACCGTCGTGAGGGGCGCAGGTGGACCCCGCTGTGCATTCTGAACGAATTTTGGCGCAAGCGGGCACAATAACGCAACAACCGCCAAGTCACCCGGCGGCAGGCTGATGTTGTGGATCACCAGCAGATCAATCAGCGTCCGGACCGGGCGCTGATCACAATTCGGCGACGGACTGGGGGCTGGGGGTTGGTGAAAGCTCCGTGTCCCCATGTTTGGGTACGGGTTTTTGCTTGGTTGAAGTCGCCGTTATTCGGACCGCAGGCGGTACCAGAAGGTTTTGCCGATGCGGTTAGCGCCCGTACTGGGTTCGGGTGCATCAAAGACATTCAGGCCAAGCACCGCAGCATAGTTAATCTTGTTATCGATCTGAATCACGGCAGGAACCGGCGGCGGCAGCAATCCGCCTCCAGGAACCTCCGTATAACGGGTTAGCTTTCCCTCAGGATACACTTTGGCGTCGCAATAAGTAGCCTGATAGACCCGCGCAACGCCAAGATTACCGGCGCAAGTTTCCGTATCGATCTCGGTCGCCGGAGGCTTGGATGTTCCGAAGGTAACCACACCGCCAATAATGAGCGGGTTGCCGACGACCTTTTCGCCCGATTCCAGATCGATATACCAGCCGCAGACATCGGCACCGCAGGCATTCGTGCCGCCGGTGCCACTATTGGCGGTCCAGTCGATCGTCGAGGCCGAGCTTGTCAGATCGGTGAGATGCGAGAGTACGATGGGTTCGCTGATCGCGCCGGTGTAATCCCGATCCTTCATCAGGAAGAAGCTGTTTTGGGTTTCAGCAAGGTTGGTGCCAAAGACTTCATTGTAAGTCGACATGGCGAGCGGATGCTCGCGGTCACCTGAACCGATCATTACCGCGATGGTGTTATCGGTCTTGGGTACATCACAGTCGTTACCAAAGAGTGCTAAATCGGGCTGATACAGAAATTTGACGCGATCCGAACCGACAGAAGCCGTGAAGCTGGCAAACTCGGCGACTGTCCAGGCCGCAGGATCACTGCCCACGAAGTTCATGCGCCAGATACGGCCACCGGTATCGCCCACATAAGCGACATCAGCAATGTCGTCGCCATCCACATCCACGATCGCGACATCGGAAGGAATGGCCTGCATGTCACTGTCTGAAAAAAACCGAATGACATCGCCAGTGACGGCATTGACCACAAAAATGCCCTCGCCGAGGCTGGCATTGCCGGCCGGCAGTGCATCGTCGGCCGTCGGATCATAACCCGCGCCAAAGACCAGCATAGGCGTTGCGACATCGCTGCCAGAAGCGTCAATGTTAAGTGTGACTACCTTGGGCGTCGACCAGGTTTGGCCTAACTTGGCCCAGGCGGCATCGGTACTGGAATCCGCATTGGAGCGATGCCAGAGCAACTTGGGCGAGGCCGGTACCGTAACATCGAGTGCGTAGATGAAGCGCCCACCCCGGCGCGCAGTCAGATAGATATAGACTTTGTCACCATCGGCGCTCTCAACAAGTCCATCATCGTCGTTGTCGAGCAGATAAACCGCCGTGCCGCCGTCGAAGAAAAAATCGCGGTTTTCATCGTCGTCATCCGCTGTGGTGCTGGGATCATCTGGCTTGTTGTGTGGCACCTTGATCAACGGGAGTTTGTCCCTGAGACGCTTAATGTTACCTAGAAATTCCTCAGCCACGAAGGCCCAGAGTTCCTCGCCAGCGCCGGTTCCCGTTTTGCCGCCACGCACGGCGTGATAGAGACCGCCATTATCACCATAATAGGCCATAATTAATCCATCGCCGTAGTTGATGAGTGCCGGCGAGGCATGCACCACATCGCCATGCAGATAAGGTCTCGGCGCATCACCATCATCCGAGTCAAATAGATTGAGATTATCGGCTCCGCGCAGCCATTCGATAATTTCCTCGCGCTCGGTAGCGTTATCCGCACCAAGTAAAGCCGCACTGATCGCAGTATTCGTTGTTGAAAATGGTTGTCCGGATAATGGTGCATTCGCAGCACAACCAATACAGGTATAAATATTGCGGCTGTCGAATTGATCGCGCTGTTGTTGCGCCGCCGCGCCTTTCTCGACGATATCCCCGTCTGGTGAATCCGAAGCGCCGCCCACACCACTCGGATCTGGCGTCCAAAATGTTGAATCTGTAGTCCAGTAACTGGTGACATCTTCGTTGACAAAACCGGTAACCGGGCTTTGCACCAGTTTGCCATTACGATCATGCAGCTTGAGTTGCTGGGTGGAAGACTCGAGTGCTAATTCGTATTCTTTGAGATTACCGATCCAGAGTGGTTCGCGGTTTGCATCCGGGCGAAACATGCCAAGATAGACCTGGTTCTCATTCGTGCCACGCACATTGACGCTAATAGGTAAGGCGCTCGCTGCATAGACACTGCTAACCGATTGTATTTCCTCAAAAATAGTGCTCAATACATCTTGTAATTGGGTAGCGATGTCGCCATCACTCTCATGAATGCCAAAATAACGTCCGTGCCCCTGATTGGCGATACTTTGATAGAGTGCTGAAACCGCTATTCCAGGATTGTTCTTCGTATTAGGGACAACCTCAATGACGTAAGTATGAATATCCCGCTGATAAAGAAAGCGCGCATATTCGTCCGCCCAATTATCTTCCTCATTGTTTGGAGATAGATTAATCGGGTCGGTTACCACGGTTCCACCGAGTTCGTCGAGTAAATCCTCGGCCGCGTTATTTTCTCCACTATCCGCCTTGCCATTCGCAATAAGAATGATGTAATTGCCGCCACAGGCGCTTAAATCCTCTGGTGACTGATAAAGATAACTCGATGCCGAAGACCAGGCGCCCGTATCGCCAGGACTATAATTGGGAATATTATAGGGTTTGCAACTTTGCCCGTCATCGGACTTCGTCTTAATACCTGTATAGGCTTCCAGGCCCTTAAAGTAACGATAGCCTTCGTTTAGCACGTGGGCATATTCTGTATTATTTGATTTGTCGTCTCCCTCATCGAGATTTCCGATCAGCGTTGCAAGCGCATTGGCATTGGTTGCATCCATTGGGCGAATTGCGTAACGAACATAGCCACCACCATCGGCATAAGGGTCTCTGTTTTGTTCGTCGCTGACCGTACAGCCTGCTGGCGAGAACCTACTTGATTCGGAAAACAGCATTAAACCGACATTGTATTCCGCAGACCCGCCGACCGCCGGTGCGAGCGAACTGAAAAAAGCTTGCAAGGCGGATTTTTCAAAAGCGAACTTGGTGTCCTTGCTACCACCGACAGGGGTAGCGGTGCTCGACCAATTTGCCGAATTATCTAATACCATTAGGACTTTCGGCATCACTGCGGCGGAGTCAGTGTTGACAGTTGGATTCACGAACAAATCGTAATCGGCGGCCCGTGCAATCGATCCAGCCGTGACAGCAATAAAAAACCCAAAGAAAAGCGAAAGTCGGCGACTCCAGGATTGTTCGCGGTTTAACATTATATTTTTCAACATTTCTCTCTCCTTTAAAGATTTAGCTCGCTGTCTGAAAAATCTTGGAGATTCATTAAGTGATTAAATTAATCAATGGCTGGAGCAGCGAAACCTTGATGAACTTCAACAGACGTATTGGTGGCTGTGTCGTTGATTGTTGCCACTAAATCCCAGTAATCCCTGCCACTACCGGTGGCTAAGCCGGTCAGCATCAGCGATGTTCCAGGTGCGTCTTCGGGAGGCGAATTGCCGAGATAAACCGCCGTTACTCGAGCGATCCAACTCTGGTTGCCGACGGTAATGGTGTAATCAGTGTAGGAAAATGGATAGTCAGTATCGGCAAAGGTGGTATCGGGATTAGCAATGGCTCGTTCGATGGCGACTTGTGCGGCTGCCTCGGCCGATTTGCGAAACTGGATGTTGTTCGTCACCTGGTTGTAGGAGACGGTATCCTGCACTGAGGAGATCGCAAGCATGGACATCATAGTCAACATGATGAGACTGACGATTAGAGCGACACCCTGCTGGTGGATTCGAGGACGAAAAAGATAAGACATATCCCTGCTCCTGCTAGCTCTCAATGTTGCGGTCAGAGAGGTTATTGAGACGGAGTTGAACACGAAACACCCGACGCTTAAAACCATCATCGGCATCGATCCAATTGGCATCCACGGTGGAATCCGGCCCAAGCAGATAGCGGCGATCCTGCTCGTTAGTACCCTGGATTGTCTCCTGGTCAGCGCGGAACAGCAGAAAAAGCTCGGCGCCCGTTATATGCGCCCAGGCGGCGATTGATGGCATGGCCGAGGGGGATATCTGGAAGCTGTCTGGGTCACCGTCGTAGGGAGAGGAATCAGTATTGAGAAACACCTGAAGGTTATCGATATTGCGCGAAATCGTCACCGGTTGCAGGGTGACATTTCCGGAAGTATCGGAAATAATCTGGCCCCGTTTCAATGTCGGTAGGTCATCTCCGTCGCTAGAACAATCGTCGCATGCACTGAGGTAATAGATATAGGTTAGCATTTCCCGCAGATCCAAAGCCGCAGCGGATGAAAAACAATCAAGATAATCACTCCAAGAATCATACCCTATGGGTTGAGCTTCAGTCGATCGATCACGCCCGCGAAAATCAAAACGATCCGCATTGGTTGCACAATCGGTGGTCGCTTGATCGACCGTGAAATTGGTCCCGAGTTCATCTGTTTGAATAAAGAAACGCCCGGCGTTATCCTTGAGCGCCGATGGGGCGATCAAAACCGTGGAAGCACGATGCACAACCACCACATCGGTATTCCTCAGGTAATTGCTCAGACAGCCACCGGTTGGATCGGTGTTCGCACCTTCATAAACGCGCAAAGGCAAGGAATCGCGGATGATGCTTTTGAGGGTGTTTTTATCGATACTGCAAGGGGTCGGCAACGGACCACTAGGCTCAAGATCGGGATCCGTCGCATAATGCCCAAAAAATCCAACATGGTTGATTTCGTTTGCTAACAGGTCGGTGACATAGCGCCCGTTATCCACCATGGCAGCTTCGTTCTGGACGGCGCGAAACGCACCGCTCGATTGCACCATGAGGGCACTCAGTCCGGTCAACAGCAAGAGGCCGAGAAACAATCCGACCAAGAGTTCCACCAGGGAGAACCCCCGAAGGTGCGCCCGAGGGCAAGAAAAACTGCGGCGGACGAGCGGAACAATGCCTCGATTCATGGTGGTTGTTCTCATGGAATGTAAACCGGCAATGTCACGACGCGTCGGAGATTTTCGCTTTCGTAATGGTTCTTGCCGCAACTGCTAATCCCTTCGGGAAGTGGAACTTCGCTCATTCCCTGCCAAGCCACGGTGACATACCAAAGATTGGTCTCGCTAAGGTCATTTTCGATACAGCCGAGCGCACCGAGCAGACCACCAACTTCGGTATCTGTTGATCCCGCCAATTCGCCACTGCCGCGTAGCATTTCATTCCAGGCCGCTAGATCGACATTGGAACTGGGGCTGCAACCGGCCATGGAAGTACTCACACCAGTGTCCCATTGACCGGGAAGTGTCTCCTCGCCAGCGGTATCATAACAACCCGGCGAGCGAGCAGCCGCCATGCGATTAACCATATCCTCGGCCATCACTAATGCCTGACTGCGCTGAAAACTGTCAAAATCGGTATTCTGAGCCTTGATTTGCAGCGCTAGCATGCCGAGCAAGCCAATGCCTAGTACGATGAAGGCAATGAGCGCTTCAATCAGTGTTGTGCCGCGCTGTGATTCTTGGTGGCCTATCATGAGCGCTTATCCCTCGCATGGACTGAGCCGGTTGAGAGTAATGGAGGAACCGGAAACAATGAGCCTGCGTTGATCAATTTGGACGCTGGTATCGGTTGGACAGATAGAGAAATCAGCTGCAGTGTTGGGGTCGACCCGCCCGGAAGCCTGGAAGGTAATCTTTGAGTAATTATTGTCCTCGACAATGGACCAGATTGACGCATTAACAGTGCGGGCCGCTGGGCAGCCAGTGCCGTCGACCGTGCAGTTGCCACCGCAATCGACGATCTGCCAGCCGGCGGACCAGCCACTGGCATTCGCCTTCAAGGAGCAATCGGTATTTTTGTTAATCGCCTCACTGCGCGCGTTTCGCAGGTCGGCCATCAGGCGGTAACTGACGGCTTGAGCGCGCTGGTTGGCCATATAGATGCGGTAATTTGGCGCAGCAATGCTCAGGAGTATCACAAGGATCGCAATTGTGATGACCAATTCGATTAAGGAGATGCCGATTTGGTGGTTACTAAATGCCATCGTTTTTCGAATCTCAAACGATTGAATGATTATAATTAATTCATTAATAAATTGTCAGTCTTTCCAGGTATTTACTGGCAATTTATTCCCCTTATGATCGAGCTTTAGGGTGTCCATTCCCGCTTGGCGCGTGCTGGTTTTCGGCGTTGCCGTGACACAGAATCCAGGTGCCGAAGTGCTGTTATTACAGTCCTTGTCCTCGGTTAAGGCAATGCTGTAATAATCCCCAACCTCTTCCGGAGCCGTCGCCATACCAATCGTGCTGAGGCTGCCATAATCACGCATATTGACGAAATATTTCGATTGGACCGAAGCAATTTCCATCAGCCAGCTTTTCGCAACATCTTCGCTAGCGCGCTTGATGTGTTGCTGATAGCTTGGGTAGGCAATTGCTGAAAGGATGCCGATAATGGCAACGACAATCATTAACTCAATCAGGGTGAAACCGGATTTTTCCATTTTTGCACTAAATCGATAAGATAGGATTTTAAATTGTATTGTTTTGAGATGCCATCAGTATTGATTTATACTTAAAGTCTGGCAAGCTGGAGGCTCTCGGTGATACAATTGTGGTTTTCTTGTCTTTTTTAAAGTATAGCAGGTCCAATGGATACAATAAGTGACAATTACCTAAATTGAGAACCGGCACTCAATAGTGTTGACGCAACGCCATGAAAGGATTAAAAAATTTCTGTTTTTGGGCAACTATTTATATATTCTTTGAATTACGTATATCTTACTGTCGTTATTTAAAGCACGAAAAAACAATCGCCCAAGAAATGATTAGCTTTTTATTTAGCATCTTAGCTTCGATTGAGAAAGCTATTTCTTGAAAAGTCAAAATTTTACGTGTGTTCCAGTGAGTGCAATAAATATCCGATTTGAAATTAATGATAGGCTGCTTTATGTATCTTTAGACACACCAAAAAAATCGCCTTAACTGGCCAAAAGCGACCCACTGGGCCGCACAACTGACCGAAGTGTGCAGAAACTGTGTAATTTTGAATGCGTGATAGAAACCGGCGGGGCATCAAGGAGCGGTGCGGCCGTGGGTGCTGGCACTGGGTTATAGAGGACCCCAGATGTTGAACAGCCATTTAAGCTGCTTGCCGTTTGTAGGTGGTACGTCTGCCAAAGGTGGCGTGGGGATCATCAGTTCACACGCCACCCGAGCCCAAGAAGGTTCGAATAGACGATCAGAAGAATCCAGAAGCCAGCGACGAGCCAAATGACGCTCGGCGCCATCGAGAGCGTCTGAGCAAGTCCTGGCTCCGCAGGCAGGCCGCTGAGCTTGACCCCAATGCGTAGAAAGGCTGCACTGGCCAGGGCGGCGAAGAGCAAGCCGGTATAGGTCGACAGCCTTCCTGGACTTCCCGATTCTGCCGCCATGCCAAACGCGCTGGGTAGAATCGCGCCCCAGCCGAATCCTGCGAGGACGTAACCACCAATAGCGGCGGCAATGCCTGGCAGGCCCGTCAACCCCACCCCAGCAGCCGCAGTCAAGCAGCCGGCCACGAAAAGTCGAGAAGATCCCCAACGCTTGGCGAGCCGCCCGGCACCGAAGACGACGAGACTGAACGCGCTCCAGAAAACGGGCATCAGCCAGGGCAACCAGACCGGATCGACCTCGCGCAGATAGCGCGGCCCCGCATTGATAAAGACGGCAATTTGAAAAGCGAGTGCCGCAAGCAGGATGCCCGGCAGCCAAACCCAGCTTGGTAGGCGCCATGACTTGGGCGTCGCGGGGGGCGCCGACGGCGCTGGTGCATGCCGCTCGGCTCGGATGACGCCGACAGCCGTCGCCATCAGGGCCAGGCTGGCGATCAGGAAAGGCAGACGAGGATCCTCACCTTTCAGCACAGTTCCAAGATAGGGCGATGCGGCGGCGGCGAGCCCCATGCCCACGAGACTGAGCGCGGCCAGCTGCGGCACCTCAGGTGTTGCCGCGTGGCGGGCCAGGAGTCCAAACAATGGGGAACGCAGTGCCGACGAACTAATCGCCCAGAGGGCCGTGATGGCGAGGAAGATCTCAGGACCCGCGCCGACCCGGGGCAGAAGGGGTAAGGCGACGAAGGCGAGACAGGACAGGAATGTGATAGTGACTACTGTGTATCCAATTTTCGCATAGAGCCTGAAAGCACGATCTGCCATGAAGCCGGCGGCAACATCGAAGCAGGCAAAAAGTACCTGATCGGCGAGCAGGACCCAACCAGTCCAGTGCCGGTCGACCCCAACCGCTTCAAGCAATTCAGGCAGATAGATGGCGTAGACCGTCCAACTCAGCAAGAGAAAGAACTGAACCATACCCAGATAGCGGGCCAAGGCCATCGGGTAATGATCGAGGCGTGCTGTCATTGGCGGCTCCAATCGGATCGGGTCAATCAGGGATGCTGCAACTCCGAATTCGGGCCTTCAGGTTCAATCTGCAAGTGTCAGAGGCCAACTATCTCGTCAGTCAGCCTGTCAAGTCCCGGAAGATTGTTAGGGCATTCACGGTTGTTTACTCCCATACATATCCTGCGGGGAGATCGCAATCCACACCGCCCTGACTTAGCTGGAACGATTCGCTAAATGTGATGGGGCATTCGCATTGCGCATACTCTTGACTGTCATCGGTGTAGTAACAGGGTGCTGTCATACATCCAGCGACATAGTCATTTGAGCACGAAGTCGTATCTGTCGTCTGGTAGTGGCTGTTCATGGTCAAGCCATAGGTAGAAATGAGATCCGCGCCGGGAATGAGCGAAAGATGGGGAAACCGGGAATCCTGGTAGGCAACGTATTTACAAACTGGTGCGATTGTGCCGGTGTAGCACGCTTCTTCCTGGCCAGTCGGGCAGGTGCTCATGTTGACGCAATTCGATCCATCCTCACCACAGGCGGCGATGGTTTCGTAATAGGCGCCTAGGTTCATAATGGCCGTCAGATTGACCCAGTTAGGACCACGTACGACTTCACATGTGCAGTTGGCGACCGTCGTTCCGGGTTGCACTTCGCAGGGCAGGGCAACATTGCTCGGGTCAGTCCCTGTGGCATAGGGCGGTCCCGAGAAGTGACAGTTAGCGTATTCAGCGTATGGGCAAAACAGCAGATCGTTCTGGGATTGACCGCCACCCGCCCAAGCTGGGCCCGCTTCAGTGGTGTAGCAGTCTGGAATGCAGTAAGGCAAATTCGAACAAAACGGTTCACAAAACGGCTTTACGTCGCTGCAAAGGGTCCCAGGCATCGTTTGCGGACACCACTGAACCTCGGCTCGCCAGGGCAAGTACCGGTGTGAATGAACAACAGATTCTGAGTATTCGTCCATGATTTCGCCTAAACCATCGCCATTATCGACGGGAATCTGTTCGGCCAAGGCCGCTGGTACCAAACAGACCAAGAACAGGAAGGCGACGAACGATACGGCAGAAAACATCAATGGCATGACTCGATGAGAAACATAACGTGCGGAATTGGACATAATGAGCCTCGCTAAGCTGGCATTAGGAGTCGAATAGATGCTACAGCGGAGTGATGGCCTGATGAGGTCTGGCAATCACTTGAGAATGTAGGCTAGCCACAACGGCCGGTCTAGTCAAGCGATCTCATCCGTGTGGTGCGTCTTTCGCATCGGTTGAAGTTGAGTTGGTGTATTCGGATGAGGCGACGAGACAAAGGAAGCGGCGGTTTGCGCGACGAATGTGCGTCTCAATAGCGACCATGTCGACAGGTAGATCGGCTCGAAACAACACCTGCTCGAAGAAGTTGCCAAGCCAGAGATTGCGTAGGTCGGTTGCTGCGTTAGCATGATCTATCGGTGGCAACCGGCCAAGTTCGGTCATTCGCTCCAGGCAAGTGGCGATGGCCCTTGAGGTTTTTTGGACACCGCCCAGATAGCTTTGAGCAAGGCTCGGATAAGACGCGGCTTCTCCGATTACAGTTCGCCGAAGAACAGCGAAGTCGGGGTTCAGAATGATCGCCATATAGCTGATGCCAAGCGACAACAAAATCTCTTCGGCCGATGCGGTAAAGTCGAACGTATCCGGCTCAGCACCAAAGGTTGGGAGCTTGCTGGGAAGTAGTGCGACCAGCAGCGCTTCCTTGTTGGGAAAATGTGAATACACTGTCTGTTTGGCAACCCCAGCGTTCCTCGCAACCTGTTCGATACTGGTGCCGCGCAGTCCTCGTTGTTTAAACAAAGCCTTTGCCGCCTCTAGGATGGCCGCCCGTTTTTCTGGATCCTTGAATGGTCCAGTGCCAGCCCGACCCGCATGGGTCAACCGTCGTTGGGCCGGATCCTGTCCTGGATCCGAGCACGTATTCCGCATGACTGATCTCCTTGAAAAAACTCATATAGCCGTTGGCTATGATGCCAACTCCGGGTCGGCATTGGAATGTGTGGATTATCAAGTTTCTGCGTTGACCTTGAACTGGCCAACGAGCTGGTGCAGATCCTCGCCCAGATGGGAGAGTTCATGGCTGGCAACGGCGGTCTGATTCGAGTTTCCGGCTGATTCCTCCGCCAGATCTGAGATCCTCACTACGCTGCGGTTGATCTCTTCTGCTACGGTAGACTGCTCTTCCGCCGCGCTTGCGACCATGGTGCTCATATCGCGGATACGCGTGATGGACTGGACGATTTGGGTGAGCGACTCTTTTGCCTGAACGGTCTGGGCAAGCGTCTCCTGGGTTGTGGCCTCTCCCACGAGGATGGCATCCACTGCTTCCTGGGCGCCGTTGCGAAGGGTTTCAATCATGCCCTGGATCTCGGTGGTCGACTGCTGGGTGCGACCGGCCAGCGAGCGCACCTCGTCGGCAACCACAGCAAAGCCACGTCCCTGCTCTCCAGCCCTGGCGGCCTCAATCGCGGCGTTGAGCGCTAGCAGATTGGTCTGCTCGGCGATGCCCCGGATGACGTCCAGCACGGTTTCGATCGCGACGCTTTCTTTAGAGAAGCGGCGGATAGTTGCGGAGATGTGCTCAACCTCCTTGGTCAGTTTCTGGTTGGATGCAACGACGCTGTCGACCGTCTTACCTCCTGCATGTGCATTGCTATCGGCTTGCGTAGCGGCGGCGGCAGTTTCTTCAGCGTTCCTGGCAACCTCTTGGATGGTCGCAGTCATTTCCGTCACAGCCGTGACAACCTGCTGGATCTCGTTACGCTGGCGATCCATGCTCTCGTTGCTGGAATTGGTGATCGCAGACAGCTCCTCGGCGGCTGTGGCAATCTGGCGCGTCGCCTGGCCGACACTGGCAATAGCGCGCTCAGTCTTAACGGCGAAATCGTTGAATCCGATCGCCATATCGGTGATTTCATCGCGCCCGTCGGTCTCAAGACGCTGGGTCAGATCCCCGTCGCCCTTGGCGATGTTGTGCATGGCGTGGGCCGCGGCACGGATCGGCAATACCACCGAGCGTCCCGTCATGGTGGAGATGAAGGCAATGATGAGCAGGAGACCGCCAGCGAGAACGCCAAACCACTTGACACTGCTCCAAAACTTTTCGTTCACATCATCGACATAGATCCCTGTGGCGATGAGCCAGTCCCAATCCGCTAGCCGTTGAAAATAGACGATCTTGGGGACAGGTTTGCTGGAACCGGGTTTGGGCCAGACGTAATCGATGACCCCTTCGTCCTCGGTACGCGCCCGGTTGAGCATTTCTTCTGAGAAGCGTTTTCCATTGCTATCTTTGGTTTTGCTGGCATCGATGCCGATGAGTTCAGGTTTGATTGGATGCATCAGCATGCGGTTGTTGCTGAGGTCTATCACCCAGAAGTAATTATCATCGTCATAGCGCAGATCCTTTATCATCGCCAGCGTGGCCTCCTGCGCGTCGGCGAGCGATAGCTCACCAGAAACGACACTTTGCTGAAAGTGCTGTTTAACACTCTGAGCGTTTTCCACTAGCTTCCGAACTTGCACAATCTTCTCTGCCATCAGCATGGTGCGTAGCTGCAAGAGCGCCAACAGAAGTATGACGACCAGACCGGTCACCATAAGACCCGCCTGTATCCACAAGCGTTGCTTGATTGAGATGGCCCGCAAGAATTTCATCTGAATGCTCCTTGATAGTTCGAAGACGTCTCCAGACCGACCAGTGACTTCACCATTCCTTTCGTTCCATGGGCCTTGACCACATCGCTTGACCCAAAACTAAGTGTACAAGTATCACCACGGCCATCACCGTCTCAGCCCGCGCTGACGGCCATGCAGCATTTCGCTGCAGGGGCAGGCCCTGCGCCGTCGCTCATGCGACAAAGCCGATGCATGATCCACGCCGGGTCGGCATTGGAATGTGTGGATTATCAAGTTTCTGCGTTGACCTTGAACTGACCGACGAGCTGGTGCAGATCCTCGCCCAGATGGGAGAGTTCATGGCTGGCAACGGCGGTCTGATTCGAGTTTCCGGCTGATTCCTCCGCCAGATCTGAGATCCTCACTACGCTGCGGTTGATCTCTTCTGCTACGGTAGACTGCTCTTCCGCCGCGCTTGCGACCATGGTGCTCATATCGCGGATACGCGTGATGGACTGGACGATTTGGGTGAGCGACTCTTTTGCCTGAACGGTCTGGGCAAGCGTCTCCTGGGTTGTGGCCTCTCCCACGAGGATGGCATCCACTGCTTCCTGGGCGCCGTTGCGAAGGGTTTCAATCATGCCCTGGATCTCGGTGGTCGACTGCTGGGTGCGACCGGCCAGCGAGCGCACCTCGTCGGCGACCACAGCAAAGCCGCGTCCCTGCTCTCCAGCCCTAGCGGCCTCAATCGCGGCGTTGAGCGCTAGCAGATTGGTCTGCTCGGCGATGCCCCGGATGACGTCCAGCACGGTTTCGATCGCGACGCTTTCTTTAGAGAAGCGGCGGATGGTTTCAGCGATGTGCTCGACCTCCTTGGTCAGTTTCTGGTTGGATGCAACGACGCTGTCGACCGTCTTGCCACCGGCGTGTGCATTGCTATCGGCTTGCGTAGCGGCGGTGGCAGTTTCTTCCGCGTTCCTGGCAACCTCTTGGATGGTCGCGGTCATTTCCGTCACAGCCGTGACAACCTGCTGGATCTCGTTACGCTGGCGATCCATACTCTCGTTGCTGGAATTGGTGATCGCAGACAGCTCCTCGGCGGCTGTGGCAATCTGGCGCGTCGCCTGGCCGACACTGGCAATAGCGCGCTCAGTCTTAACGGCGAAATCGTTGAACCCGATCGCCATATCGGTGATTTCATCGCGCCCGTCGGTCTCAAGACGCTGGGTCAGATCCCCGTCGCCCTTGGCGATGTTGTACATGGCGTGGGCCGCGGCACGGATCGGCAATACCACCGAGCGTCCCGTCATGGTGGAGATGAAGGCAATGATGAGCAGGAGACCGCCAGCGAGAACGCCAAACCACTTGACACTGCTCCAAAACTTTTCGTTCACATCGTCGACATAGATCCCTGTGGCGATGAGCCAGTTCCAATCCGCTAGCCGGTGAAAATAGAGGATCTTGGGGACAGGTTTGTTGGAACCGGGTTTGGGCCAGACGTAATCAACAACCCCTTCGTCCTCGGTAAGCGCCCGGTTGAGCATTTCTTCTGAGAAGCGTTTTCCATTGCTGTCTTGGGTCTTGGTGGAATCGGCGCCGATGAATTCAGGATTGATCGGGTGCATCAGCACGCGTTTTTTGCTGAGGTCTATCACCCAGAAGTAATTATCATCGTCATAGCGCAGATCCTTTATCATCGCCAGCGTGGCCTCCTGCGCGTCGGCGAGCGATAGTTCACCGGAAACGAAACCTTCCTTAAAGTGCTGTTTAACACTCTGAGCGTTTTCCACTAGTTTCCGAATTTGCACGATCTTTTCTTCCATCAGCATGGTGCGCATCTGCAAGAGCGCCAACAGAAGTATAACGACCAGACCGGTTACCATAAGACCTGCCTGTATCCACAAGCGTTGCTTAATTGAGATGGCCCGCAAGAATTTCATCTGAATGCTCCTTGATAGTTCGAATACGTCTCCAGACCGACCAGTGACTTTCACCATTCCCTTGGTTCGATGTGGGATCAGAGGCTGGCTGTGTCGCGGTTTGCCGCCTTATTAGCCTAAATGCCTTATTGGCCTAAATATTTAATCTATAAGTACTTATTAACAATAAATGAGGCCAATGGCCTCACAGCTTATCAGGCGCGCAGCGGGCATTTTGCCGTATTGTGCGCTCGATAGAAAGATGATACATCTCCAATAGTCAGCATAGCGCGCTATTTTAGCGCACAGTGCTAACAGGCGTATTTAGGTAGGGCATCGACGCTCATCAAATCGTGTCCTTAGCTGACCAAAACACGTTTTGGTTTTAGGTGGCAATCTTCAGAAATGGGCAAAATGATCTCTGACTCCTCCGCCAACATCTCGCCACAAAGAGCCGCCTTCGTTGCCGGACTCTTGTTCTTTTTGACCGTCTCCGTTTTTGCTGTCTTTCTGGAGAACAGCCTCTGGCAGGGAAAGGTCGAGACCGCGCGGCAGGTATCCGAACGGATGGCGCGCAATCTGTCGGCGACCTATGCCTTGGCGGCGCTGGTCCGTGAAGGCGATGGGGCGATCGGTCTCAATCTGCTGACCGACGTGCCACGCAATCGCGAGACCCGGCAGGCCCTGGAGACTGGCCAACTGACGCTGGCCGGGCCTTTTGGCCTGATCCAGGGCGGCACGGCGGTGATCGGACGTCTGCCGCTTTTCCTGGACCAGCCGCAGCCGCAGCCGCAGCCGCAGCCGCATACATTCTGGGGCTTCACCACCGCCCTGATCGAATTGCCTGAATTCCTGGAGATCGTCCATCTTGCCGACCTGGAGGCCGAGGGCTATCGCTATGCACTGTGGCAGCAGCGCGCCGACGATCGGCAGCGCCACGCCTTCGCAACCTCCCGCCAACCCTTGACAGCGACGCCGGTCACCTCGGTCATTGATGTCCCCAACGGTCGCTGGATGCTCGACATCGCTCCTGCCACCGGCTGGTTCTCCGTGCCCCGCCTGATCCTGGAGGCCACGGCTATCCTGATCCTGTCAATTCTGCTGGGCTGGATCGTGCGGCGCCATCTGGAGCAACAACGTCAAATTGAAGACAATGCTGGACTGTTCCAGGCGGTGATGGAGGTCTCTCCCATTCCCTTCGTTATCCTGGAACAAGATTCCATTCGCGCTCTGAATCCAGCCTTCGTATCACTGTTCGGCTATACCTTGAACGACATTCCAACGCTGGATGCCTGGTGGCCCAGAGCCTATCCGGATTCGGTCTATCGGGAGCAGGTGGCGCGGGAATGGCAATCTCGGATCGAGCAGGCACACCGCGCGGGCACGCCGTTTGAGCCCATGGAGGTGCGTGTTCATAGCAAGGATGGCACCGTCCGCACGATCCTCGCGTCCGCCCAGCCCTTAGGGGCCGCCTTTGCCGGTCGCGTTCTGGTGTCACTGGCCGACATTACCCAGGTCCGCGCGGTGGCCGAGCGCCTGAGAATCTTGCTGGACAGTGCTAGCGACGGCGTTCACATCCTCGATGAAGACGGCAACATCCTTGATTGTAGCCAGTCATTCGCCCGAATGTTGGGCTACTCCCTTGACGAGGCCCGGCGTCTCAATGTCACCGACTGGGAGGCCCAGACCCCTCGCGATCAGTTGCTCCCCGAGCTGCGTCGGCTGATCCGCGAGCCGGCTACCTTCGAGACTCTGTATCGTCGCAAGGATGGCTCCACCTTTTTTGTTGAGATCAATGTGGCGGACGTTGTCCTCGATAGTCGACGTTATTTGTATGCCTCATCCCGCGACATCTCGGAGCGTCATTTCTACGAGGCCGCCCTCAAGGACCGTGAGACACGTTTCCGGCTGCTCTTCGAGAACATGAACCTCGGCGCGGCGGTTTATGAAGTGGTGGACGACGGTGACGATTTCGTGTTCCTAGATGTCAACCAGGCTGTTGAGCGTTACGAAAAGCGACAACGCACCGACCTTATTGGCCGTCGAGTCACCGATGTTTTTCCGGCAGTACGTGACCTCGGTTTGCTCGATGTATTCAAGCGCGTGTGGTGCACCGGTATTTCCGAACATTGTCCGCTCGGTTTTTATCGGGACAACCGCGTTTCGGGCTGGCGGGAGAATTTCGTCTATCGCCTGAGTCACCATGAAATCGTGGCCTTATACGAGGACATCACGCCGCGCAAACAGGCCGAAAAGGCGCTCAGGGACAGCGAAGCCCGTTTTCGCGGCATCTTCGAGCGTGCCAATATGGGTATCGCCTTCAGCGATCCGGCGGGTAATCTTATTGTCTACAATGCGAGCTTCAAGACCCTGTTGGGATACAGCGCAGACGAATTGAAGGGGGTGAATTTCGTCGATTTTACCTATCCAGAAGACCTTGAGCAGGAACAGGTTTTCGTCAAAGAAATTCTTGCCGGCACGCGTAACGACTACCGCATGGAAAAGCGTTATCGGGTGCGTGATGGTGGCGCGGTGTGGGTCGATCTGGTCGTGACAGCGATTCGTGACGATCAGGGCGAGGTGGTCAATTTCATTGGCATCGTGGTGGATATTACGGAACGTAAGGCGGCCGAGAAGTCTTTGCGCGAGAGCGAGGAAAAATTCCACACGGCGATGTTCCATGCCCCTATCGGCAAAGCACTGGTTGCGCCGGACGGCCACTTTCTAGAGGTGAATCCAGCCTTGTGTCAACTCGTCGGCTACACACGAGACGAGTTTCTGACGTGCGACTTCCAATCCATCACCCACCCGGACGATCTCGATACCGACCTCGACTATCTCCACCAATTGCTCGCGGGGAAGATCGAGACGTACCAGATGGAAAAGCGCTATTTCCACCGGGACGGACATCTGGTCTGGGTGCAGCTCAATGTTGCACTGGTGCGTGATGAGAGTAAGGCGCCACGTTACTTTATCTCCCAGATTCAGGACATCACCGAACGCAAGCTGACCACGGCGAATCTTGAGGCCAGCGAGCGGCGTTATCGCGCCCTGATTGATGCCTCCGCACAGATCGTCTGGAGTTGCAACCCCGCTGGAGTTATCACCGAGGACTCGCCCAGTTGGCGGGCCTATACCGGTCAATCCTTCGCGCAATGGAGCGGGCATGGCTACGCCGAGGCTATCCATCCGGATGATCGGCCGGCGGTCATGGCACAGTGGCACGATGCCTTGGCCAAGGGGGAGGTCAATACCAACGAGTACCGACTCCGGCATGTTTCGGGCGAATGGCGTTGGAATCTGGCGCGGAGCGTGCCGATTAAGGACGACACAGGAAGGGTTCTGTCGTGGGTCGGCATGAATTCGGACATCCATGACCGGCGCATGATGGAAGAAGAGTTGCGCGAGAGCCAGGAACGTTATGACCTCGCCGTGCGCGGCAGCAACGATGGTATTTGGGACTGGAACATCCACACCAACGCGCTCTACCTGGCGCCTCGGTTCAAGGAGATCATGGGGTATCAGGATGACGCGTTTGCATCCACCCTGGAGGGGTTCTGGTCCCAGATTCACCCTGAGGATAAAGACCCCGCCTGGGCCTCGGTTGAGGCCCACCTGAGAAACGCGGCGCCCTACGAAGACGAATATCGTCTGCGCCACCAGTCAGGCGACTATCTCTGGATCAAGGCACGCGGTGCGGCGATCTTCGACCTGCACGGCCAGCCCTTGCGCATGGCGGGCTCAATTCGCGATATCACGGAGCAGAAAGAGGCCGATCTGCGTCTTCAAGAGGCATTGAGCTTCAACGAGTCGGTCCTATTCCAGTCGCCGCTGGCGATCGCGGTGTATCGCGCAGCGGGGCCATGCGTGGTCGCTAACCAGGCCCTCGCAAGCCTCGTGGGCGCCACCCGCAAGCAACTACTGGCGCAGGATTTTCACCAAATCGATATGTTTCACGAGACCGGGCTGCACGACGATCTCCTTGGCGCGCTGGCGGACGGCCGATTGCGAGAACGGGAGGTCCACACCAAATCATCCTTCGGCAAGGACCTTTGGGTCACCTGCCAGATCCTGCCCACGGTTCTGAACCATGAGCCGCATCTCGTCATGCAATTCTCGGATCTGACGGAATTGCATGCGCGCAATCTCGCGCTGCGCTCGGCGATGAATCGTCTGGAGTTGGCAGCCGAGGTGGCGGCGATTGGCATCTGGGTGTGGGATCTGGTCGATCACAGCCTGACCTGGGACCAACGGCTATTCGAGATCTATCAGGTGCCGGAAGACACCCGAGCCAGGGGTATCGACTATGACTTCTGGCGTTCGCGCTGCCACCCGGAGGATCTGGCGCGTACCGAGGCGGCGCTGGCGGCTGCGGTGCGAGGAGAACGGCTCTTCGATAACGCATTCCGGATCTTGCTGCCGGATGGTTCGATGCGTCATGTACAGGCAGCCGCGATTATTGAGGAGGACGAATCCGGCGAACCGCGTCGCCTCGTCGGCATCACTCGCGACCTGACCGACGAAAAAGCCGCCGAAACGGCGCTGTTGGTGGCAAAACAGCAGGCGGAGACCGCCGCCTGGGAAGCGGCCGCAGCCAACCGTGCCAAGAGCGAATTCCTGGCGAATATGAGCCACGAGATCCGCACGCCGATGAATGCCGTGATGGGGCTCGCGCAATTGCTGCTCGATACCGAACTCACCACGCGCCAGCGCGACTATCTGACAAAGCTGTACAACGCGGCACGCTCACTACTCGGCATCCTCAACGACATCCTCGACTACTCCAAGATCGAGGCCGGCAAGCTGGACCTGGAGACGGTCGATGTCGAGATGGCCGAGCTTTTGGAAAATTCAGCCAATCTGTTCAGTCTGTCTGCGGAAGATAAAGGCTTGGAACTGATTTTCGAGGTGGACCCGGACATTCCGCCGATCCTGGTGGGCGATCCGCTGCGCTTGCGGCAAATCATCAATAATTTGCTTGGGAATGCCATTAAATTCACTCACAAAGGCCACATCCTCTTGTCGATCAGCCTGTTGGAGCAGAATAGCGATGAGGTCACCCTGAAGATCTCGGTGCGTGACACGGGGATCGGCATGACGCCCGAGCAGCTTGGCCGACTGTTTAGCGCCTTCGAGCAGGCCGATACCTCGACCACGCGCCGATTTGGCGGTTCCGGGCTGGGGTTGGCCATTAGCAAGCATCTGGTCGACATGATGGGCGGCGAGCTCTCGGTCGAGAGCAAGCCGGATCAGGGCAGCACCTTTGCATTCAGCGTGAGCCTGCAACGCTCGCCCACCACCAAGCAACATACCGCCGCCCATCTGCCGGCTATGCGCACCCTGATCGTGGATGACCAGGCGATTGCCCGCGATGTGCTGAAAAACCTGGTGGATATCTGGTCGTTCGAAGCTGAGGTCGCCGACTCGGGCGAGGAGGGCTTGGCAAAGGCGTCGGAAGCGCTGCGTAACGGACGCCCCTACGACCTAATCCTGATCGACTGGAAACTGCCAGGGATCGACGGGATCGAGCTCGCCCGCTACCTCCGCGAAGAGGAGCGTCGGTTTTCCGGTGATGCGTGCCAGTCGATCGTGATCATGGTGACTGCCCATGGGCGCCTGGCGGCCCAGCAGGCGACGCAGCAGATTAAACTTGATGCCATTCTGGACAAGCCGGTCATGCCTTCTCAGCTCTTCGATGTGGTTGTCGGTTTGCGCAATGGAGGATTCGACGCCAAGTCGGTCCAGCAGTTGAGCGCCCTACAGCATGTCCGTGGCCGCCTGCAGATGATTCAGGGTGCCCGCATCCTGCTGGTTGAGGACAATCCGACCAACCAGTTGGTCGCCCGGGAGCTGCTGGAGAACATGGGGCTTGCGGTGGCCCTAGCCAACCAGGGGCGCGAGGCCGTCACCCAGGCGATAGCGCAGCGCTTCGATGCCATCCTGATGGACTTGCAGATGCCGGAGATGGACGGGCTTGAGGCGACACGGCGGATTCGCGCCTTACCGCAAGGCCTTGAGGTGCCCATCATCGCCATGACGGCCGCCGCCATGACGGCCGATCGCGAAGCCTGTCGGTCCGTCGGCATGAACGATTTCTTGTCCAAGCCCATTGATATCGCCGAGTTGACCACCGTCTTGTTGCGCTGGATCTCGCCGCAAGCGGTGGAGGCGGAAGAGGCGTCGGTCATCAGGATGACCCGATCCGACGGCCTGGACACCCCCTTCACAATACCCGGCCTAGACCTGGACCAGGCGCTGCGGTACATGGGGCAGAACTGGGGGCTGTTGCAACGGGCGCTGGACAGTTTTGCCCGAGACTTCGCCGAGAGCGCCTTAGACCTGGACGACCATCTGGCCCAGGGGCGGTGGACGGAGGCCCACCGTCTGGTCCATACCCTCAAGGGGGTTGCCAAGACCATTGGTGCGACCGCGCTGCATGAGGCCAGCCAACGACTTGAAAGCTCTTTAGCGGCCAAAAAACGCGACTCGACGACGCCGTTCAAAACCGCACTGGCCGATACCCTGACGGCTCTCACGACGCTGTCACCGGTCGCGTGCGCTACGCCTGTGTCCCGCGCTGCGCCGGTGTCCTATGATGACGAACGGATTGCAACGCTGTTGCGGGAACTGCAAGTGTATCTCAAACGCTCCGAGTTCGTACGGCCCGAATGGCTGGACGAGATCGAACAGGAATTGGTTGCACCCCAGGCCCAGGCGGCGTTTCGCACGCTCAAGACCGCGATTGAGGCATTCGACTACTCAGCCGCCAAGACAGCGCTTACCACGCTCGCGTCACTGCTCGACATTGCCCTTGATGCGTGAAACCCGATCAAGACAACATCGTAATGCCGCACAGGCCCCCGCCCAGTTCCGCCTAAGCCAGCTTACCGACAAGAGCATTGACAACAATTTTGTTGATCGTATAATTCAACGAAACTGTTGACGATGGCCGCATCATGAAATATTCCGCAGATCGCTGGGATCTTCCGCTCAGCTATCACCAACAAACCGGCCGCTGCCTGCGGGACACCATGAGCAAAGCGACCGTTACGCCGCGACCGCGACTACGCAAATTCCACGTCGGGACCGGGCAAAGTGACCAGGAAATCATCGACCAGTTCGTCATTCGCCAGAACGCACTCGCGACCGTTCTCGAGGTTCTGAAGGGGAATATCGAGTCGGACTCCTGCCAGCACCTGCTGGTGGTGGCACCGAGAGGTCGGGGCAAGACGACGCTGCTCGTACGGGTCATCGCCGAACTGCGCACCAATCCTCACTACAGGGAGCGACTCTTGCCCCTGAGATTGATGGAGGAGAGCCAGGAGATCTTCACCCTGGCGGACTTCTGGCTGGAATGTCTGTACTACCTAGCCAAGTCATCGACCGAAATCGACCAAGCCCTAGCTGACGACCTGCGCGCCAGTCACGCCATGCTGGCAACGAGCTGGACGGATCCCACACTGGAAAGCCGCGCCCGCGCAACCGTCCTCAATGCCGCTGACCGACTCGGCCGCAAGCTGGTGATCATGGTCGAAAATTTGCAAGCGCTGTGCCAGGATGCCGACAAGGATTTCAGCCGGGAGCTGTGCCAAGCCCTGCAAGCGGAGCCGCAGATCATGCTGTTGGCCACCGCTACCGGTCGATTCGCGGCTCTGGAAGATGCGGAAGCGCCCTTCTTCAAGCTGCTCCGTACCCTCGACCTGCCACCCCTGGATACCGAGGAATGCTGCCGGCTGTGGGAGGCGATCACCGATGAAGAGGTCGACAGGCGCAGAATTCGTCCCTTGCGGATTCTCACCGACGGCAGCCCGCGGCTGCTAGTGATGTTGGCGGGATTCAGCCGCGATCACTTACTGTGCCATTTGATGGAACGTTTGGTGGAGTTGATCGACGACCATACCGAATATTTCCGAGGACACATTGAGGAACTCGCGGGGTCCGAGCGTCGCGTCTACCTTGCGCTGATCGATCTTTGGCAGGAATCGACTACCGCCGAGGTCGCGGCCCGGGCCAGGATGGAGATCCGCAAGGTGTCCGCCTTTCTTAGCCGACTGGTTGAGCGGGGCGCCGTGGTGGCTGAGGGATCGGGCCGCAATCGCACCTACTTCCCTGCAGAACGGCTCTACAGCATCTACTACAAACTGCGTCGGGATCGCGACGAGGCAGTGGTGGTGCGCCATCTCATTCAATTCATGATCACCTACTACCAGGGCGACGAACTGGCGGACCTCTCGCGCCAACTCGTGAACGAGGCGCGTGAATCGGAAAGCATTCGCGAAGGGCTTGCACGCGCGGCAAGCGAAGTGCCAGAGTTGCTGAGTCTGTTGGGGCGTCAAGGCATGAAAGGCGCCGATATGCCCAAAGAGGAGGGGAGCTGGGAATCGTCCAAGGCACTGATCCAGATCTGTCAGCACTTCGAGTCCGGTGATTTTGAAGCGGTGATTCAATTGGTGGATAACCTGCTGGACGAAAACACGAAACATTCGATCACCAATCCGGTTACGGAGGCCAAAGCCATCATTTGGAAGGGGGTCGCGCAAGGCCGGCTCGGTGACTCGGCGGCGGCGATCGAGACCTACGCGGCGGTGATCGAACGCTTCGGCGACAGTAAGGACCGGGAGTTGCAGGCTCAGGTCACCCGGGCGCTCTTCAACACGGGCGTCAGGCAGGGCCACCTCGGCGACGCAGCGGCGGAGATCGCCACCTACGCAGCCGTTGTGAAGCGCTTCGACGAATGCGCGGGCCGGGAGCTACAGGTTCAGGTTGCCCGGGCGCTGTTCAACACGGGCGTCAGGCAAGGCCAGCTTGGCGATTTGGCGGTGGCAATCGTGACCTACGCGGCAGTGGTCGAGCGCTTCGGCGAGAGCGCGGACCGAAAACTGCGGATTGAGGTTGCCCGGGCGCTGGTCAACATGGGTGTTGCGCAAAGCCAGCTTGGCGACGCGACGGCGGCGATTGCGACCTACGCGGCGGTCGAGGAGCGCTTCGGGGACAGCGCAGACCGAAAATTGCGGATTGAGGTCGCCCGGGCGCTGGTCAACAGGGGCGCGAGTCAAAGCGAGCTTGGCGATTCAGCAGCGGCAATTGCAACCTACGCGGCGGTGGTGGAGCGCTTCGGCGAGAGCGCGGACCGGGAACTGCAAGTTCAGGTCGCCCGGGCGCTGGTCAACATGGGTGTTGCGCAAAGTCAGCTTGGCGACGCGGCGGCGGCGATCGAGACCTACGCAACAGTGATCGAGCGCTTTGGCAATGGCACGGGCCGGGAACTGCAAGTTCAGGTCGCCCGGGCGCTGTTCAATACCGGTGTCAGACAGGGCCAGCTCGGCGACGCGGCGGCGGAGATAGCAACCTACGCAGCTGTCGTGGAGCGCTTCGGCAAAAGTGCGGGTCGGGAACTGCAAGTTCAGGTCGCCCGGGCGCTCTTCAATACAGGGGTGAAGCAGGGCCTGCTTGGCGACGCGGCGGCAGCAATCGCAACCTATGCGGCGGTGGTGGAACGCTTCGGCGACAGCACGGACCCGGAACTGCAAGCCTCTGTTGGTGCTGCAATGCGCAATGCCGGAGAAACCCTGTGTATGATAGGCGATGCGGAAAGCGCCTTACGCAAGGTGGATGAGCTGCGCGCCTTAGCTAGTCGTGCCCATGCCACTGTACCTTTGACCTATGCCGCTTGGGTTGAAGCCATGGCTAGAGCCTTGCTCGGAGAAACGCCGCGCGTCGAGGCGCTATTCCGGGAGATTCGCTCCACCTTTGATCCCGATGATAAGGCGATGCTTCGCGCCTTCCAGGAGGATATTCCCACCCTCGTTGCGCTCGGCGCCGAGCCGGGCGTGCTCGCGGGCGTGCTGGAGGAAGACAGCGAAACACATGAGGTTCTGCGGCCGTTTGTAGTTGCGCTGCGCCTAGAGGCGGGCGACAAGATCCGCGCGCCCGCCGAGATGCTGGAAGTGGCGGCGGATATCCAGATAGCGATCGAGGAGAAACGCAGGTCGCGCAGCCGCTGAAGGGGTTCGTTCGCCAAGAAGAGAGAGCCACCCATGGCCACAATCTAGCTGCGTAGTGTGGATAACAGCATATCTACCCGACTCTCAGAAACCCTCCATCGCTATGTCAGACTCTACACGGATGTGGCGATCAAGGGTAGGATTTTCCGGCTGGGCGGTTGGTTTTTTCGGGGGCGCGGGTGGTGCTGGTGAGCGAGGATGCGCGGCTGACTTGGTGGTGGCCAATATCCGATCAGGCTGTGCCGCAAAAGATAATCAATGAACTGAAGCAGCGTGAGCGTCAGCACCTCGTGCTGATCGCCTCGCTGCGCGCGATCATTCGCCCCCGCCAAGCGCGAGATATGAGAGTATGAGTTGATCAGTCCCAAACCAGCCCAGACGGAGTGACCCGAGATGCTGACTAAGAAGATCGAAGCGATCCACCCGGAAGACGCCGATGCGCTACTGGCGCCAGCCTATGCACGTCGTGGCATGCAGCGCGCCGTGCCTAAGTATCGGCTTCCTGAGCATGAAATGGCCCCGGATACCGCCTATAACGTGATTCATGACGAGCTAATGCTCGACGGCAACGCGCGACTCAACATGGCGACCTTTGTCACCACTTGGATGGAGCCGCAGGCCGAGCGGTTGATGGCTGAGTGCTTCGACAAGAACATGATCGACAAGGACGAATACCCGCGCACCGCCGAGATCGAGGCGCGCTGCATCAACATCGTCTCCGATTTGTTCAACGCCCCGGACCAGGGCGTCGGCGCCTCTGCGATCGGCTCCAGTGAGGCGGTGATGCTGGCCGGCATGGCGCTCAAGTGGCGCTGGCGCGAGCGCCGCCGGGCGCAGGGTAAGGACACCCATCGCCCCAACCTGATCCTCGGCGCCAACGTCCAAGTGGTGTGGGAAAAATTCTGCCGCTACTGGGACGTCGAGCCACGCTACATCCCGATACAAAAGGGCCGCTACGTGATTACACCCGAGGAGGTGATCGAGCGCACCGACGAGCGCACCATCGGCGTGGTGGCGATCCTCGGCACCACCTTCACCGGCGAATACGAGCCGATCGAGGCCATCCACGACGCGCTCGCCGCACAGAATGCAACCAGCGGCTGGGAAATCCCGATGCATGTCGATGCTGCCAGCGGCGGCTTCGTCGCGCCCTTCCTCCAGCCGGAGCTGAAGTGGGACTTCCGCCTGCCGCTGGTCAAATCGATCAACGTCTCGGGCCACAAGTACGGCTTGGTCTATCCCGGCATCGGCTGGGTGGTGTGGCGCAACCACGCCGATCTGCCCGAGGATCTGGTATTCCACGTCAACTATCTCGGCGGCGACATGCCGACCTTCACGCTGAACTTCTCGCGCCCCGGCAATCAGGTCGTCGGCCAGTACTACAACTTCCTGCGTCTGGGCCGGGCCGGCTACACCCAGATCATGGAGGCCCTGCGGGACACGGCGATGACCCTTGCTAAGGGAATTGAGGCGCTCGGGCCTTTCGAACTGGTCAGCGACGCCAGCAACATCCCCGTCTTCGCCTTCAAGCTCAAGGACTCGATCACGAATTACAGCGTCTTCGACGTCTCGCACAAGCTGCGCGAATCGGGCTGGCAGGTGCCTGCCTATACCATGCCCGAGTCTGCCGAGGAAGTTGCGGTGCTGCGCATCGTCGTGCGCGAGGGGTTCAGCGACGACATGGCCGAAATGCTGCTCGCTGATATCAGTCAGGTGGTCGAGCACTTCGAGGGACTGAGTGGACATGAACCCAAGGCCCCAGCGCCACAGTTCACGCACTGAGCGAGATCACATATTCAAGTGGACGCAATTCAAACCTGACACGAGGTTCCAAATGATCATCAACAGCTATATCAAGACAACGCCTCCCGAGTACGGCCAAGGCATTCGCCTGGCCGTGTTTCAGGGCCAGGGACCGGCCGGAACGAAGCAGGCCATGCAACACAACCTCAATCAGCTCAAATCCGCCGCAGAGGTCGCGCTCAGCTTCGGCGCCCAACTCATCAGCTTTCCAGAACTCTATCTGAGCGGCTACGCGGTCCCACCGGAGCAGCTCTACGCACTTGCCATGAGCCCTGATGACGAACCCCTGAGCCAGGTTGCGGCCATTGCCAGGGAGCAGGGCATCGGCATCATCTGCCCCTATCCGGAGCGGGCCGAGGTCGCCGGCGAGACCCGCTACTACGATGCGATCACCCTGTTCGGCCCCGATGGCAGCCTGCTCAAGAACTATCGCAAGACCCACCTCTGGGGGCCCGACGAGAAAAAGATCTGGACACCTGGCTATCTCTACCCGGAGGAAGGACAGGCCTTCACCGTCCACGAGATCAACGGCTTCCCGGTCGGTTTGCTGAACTGCTACGAGGCTGAATTTCCCGAACTCACGCGACGACTGGCACTGAATGGCGCCAAGCTGGTGGTCATCCCGACCGCTGCGGATGAATCGACCAAGCTCTCGACCGGAACCTGGACCTCACCCGCCTACCCGGACATCGCCAAGACCCTGATCCCGGCTCACGCCTGGGAGAACGAGCTGTTCGTGTGCTACAGCAACCGCTGCCAGGGCGAGACGCTGGACTCGGAACCCGTTGGACGCTATCTAGGCAACAGCGTGATTGCCAATCCGCACGGCGAGCTCATGGTTGCCGCCAAGAATGAGCCCACGCTCCTGATCGCCGACTGCATCCCCTCCGACTATGGCCCGACGCATCCGGAGAACACCGACTATCTGCAGGATCGGCGCCCTGAGCTCTATTGAGGATTCGAAGGGCACGGGTTCGGTAACGTCGTCTGTTCGACCTCGACCCGATTGCGGCCGCCTTCCTTGGCCCGATACAGGGCGGCGTCCGCCCGCGCGAGCAGGCTTTCGATGCAGTCGCCCTCACGATACGCGCTGACCCCAAAGCTCGCACCACAGCAGTCGCTGACCGGAAAGCGGTGGGCCGCGACCTCGGCCCGCTGCTTCTCGGCCAGGTGGGCGGCACCTGCCAGAGCCGTCTCGGGGCAGATGATGAGGAACTCCTCTCCCCCCCAGCGCCCGGCCCAATCGGTGTCACGAATCGTGCGGCGTAGAATGTTGGCAAGCTCAATGAGAACCCGATCGCCCATCTGGTGGCCATGGGTGTCGTTGACCCGCTTGAAGCGATCGATGTCCAGCAGCAAGATAGCAAACGGCGTGCCATAACGCTTGGCCCGTAACAGTTCGCGCTCGAGTTCCTCGTCCAGCTTCAGCCGGTTATAGAGACCAGTGAGGCGGTCTGTGACCGAGAGCTGCTCAAGCTCCCGATTTTTTTCCGCCAGCTCGCGGGTGCGCGCGGCGACCTTGAGTTCCAGCTCCTCGTTGAGCCGACGCAACTCCTCGTTCTGACGCTCCAGTTCACGCTCTTGGTCGTAGGCAGTGAGCGCGCCCCGCAGTGTCAGCAGCAAATCCTCGTTTTGCCAAGGCTTCTCGATGAACCGATAGAGATCGGCCTCGTTAATCGCCTGTTTCACCCCGCCGATGTCGCTCTGCCCGGTGAGCAAGATCTTCTTAATCCGTGGCAGGCGCCGATGGATGCGTACCAACAGCTCGTCGCCACGCATCTGAGGCATGATGTAGTCGGCGACGACCACCTTCAGCTCGATACCGTCACTCAGCAGCTCGTCCACCACCTCCAGCGCCTCGGCGGCCAACTCGGCCACCTCAATGACCTGGACTTCCTTCAGATGCTGCTCCAGCAGCGTGCGCAACGCGCTAATGACCATCGGCTCGTCATCGACACACAGGATCGCACTCTGGGTCATACATCTCACCTCGGCTCAGCAGGGGCGAACTGACTTGGAATCCAAGCCCACCTCCGCACACTCCGCGCGCTCAATCAGGTGACGATCACCATAGATGCGTTGCAGGTGGTCTTGTAAGGCACTGAGCGCCATTATTTCGACTCCGGATAGGGTAAATAGATCTTGAAGGTCGTGCCGACACCCATCTCGCTTTCCAGCTCAATGTGGCCGTCGTGCTTGGCGACGATCTTCTTGACGATGTCGAGCCCTAAGCCGGTGCCTTCACCCGCCCGCTTGGTGGTGAAAAAGGGCTCGAAGATGTGCTCGCGGATCTCTGGCGGTATCCCGCCGCCAGTATCAGCGATCGTCACCACGGCACCGCCATTTTCGGCGGCGAGATCGATCTGGAGCGTGCCACGACAATCCATCGCCTGCAAAGCATTGTGTATGATATTGGTCCACACCTGACAGAGCTCGTCGGGATAGCAGGGCAGTGGCGCGATCTCGGCATAGTGGCACACTAGTTCAACGTTCTGCTTAATCTGATTATGATAAAGCGTGAGCACGGTCTCAATGTTCTGGCGCAGATCGGTCTCGCTGCGCTCCCCGCTCGTGTCATGTCGGGAAAAGGACTTGAGCGCTATGATGATCTTCGCGGCACGCTCGACGGCGTGGTTGATGTTGGCGGTATTGGTGGTGATCGCCGCCAGGCTATAGGCCGTCTCGAGGATGAAATCGCGCTGGGGATGGCAAATCAAGGGAAGATAGCGAGTCACTGAATCATGTACGCCGATTCGTACCAGGATGTCGGCGACCCCGCGCGCGGCCGTTACTCCGCGTTCCTCCAACTCGCCGGTTAGTACACGGGTCAGCCGACGCGCCTCGCGGCTGGAGAGGACGCCCGTTCGCGCCCGCGCGCATGTTAGCAAATCGAGGAACAGCGGTTCTTCTTCCGGCGTAAGGAGGCGGAAGAGCTTGGGCAGATTGCCGAGTGCCTGCTCCAATGAGTGAGCGATATTGTCCCCGCTGGACTTGACCGCACCCAGCGGGGTATTGATCTCGTGGGCAACCCCGGCGATCAGATGTCCAAGTGCCGCCATCTTCTCGGACTGGATGAGCTGCGCCTGGGTCGATTGCAGCTCCGCCAAGGCGTGCTCCGCCTGCTGGGTTGCATCAAGGAGGCGCTGTTCGGTCTCCTTGATATGACTGATGTCCATATGGGTTCCCACCACGCGGGCAGGATGGCCATCGGGGTCGCGCGCGACAATCTTTCCCCGTGCTAAAATCCACAGATAGCCTTCATCCTTGGTGCGCACCCGGTACTGGGACTCGTAATGTAGCTCTTCTCCAGTTAGATAGCGCTCGAAACGCTGGAGGGTCTGCTGAATGTCGTCGGGATGAATCAGCGACTTCCACACATCGAGACGAGAGCCATTCTTGTCAAACTCGAGACCGAACATGCGTGCCCAGCGTTCGTCGATACTGTATAGGTCACTCGCAATGTCCCAGTCGAACGAGCCCAGACGCCCACCCTCAAGACTCAGCTCCAACTTTTCGTTGGCTAGAAGCAGCTGACGGGTGCGTGCCTCGACCTTTTGCTCGAGCGTCGCGTTCAATGCGTTGATCGATTGGAGTAGCTCGGCACTGACTTCAATGTTCTTATTAAGCGAGCGGGCCATAGCGCCGAACTCGTCGCCGCCACCGAGCGCAATGGGCGCGATATGATCGGCTTGACGCTGCAGGAAGGCGAAGAATCCATCCAGCCCCAAGTGCAATGTACGCAGCGGCACCAGCACAAAGCGATAGACGAGCAGAAGGACACTACCGGCCAGCAATAAGGCGGCAACAACGAAGATCAGGAGTTGAAAATAGACACGTTGTGTCAGCATGCGCTGGACGTCCGCCTTGATCTGCTCGATACGACCGAGCGAGGCACGCTCCATCGCATCGACCTCCTCGAGCAAGCGGGCATCGTCGTAGTAGATCGTGATCGAGCCATAATCGACCTCCCGAGTGTCGAAGTGACCCGTAAGACGATGGCGAAACGGCTGATAATCCGCCAACCCCTCCGGCAACTCAGTGCCAACCACGGATTGCCCACCTTCTCGGTAGGCCGCGACAAAAATCTGATCTGTGGTGGCATCGAAGACCTCCACAGCCTTGACGCCATTGAGGGCGAGCAGCTCCGAGATCGGCTGCTCGATCCCCGAATAATTCATATTGGAGACGAACTCGACCGCCACCTTTGCCGCCATGCTGGCGACGAATTCCAGATAGGCCCGCTCGGTTTCAAGGCGCCGCTCGCGATACTGGGCGAGCTGGTCCATGATGACCCGGCTCGACTGCTCTTCGAAAGCGTCGAGCATCGCTCGCTCCGAGTGGATCGACAGCGCATAAAGCAGTCCAAAACCGAGGATGAAAATCAATACCAGCGGGATTAGCAGCTTGTAAGCGATTTTCATGGTGTCTCAGGCTCCTGCGGTGCGTCCGGTCGATAGCTGAAGACCGGTGCGAAGTTGCGAGCGCCGAACAGCCGCTCGAACGGATACTCCTTGATAGTATCCGCAGTGATGATCGGGATCTGCGGGCCGGCACGGAAGGGAAAATCCACCCCAGAGCGTTGCCCATCCAAGAGCCGGATGATCATATCCATGGCGATGCGCCCTTGGTCGATATTGAGGTCGGCCGAAGCGGCCTCGACCTGTCCGGCCTGGATGTGCGCATAGACTTGTGGAATCAAGTAGGTCGAGAGGATTCGCACCTCCCCGGGTGAGCGCCCGAGCTCGGCCAAAACACTCGGAGCGACCTGGGCCATCACGGCGTTGCCCACCAGATAATCGATGTCTGGATAGAAATGAAAGGCCCGTCGAATCAAGCTGCGCTGAGTCCTGGCGTCGGTGTCGCCCCAGAAAGGTGTCAGTGGTTGGATCTCCGGTGTATCCTCAATCGCCTCGACGAATCCAGCCAGACTCTCGGGTGCCCAGCCGCTGTCCTGCGGCCCTGGGAAGAAGGCGATCTTCACCGGTCGCTCAGCCACCTTGTTGTCACGCAGATAGTCACCCACCTTGGCGCCCATCTCGCGGAAGGACACCATCGACTTAGCCTGGATTTGCGGTGCCCGGATGTCGTTGATCATCGCCACCACCGGGATCCCTGCCGCCACCGTCGCGGCCACCTCATTATCCAGCTTGTCGTAGGCGATCCCAGCCAAGATCACCCCATCTACTTTTCGCTCTCGAAATTGACGCAGCTGCTGAATTTGCACAGCAAGATTGGGATATCCCCCCGCTTCCATAAGCTCGAAAGCGACGCCACTCGCGACCGCTCGCTCGGTGACTCCGAAAGCGACCGCACTCCAGTAGGAGTCTTTAAGATGGGGAAAAAGTACACCAATCCTGTAGGTCTCTTGTGCCTGCTCGACGTAGTGCCAGGGCTCTACAACCGGCCCCCGCAGTGAGGCGGCCGGTGCACCTGGTATCTTGGTGTCCACCAGATACTCGCCATCGTAGGCATTGACCATTACAGCTCGCGCCGACTGCGCCCCAACGAGCAAGAACGCGGCCACTACAACGAAAAGACCCAACCAATTGATACGGAACACACTGTTCTCCCGAATCGTCCGACCTGTCCCGCGTCGGCCAAGAGCAGGGTCGATGTTGCGCCCAGTTAAGGATAGGAACTCCAAGCCACCCCGAGGATCCAGTACCAGTACGGGTGTCAGCACGCAGATTATCGGTCGTTGGGAACGAGGTCAACAGCGGACATGTGCCTGATCGACCGTCGTGAGGGGTGCAGAACGGACTCAGTCGTGCGTTATGAGCGAATTCATGCGCGGGCGGGTGATCACAATCGGACAGGCCAGGGTTTGCATGCAAGTTAAAGGTGACCGCCCCAAACGTCCTGCATGATCACGAACAAGAAAGCCGCCGAACAGCCAAACATCAGCACTCCGGAGATAGCGATCAGTGGCCCGATATGTCGCCAGGGATATTTCAGCAGGACACCGTCGCAGCCCAGCATCGTGATGGACGCGGCGGCGAAATAGACGCCTTCGGTCAGGCTTGGCAAGAGCCGCGCTCCGCGCAAAAACAAGCCCCAGGCGGCGGATTCGGCCAAGTGGGCCGCGAACAACAGAAAGAAGCAGCCAAGCATGACAGTCTTGCCAGTATGGTGCCCAAAATGCTCCAGCAGCCACGCCTTCCGTCCAATAATTTCGCCAGCCACATCGAAAATCACAACAAGGTGAAACAAGAACAGAGCAAGCGCAAACAGTAGTGCAAAACCATAGATCCTGACAATCTTGTGACGGAAACCCGGGTAATGTCCTGCCAGTGTGGTTGGATCTGACTCGTATTGATGCCTGCTTGCGGTTTCGAGCTGAGGGGTAAGTGGCAATTCGGCGTTCTCTGGTGTCGAGGTCTTGGGATTTCGCGCTAGTGTCTTTTTCGGGCGCCTGGTCTGATCGAGTTTGCGATCATGGATTTTACGACGCAGGAAGAACCAAGCGATGAGAGCAACGATGATAGATAATCCCGTCACTATCCAGAAACCAAGCGGATCGTGTTGATCAGGAATTCCTGCGACATTCATCCCGAGCAGACCGGTAATGAAGGTCAAGGGTAAAAACACGGTCGCGACAATGGTCAGATTCAGGTTGGAACGCGTCATGGTCTCCGAACGTTGCGCATCGATTTGATCCTCCAGCAACTGCACCCGCGTACGACATTCATCCAGCCCTTCCAAATAGCGGGTCACGTAATTTGAGGATCGAACCAAGGTTTCGCGGTCATCGGCATCCAACACCAGGGCGGGGTCGGTCGTCATCGGCGCGAGCACTTGCTGGGTGGCATTCACTTGCCGTCTGGTGCGAAAAATTCGCCGCCGCAGCTCGCTCAGCGCCTGCGGGGGAGGCATGGTACCGCCGTCGAGCAGGGCATCCTCGACGGCATCAATGTCTTGAGTCAGATCAAAGATGACCGCCTCCATCCGCTTGGTCATCGCCGACACCATGAATCCGAGTAAATCCACGGCTGTGACCAGTGAGCTGTCCGACGTGTGCCGCCGTAATACCTCCACGGCGGCGATCTGGCCGGATCGCACAGTAATCGCCCGGGCCGGGCTGATCAGTAACTTCAAATCGGCGAGTTCGCTGATATCCTCGATCTGCTCGGAGCGTGGGGTTCTGATGCTGACCAAGGTGCCGTCGGGCACCTGCTCATAATGGTTGAAACGCACTGGCGCCAATAACGCCTGCCTGGTCTGATCCTCAATCTCTTGCAAGCCCATCAGCCATTGGCGATCAGCGTCGTCGGCCATGTCGACGTCGATCCAAGTGGCACCAGCAGCACCGGAGTTATGCGCAGCTTTTCCGAGCCCGAATCGGGAAATCTCAGGCATGGCAGATCATCTTTGGTAAATAATCCTCCGGGACTGGGCACGCCCCCTGTTCCGGGCCGTAGTTCAGATTGATGTTGTTGTTCTGAAAGGGCACACTGATGAGGTTACCGACCGGATCTTGCGCCAGCCTGGCCAGATCCTCGGCACTCATCTCGGTTATGGCCAGCGCGGTGATGGTCAATGCCCTGACCAGCAAGCGCCAAGTGCTGATTGTTTTGTTCACTCAATGAGTCTTCGCTTTGATGCCATGGGTACCCAGGCAAGACCATTTGGGTCAGCGTGAGGCTGCGCTTCGTGATTGCCTGCTCCGCTGGGACAGAAACCCTGTGGGACGGGCGACCTAAGGCTGCCCATCCCTCGCGGACTGATTTATTCGACCCGTTCGATCTCGCTTGGCCGCCAGGATTTGTCAAAGAACGACGGCAGCGGGCTGTAGAGTCGCAGGAGCGTAAACCAACCCTTGTCCGGATCGGTTTGGATCCAATTCCCGTCAGCTACGCCCTCGGGTTTCTCGGGGGCGAAATACACTGTGGTGGTTCCGTCTGCTGCGGCCTCGGCGGCTGGAGTCGGATAACTCTGCGAGCCGGCGCGTGGGTATTGCTGTGGTGTCTTCAGCATGGAGCGCGTCTGGTTGTCATAGAGCGTCAAGGACCAGAAAGCCGCCGCCGGGATGTCTTTGGGCAAGGTCACCTGGTAGGTCTTGGCGCCATCGAAGGGCGTGCCGGTCGCGTCGCTGCCCGCCATCAGGTACTGCGAGCCGACGCCCGGAATCCGCATGATCATGCCGGGGCTGTCGAGCGTGTAACTGTAGTAGAAATCGGTACGCGAATCGAGCGTGCGTGCCCCCGTGGCTGGCAAGGGCTTGAACATCCCGTCCTCGAACACCGGCGGCGGGGTTTCGAAGAAGGCGCCGCCATCCCACAGCATGTTCCACCATTGGGAGCCTTCGTAATAGGCCCATTCGGGATGTTTGTCGGCCCAATGCCAGTTGAGTGCGCGCCCGACGCCCAAACCAACGGCGGCAGCGTCGGCGAAGATCTTCTTCATGCGCGCATCGGGCGCAAAGGGCTTGCCATGGACGATGCCGATAGCGGCGAGCTGCCCGGCGAGCTCGACATCGTAGCTGGTGGCCGGCTCGTTCTGGACGTTCTCGTTGACCATCTCAAAGAAGCTTTCATCACTGGGCGGGATGGTGTTGAAGGCTAGGCCGCTCGCGTTGATGAAGGTCATCTCGGGGATCTTCGGCTCGCCGGCGAGCCGCACCTCGCCTTTCAGTGCCTCAGCGATGGATGTCCCGAAGCTGCCGGCGGCGTAAGGATAGATCTTGAGGTTGTCCTTGATGTTCTTGACCGTGGGTTCGGGATCGTTGCCGTTCTCGATGAAGGCGCGCAGCGCATAGAGCACGGTGTTGGTCTTGGCATGGGCGAGGAAATAGCCGTCTTCTGGCAGTGGGCCGTCATAGTCCGGGCCGACGATCAGGTACTTGCCACCGAGTCCGCGGTCCGGTCCCGGCTTGCCGATGTCGATGACCCACTGGAACCACATGTCATTGATGGTGCCGAGCCCGTCTGTGGGTTGCTCGATCACCATCGGCCCCTTGGAGAGATCGATCCAGCCGAGGTAATAGACGGTGTCCGCGTTCGCGGTCAGAAACAGGGAGTCGGAATCCATCAGCTCCTCGAAGATGACAATGTCGCCACTGCCGGCGCCGATGCTCTCAATGCCTTTTTTGATCGCCAAGGCCGAGGCACCACGGAAGCTGTTGTTGTAGGCATTGAGCGCGCGGGTGAAGTCGAGGGCGTCGTAGATCGTCTGTGCGGTCTCGGCCGTCGGTACTCCGTTCTCAAACTTAAGCCTGCCGATGCGGGTTTCGACATGATCGGGTGCGGAAATCGCAGTGAGCGTCGCCGCCGGGACTTCGGCGGAGGCCGTGATCGGCACGGCCAGGCAGAGGGCCAGGGCGCTAAGCGACCCGGAGAGGGATGGGGAAAGGCGGTAGGTCATGGTGGGTTGGCTCCTGAAAAGAGGCGCTTCTGCCAGACGGCAAGCGCGACGGGGTTTGCGGGTGTTGGGGGAGATCCCTTGCCCCTTGGTCGTTCATTTTGTTCGTCCATTCATGGGTTTGTTGCTCGATCGGCCAACGGCTGAGCACGGCCGACATCACTCAGCGCCGTTCCGCCGTCTTTACGCAGATAGAGCGTCTGACTCGGAAAGGCAATGCTCAGCCCATTGGCCGCGACGATGGCGCAACAGCGCAAGATCACGTCCTGCTTGACCTGGAGCCAACCTTCCCAGTCGATGGTCTTGGAGAAGCAGTAGATCAGAATGTCGATCGAGCTGTCGCCGAGGGCATCGAGATAGACCAGCAGCGTGCGCTTGATGCCGTAGCCGTCCATGGCGTCGGCAATCTTGGCGAGTTGTTGGCGGGTGTAGCTGGAGGTGTCCGTGCCACTGTCGGCGATGCCCTCATGCGCGATTAGCATGGCGCGAATGTCATCGACTGTCTTTTTCACCTGCTGCATGTCACTGCCGTATTCGAGCCCGATGGTAAACTTGATGCGCCGCCCGAGTTTGCGCCGACTCCAGTTGCGCACGTCGATGCTGGCCACATAAGCGTTGGGCAGAAAGATCACCGCATTGTCGAAGGTGCGGAGCTTGGTGCTGCGCAGTCCAATATCGATCACCGTGCCCTCACCGTCCGGTGTCACGATCCAATCGCCCTGCTGAAACATGTCGTCAATGATGATGGAGATGCAGCCGAAGATGTTGGCGATGGTCTCCTTGGCCGCGAAGGCAACGGCCAGACCACCGATTCCGAGTGACGCCAGCAGGGCGCGAATGTCGAAGCCGAAGTGCTGCAAAAGGTAGAGTGCGGCGATCACGATCACCAGGAAGCGGCTCATGCTCGCCAGGAAGTTCACCAACTCGCCGCGCAGGGTTGGATGGCGACGCAGCAGGGTTCCCGAATACAGCATCACGACGTTGTCGATCAGCCGCAGCAGCGCCCAGACAATCAGCACGACATAGAGACTGCTTAGCAGTGCCAGCATGCGCTCGTCGGATTCGCGCAACAACAGGATGCGCGACGCCTGGGCGATGGCGATCAGCACCAGCAGGACGCGCAGCGGCGCAAGAAAGGATTGCCGCAGCAGGCGCACAAAGCGCTCGGTATGGGAAGGGTCCGCCGGCGCGTTTCGCGTCCCTTGGGACCAGGCGCGGCGCAACAGCCGCAGCAGCAATGGCAGCAGAACCAGCGCAATGCCGAGGAACGCCAGAAAGAGCAAGGTCGCCACGAGGATCTGGCCGACGCTGATGAACTGGCCGAGACTGGCTTGGCGGCCCGGCAGCAGGCTGGCATTGATGTCCATCGCCCAGGGCTGAGCGTCGATGGCACCGATCAGCGCGCTGATGCCCAGCCAATGCAAGAATCGGTTACTGGTTGACGAGCCCTTAACGAAGGCGAACAAAGATTGCGCCACGGTATCAAAGACCTGGGCGCGCTGGTTGTAGTCTTGATAGGCATCAATCAGCGTTTGCTCGGCTGCATTCGGCGCCGTCGCCCCGGGGGCTTGCAGCTGCTGCACGGCGCGCCCGAAGGGCACCTGATTGAAGGTGGTGCGATGCTCGAAGCGGGTAAAGGCACGCTCGAACTCCGCAGTCGGAGCGAACCGCATCCAGGCATTCGCCACCGTCGTGAGCAGACCGGCAAAGCTCTGGCTCAGGATCGCATTATTGAGGCGCAGAATCGCGATCATCTCGGCGGTCTGGTCTCCGTCGCGCCGAGCCTGGGTGACAGCCTCGCGCAGCGGTTGCAATGCATGCGCAGGAAGCTGGTCGACAAAACGGCGGCCGCCTTGAGACAGGATGGCCCGGTTGAGCTGCTCCAGCACCAGGGCGCGCTGATGCGTCAGCCGCGCCCGATTGCTTTCATTGGTGGTGGCGCTGATCCGCTGCTCGAGGTTAGCCACCGCGAGCAGCAGCGGCTTGGTGAAGGGCGCGGTGTCGCCGAGATTCTCGGCGCGCAGAACCGGCGCTTCCTCGGCTGGCACGCTGGCCGAGAACAGCCAAAGCCCGGCCAGTAGTGCGACCAGCAGCCCAGGAGTCCTGCGACGAGGAACCCTGACCAGGGAATGCCCAGGTTTCAATCGATCACCGCGCATTGCCCGCCGACTAGGGCGAGTGCCGAGAGCGCCCGATAGAGCGTTGCAACGCTGAGACTGCCCGCTCGCCGCTGTCTCTGGTGCCTGCGTATCAGCTGCATGGGTGTAGCCTGGCTCTGAAAGAAGCGCGCAAAGTTTATGGTCGGATTCCACTGGTTTGGGTTTTTTGGGAATCCTGACAGATTCCGGTGCGTCAGTCTGACCATTTCACGCCAATTTGTGGCGCGGGGCGGCGACGGCGACCTGACGATCCCTCAGATTCATTCCCACTCAGGCACTCGGAAAGCGTCATGAGTTATCGTGTGGCCTGAAGCAGCATGGATGAACCGGCGGGGGATCGCAATTAAAATCGTGCTAGCGTGAGTATTGCAAACAGGTGCCGCATGTTAATTGGCACACTAAGTGTTACATAAGGGTGTATTGGCGAGATGTTTTTTAAAAAGCTACAGTGGTCATTGTTTCGTCTGCTTGCATACTTGATTGTGCTGGTGAATTTTATTACGTTTGGTACATTTTTATATATGATAGCGCCCTTGACGTCCTACTTCTTTTTTAACGACTTCCGCTTTTGGAAATATTGGCGCTTCTATCACAAGTTTTATGTGAATACTTTTTCATATTTTAAAGCCATTCTGGTTGGAGATGGAGCACTGCTGCTATCGCATCTTCCCCTATCGGCCCCGCCGATGGAGCGTCCTGACAAATCTCTCTTTCGCCTATCCACTCATTGGAATACCGCAACAGAGAACTGTGGGAGTTGTTCAGCATGCTGCACACTAACCAGCAATTGTTGTTTTCGAGATGAAACAACAAATCTGTGCCGGTCCTACAAGTCGCCATTTTGGAATTTTTTCAATTGTGGGCGCTTCCCGATCTCCCAACAACAACTGGATTACTACGGATGCAAGAAGTTTGAAGTTGTGGACGCCGTCAAGAACGCATGCAATTCTGAATGCTCGCGCGGATCTTCTTCATAGCACTGCCACTGCCTGTTTTACTCGCTCGATGCAGCCACCACTCACTTGCGATTTTTGCAGACATGGGCGGCGTCTGTTGCGTTAAGCTTTTGGTTTGAGCTTCGCCTTCCTTCTTTCCCAGCTACTGCATCAGGACGACTCTTGAGCGTTTCCAGTTCCAGCTCGCCCGAACAGCATGTTTCCAAACCGACCAAGCCCGCGTGCCGGAGCCGCGTGCTGGGTCTGCAAGCGCGGCTGACGCTGCTGTTTTTCGGTGTCGCGCTCTTCGTTTCTGCCTTTACCACCCTGACGCTGCTCTATGTTGCGCGCGATCAAGTGCGTCATGACTTGCGCCAGCGGTTGCTGGATCTGGCCCAGGTCGGCAGCCTGAGCATTGATGGCGATCTGCATGCGCGCATCACGCCCGCCGCCGGCATGCAAACGCCTGAGTACCGGCGCCTGCAAACCACGTTGCAACGCATCCGCGATACCTCCGCCGACCTTGGCGAAGTCTACAGTCTGCGCGCGGGCACTGAAGGTGGCATTGAATTCGTCGTCGATGCTGAGGAAGACCCGGCCAATCTCGCCGCCCTGGGCGAGGCGTATGAGGAGCCAGGCGCGCAGCTAGCCGCGCATTTTCGCGATCTTGATGGCCCGGTGGCGGAAGCAGACTTTTACACTGATCCCTGGGGCACCTGGTTGTCCGGCTATGCCCCGATTCGCAACGCCAATGGCGAGCGTACCGGCGTGCTCGGTATCGATATCTCCGCCACCACCGTGCTGGCCTATGAGCATCGGCTCAGCTGGATCGCGGGCGGTATTTTTCTGCTGTCCATTCCCCTGGTGCTGTTCATCGGAATTGTGGTTGGTCGCGCCATTGCCCGCCCGATCACCCAGCTTGAGCACGCAGTCTCGCAGGTGGGGGACGGCGATCTGGAGATGCGCATCGGCAGTGACCGCCCGGATGAGATCGGTCGGTTGGCGGATGCTTTTGATCGGATGATTCACCGGCTGGCCAGCAACCGCGAGCACATCACTGAGTTGCTCAACCAATACCGTGGTCTGTTCGACAACGCGATTGAGGGCATCTTTCAGACCACTTTGGAGGGCCGCTGTTTGACCGCGAACCCGGCCATGCTAGACCTGCTTGGCTACCCCTCGCTGGAAGTGCTGCAAACCGAAGTCCACGACATTGCCGCCGAATTCTATGTTCAGCCCGAGGTGCGTGCCGAACTGATCGCGTGCGTCCAGCGCGACGGGCGCGTCGATAGCATGGAAGTCGCTTTCAAACGCCGTGATGGTCGCACCTTTTGGGGGGAAATCAGCCTGCACCGGGGGCATACCCCCGGCACCGTCGAAGGCATACTGGTCGATGTCAGTGCGCGGCGCGAGCGCCAGCAGGCCGAACGCGCCCGCGAGGCCGCCGAGGCGGCCAGTGCGGCGAAAAGTGGCTTCCTGGCCAACATGAGCCACGAAATCCGCACGCCGCTTAACGCCATCATGGGCCTGACCGACCTGCTGCTGCGCGGCGCGCTTGAACCTCGCCAGCAGGAATTCCTGAGCAAAATCAAGCTTGCCTCTAAAAGCCTGCTGGCGGTCATCAACGACATTCTCGACTTCTCCAAGATCGAAGCTGGGCATCTGGAGATCGAGCAAACCGAATTCTCGCTGCACGAGCTGATGGCCAATCTCAGCGAGATGTTCGCCCTACGCGCACATGAAAAGGGCGTGGAACTGATCGTGGCCATCGAGCCCGGCACCCCCACTGAGCTGATCGGCGATCCCACCCGTCTGAGCCAGATCCTGATCAACCTCACCGGCAATGCGCTCAAGTTCACCGAGCAGGGCGAGGTACAGATCACCGCCGATCTCGCCTCCGAGCCGGTCGATGACGGCGTGCCGCTGCGACTGCGGGTGCGCGACACCGGCGCCGGCATCCCCCCCGAGCGGTTGGAAGCCATTTTTGACGCCTTTGCCCAGGCCGATGGCTCGATCACCCGCCGCCACGGCGGCACTGGGCTGGGGCTGGCCATCTGTCGCCGCCTGGCGCAACTGATGCAAGGCGATGTCCGTGCCGAAAGCACGCCCGGTGCCGGCAGCACCTTCACCGCTACCGCACAGCTGCGCCGCCAGCCCGCCCGCGACACGGCACTGCTGCAAGCCCCCGCCGACCTGCGCGGTCTGCGCGTACTGGTGGTCGAGGACAACGCCACCTCGCGCGAGATGCTGGTGGCACAGATCGAATCCTTCCAGATGCAGGCCACAGCGGTGGCCTCGGGTGAACAGGCGCTCGCCGTGCTGACCGAGCCGGGGCAGGTCTTCGACCTAGTGCTGCTGGACTGGAAAATGCCGGGACTCAATGGTCTGGAAACAGCGGTGCACATCCGCCAGGATCTCGAGCTGCCGCGCACGCCGGTGGTGTGCATGGTGTCGGCCTACGCACGCGAGGATCTGCTGCAACAATCCGAGCGCTCGGTGCTGGACGCCTTCCTGCACAAGCCGGTCAATCAATCTTTTCTGTTCGACACCATCGTGTCGCTGTTCGGACACCAGGAGGCGGCCACCACCACCCGACCAATTCAGCTCGCCGCCCAGGCCAGCGACCAACCGCCGCCGGACCTCAGTGGCTATCGGGTGCTGCTGGCCGAGGACATCGAGATGAACCGGCTGGTGGCACTTGAATGGCTCAATGCCGCCAAGCTCGATACCGACATTGCCGAAAACGGCCTACAAGCCCTGAACAAGGCCCGCGAGGAGCACTATGATCTGGTGCTGATGGACATTCAGATGCCGGAACTGGACGGCCTGGAAGCCACCCGGCGCATGCGTGCTGAATTCCCCGAGCCCCGCGTACCGGTGATTGCCATGACTGCGCATGCACTCAAGGGCGACAAAGAGCGCTGTCTGGCCGCCGGCATGGATGATTACCTGAGCAAGCCAATTGACCCAACGCAGCTGTTCAGTGTGCTAGAGCGCTGGTTGCGCCCCAAGGCACCGCGCACAGGCGCTGATGACAGTGTGGAGGCGCCAGCAGCGGCGCGTCCCGCTGCTGTGGCGGATACTCCGGAACTCGATCAGTACCCGCTGCCCGCCATTGATCTGCCAGCCGGTCTCGCCCGCGCCAATCAGAACCGGCGCCTGTATCTGAAGATTCTGCGCAGTTTCTTCGCCAGCAATGAGCATAGCCTGGAGGACATCCGCACGGCGCTGCACGCCGGACAGACTGAAGACGCCCGGCGCCGCATTCACAGCATCAAAGGCATGGCCGGCAATCTCGGCGCCGAGGCGCTGTATCAGGCCGCCATCACCGCCGAAACCACTGTGACCACGCATCAGGACGCCGACGCGGTGCTGGCCGAACCGAGCTGGGAGGACTTCAGCGCGCGACTCACAGAGGTGGTCGAGAGTCTGCGCCCGCTGGCGGCCGCAGCGAACGCACCTCAGAGCGCCGTAGGCTCCGCCTCTACGCCGACGGCGCCTCACTCTGATCACTCCGGGTCAGCGCCCGACGCCAGTGCCACCCAGGCACAACTCCAGCAACTGGCCGCGCAGCTCGACGACGATCTTGGTGCTGCCGGCGAGACACTCGAACAGCTGCGCGCCGCTCTGGAACCCATGCCCGCGACCGCCGCCGGCGCCGCCAACCGCCATGCCCAGATTGTCGCTGCCATTGATGACTTTGACATCGATACCGCGCTTGAGCTGGTTCAGCAGTGCCAGGTCGAACTCAGCAGCACGCCCAGCTGACTCCAACCATAACCAGCCATAATCACTCCGCATCAAAATTCCAAACCAACCACCGACTGCGATGAATACCAGCCACAACCGCCATAAAATTCTGATTGTCGATGACACCAAGGAGAATATCGAACTGCTGATGGAGCTGTTTCGTGGCGATTATCGCGTCAGCGCAGCCACCACCCCGGAGCGTGCGCTTAAGCTCGCGCACAGCGACCCCCAGCCCGATCTGATTCTGCTCGACATCCTGATGCCCGAGATGGACGGCTACCAGGTCTGTGCCGCCCTGAAAAACGACGAAGCGACCAAACGGATTCCGATTATCTTCGTCACCGCCGTGTCCGAGGTCATGGACGCCGCCAAGGGGTTTGCCAGCGGTGCGGTGGACTACATCACCAAGCCCTTTCATCCACCGATGGTCAAGGCCCGGGTGGCGCTGCACCTCGATCTGAAAAACAAATACAACCTGCTCGAAACCTACGCCTTTCTTGACGCCCTGACCGAAATCCCCAATCGGCGCCACTTCGAGCAAACGCTCGACGAGGAATGGCGCCGCGCCCAGCGCACTGGCCAACCGCTGTCGCTACTGTTGTTCGATGTGGATCACTTCAAGCGCTACAACGACAACTATGGTCACGGCAAGGGCGACGAGTGTCTGCGTCAGGTCGCCCAGGCCGCCGCCAGCGTGCTGCGGCGCTCGGGCGACTTTATCGCCCGCTATGGTGGCGAGGAATTCATGGTCATTCTGCCCCATGCCGACACCGAGCAATCCACTGCCATCGCGCAGGACATCAGCGCTGCCGTGGATGCGCTCGGCCTCGCGCACGAACACTCGCCGGTTGAGTGGCATGTCACCATCAGCACCGGCCTGGTCACCGTCCATCCACAGCCGCCCAATGACTCCCGCTTCACCATCGCCCAGCTGATTGATTGCGCCGATGAAGCCCTGTATAACGCCAAACACGCCGGGCGTCACCGCATTGAGCGCTCTATCCTCGAATCCGAGACCAAGGCCGCAACCAAAGCCCCGACTGAATCAGCCGCCCAACCCTAGCTGGAACACACTTCATGAATATCCGTATTGCCACAGCCGCCCGCCAGCTCAACCTGTTTCCTTGGTTAGTAGCCGCCAGCTTCCTGCTACTCAGCATTAGCTTGGATACTCTGGCCGGTGCAGCCCAGGAAACACCGCCAGCATTAGCGCCAGTGCCAGCTCGCCCTGCCACACCTCCCCCACCCAACTTAACCGCCGATCAGGCCGCCGAGCGCGCCCGCCAGCAAACCGGTGGACGTCTGATCAGCATTCGCCCCCGGGCCGACGGCTACTGGGTGCGCATGCTAAGCGCGCGCGGTGAAGTGCGCGAGCTCTGGATCCCGGCCACCTCGCCTTAACCAACATCCGCCTGACTGCCACTGCATCCCTAATACGTCTTGTGATTTCCAACGACCTCATTCGCACCTTTCAAAACGAATTCGACCTCCAAAGCTTCGAGCGCGGGGCACGCTACTTCCGCAATTCCCGAGTGCAGACTTTGAACATCGACCACGAGCGCAACATCATCAGCGGTCGTGTGCGCGGTTCCGGGCAACAACTCTACTCGACCACCATCTCGATCGACACCACTGCCGAGGGGGCACCGAGTATGCTCGGGCGCTGCTCCTGTCCGGTGAGCCTCAACTGCAAACATATGGTGGCACTGCTGTTCGCGGCCCAGGCACGTTTGAGCGAAACCTCCGGCCACGGAGCTGCCGCCCATCCGGCCGAAATGGCCAGCCTGCCGCCCGAATTGATTGGCTGGCTGTCAATCGCTGAACGGGTCCAACAGCAGCTCAGCAACACCGATCCCTATTGCCTGCTGTTTCACCTGGAGCTGGGCCGCCCCTATCATCGTTTGGCACTGTTCCTGCGAACCTACAAAACCCGCCGTACCGTCGATGGCGGCTTCGGCAAACGCGAACCTTTCCACCTGCTCGGCCGCTCGCGGGCACGCTTTATCACCAACATCGACCAGCGCATCATGGCGATGGCCGAAAGTGTTGCCCGCAACCCCGGTGCGAGCACCCACGATCAGCTGAACATTACCGGTCCGGGCAGTGCCGATCTGCTGCAACTGCTGGTCAGCAGTGGGCGTGCCTACTGGCAGCCGGGCGATCACCAGTTACACTGGCAGGGCCAGATAACGGCGCAATTGCGCTGGGCTTTGCAGGAGAATGCCACCCTGACCGTCACCCTGGACGGCGGCCCACCAGGGGCTCTGGTGCTGCCCTGCGAGCCACCCGGCTGGCTTGACCCGGCCACGGGCGACTGCGGGCTGCTCGACACCGACCTTGATCCGGCCACCGCCACCCTGCTTGCGGAAGCACCCGCCGTACCGGCCAGCGCCATCGAAGGGCTGCGCCAACGCTTCGACCAGCGCCTGACCAAGCTCCAGCTGCCCATGCCACCCATGGTGGAGCGCCAGCACGTCACGGATCTCCGGCCGGTGCCCCGGCTGGAACTCTGGAGCGAACACCGCCAGATCGCGCGCGAGCTGCGTCACTGGGGCATGCCGGACCAACCCTCCTGGGTCGATGGCGCCACCTTCAGTTTCCGCTATGGCCAGCAACTGGTCGCCCCCGATGCCCCTCAGACGCTGGTCGAGGATGTTCGCGAGGGCATGGTGATGGAAAGCCCGCGTCATCGGGAGCTTGAACAGCAGGCCAGTCAGACGCTGCGCGCGCTGGGCTTCGACTTCGAGTACGGCACTCACGGCCAGCTGCACCTGACCGATGCCGACAAGGACTGGTTGCAAGTGGTGGTCTACGACCTGCCCAAGCTCCGCCACCAGGGCTGGGAGATTGTCATCAATCCGAGCTTCCGTTATCAGCTCGCTGACATCGACGACTGGGAATTCCAGCTTGAGGACAACGCTCAGGACGCCTGGTTCAGCCTGGCGCTGGGGGTTGAAGTCGATGGCCAGCGCATCGACCTGCTGCCGCTGCTGGTGGATCTGATGCATCGCTATCGCGACGAACTGACCCCGCAAGCCCTGGCCGAGACCCCGGATGATACCGAGTTCACTATTCGACTGCCGGATGGCCGCTATGCGCTGATGCCGCTGCAACGCATTCGCCCCTTGCTGACCACGCTGATCGAACTCTATGACGACAAGCCGCTCGACAAGGACGGGCGCCTGCGCCTGGCACCCAGCCAGCGCGGCCAACTGGCCGAACTGGAGCAGGCTCTGCCGCAGGACACCCGTTGGTCAGGCGCCGAGCAGGCGCTGGCCTGGGGTCGGCGCCTGCGCGATTTCGACGGCATCGCCCCAGTCGAGCCACCAGTTGGACTGAATGCCGAGCTGCGTCCCTATCAGCGTAAGGGGCTCGACTGGCTGCAATTCCTGCGTGACTTTGACCTCGGTGGCGTGCTAGCCGATGACATGGGGCTGGGCAAAACCATCCAATGCCTGACTCATCTGCTGGTCGAAAAACAGGCCGGGCGTGCCGATCACCCCAGTCTGGTGGTGGCCCCGACCAGCCTGATGTTCAACTGGCGCCGTGAGGCCGAGCGCTTCACCCCTGAACTCAAGGTGCTGCTGTTACAGGGTCCGGCACGGCGCACCCGCTTCGCCGAGATTCCCCAGCATGATCTAGTCCTGACCACCTACCCGCTGCTACCGCGCGATTATCGGGAACTCTCCGCCTATACTTATCACCTGCTGATTCTTGACGAAGCTCAGGCCGTGAAAAACCCACGCAGCAAGGCCGCTGAAGCGGTACGGGCGGTCAAAGCCCGCCACCGCCTGTGCCTGACCGGCACCCCGCTGGAAAACCATCTGGGGGAGCTCTGGTCGCTGATGGATTTTCTGATGCCCGGCCTGCTCGGCGATGATCGCCGCTTCAAGCGCCTGTTTCGCACCCCGATCGAAAAATTCGCTGACCAACCCCGCTCCGAGCAACTGCGCCGCCGCATCGCTCCTTTCATGCTGCGTCGCACCAAGGAAGAAGTGGCTCCAGAGCTGCCGCCCAAGACCGAGATTCTGCGCGAAGTCCCCATCACCGGCACCCAGCGCGATCTGTACGAAACCCTGCGGCTGGCCATGCACGAGCGGGTGCGCAAAGAGGTGGAGCGCAAGGGGTTGTCGCGCAGCGGTATTGTGATTCTCGATGCCCTGCTGAAACTGCGTCAGGTGTGCTGCGACCCGCGCCTGGTGCCGCTCGACAGCGCACGTCAGGTAAAGGAATCGGCCAAACTGGATTTGCTCATGGAGTTGTTGACCGACCTGCTCGACGAAGGCCGGCACATTCTGCTGTTCTCGCAGTTCGCCAGTATGCTCGATCTGATCGAAGGCGAACTCAAAACAAAGCGCAAGCTGCGTCCTGATCAGGACTATGTGAAACTCACCGGGCGCACTCGCAACCGCGATGTGTTGGTGGATCGCTTCCAGTCCGGCGAAGTGCCGCTGTTTCTGATCAGCTTAAAAGCCGGTGGCAGCGGGCTGAACCTCACCGCCGCCGACACCGTGATCCACTACGATCCCTGGTGGAACCCGGCCGCCGAGCGCCAGGCCACTGACCGCGCCCATCGCATCGGCCAGGACAAGCCGGTGTTCGTCTATAAACTGCTCACCGAAGGCACTGTGGAGCAAAAAGTGGCCGAACTTCAGGCCCGCAAGCAGGCACTCGCCGATGCCATGCTCAGCGGTGGCAGCGGCGCTGCCGCCAGCCTCAGCGCTAATGATCTGGAGATGTTGTTCTCCCCCATCGCCGAGGCTGAATGACGCAATTAGAGTATATTAAACAATTAGCATTTTCTAATGGTTGAAATTTAGACATTGCTGGAATTCAAATATTCTAATATATTGTTTTTGGAGCTTTTTTGCTATTTACTGACGCAGATCAATCCTGAGCGGCCAATCGACCGATAATTATCAATTCGCCTACTTATAATTGGGCCTACTTGTCACCGTATCGCAACCGCGCGTTCACCCTGTCAGTAAGCCTATGTCCAGCCCAATCTCCACCTCAGATACCTTTTACAATCACTTCCGGCGCCACGGCATCAGCCGGCGCACCTTCCTCAACTTCTGCGGCGTCTCCGCAGCCACCCTTGGTCTGGCACCGACCATGGCGGGACGCATCGCCCATGCATTGGAGACCAAACCGCGCACGCCGGTGATCTGGCTGCATGGGCTGGAGTGCACCTGCTGTTCGGAGTCCTTCATCCGCTCGGCGCACCCGTTGGCCACTGATGTGATTCTGTCGATGATCTCGCTTGACTATGACGACCTGATTATGGCCTCGGCGGGGCATCAGGCTGAGGCGATTCTGGATGACATTCGCACCCGCTATCGCGGCCAGTACATTCTGGCAGTCGAGGGCAATGCACCCTTCGGGCAGGACGGCATGAGCTGTTTCATCGCCGGGCGCCCCTTCCATGAGCAGCTCAAGGAGATGGCGGCGGACTGCTCCGCCGTGGTGGCCTGGGGTTCCTGTGCCTCCTGGGGCTGCGTGCAGGCGGCGCGGCCCAATCCGACGCAGGCCACACCGGTGGACGAGATCATCCGCGACAAGCCGGTTATCAAGGTGCCCGGTTGCCCGCCCATTGCCGAGGTGATGACCGGCATCCTCACCTACATGCTCACCTTCGACCGGCTGCCGGAGCTTGACCGCCAAGGGCGGCCGAAGATGTTCTACGGCCAGCGCATTCACGATAAATGCTATCGCCGCCCGCATTTCGATGCCGGGCAGTTCGTCGAGCGCTTCGATGACGAGGGCGCACGCAAGGGCTATTGCCTCTACAAGGTCGGCTGCAAGGGACCGACCACCTACAACGCCTGCTCCACGGTGCGTTGGAACAATGGCGTGTCCTTCCCGATTCAGTCCGGCCATGGCTGCATCGGCTGCTCAGAGAAAGGCTTCTGGGACAAGGAGGGCTTCTATCAGCATGTGACCGACACCCATGTATTCGGCGTCGAGGCCAATGCCGACAAGGTCGGACTGGCGGCGGTTGGTGGTGTGGGCGCGGCCATTGGTGCCCATGCGGCTTACAGCGCCTATCGGCGCGGCAAGCAGAGCGTCGATCAATCCGCAGGGGCGGGGGAGCAGACCACCGCCAAGGCCACTGAAACCGAGTCGCAGGACTAAGCAACAGGGAGGTAACCCAGCATGACAGTCACCACACCCAATGGTTTTTCACTCGACAACAGCGGCCAGCGCGTCGTTGTCGATCCCGTCACCCGCATTGAGGGCCATCTGCGCGTCGAGGTCAATCTCGACGAGAGCAATGTGATTCGCAATGCGGTGTCCACCGGCACCATGTGGCGCGGGCTTGAGGTGATCCTCAAGGGCCGCGATCCGCGCGATGCCTGGGCCTTTACCCAGCGCATCTGCGGTGTGTGCACCGGCACCCACGCGCTCACCTCGGTACGCGCGGTTGAGGATGCGCTCGGCATCGACATCCCCGAGAACGCTAACTCCATCCGCAACCTGATGCAGCTGACCCTGCAGGCGCAGGATCACCTGGTGCATTTCTACCATCTGCACGCACTCGACTGGGTGGATGTCGTCTCGGCACTCAAGGCCGACCCCAAGGCCACCTCGCAACTGGCGCAATCCATCAGCCCCTGGCCGCTGTCCTCGCCCGGCTATTTCCGCGACATCAAGGCGCGGCTGACGCGCTTTGTCGAATCCGGCCAGCTCGGGCCCTTCATGAACGGCTATTGGGGTAGCCCGGCCTACAAGCTACCGCCGGAGGCCAATCTAATGGCAGTGGCGCATTATCTGGAGGCGCTCGACTTCCAGAAGGAGATCGTCAAGATCCACACCGTCTATGGCGGCAAGAACCCGCACCCCAACTGGCTGGTCGGCGGCATGCCCTGCGCCATCAATGTCGATGACACCGGCGCGGTGGGCGCGATCAACATGGAGCGGCTGAATCTGGTCTCCTCCATCATCGACCGCACCATCGAGTTTATCGATCAGGTCTATCTGCCCGATCTCCAAGCCATCGCCTCCTTCTATAAAGACTGGACCTATGGCGGCGGCTTGAGCGGCCAATCCATGCTGTCCTATGGCGACATCCCGGATCACGCCAATGACGACTCCGAAGCCAATCTGCTGCTGCCGCGCGGCGCCATCATTGGCGGGGACCTGAACACCATCCATCCGGTCGATCTGCGCGACCCCGAGCAGATTCAGGAATTCGTCGATCACTCCTGGTTCCACTATGCCGACGAGACCCAGGGCCTGCATCCCTGGGACGGCGTGACCGAGCCCAATTTCCAACTCGGCCCCAATGCCAAGGGCAGCAAGACCCACATTCAGGCCGTCGACGAGAACGCCAAGTATTCCTGGATCAAGGCCCCGCGCTGGCGCGGTCATGCGATGGAAGTCGGCCCCTTGTCGCGCTGGGTCATCGGTTATGTCCAGGGCCGCCCGGACTTCAAGGAGCCGGTCGACAAGCTGCTGACCGATCTGGGCTTGCCGGTGACGGCGCTCTTCTCCACCCTGGGGCGCACCGCCGCGCGCGGGTTGGAGGCCTCCTGGGCGGCGCACAAGATGCGCTATTTCCAGGACAAGTTGGTCGCCAACATCAAGGCCGGCGACACCGCCACCGCCAACACCGACCACTGGGAACCGCGCACCTGGCCCAAACAAGCCAAGGGCGTGGGCACCACCGAAGCCCCGCGCGGCGCGCTCGGCCACTGGGTGAGCATCGACAACGGCAAGATCGACAACTACCAGGCCGTGGTGCCCACCACCTGGAACGGCTCGCCGCGCGATCCGGCTGGCAACATCGGCGCCTACGAGGCCGCGCTGCTCAACACCCCGCTGGCCAAGGCCGAGGAGCCGTTGGAGATTCTGCGCACCCTGCACAGCTTCGACCCCTGCCTGGCCTGTTCGACCCATTTGATGAGCCCTGATGGCTCACCACTCACTGAAATCCGCGTGCGCTGACCATGAGGGAGGAACCTGTCATGCAGCCATCCCTGCCCACCACGCGCCAGACGGCCGTGTATGTCTACCAGGCGCCGCTGCGCGCCTGGCACTGGATCAACGCCGCTGCCATCACGGTGCTGGCTATTACTGGTTGGTTCATTGCCAATCCGCCGCCGTCTTTGAGCGGCGAGGCCAGCGCGCACTTTCAGATGGGCTATATTCGCTTCTTTCATTTCGCAGCGGCTTATGTCTTCGCGGTCGGCTTCCTGTTCCGGCTCTACTGGGCCTTCGTTGGCAACCGCTACGCCCGCCAACTCTTCACCCTGCCGTTCTGGCGCCGCTCCTTCTGGGCCGAGCTGCTGCATGAGTTGCGCTGGTACGCCTTTCAGGAGCGGGAACCGCGCAAATACGTTGGTCACAATCCGCTTGCGCATCTATTCATGGTGGTCATCATCACCGTCGGTGGCCTGGTGATGATCTTCACCGGCTTCGCACTCTACTCCGAGCAGACGGGCCTTGGCAGTTGGCAGGACCGGCTGTTCGGCTGGGTGATCCCCCTGGTTGGCCAGAGCCAGGATGTGCGCATGTGGCACCATTGGGGCATGTGGGTACTGGTGGTCTTTGTCATGCTGCATGTTTACACAGCCGTGCGTGAGGATGTGATGTCGCGCCAGAGCCTGATCAGCACCATGATCAGCGGCTGGCGGATGTTTAAGGATGATCGACCATGACGGCGGCGTCTGGGTCGCAACCAAGGGTTCTGATCCTCGGCATCGGCAACCTGCTCTGGGCCGACGAGGGCTTTGGCGTGCGCTGCATCGAAATCCTGAGCGCGCGTCATGCGTTCGAGGATCAGGTGCGCCTGCTCGACGGCGGCACCCAGGGCATCTACCTGGTGAACCTGCTCGAAGGCGTCGAGCACCTGATCATCTTTGACGCCGTTGATTACGGCCTGCCACCGGGAACACTCAAGGTCGTGCGCGATAACGAAGTTCCCCGCTTTCTCGGCGCCAAGAAAATGAGCCTGCATCAGGTCGGCTTTCAGGACGTGCTGGCCATGGCCGAATTGCTCGGCCAGCTGCCGCCCAAGATGATTCTGATTGGCGTGCAGCCCGAGCAGCTGGAGGACTATGGTGGCAGCCTCAGTGACAGCGTCAAGGCGATGATCGAACCCGCCCTAACCGAGGCGCTGATCTATCTGGACGCCCATGGCATTCGGCCAGTCGCTGCGGCGGCTGACGCCGAGCCGCTGGTCGATGGCGCCCATCTGCACCCGGCGCTCGCATTGACCGACTATGAAAGCGGGCGTCCATCGCCGACGCAAGCTTGGCGCCATGGCGATCCGCGCGTTCTGCAAACCACCTCCTGAATCCATCTCATAAACGCAGCACCCTGGTGAGGCCATGAACAAAAACTGTCCACCGGCCATCAACGTCCTTTTCCAGACTGCGGGAGCTAGACTCTAGTCTTATAAAAAATGCGCGATAGTGTATTATTGTCTCATGGAAAGCACCATGAGTACAGGCAAGGCGGCGAAGCGGCTGGGTGTTTCGGTCAAGACATTGCAGCGTTGGGAGCGCGAGGGGCGTCTCATTCCCGTGGCGCGCACCGACAGCAATCGTCGTCTTTACACCGAGGCCCAGTTGCGAGCGTTCATCGGATGGCGACAGACGCCCGAGTGTCCAGCGCGAATAGTGGCCTATTGCCGAGTCTCATCGGCCGCACAGAAGCCAGACCTGGCTAACCAGCGCCGGGTGCTGGAAGCGTTTGTTGTGGCGAGAGGTTTAGCGAACGTCGAATTCGTCGAAGACGTGGGAAGCGGCTTGAACTTCAAGCGCCAGCGTTTTTTGGCACTGATGGATGAGATCGGGCAGCGGAGCATCAACACCCTGATCCTCGCCCACAAAGACCGGCTGACGCGCTTTGGGTTCGAGTGGTTCGAGCATTACGCCAAGACACACGGCTGCGAAATCCTGGTACTGAATCAAGAAAGGCTGTCGCCCGAACAGGAGCTGGTGCAGGACTTGATGACCATCGTGGATGGTTTTTC
>NZ_NRRS01000022.1 GCF_016583795.1 Rhabdochromatium marinum | reverse complement strand
GCGTCAACCTACTCGAGAAGGAAGGCTCCTCGCTCAGCATGGCGCACAAACGTCGCAAGGCCGCCTGGGACGACGACTATCGCGCTAAGATCCTGGCTGCTTGACGATTAATACGCGCTCGCCCTGCCCAGGCGAGCCAGCCCGGTCGTTGAGTGGGCTGTCTTTGTTACACTGGTATCGGGTTCAGCTCCGCCCGCCGTTGTGGCTGGGCGGGGTTTGCATCACTTTCTGGTCGATAAGGCATCCGGCATGAGCACAGCAGACACCTCCGAGATTGCCGCCTGTTTGCAGGCGGTGCGCGCCCGCATTCAGGCTGCTGAGCAGCGCTTTGAACGCCCACCAGGATCGGTGCAGCTGCTGGCGGTCAGCAAGCGCCAGCCGCTGGCCAAGTTGGTGGCGGCGCAGGCGGCAGGTCAGCACGCCTTTGGCGAAAGCTATGTGCAGGAAGGGGTGGAGAAACGGCAGGCGCTGGCCGATCAAGGGCTGGCGTGGCATTTCATCGGCCGCATTCAATCGAACAAAACCCGGTTGATTGCTGAGCACTTCGATTGGGTGCATGGGCTGGTCAGTGCCGATCACGCCCGGCGCCTGGCCGCACAGCGCCCGCCGGCGCGCGGCCCGCTGCATGTTTGCGTGCAGATCAATCTCAGCGGCGAGGCTTCCAAGGCCGGGATTTTGCCCGAACAGGCCGAGGCGCTGCTGGCGGAGGTCGAGCGCCACGAGGCGCTCAAGCTGGAAGGGCTGATGACGCTGCCGGCGCCGGCAGAGGATTTTGCCACCCAGCGCCGGCCCTTCGCTGCCCTGCGCGCGCTGCGGGATCAGCTTGCCAGCGCGCAGCGGCCCTTGCCGATGCTGTCGATGGGGATGTCCGGGGATCTTGAAGCGGCCATCGCTGAGGGCGCTACAATGGTGCGCATTGGTACCGCGCTCTTTGGTGCACGTGCGCCGATCTGAATGACCGCATCTGCATGCCCGGCGCGGGCCGTACCACTCTCAGTTTAACCAAGCCGTATCACAACCATGTCGAACACAACTGTTACCTTTATCGGTGGCGGCAACATGGCCCGCAGCCTGATTGCCGGTCTGATTGCGGATGACCATGAGCCCACCGCGATTCGGGTCGCGGAACCGGATGCCACCAAATGCCAACAACTCACCAGCCATTTTGGCGTCACAGCCAGCGCGGATACCTCGGCCATGGTGGCAGAGGCGCGCGTGCTGGTGCTGTGCGTCAAGCCTCAGATGGCGCCGGACGTGTGCCGTGCGCTGGCTGCTCAGCTGCCAGCCGCAGCGCCACTGGTGATCTCGGTGATGGCCGGTGTCACCGCTGCCAGCCTGGAGGCGTGGCTCGGACGCCCAGTGCCGCTGGTGCGTGCTATGCCCAATACGCCGGCGCTGGTGCAGTCGGGCGCGATCGGGCTCTATGCCAATGCGCAGGCCAGCGCCGAGCAGCGTAACCTGGCCGAGGAGATTCTGCGCGCTGGCGGCGTGACCCAGTGGGTGGACAGCGAGGCGGCCATTGATGCCGTGACCGCGCTCTCCGGCAGCGGACCGGCGTATTTTCTGTTGCTGATGGAGGCCATGGAGCGCGCCGGTATTCAGCAGGGGTTGGAGGCCGAGGCGGCGCGTCTGCTGACGATTCAAACCGCGCTGGGCACGGCGCGTTTGGCGATGGAAAGTACCGAGTCGCCAGCAGCCTTGCGCGCTCGGGTGACCTCACCGGGCGGCACCACTGAGCGTGCCATTGCGCACTTTGAAGCCGCCGGTTTTGGCGCGCTGGTCGAGCAGGCCATGGAGGCCGCCCGGCAGCGTGCCGCCGAACTCGCGCACGATCTGCATCAGGCCGGTTGACCGACTTGGTGACGACTGGTCTGGTGACCAGGCACGCATAACCACCGCACGAATTTTTGGCTGGAGGCCTTTGCTCATGGGCGCGTCCTATTTTACCAACCCGCTGATTTTTATCATCAAGACCCTGCTCGGGATCTATACCACCCTGCTGGTGTTGCGCTTTCTGCTGCAATGGGCGCGGGCTGATTTCTATAACCCTATTTCGCAGTTTGTGGTTAAGCTCACGGCTCCGGTGTTGCAACCGTTGCGGCGGCTGGTGCCCAGCGTCAAGGGCATGGATACCTCATCCATGCTGGCGGCTTGGGCGTTTAAGGCCCTTGAGCTGCTGCTGATCGCGCTCTTGCTGGGCGCCTCAGTGCCCTGGCTGGCGCCGCTGTGGGCGCTGCCGGCGCTGCTGAAGCTGGTGATCAATATCTTCCTGTTTGCCATCATCATTCGGGTGATTCTGAGCTGGGTGAATCCTGATCCCTATAATCCGGCGGTGGCCTTGCTTGGGCGTCTGACCGATCCGCTGATGTTGCCGGCCCAACGGCTGCTGCCGCCGATTGGTGGCATCGACTTGTCCCCCATGGTGGTGATGATGGTGCTGGTGCTGCTGCAAATGCTGCTGTTGCCACCCCTGTTGGCGTTGACACTGGCACCGGCGGCTCTGGTGCTGTAAGCGCTGTGTAAGCGACCGGGTCAGGTACGCATGGACTGGTATCAATGGCAGGGCGGGGATGTCATTCTCCGGGTGCGGGTGCAGCCGCGCGCGCGGCGCGATGGCTTTGCCGAACCGCTGGGTGAGGCAATCAAGCTCCAGTTGCGCGCCCCTCCGGTGGATGGGAAGGCCAATGCCAGCCTGATCGCTTTTCTGGCCAAGGCGTTTGGCGTGTCGCGCGCCGAGGTGACCCTGCTCAGTGGTGAGCACAGTCGCACTAAACGGCTGCGCATCCAGGCGCCACAGGCGTTGCCGGCGGGGATTGAGCCGGGCTGACAGCTTGTGGGCGCTGTGCGCGACGGTGCCGGGCCGGGGGCTGCTCAAGCGGCAAGCAGTTGCCAGAACGCCAGGAGCGCGAAGCCGATCACCAGGGCACCGGCCAGTTGATTCAGCCAGGGCCGCTCGCTCAGGCGGGCGCTGGCTCCGGCGAGCAGCCCGATTCCCAGCAAATTGGGCAAGGTGCCCAGGCCAAAGGCCAGCATCAGCAGAGCGCCGGACAATGCGCTGCCGGCGGCCAGCGCCCAAATTAAGACGCTGTAGACCAGACCGCACGGCAGCCAGGCCCAGATGAAGCCGATGGCCAGGGCCTGCCAGCCGTGGCGCAATGGCAGCAGGCGGCGTCCCAGAGGTTCGAGATGGCGCCACAGGGGGATGCCCAGCTGTTCGAGACGCGCGAGTCCGGGCCACCAGCGCCCAAGGTAAAGTCCCAGCAGTAACATCATGAGGGCGGCGGCGGCATAGAGCAGCCGCTGCGCCTGCTCCAGCGGCAGGGCCGCGAGCATCCAGTCGCCCAGCCCGCCGAAGAGTGCGCCCATGACGCCATAGCCCAGCAGGCGCCCGAGGTTGTAGCCCAGTTGCATCGGCAGGCGCGCGAGAGGGCGTTGCGCGCGCGGCAGGCTGAATGTCAAACTGGTGACAATGCCGCCGCACATGCCCAGGCAGTGCAGGCCACCGAGCAGGCCAACCAGAAAAGCCGTGATCAGAGAATGGGTCATGGTGGATTGCTCGTTATCGGAAAGGCGCTTTCGTCATTGAGTCATTGGGGGAGAGAGATTTTTGCACGCGTATCAGCAGGATTTTGTCCGCTTTGCGGTGGAAACCGGGGTGTTGCGCTTCGGCGATTTTGCACTGAAATCCGGTCGGCGCAGCCCGTATTTTTTCAATGCCGGGCGCTTTGACAGCGGTGCCGGGCTGGCGCGCCTGGGACAATTCTACGCCAAGACCCTGCATGCCTCGGGGCTGGCGGTGGATATGCTGTTTGGTCCAGCTTATAAGGGCATTCCCCTGGCGGCGGCCACCGCGATTGCCATGGCGGATCTCTATGGACGCGATCTGCCCTATGCCTTCAATCGTAAGGAGGCCAAGGATCACGGCGAAGGCGGGCAGATTGTCGGGCGTCCCTTGCAGGGCCGGGTGCTGGTGATTGACGATGTCATCACCGCTGGTACCTCGGTGGGGGAATCAGTCGAGTTGATCGAAGCGGCCGGGGCCGAGCTGGCCGGCGTGCTCATCGCACTGGATCGGCGCGAGCGCGGCCAGACCGGCCTGGCGGCAACCGATGAGGTTGCTGCGCGTTATGGTGTCGAGGTGCTGAGCATTGCGTCCCTGACGGAGCTGATCGACTTTGTGCGCAAGCATCAGAACTATCCCGGCTTCACGCCCGAGCTGATCCAGGCGATGGAGTCGTATCGGCAGCATTATGGTGTTACTGATAACGGAGAGAGCCCATGATCCGCTGGCCACAGGCAACTAGAATTTCTCAAAGGCTGTTCAGCCAGTCAACGACCGCGATGGCACCTCGGCGTCTGCGTCTGCCTCTGCCTCTGCCTCTGCTGCTGGGCCTGCTGCTCGCGCTGGGCGGGCTGGTGTTGCCGTTGTCGGCAGCGGCGCAACAGTTGTATCGCTGGGTCGATGATGATGGCAAGGTGCATTTTTCGGATCGCCTGCCGCCCGCAGCCACTGACAAGGCGCGCGTGGAGCTGTCCAAGGAAGGCGTGCCGCTGCGCACCGTGGATCGCGCCAAGACTCGCGACGAGTGGTTGCAAGAGCAGGAGCTGGAACGGCTGCGCAAGGAACAGCAGGCGCTGATCGACCAGCAACGCAATGAGGATCAGGTGCTATTGCGCTCCTATCGCACAGCGGATGATCTCATCATGATGCGCGATGGCAAGATTGCCGCTGTTGATGTGATGATCCAGCAACTCAAGGGCAACATTCGTCGCTTGCAGAATCGCATCAACCGCTTGCAGTCCGACGCCGCTGAGTTGGAGCGCGCTGGCAAGCCGGTTTACCCCCAGTTGGAGCGTAATATCGCTGCGACCAAAGAGAATATCCAGAGCGATCTGGCGGTGATTTTGCGCCACGAGCGCACCAAGCAGGGCATCTATGAGCAGTTTGCTGAAGACATGGAGCGCTTTCGGCGCCTGAAGAATGTGCGCGAGCTGGTGCAGAAAGAGGATAAAAGGAATATTTTGCTTGGTCTCGACAATCTGGTGCCCTGTGCGAATGATCGCGAGTGCGATCTGCTGTGGGGACAGGCGGTGGGCTATGTGGAGGCCAATGCTACCCAACCGATTGAGAGCCTGAGCGATACGGTTGTGATCACGGCTGCTCCGCAGGATGAGGGAGATATTAGCCTGATCGTCTCACGCATTCCCAATGATCCCAAACACCCAGAGGCTAATGCGGTGCTTTTTCTGGACCTGCAATGTTTAAGCTATTTGCAGGCCGCCTCTGCCTGCCGTACCGACCAGCGTCTGGAAGTGCTGGAAGGTTTTCGTACCGCGCTGCTTGGCGATCAGGCCGATGGGGATCCAGCGAATGCTGATGAGGCCAAGGCCGCTGAGCCAGTGGCATCATCAGACCAAGCGGATGAGCCAGCCGCCACCACTCAGGGCGCGGAATAGGTGGCTAGCGGCGGCGAATCAGACTGCCGATACCTTCGTCGGTGAACAAATCGAGCATCACCGCATGCTCGATGCGCCCATCAAGGATATGGGCGGCACCGACACCCATTTGCACGGCTTCAAGCGCGCAGCGCACCTTGGGTAGCATGCCGCCCTGGATAACGCCACTATGAATCAATTCATCGACCCGCGCTGCGTCGATTTCCTTGATCAGGCGTCCCTCCTCATCGAGTAACCCGGAGGTATTGGTCAGCAGGATCAGCTTTTCGGCATGCAGGACTTCGGCCACCTTGCCGGCCACCAGATCCGCATTGATGTTGTAGGAAAAGCCATCGGTGCCGACGCCAATGGGCGCAATCACCGGGATGAAATTGCCGCCAACCAGCATATCGACCACGGCGGCATCAATGCTTTCAACCTCGCCGACATGGCCAATGTCGATGATTTCAGGTTCCTTCAGCTCGGGGGCATCGCGGCGCAGCAGCAGCTTGCGCGCGCGAATGAAATCTCCGTCCTTGCCGGTCAGCCCCACCGCAGCGCCACCGTGATGGTTAATCAGGGTGACGATTTCTTTGTTGACCAGGCCGCCCAGAACCATTTCAACCACATCCATGGTCTCGCTGTCAGTCACCCGCATGCCCTGCACGAACTTGCTCGCCTTGCCGAGTCGCTTGAGCAGGTCGCCGATTTGCGGCCCACCGCCATGCACCACCACCGGATTGATGCCGACCAGTTTCATCAGCACCAGATCGCGGGCAAAGCCGGCTTTCAGACGTTGCTCGACCATGGCGTTGCCGCCGTATTTAATCACCATGGTTTTGCCGCTGAAGCGGCGGATATACGGCAGTGCCTCAATCAGGACATGGGCGATATTCTGGGCGCGTTCGGCGGGGAGTGACATAGACGCAAAAAGAGCAAAGCAGGGTTAAAACGGCAGCTCAAGACCGGGGGCGGCGCTTTTCATGATACGGCGTACCAGATCCTTGAGCTTTTCTAGAGTGGATTCATTCACGGCCTCAAAGCGGAAGGCCAGCGCCGCCTCGGAATTCGATGCGCGCACCAGCGCCCAGCCGCGGTCGCTTTCGACGCGCAGGCCGTCAATGGTGATGGCGGTGACGCCGCTCAGGCGGCCTTTGACCTCCATAACTTGAGACATAATCTCAAGCTCCTGGCCGGGCGCAACCGGGGCCAGCAGCTCGGGCGTGCTGATGGCGGTGGGCAGTTCAGCGAAGATTTCCTGGGTGGAACGCGAGTCGATGGCCAGCACCTCGATCAGGCGTGCGGCGGCGTAGAAGGCATCATCAAAGCCGTTCCAGCGATCACCAAAGACGATATGGCCGCTGAACTCGCCGGCCAGCGGCGCCTTGAGTTCCTCACGCTTTTCCTTGATGAAGGCATGGCCGGATTTCCACATCACCGGCTTACCGCCCAGGCTGCTGATGTACTTGGTGAGCAGACCGCTGCATTTGACATCAAAGACAATGTCGCTGCTGGGCGCGCGCGAGAGCAGGTCGGCGGCGAGCAGCATCAGCACGCGCTCGGTCTGTATTAGTTGGCCGGCTGAATCGACCACCCCAAGGCGGTCACCGTCGCCGTCAAAGCCGATGCCAAGATCGGCCTGATGCTCGGTGACGGCGTCAATCAGGTCGCGCAGATGCTCGGGCGCAGAAGGGTTTGGCAACTCGGTTCCGGCGCGCGGGTCTTCAAGATCGCAGCGCACCTCAATGACCTCGCAGCCCAGGTCGCGGAACAGTTGCGGCGCCACCAGGGCCGGCGTGGCAAAGCCGCAGTCAATCGCCAGCTTGAGCGGACGGGCGAAGGTAATGTTTTGTTCCACTTCGTCGAAATAGTCGGCCAGCACGGATTGCTCACGATAACTGCCCTCACCCGCGCGGAATTCGCCCCGCTGCAAGCGCTGCTTGAGTTTGGCAACATTCAGCGCGGTGGCCGACTTGCCGGACAGCACCAGCTTTACCCCATTGTATTCATGCGGATTATGGCTGGCGGTGATCATGGCCCCGGAAATATCGCCAGCCAGGTGGGTGGCGAAGTAGAGCACCGGGGTTGGCACAATGCCCAGGTCGATCACATCGCAGCCGCTGGCGCGCAGGCCTTCGGTCAGGAATCCGCACAGAGAGGCGCCGCTGGCGCGATGATCGCGCCCGACCAGCACGGCCCGACTGCCGCCGTCCTGGGATTCGGTGCCGATGGCATACCCGAGAAAGCGCATGAAGTCCTCGGTCAGCTCAGTGGCGATGAGCCCGCGAATGTCATAGGGTCGGAATACCCGTGCCGGAATGGTGCCCAAGGCGGAGACATCCACACGCGGTAGTGGATTGGATGAGCGCGCGTTGGTAGGCATCTCGGAAGTGCCCGCGAGCTGGCTGGGCGGATTGGCCAGATCCATCTCCATGGCGGCTTCTGCCGGATCACCGTCCAGCATCTTCGAGCCCAGATCCAGGGCCATGTCCGGGGTCTCGGCCGCCGGGGCTTTGGCGACATGCGCCCGCTTGCGTGACATCTGGCGCAGGCCCTCATCCAGAACGGCCAGCTCTTGTAGCTGCACGGTGCGTTTGCTTGGCACCTGGCCGAGATCGACCTCCGCCAGACCGCGGTTGAGCTGATCGATTTCGCGATGCAGTCGCCGGCTCTGTGCGCTGCCAGCAGCGGCAAGAATCAGCAGAGTCATGGCTAGCAGGGCACCGGCTCCGATCAGATTGGACCACAGCAACTGCGAATCGAGCGGCTGGGGCGGAGGCTGCCAGGCGATCAACTCCATGTCGGTGCGCGGGATCTTGGTGCTAGCCACCAAAGCATCAGCCGGGGGCAGGGAGGCCGCCGCCGGGGCAATGATCGCCTGGTCTTGCCCCCGGCCTTGCTGGAACAAAAAGTGGTGATTGCGGGCCGTGGCGGCATCAGGCTTTGGCAGCAGGCTTAGCGGCAGCGCCACATAGATGACCCCGAGTGTCGTCTGACCATCGCTGGCCAGCACCGGACCGGCCAGCGCCAGGTGGGCCTCAGGTGTGCCGACCTGATGGGCTTCCAGCTGTGACAGCTTCCCGGAGGTCGCGACCTCGCGCACCATCACCAGTCCGGCATAGCTGAGTGGCGTGGTGGCTTGATTCAGAATCTGTACGTCTGAGGAGCCGGGTTCAAGGCGTACCAGCAGTAATTGCAGGGCCAGGGGAATCCGTTGTTGCAAGTGCTGCGCAGTGGCAACGAAATCGGCCTGGTCGGCGTATTCAAAGCTGGTGCGCAGGTGCTGGTCCTTGGACAATTCCCTGAGCTGTTCATAGAGGCGCTCTTTATGATCATCCAGGGCACCGGCCAGGTTGTTGACCAACTCGCTGAGATGTTGCTCCTGCATCTTGCGCTCGGTTCCAGTCCCCAGCCAAGCCGCCACCACGAAGGCCGCCAGAGTGGCCAGGCTCAACAGCACGCCAGCCAAGAGCCAGTAGTGGCTCAGGCGCTGAGAATGCGGCTGCGAGCCCTGGGTAGCCTTCTTGTCGTGTTTGACGCTTTTTTTGCCTAGAAGAGCCATGATGCAATGCAGCTGTCTTTAATAGAGTCGGGTTACTGCCGGCCGCTGTGCCCGAAGCCGCCGCTGCCGCGTGATGAGGGCGCGAAATCAGCAACGATTTCGAGCTTGGCACGCAAGACGGGGACCAACACCAGTTGCGCGATGCGTTCGCCAACCTGAATTTCAAAGCGCGTTTGCCCGCGATTCCAACAGGATACCAAGATCTCTCCCTGGTAGTCGGAATCGATCAAACCGACCAGATTGCCAAGCACAATCCCATGACGATGTCCCAAGCCCGAACGGGGCAGAATCATGGCGGCCGTGCCAGGATCCTTAATATGGATGGCCAGTCCGGTGGGAATCAGCTCTGTCATGCCGGGGTCGAGCTGCAAGGGCTTCGCCAGCATGGCGCGCAGATCCAGTCCGGCAGCGCCCTCAGTGGCATAGTGGGGCAGCTCAAAGGTGTCACCCAGGCGGTGATCCAAAATTTTGACGTGCAGTGAATGCAGCATAGCGCTCCGTAATGGTATGGACGATTTCACGCGCCGCCTGGCGTTTTGACATCAGCGGCAGTTCACGCTGGCCACCGCGCCACAGTAGCAACAGGGCATTCTCATCGCGATCAAAGCCCCCCTGCGCGCCGCCGACCCAGTTGGCGGCGATCATATCCAGCCCTTTGGCCTGGAGTTTCTCCCGGGCATGAGCTTCCAGCGCCTCGGTTTCGGCGGCAAACCCCAGAGTAAAGGGCGCGGGGTGGCGGGCGGCAACTTCGGCCAGAATATCCGGATTACGCACCATGCGCAGCTGAAACTCGTGGTGGTGTTTCTTGATTTTTTCCGGGGATGGGGCCTGGGGGCGATAATCGGCCACAGCCGCCGCAGCGACAAAGATGTCGCAGTGGTCGATGTGTTCCATGACGGCCGCGTGCATTTCCAGCGCCGTTTCCACGGGTATGACTCGCTCAACCGCCGGTGGCGTTAGCGCCGTGGGGCCGGAAACCACCATGACCTGGGCGCCGGCTGCGGTGAGTGCCTGGGCCACAGCATAGCCCATCTTTCCCGAACTGCGGTTGCCCAAAAAACGCACGGGATCCAGCGCCTCGCGGGTCGGTCCCGCTGTGACCAGCACCCGGCGCCCGGCCAGCGGACGGTGCTCGGATCCCAGGAGTTGTTCGACAATCCGCTGCGGTTCCAGCAGGCGCCCTGCACCGCTCTCGCCGCAGGCCTGGTCGCCCGACTCCGGCCCCAGCAGATGCACGCCACGGGCCAGCAGACGGTTGATATTTTCCTGCACGGCCGGATGGGACCACATCTGGTGGTTCATCGCTGGGGCGATGGCCAGCGGGGCGGCACTGGCCAGTACCAGGGTGGTCAGCAGGTCATCGGCCATTCCATGCGCGAGACGCGCAATCAGGTTGGCGCTGGCTGGTGCGATCAGCAGGTGATCCGCCCAGCGGGCCAGTTCGATATGTCCCATCCCGGCCTCAGCCGCTCGGTCAAACAGTTCGCAACGCACCGGCTGCCCGGCCACGGCTTGCAGGCTGAGTGGTGTGATAAAGGCCTGTGCGTGCGCGGTCATTACCACCTGCACCTCGGCACCGCGTTCGCGCAGGCGGCGGATCAGTTCTGCCGCCTTGTAGGCGGCGATGCTGCCACTAACGCCAAGCAGAATGCGCGGATGTTGCGTCTGGCTCATGATGCTGTGTGAGGTGCCAGCCGTTGATGGCTTGTGGAACGCTTGGCCTTGTTAAACATTTCGTCTACTCTATGCGGGTACTGGTTGTTTTTTAACGCGCTCAGGAGACCGAACAATGTCAATCACGGACTGGCCGGCCGATGAACGCCCGCGCGAAAAGCTGCTTGGTTTGGGCGCTGAGGCCCTGACCGATGCTGAACTGCTGGCCATTTTTCTACGAACTGGGATTCCGGGCAAGAGCGCCGTTGATCTGGCGCGCGAACTGCTGTCCACCTATGGCGGTCTGGTTGGTCTGTTGTCCGCCAGTCAGGATAATTTTTGCAGCGGCAAAGGCTTGGGGGTGGCGAAATTCGTGCAACTGCGTGCTGTGCTGGAAATGAGTCGGCGCTATCTGCTCGAAGATCTCAAGGCACGCGATGCGCTCACCAGTCCGGAGGCGACGCGCAACTATCTAAAAATGCGCCTGCGCGGGTATCCCTATGAAGTCTTTGCTGCGATTTTTCTCGATAACCGCCACCAGGTGCTTGAATATACGGAACTCTTTCGCGGCACCATTGACGGGGCCAGTGTGCATCCGCGCGAGGTGATACGCGCTGCGATCCAGTGCAATGCAGCGGCGGTGATTTTCGCACACAACCACCCCTCCGGAGTCGCCGAGCCAAGCCAGGCGGACATTCGCATCACCGAGCGCTTGCGTCAGGCGCTCGAGTATATCGATGTCCGGGTGCTGGATCACATCATCGTCGGTGCCGGGGCGGGTACGTCCTTTTCTGAACGCGGCTTGATCTGAGGGCCAGGCTTGCGTTGGGGCCTCAGTCCATCAAGGCCACTGCCTTGACTTGCGCAAAGACCGACTGCCCTTCATACAGGCGCAGCCGGTCGCGCGAGTGGCGGGTGATGCGTGCCAGTAGCGGGGTGCGTTCACCTGCGCCAGTGCACAGCTTGACCAGCACCTGGGCCTGTTCGATCTCGCGCAGCTCCAGAATGCGCGCCGGGAGGATATTGATGATACTGGAGGTACCGGGGTCGTCCAGTGCCAAGCTGACATCGCGCGCATGGATGCGCACCCGTACCTGTTCATGGATGTCACGTTGGAGTCGCGCCACGGTTAGAAAGCCGCCTGGGATCTCCAAACGGCTGAGCGCGTAGTCATCGTTGTGACTCAGCACCACGCCCTCAATGATGGCGCTGGCATCCTGATCCTGGGCCAGGGTCAGATCCAGGCGGCTGAACAGCTCACTCACTGGCCCCTGCGCACGCACCCGGCCCTGTTCCATTAGCACCAGGGTATCGGCCAGGCGGGCCACCTCATCGGGCGAGTGGCTGACGTAGAGCACCGGGATCTCCAGCGCGTCATGCAGGCGCTCCAGATAGGGCAGGATCTCCTGCTTGCGCTTCAGGTCCAGCGCGGCCAGTGGTTCGTCCATGAGCAGTAGCTTGGGGTGCAACGCCAGGGCGCGGGCGATGGCGACGCGCTGACGCTCGCCCCCGGAGAGCTGCTGCGGACGGCGGTCGAGCAGATGCCCGATCCCGAGCAGCTCGACCGCCTGCGCTAGGGCCTCGCGTCCCATGGCAGCATCGCCGGCCCGCTTCATGCCATAGGCCAGATTGGCGCGGGCACTCAGGTGCGGAAACAGACTCGCCTCCTGGAAGACATAGCCGAGCGGGCGGCGGTGGGTGGGCAGAAACTCGCGACCCTCCTGCCAGACCTCGCCATTGACCTTTAGATAGCCATCGGACACCCGGGTCAGCCCAGCGATCAGCCGCAGCAGCGTGGTTTTTCCCGAGCCGGAATGACCAAAAAGAGCGGTGACACCGCGTCCCGGCAGCTCCAGATCTACCTGGAGCGAGAACCCGGGATAATCGAGCTGGAAACGCGCATGTATCGCATCCTGAATCATGGTGGTTGGTGGTTAAAAACGGCGTTGGTTGGGGTTGAGGCTATAGAGCACCAGCAGCACCAGGAAGGAAAATACCACCATGGTGGCGGCCAACCAATGGGCCTGTCCATATTCCATGGCCTCGACATGGTCATAAATCTGCACCGAAACCACTCGGGTGGCGCCGGGGATGTTGCCACCAATCATTAGCACCACGCCGAACTCGCCAACGGTATGGGCAAAGCCAAGGATAGCGGCAGTGAAAAAGCCCGGCTTGGCCAGTGGCACTACCACGGTGAAAAAGCGATCCCAGGGACCGGCGCGCAGGGTGGCGGCCACTTCCAGCGGGCGCTTACCCAGGGCTTCAATGGCGTTCTGAATCGGCTGTACCACAAAGGGCAGGGAGTAAAACACTGAGGCTACCACCAGCCCCCAGAAGGTAAAGGGCAGCAACCCGAGGCCAAGCCACTGGGTAAACTGCCCGACCGGGCCGTTCGGTCCCAGCAGCAGCAACAGATACAGGCCAAGCACTGTGGGTGGCAATACCAGCGGCAGCGCCACCACGGCGCCGACCGGTCCCTTCCAGCGCGAGCGGGTGCGCGCCAGCCACCAGGCGATGGGGGTGCCGAGGATGAGCAGCACGACAGTCACCAGACTGGCTAGGCGCAGGGTGAGCCCAATGGCTTGCAGATCGGCCTCAGAAAAGCCCATGGCGCTCAGATTCCCATTATTCCGGCAGGTTGTAGCCATAGGCGCGGATGATGTTCCGCGCCCGTTCGCCGTGCAGATACTCCATCAGCGCCTGGGCGGCCGGATTATCCTTGCCCTGTGTGAGCACCACGGCATCCTGGCGAATCGGTTCGTGCAGTTCAGCCGGCACCCGCCAGCCGGAACCCGAGCCAATCTCGCCGTCTTGGATCACCTGTGACAGGGCCACGAAGCCGAGCTCTGCGTTGCCGGTGCTGACGAACTGGTAGGTCTGGGCGATGTTCTCGCCCTGCACCAGCTTGGGTTTGATGGCGTCTTCGACATCCAGCGCTTGCAGGGTTGCAACGGCCGCCGCCCCATAGGGCGCGGTTTTGGGATTGGCGATGGCTAGCTTGCGAAATTCACCGGCTTGCAGCACAGCAGCCCCCTCGCCAGCGGGGATGCGCTCAGCATCGGCGCTCCAGAGCACCAGGGAACCCAGGGCATAGGTGAAGTTGCTGCCAGGAACGGTGAATCCATCCTCGGCGAGCCGCGCCGGTTTTGCTGCATCTGCTGACAGGAATACTTCAAAGGGTGCGCCGTTTTTGATTTGCGCATAAAACTTGCCGGACGAACCGAAGGCTGCCTTGGCTTCATGTTCAGTGTCTTCGGCAAAGGCAGCGGCAATCTCTTGCATGGGGCCGGTGAAATTGGCCGCAACTGCGACACTGACTTCCTCAGCCTGGGCGACTGAGGTTAGGCTAACGGTGATGGCGAGCAGCGGAGAGATGCAACGCATAGAATGACTCCGTGTAGGGTGAGAAAGATAAGTAAAGATCTCAACAATCGTTATATCTTGAAAGAATAACGATGGGCCAAAAGCAATATGGATGCCAAGCTTTGGCCCAGCGCATTCAGTCGGTTAGGTCGATGTCAGCCGGGGGTTGGTTGTGAAACCGACAAGCGATGGTCGCTTGTGCACCATTGCGACCCGGGTCAGTCCTAGTCCTGTACAGCCAGGATCACATGCGGCGCCTTGATCAAAGCGCAGGCGCGAGTGCCATCCGCCAGCTCTAATTCGTGCGCGCTTTCATTGGTGATCATAGCCGTGAGTCGGCTGCCGCCGTCCAGAGCCAGCACCACCTCGGTGTTGACGGCGCCGGCAGTGATGCGCTCGATGGTGCCGCACAGCCGATTGCGTGCGGAGGTGCGCAGACCGCCATCCTCGGTGGCTAGTATGACAAAGGAGGCCTTGATCAGTGCAAAGGCCTCAGTGCCCACGGCCAGTCCCAGGGAGGTGGCGCTCTCATTGGTAATCATGGCGACCAGTGGGGTGCCGTTGATATTGAGGGTGACCTCGGTATTGACCGCGCCCGACTTGATCTCGGAGACGATACCGCGCAGGTTGTTGCGTGCACTGACTTTCATATTGATAGCTCCTAGCAGGTGGTGAAAATGATCGAAATCCTGAACGCTCTGGCTCAGGCAGTCAAGAAAACGGCGGTGCTCGCGCTCGGCGACCTCAAAGACTTGGATCAACCGCCGTCCCGTGTCTGTTAGTTCAGTGCCGCCGCCGTGACGCCCGCCGGCCCGGCGCGACACCAGGGGATGTGTGGCCAAATTGTTCATGGCATCGACGGCATCCCAGGCTTGCTTGTAGGACATACCCATGGCCTTCGCGGCCCGTGAGATTGAACCGGTCTCGCCGATTCGACGCAGCAGATCGATGCGACCATGGCCGGCAAAGCGGTGTTGATCAATCTCCAGACACAAGGGGCCGCTGGTTTTCAAACTCGCTTCAAGAGAGCCGGGTTCGATGATGTTGCTCATGGTGCCTAGGGTGCGATGGGGGGAATGTGTCGTTATATCTTAAAGGATATAACGATCGTGACGCCAATGCAAATCAGGGTAGTTATTGGAGGGATTTGGCGTCAGTATTCCCATCGCTGGCAGCGGATCGGTCGCTGGCACCATCCTTGGCACCATTGACGCAAGTGGCGAGATCACGCCCTGAGCACAGGGGAAATGGCTGTGCTGGTTTGACCGGCTGTGCAGCCGGCGCACTCGGGAGGGTGCGCCAGCATTTGAAGTTGAAAAGGTCTGGTTGCAGGTGGCGGTGAGCGGTTGCTCACTGGGTAGCGGTTGCGGTTTCTCCGGAAGCTGCATCCTTTTTACCCAGGCCATGGAACCACTCGCGTCCGCGCTGGAAGACCACATAGAGCATGGGGATCAGGAAGATGCCCAGTACGGAGGCGGCCAGCATGCCGCCGAACACTGCTGTGCCGACGCCGCGCTGGCTGGCTTCGCCGGCGCCTGAGGCGATGACCAGTGGAATCAGGCCGAGGATGAAGGCGAAGCTGGTCATGAGCACGGCGCGGATGCGCAGATGGGAGCCGTTGATGGCGGCCTGTTCGATGCTGCGCCCGGCTTTGCGCTCGGCCATGGCAAACTCGACGATCAAAATGGCGTTCTTGCTCGCCAGACCAATCAGCACCACGATGCCGACCTGGGCATAGAGATCGTTCGGCAGCCCGGAGATCCACAGTGCCAGAGTAGCGCCAAGCAGGCCGATGGTGACCGACATGAGCACCGCCGCCGGCATGGACCAGCTCTCATACAGACCGACCAGGAACAGGTAGGCGAAGAGCACCGCCAGGCCCAGCACGATGGGCGTCTTGCCGCCGGCTTCTTGCTCCTGAAAGGCGGTGCCGGTCCATTCGTAGGCATAGCCGGGTGGCAGGGTCTTGGCCGAGAGGTCCGCCATTTCGTTCAGCGCCTCACCTGAGCTGAAGCCGGGCGCCGGTTGACCCTGGATGCTGACGCTGCGGTAGTTGTTGTAGCGTTGCAGCACTTGCGGGGCCAGCAACAATTCTGGCGTCATCAGGGCGCGGATCGGGACCATCTGCCCCTGCTTGTTGCGCACATGGATACGGTAGACGTCGTCGAAGCGCTTGCGATCACGCTGGTCTCCCTGGATCTGCACCTGCCAGACGCGGCCGAATTTATTGAAATCATTAACATAATAGCCGCCAAGCGTGGATTGCAGCGCGAGGAAGATGTCGCTGATCTCCACTCCAAGGGTCTGTGCCTTTTGTCGGTCGATGTGCAGGAATATCTGCGGAGTGTTGGTGGTCCAGGTCGAGAATACCCGCTCCAGATTGGGTTGCTGATTGGCGGCCACAATCATGGCGCGCATTACCCCGGCCAGCTCTTGCGGCGTGCGCCCCTGCAAATCTTGCAGCTGGTACTGAAAACCACCCCCCGTGCCGAGTCCGATAATGGGCGGCAGATTGAAGGGCATGACGCGCGCGCCGGGGAGGCCGGCGGTTTTCTCTGCCATGCGGTCGATGACGGCATTGGCGCTGAGATCGGGCGAGGTGCGCTCATCGAATGGCTTGAGGCGCACGATGACCAGCGCGCTGTTCGATTGCACCGCACTGTTCAGGATGCTATAGCCTGGCACGGTGAACAGATGCGCCACCGCCGGATCCTTTTGCATGATCTTGAGAATTTCCTGGCTGATGGCGACGGTGCGATTGACCGAGGCACCCTCGGGCAGTTGCACCTCGGCCATAAAGGCCCCTTGATCCTCTTCCGGCAGGAAGCCGGTGGGCGTGTGCGTAAACAGCCAGCCGGCGCTGGCGCCAATAACGGCGACCATTACCAACACCAAGGTTGCGACCCGCACCAGGCGGGTCACGACGGATGAATAGCCGTCGCGCACGCCATCAATGGCCCGCATGAGTCGCGCCATGATGCCGCCCTTGCGGTGTTGAGCCGGCTTGAGCAACACCGCGCACAAGGCGGGGGACAGGGTGAGAGCGTTAACCATCGAAATCAGCATGGAGAAGGTCACCACCGCCGCGAACTGCTGGAACAGTTGCCCGGTGATGCCGGGAATGAAGGCTACGGGCACGAAAACCGACAGCAGCACCAGCGTGGTGGCGATGATGGGCCCGGTGATCTGACCCATGGCCTTCTTGGCTGCCGCACGCGGGTCGAGATCATCCTCTTCCATGATGCGCTCGACGTTTTCGACCACCACGATGGCATCATCCACTACGATGCCGATGGCCAGCACCACCGCCAGCAAGGAGATGGTATTGGCCGAGAAACCGATCATCAGCAGGAAGGCGAAGGTGCCAACCAGGGCGACCGGTACCGCCACCAGCGGCACCAGGGTGGCGCGCCAACTGCCAAGAAAGATAAACACCACCAGAATGACCAGCACAAAGGCTTCGAACAGGGTATGGATGACATCCTGGAGGCTGGATTCAACAAAGTCGGTGGTATCGTAAACGTAAAGGTAATCCAGGTCGTCCGGAAACCGCTCGGAAAGCTTGTTCATGGCCGCTTCGATGCCCTTGGCCACTGACACAGCATTGGCGCCCGGAGCCAGGTAGATGGCAATGCCGGCGGTGTCCTGACCGTCGAGCTGAGTGACTACGTCCGACTGCTGAGAGCCGAGTTCGATGGTGCCGATGTCCTTAAGCAGCACATTGGAACCATCCGGATTGGCGCGCACCACGATCTGCTCGAATTCGCTGGCATCAGTCAGCCGGCCCTGGGTTTGCAGATTGATCTGAAACTGCTGATCGGCCGTCATCGGCTGGGAGCCGATGGTGCCCACTGCCGCCTGCACATTTTGCGCTTGGATGGCATTGATCACATCCTGCGGCGACAGCGACAGTGCAGTCATGCGGTCTACATCTAGCCAGATGCGCATGCTGTAATTGAGCGGGCCAAACTGACTGACCTCACCCACACCTGGCACCCGCGCCAGAGTGTCCATCAGGTTAATGGTGGCGTAGTTGCTCAGAAAGAGGGCGTCATAGGACTCCTTCGGTGAATACAGTGAAATCACCTGGAGCATCGCGGTCGATTTTTTCTTGACCGTGATGCCTTGGCGGACGACTTCCTGTGGCAGTTGCGGCTCGGCGAGATTAACCCGGTTTTGCGTATTGACGGTGTTAATGTCTGGGTTGGTACCGAGTGCGAAAGTGACATTGAGCTGATAGCTGCCGTCATTGGCGCTGGTCGACTGCATGTAGAGCATGTTGTCGACGCCATTGACCTGGGATTCGATTGGCTGGGCGACCGAGGATTCGACCACTGAGGAATTGGCGCCGGGGTAAGAGGCGGCGACGGACACCTGCGGCGGGACGATATCCGGGAACTGTGCAACCGGAATACGGGTGATGGCAATCAGACCGGCTAGGGCCACCACAATTGAAATGACCAGCGACAGCCGCGGCCGGTCAATGAAGACGTCGGAAATCATAGGGCGTTGGCCTCGCTCTGCTGTTCGGCTTCGGTCTGGCCGGTAGAAGCATCATCCGAGTCGCTGGTGGCGTCTTGCTTCTGTGTTTCATCATCCGCATCCGGTTTCGCCGCTGCCGCTGGCTTGGATGCCTTGGCAGCATCGGAGTCCTGATCCGCTGGCTGTTGAGTCTTTTGGTCAGCGTCCGCGTCCGCGTCCGCATGCGGATCGGCTGAATCCTGACCGGAGTTGGCCGCACTGCTGTCATCTGGTTGCTGTGGCGGGCTGGCCTTAACCGGCTGACCAGAGCGTACCTTCTGGATGCCCTGCACAATCACCAGCTCGCCCTCTTTGAGTCCCTTGGTCACAGCAATTTCAGCGCCCTTGGCTGGGCCGGTCTGGATGCGACGCACTTGCGCCTTGTTGTCCTGATCGACGACAAAGATGTAAATCCCCTGCTGATCGACCTGGAGCGCCGCCTGCGGCACCACCACTGACTCCTCCGGATCGCCCAGTGCCAGCTTGAGATTGACAAACTGGCCATCGACCAACAGCGCATTGGGGTTGGCGATCTCGGCGCGCAGCGTGATGGAGTCGGTGGTCTCATCAGTGGTGACATCGACAAAATCCAGCTGACCGGTGTGGTCGTATTGAGTGCCATCGGGCAGTTCAACCATCACCTTCACATTCTTGGCATTACCTCCGCGATTTTCGATTTCGCGTCGGGCTTGGAGCAGTTCGCGTTGCGTGACTGGAAACTTCACATAGATCGGATCCTGGCTGACCAGGGTTGCCAGAGTGCCTGAAGCGGGACCGACCAGGTTGCCAACGGTAAAATTGGCCAAGCCGATGCGCCCGGCCACTGGCGCGATGATTTCGGTATAGCTCAGATTCAGTTCGGCGGCGTTCAGCGCGGCCTGGGCTTGGGCAATGCTGGCCTGGGCAACTGACTCGGCGGCCTGGAGTTCATCGACCTTGGACTGGGCGATATTTTTGCTTTGCAACAGCTCCTGACCGCGCTTGAGCTGGGCGCTGGCGTTCAGCTCGCTGGCTTTAGCGGAGGCGACATCGGCCAGGCGTTGCTCGACCTCGGCTTCGTACTGATCCGGTTCAATCAGGAACAACACCTGATCTTTTTTGACCCGATCGCCTTCCTTGAAGCGACGTTCCTTAAGAAAGCCCTCGACCCGCGCGCGCAGTTCTACCTTATTGATCGCATCCACCCGGCCAACAAAGTTGGCCTGATCCTCGACCAGCGCCATCTTGGCCGGTTCCGCCACCACCGAGGGTGGCGCAGCCGGTGCCGCCGGAGGCGCCGAGTTGCTACAACCACCAAGCGCCAAGCCAAGCAGCAGCGCCGCCGGCAGCAGACGCCATTGGAGGATCGGGGAGGCCGGTTGGCGCGGATGGAGCGCCGTGAGCGCGGAATGGGAGAGGGAAAGCGCGCAACCTGCATGTCGCATCGGGGAACCTCATAATCTTCAGAGCGAAACGAATAAACCAAGGTATGCTAAACGATCGTTGCCGCCAATGCCCGCGATTCTTGCCATGACCGAAGCGCCGGATATTTTCTCTTATCGTAAACACTGGGCACATAAATTTGGTACTGCGCCCGAGCTGCCGATGTCGCGTGCCGAGATGGAACTGCTCGGCTGGGATGCCTGCGATGTGATCCTGGTCTGTGGCGACGCCTATGTTGATCATCCCAGCTTTGGCATGGCCATCATTGGCCGTCTGCTCGAAGCCCAGGGCTTTCGCGTCGGCATCATCGCCCAGCCGGACTGGACCAGCGTGGCGGATTTCAGCCGCCTCGGACGCCCGGAGCTGTTCTTCGGTATCACCGCCGGCAACATGGACTCCATGGTCAATCGCTATACGGCGGATCGGCGCAAGCGCTCTGACGATGCCTATACCCCGGATGCCAAGCCTGATCACCGCCCGGATCGCGCCCTAACCGTCTATGCCCAGCGCGCGCGCGAGGCCTACAAGGATGTGCCCATTGTGCTCGGCGGTATCGAAGCCAGTCTGCGCCGGGTGGCGCATTATGATTACTGGTCAGAAAAAGTCCGGCGCAGTGTGTTGGTCGATGCCAAGGCTGATCTGTTGCTGTATGGCAATGCCGAACGCGCCCTGGTCGCGCTGGCGCATCGCCTGGCGCGTGGCGAACCCATTGAGCACATTCGCGATTTGCGCGGAACGGCATTCATGCGTCGCGAACTGCCGTCCGACTGGATCTGCATGGATGCCAGCACGCTCGACAGCTCCAAGCGCATCGACCCGCATCCCAATCCGTATCGCGATGAACCCATTTGTCGCGGCAAGACAGACGCGGGTTCGGGATTGGAAGCAGAGTCAGGATTAGGATCAGGCCAAGCAGTTCCGTCAGCGAGGGTGGCACTGCGCGTCTCCCGTGAGCGTACCCTGGTTCGGTTGCCATCCTATGAGCAGGTGCGCGCTGATCCGGTGCTCTATGCCCAGGCGGCGCGGGTGTTTCATCTGGAGACCAATCCCGGTAATGCCCGGGCGTTGGTGCAGGCGCATGGTGACCGCGAGCTGTGGCTCAATCCGCCGCCGGTGCCGCTGAGAACGGACGAGCTGGACCGGCTCTATGAGCTGCCCTTCGCGCGTCGGCCACATTCGAGCTACGGCGCTGCGCGCATCCCGGCCTGGGAGATGATCCGCTTCTCGGTCAACATCATGCGCGGCTGCTTTGGCGGCTGCACCTTCTGTTCCATCACCGAGCATGAAGGGCGGGTGATCCAGAGTCGCTCGCAGGAGTCCATCCTGCGCGAACTCGAGGATATTCGCGACCGCGCGCCGGAATTTAAGGGTGCCATCTCCGATCTTGGCGGACCGACGGCCAACATGTGGCGCATGTCCTGTCGCAGCCCGGTCATTGCCGCTGCCTGTCGGCGCCTGTCCTGCGTGCATCCGGATCTTTGCAACAATCTCAATGCTGATCACGGCCCGCTGGTCGGGCTCTATCGCAAGGCGCGCGCGGTGCCAGGCATCAAACGCATCCTGATCGCCTCCGGCCTGCGCTACGATCTCGCTGTGCGTTCACCGACCTATGTGCGGGAGCTGGTGACGCACCATGTCGGTGGCTATCTGAAAATCGCCCCCGAACATACCGAACCAGGGCCGTTGAGCAAAATGCTCAAACCCGGCATCGGCAGTTTCGAGCGCTTTCGCGAGTTGTTTGAGCGCTACTCGCGCGAAGCTGGCAAGGAGCAGTATTTAATCCCGTATTTTATCGCCGCCCATCCTGGTACCAGCGATGAAGACATGCTCAAGCTCGCCCTGTGGCTGAAGCGCAACAACTTTCGCCTGGATCAGGTGCAATCCTTTCTGCCCACGCCCCTGTCCATCGCCACCGCCATGTATCACAGCGAGCGCAATCCGCTCAAACGCATCACCCCGGACTCCGAGCGGGTGCTGGTGGTGCGCGGTCAGCGCCAGCGGCGTCTGCACAAGGCTTTTCTGCGCTATCACGACCCCGAGAACTGGCCTCTGTTGCGCGAAGCCCTGACCCGCATGGGCCGCGCCGACCTGATCGGCAACGGCAAGCGCCACCTGATCCCGAGCTTTCAGCCACCTGGGACCGCCGGCGTGGCAGCCGCGTCGCGCGCGGTGCCGGGGCAAGGGCGCCGAAGGGCGGCGCGAACCAAGCGCCAATCAGGGCGCTGAAACAGGATTACAGTCGGAATTGTTGCAACTGGTCGCGCAGCGTTTGCGCCAGATGCTTGAGGCGCTCGGTAGATTCGGACATCCGCTCGGCGCCCATGGAGGTTCGATCTGCCACCTGGCTGATGTTGACAATGTTGCGGTTGATCTCCTCGGCCACGGCGGATTGCTCTTCCGAGGCGCTGGCGATCTGCTGATTCATCTCGGTGATGGTGCTGACGGCATTGGTGATGGAATCTAACCCAGCGCCGGCTTCGACCGCCTTGGTGACCGATTCCTGGGCCTGGGTCTGACCATCCCCCATCGCGGTGACGGCCTCCTTGGCGGCGGCTTGCAGGCGTTGAATCATCTGCTGGATTTCGCCAGTCGAGCTTTGCGTGCGACTGGCGAGGCTGCGCACCTCATCGGCCACCACAGCAAAACCTCGCCCCTGCTCACCGGCGCGTGCGGCCTCAATGGCGGCATTGAGCGCGAGCAGATTGGTCTGCTCCGCCACGCCATTGATAACATCGACTACGGCACCGATTTGTTCGGCGTCGTTTTCCAGCCGGGAGATAATCTGCGAGGCTTGCTCGATGTCGCTGGCAAGCTTTTCGATTTCGACCATGGCCTGCTGCACGATGAGCTTGCCATGGCTTGACTCGTTATCGGCATTGCGTGCCGACTCGGCGGCAGCGGCAGCATTGCGCGCCACTTCCTCCACCGTGGCGGTCATCTGGTTCATAGCGGTGGCGACCTGGTCGGTCTCCGACTGCTGTTGTTGTACGCCGGCATGGGTCTCGTTGGTGATCTGGCCGACCTCACGGGCGGCGATATCGACCTGTTCGGCGGACTGGGCCACTTCGCTCACCAGCGACTGGATGCGGGCAATGAAGGCATTAAAGCTTTCCGAGAGCCGCCCCATTTCGCGGTTGTTCTGCATCGGCAGGCGGAAACTGAGATCACCGCTTTTCTGGGCATCGACCAGTGCATCCACGGCGGTATCGATGGGACGCGACACCATGCGCCAGCTCAGCCAGCCGATCAGGCCGATCACGCCGCTGCCGGCCACAATCACCATGATCACCAGCAGGAAAATCTTGTTGCGGGTTTCTGCGCGTGCATCGGACAGGGGGCGAATAATCTCAAAGGCGCCGTGCATGTCGCCGACACGCTTGCCCTCCATGCGATAGCCGGTGATGTCTTTGCCGTCTGAACGTCCCCAGAGTTGCTCGCTGCGCTCCGGGTTACCGTGACAGTCAAGACACATGTGGCTCAGATAGACCGGGCGAAAGTAACGCACCGCATCCTGTTCCTTATCCACCACCACATGCTCTTCGGCATCCGGAGTGTCGCGCAGGTAGGCCAGGGCTTTGGCCTCGACGGCGTCGGGTTCGTTGTCGGAGTTGCGCGCGCCCTTGCGTGGGGTGCGGAATTCATAACCGCCTTCCGCCGCTTTGCTTTTAGCCGCTTCCCAGGCGGAAATGACTGGCACAGTGGCGGCGATTTTGTCCCAGCGCTCTTCATCGGAACCGGTGAAATTGCGCAGCTTCTCGGCCGAAAATAGGCCAAGGCGCCACTTTTCGTCCATATTTTCGCGCACAGATTCGGTCAGCAGCAGCAAATTGCGCGCGGCATGCACCTCACTGGCGACTGTTTGCTTGAATTCATCCCTGGCATAGAGCACCAGAGTGATGGCCGCAATGAGCACCAGGATGGCTGCGGTGGCGGCCAAAATACGAAAGCCGACGCTACTGAATTTTGACACGGCGGACGCTTCCTCAAAAGGGGGGATCGGGGCGGAAACCACATAAACTTTGTCGAAAGGCTAGGCGCAACCCCGGGAATCGTCAAGCGGCTTTCTGCCGAGTCGCGATTCGCAGTCGCCAGGCACCCTGTCAGTCCATCGCATGTACAAAAATGGCGGGTTCTTTCGCGGTGACAGTTGCGGAGCCATCATCCGGGGGACTGGCTTGCAGCGCCCGGGCCTGCTCGATGACATAGCGGTGGTGAGTCATCAGCAACACCTGAGTGTGATGCGAAAACTCGGCCAGGGTGGCCAGGGTGGCGCGGGAGCGCTGATCGTCGAACTGCACCAAAATATCATCGACGATCAGCGGCAGTGGCTCGGTCCGGGCGGCGCGTTGTTCGAGGGTGGCCAAGCGCAATGCCAGGTAGAGTTGATCGCGGGTGCCGGTACTGAGTGCTTCCACACCCAAACGCTGACCGCTGGCACGGCGCGCGAGCAGCACCGGGTGTTCGCCCTGGTCAAAGTCAATTTCCACCCCGCCAAAGGCATCTTGGGTTAGTTGTGCGAAGTAATGGGCGATGCGCGGCAGCAACGGGTCGCAATGCTGTTCGGCAAAGCGCTCCTTGGCCTCGGTAAGCAGGCGCGCGGCAAAGCGCAACTGAATCCATTGCTGACTGAGCCGTTGCAGCCGAGCGCGCGATTGGGCCAGTTCCTCGGCGCGTTCGGCGGCTAGCGCGCTGCCGTCCATGGCCTCCAGGGCTTGCTGGGCGTTGAGCTTGCGCTCAATGGCGGCATGCTCGCGCGGGCGCAGTTCCAATTGCAGCTGCTGTTCCAGGGCCTGCAACTCGGCGCTGAGGACATCGGCATCGAGTGTCTGGGCCTCGGCGTTGAGTTCATCCAGGGGGCGGCCATCGCCAGCGGTGCGCAGCTCGGCGATGATGGCGGCCCGTTCGCGTTGGCCGTGTTGCTGGTGCTGGATGCGGGTTTCGAGCTCGGCGAGTGCCTCGGGTGCGGGTGCGCCGGCGAGACGACAGAGTTCGTCCAGGGCGGCCTGGGCGCCGGCCTGCGTGGCCGTAATACTGGCAAGTTCCTGTTCCGCCTGCTGGCATTGGCTGATGAGTTCGGCGCGGCGGCTGTGCGTTTCGCGTTCACGCGCGAGGCGCTGGCGCAATGCGCCCAGTGCGGGTTCCAGCTCGGTATCGTGCAGATCAGGGGTCAGGCGTGCGAGCTGCGCGCGGGCGCGCTCGGTGAAGGCCTGGGCATCAGCATCAATGCCATGAATGCGGGCGCCCAGCGTCAGTTGCTGGTCGATCAGGGTGAACATCTGGGCCAGGCGCTCGAAATCCTCGGCGACGGCGACGGCGTCGCGATTAGCGGGCAGTCCCAGCTCCGCTAGGCGGTTTTGCCAACGCAGCTGCCAATCCTGGAGCTGGTTCGCGGCGACGGTGGTTTCCGCCTGGAGTTCCTGTTGGCGGGCGCGCAGTTCGGTGCAGGCGGCTGCCAGGCTGGCTCGCTCCTGCGCTTGTTTGAGACGCTGCGCGAGTTCGCGCTCGGCCTGTTGCAGCTGTGGTGCCAGCCGGGTTGAGGGCGTGGCGTCGGGCGGGGGCCAGGCGTCATTGAGGGCTTGGAGTTGACGGCTGCGTTCCTGCTCAAGTCCCTGGATGCGGTGTGCCAGGCGGCTGCGTTGTTCAGCTTGCTCGATCAACGGGCGCACCTGGGCGCGCCAGTCGCGCATGGCCCTCGGGGAGTGTGGTTCGATACCCAGTGGCGCCCACAGGGCCTGCCAGGCTTGGTTCAGAGCTGCGGATGCAGCTTCCTGCTCACGCGCCTGTTGCTCCAGAGCTGTGGCTTGTTTCTGGGCTTGCTCCAGACTTGTTTGGGCAGCGGCCTGTTCATGCACCTGCTCGGCTTCGCGGCGCAGGCGGTCGGCGAGGTGGTCGGCTGCGCTTTGTTGTGATTCGAAGCGCTCAGGCAGCGATGGGTCGTTGTCCTCAGGGGCGGGCGGAGTGGCGGCACAACACCGCGCCTTGATGTGCTGCCACAGCTGTTCGCGCTGGTCGCGCGCTTCGAGCAGTTGGGCTTCGGTGGGGATTTTGTCGGCGCGCTGCAGGGCTTGCAAACGCTCGCGGGTACGCGCCTGCTCGGTCTGATTATCACGGATGGCGCTGGCGATGCGCTCGGCGGCCTGTGCCAGGGTCTGCTCGCGCTCGATCATCTCGGCGATCTGGGTTTCGCTGGGCAGGGCGGCGCGGCACAGCGCGGGCAGGTCAGCCGGCCAGAGCCCGGCGGCGGCCAGGGCGCGCTCGGCTTGTTCGGTGCTGTGGGTCAGCTCGGCCTGGCTGTCGTCGATCAGAGCGTCCAAGTTGTCGGCGTGGCGGGCGGCGGTGATGACGTCTTCCAGAGCAGCGGTTGCGGGCGGAGCCGGGCAGGCGTCTAGGCGTGCCTGGCGTTGGTTGAGCTGGTGGTCGAGTTTGCGCAGCGACTTGTGCGCCTGACTGGTGGTGGCTTGCAGCTGTGCGCCCTCGACGGCGAGGGTCTGGGTGCTGCGCTGCAAGGCCAGCAGGGGGCGCAGTGACTCAACCTCATCCGGGGATTGGCCGGGGCGGGCGACGGCCAGGACGCGACTGATCTGTGCGCCCAGGGTGTCGTGCTGCGTGACCAGGCTGGAGCGGTCTTGCGCTGCCTTGCGGTAGCTGCCGAGGGCTTCGCTCAGACTGTCAATGGCCTCGGCTTCGCTCAGGAGCGCATGTTGGACGGGCAGGGCGGCGACCTGCTGTTGAAGTCCCGCCAGGCGGGCAGCCGCGCTGGCCTGGGCGCTATTGGCCTGGTGGAGCTGGCGCTCGCTCTGCTGGCGTCGGGCGCTGAAGTCTTCCGGCAGGGTCGGGAGCGGACCAAGGGCATCGAGTTGCACGTCGAGTTCTTGGAGACGCGCCAGATTGGGCTGAGTGCGGCGCACCCGCTCCAGCTGGCGGCGGCGGGTTTCGGCGGTCAAGATGCTCTGCTGGATGTCGCGCAGCGCCTGTTCGGCCTCGGTCAGTGCCTGGGCGGCCTGATGCCACTCGCGCGGGCTGAGGTCGGCCTGTTTGAAGCTGCGTTCAAGTTCGCGGTAGCGGACCAGTTCCTGATTCAGCAGCGGCTTGGTGGCCTGGGGGCGAAAGATCGCATCGGCTTCACTGGCGAGGGTTGCGGCCACCTCGCGCAAATTTAGTTTCCCTAGATCGGCCCCGAACAGGGCATCGGCGGCGGTGCCCTGTTCGGCGAGCAGTTTCTCGCCGCCGCTGACCAGGGTGTGGTGGTCGATGCCAAACAGACGCTGGAACAGCTCGGCATCCACGCCACCAAGCATACGGCTGAGCTGTTCTTCCGGAAGGCTTTGTTGCTCGGCCGAGAGCAGGGTGTTTTTGTTGCCCTTGTGCCGGTAGCAGTGCAATTCCTGTCCGTTCTGGCTGCGCAGCCGGGCGCCGACGCGCAGATCGCGCGACCCATGCAGGAAGTTATCGCGCGTGCGGGCCGGGAAGCCGAACAGCAATGCATGCAGGGCACGCAAGGCGGAGCTTTTGCCGGCTTCATTGGGGCCGTGGAGAATGTGCAGGCCCGATTGGCCGGCGCTGAGGTCAAGCCGACAGTCGGTGAAGGGGCCGAAGGCTTGCAGATGCAGTTCGAGCAGGCGCATGCGCGGGTGCGCTGGCCTTAGTGCTGGGGACTGGGGCCAGCGCGCAGGCGTTCGAGCAGCAGCGCATGGGCATCGCGCAGGCATTGATGCAGGCCGCCGTCGTGGCAAGTCAGGCTGGGGGCGCTCAGGTCCAGACCGTTGGAGTCGTTGTGCAGGGTTGCGGGGAGCTTGTGCAGCAGCGCTTCGATGTCTTCGAGCAGGTTGGTGGCGAGCGCCGGCGGATCATTGGCCGGCACGAGCAGGCTGTCGGGGTCGGCCAGGGACTCGAACAGCGGTGCGAGGGCGGAGTCTTCGGAGCCGTCCGGTTGAGCGGCCGATTCCGTGGCTGTCAGCGGGTGTGCCGGTCGCCTGGTCGCGAGGATGAGTTTTTCGATCCAGAGATCGCGACCGGCGACCTCGAAGCCAATGACTCGGCACTGATTGAGCAGGGCTTCGGCGGTGGCGCGCAGTTCCGTGTCGGCACGGGTGGTGCCATGCAGGCGCAGGCGCACAGCGAGCAGCCGTCCCTCGGCGGCGGCCTGGGCGGCTTGCAATTCGGTGGCGATGCGGGCTTCGATCTGGTCGCTGGTGATGGTGTGGGGAAGCTCAAGATCGCATTGCACCCAGCGCACCACATCGAGCGGGTGATGTTCGACGGCCAGCACACGATTGTCTTGAATGCGCACCAGGGTGGCGCCCTTGGCGCCGGTCTCGCGGGCATGGCGTCCTTGCAGGTTACCGGGGAAGACCACCCAGGGGGATTCTTCATGAACGATCTCGCGCTGATGCACATGACCCAGCGCCCAGTAGTCGTAGCCGAGGCGGTACAGATCATCAAGTCGGCAGGGCGCGTAAGGATCGTGGCCGGGGCGGCCGTCGAGTGAGGTGTGTAGCAAGCCGATATTGAAAAGGCCCGGCTCGGCTGCCGGGTAGGCGCGGGTGAGATCCTCTGTGGTCTGGCGTCTGGCATAACTCTGACCATGGATCACCAGACCGGCGGCCTCAATGCGGTGGCTTTCCGGTGCGCGGCTGGAGAAGACATGCACATTCTTCGGTAGGCGCAGCTGGCGGCTGATCTGGCTGGCGGCATCATGATTGCCATGGATCATCAGTACCGGAATCCCGGCCTGTTGCAGCCGTGCCATCTGTCCGGCGAAGAACAGGCCGGTGTTGTAGTCGCGCCAGTCACCATCGTAGATGTCGCCGGCCAGCAGCAGGGCATCGACGGATTCGGCCAGCGCCAGCGCAACCAGATTCTCCAGCGCGCGGCGGGTGGCAGCGCGGATGTCCTCAACCGGCGCACTGTCATAGGCCTCCAGCCCGGTCAGCGGGCTGTCGAGATGCACATCAGCGGCATGGAGGAAGGCGGGCATCGGTTGGCTGGTGGCTCAGGGTTGGATGGCTTTTGAGTGACTTTAGGTGCCAGTGCTTTGTGGCCGGGGTTGCGCTTGCCAGCGCTTCCAGCGGGTCAGGTCAGGGCCGTTGCTGATGGCCACGCCGATTTGCTGCACCATGGCCAGTTCATCGGTAAAACCGGCGGGGGTTTCATTCGCCCCCACATAGTAGAGACGGAAGGACCCGTCCGGTAAAGGGACAATATGGGGAGTGCCGACGGCAAAGGCATCCCATTGTCCCGAGCCTTTGGGGGCATGGGCAAACGCCGAGCCATCAGGTTCCCGACCCGGTCGGCGGGTCCAGTGAATGCCATCATCCGATGTGGCGAGCCCAATGGAGCGGTAGCCCTGCTCGCCAACGCCTTCATAGAACATCAGCCAGTGGCCGTGATGGAACAGCAGGTCGCGCGTACCGATGCCCTGGGCGTCGAAGCGGCCCGGCTCGCCGGGACCTAGAATCTCGCCGCGCTTGGTCCACCGGAGTCCGTCGCTGGATTCGGCCAGGCACAGCACAAAGACCATGCGTGCCGGATCCAGGCTGTGGTAGTACATCCGCCAGACGCCATCAGCAAAGCGGCGCACCACTGGCCAGCCGCACAGGGCCATGTCCGGCTCGCCGGGGGCGCCGAGGTCCAGCAGGGCGCCACGGTGCGGACCTTCAAGGCGCAGCCAGTGCAGCCCGTCGCGTGAGATGGCGCAGCCGGGGCGCAGTTGCAGGCCTTTGGCGTCGAACTCGCCAATGTGGGTGCGACTCTGATCCCCGCCGAGGTACCACATCCAGTACAGGCCGTCCTGGTAGCTCAGGTCGCTGATGCCGACATGCGCGCAGTCGAAACGGTCGGGATTGGGGTGAGGCTCAAAGACCGCGCCCTTGGTCAGTGGCCCCGGCTCCCGGGTCCAGTGCAGCCCGTCATTCGAGGTGGCCAGCCCGCAGCGACCGGTGGGGAGGTTGATCTCCGAGTCGAAGTCCTGATCGCGACCGTAGTACCACATGCGCCAGAGGCCATTGGCCGAGCGCAGCACCCGGGGGCCGGAAACCCGGGCATCGTCCCAGGCGCCTTTGGGGCCGGGAGTGAGCATCAGGCCCGGTGGTGTTGTGTCTGTTGTCGTCATCAGTCTTACGCGAGAAACCCCGTCCTTCAGGGCGGGGAGGCAGAGCGCACCGCGCGCAGCGCGGTTAACCCACCTGTCTCGCTTCCTCCGTTTGGGTTGGGGTGGATGAGTAGCCATAGCCGTTGGCGCGTTGCACCACGCGGCAATGGCGTGTGAAATCCCTTGTACCAGATTTCGTTGCGGTCTGGATGTTGAAGCGTCCCGAGGCACGTACGGCCACGCGCCCGACATGGATGCCAGCTGTCTTGCCTGTTGGCATCTCAGCGATTACTCGATCCCCGGTCTGAAAGCCGTGGACGCGTTTCTCGCGCATCAGGTAGCCGCGTGGGAAGCCGAAGCGGTTCAGGTGGGTGCGCTGATAGCGGCCGCGTCCAGTGGCCTGAAGGGTGAGCGTCGGGATGTTCCAGCGATGGAGCGCCGTGAGTTGACCGACACAGGCCGCATCGAGCGCATGGGTCTTGGGAATGCCGAGGCGTTGGCGGTTGTATTGGGTCTGACCGCCCGAGCCCGTGCTCACGGGCAAGCCCGTGGCCTTCAATCGCTCAAAGAGTGCCCAGCGCGTCGCATTGACCACCGCCGCATCGCGAAGTGGGGCTTTGGCCTGTGACTGAAGGCGGCGCAGGCGCTCGGGTTGGTTGCTCAGAACGTCCTCAATCAGCTGACGGCCTTTGCGTTGATTGCAGGTGCGGCAGGCGCGCTGCCACTTCTCCAACAGATATTCGCGCACCTCATAACCGGCGAGTTCACCCTGTTGGTATTCGACTCCGCTGATCTCACGGCTCACCTCGCCCGTCCCTGTCTCAAGGTCGATGCACTCAAGCTCGCGCACCAAAGCGATTCCGGTCGTCTTGCTGCCCGGATCGAGCGACAGGCGCAGCGGCTGGGTTTCACCGCCGATGCGGTCTTTGAGGCAAAGGGTGAAGGGGTGCAATCGCACCACCACTGCTCGCCCGCGTTCCAATAACAGCCGCGCCCGCTTTTCTGAGCAGGGCATCAGGGGTGTTTTCTGTTGGTCTAATACGAAGACAGCCATTTCAATTCCTGCCCTTACGGGCCTGGTGACGGGGCTTTGCAGCCCGCTCCCCTCGGGACTGTCTGCAACCGGCTCCGGCCTTGCGGCAGCGATCAAAACCTTCGGCGCTTTGCCTTTCGCCCGCATGATCCTGATCTTCCAGGGTCCGGGACTGAGGAAGCATCCCGGAGTGGGTCTCAACGACCTGTTGCAAACGTAGCGGGTTTTCACCGCTTTCCCTGGTCAATCCAGCTTGTCTTCACAAGCTCCGCCCTTCAGGGCGGGGTAGTTGACAGCTGATCTCGATTCTGATGTCGCGGAGCTGGTTGAGGTTAGCACAGAGCCGTTCGATGGCGCTCTCAGTGGTGATCTTGCACCCAGAAGTCGATTCGAAAGTCGATTCGCCATTCAGGCGTCTGGAGGAATTGCTATCCTATTTTGGAATATCCCTTGAGCGGAGTCCTGGCAATCCGATGACCTTTTTCCGAACAACCGCCTTGTCGGCCGAGTCGTCGCAAGGTGATACAGCCCCGTTTCCACGTTGGGAAGTCCCCGACCTGATCGATTTCGACTATTACGTCGAGGCCGATGAACATGCCGAGCAGGACACCCTGGTGGAGCGACAATCGCTCGCCAAGCGTGATCGCTCAATCTATCTTGAGCGTGTCAAACCGCATATTCAAGCCGCCGAGCATACCGCCGAGCACCGCCGCTCCGCGCTGCGCCTGTGGCTCGCCGAATGTCGCCGCACGGAAGATCCGGCTCTGCGGCCCCTGTTGCCCGGTGCTTCCTTTGCGCGCGGTCAGCGGGTGGTCACCATCCTGCTGACCGTGCTGGGCCTCATTACCGGCGGTGCGGTGGCCTCGGCGCTGTTGCAGTATGACGGCGTGCGCCCGGTCAATGTGTCCTGGTTTCTGTTTGTGCTGGTGTTCTTACAGCTGGGTTTGGCTGGCTTTACGCTGGGAGCCTGGTTCATGCGTCGCTCCAAATCCATGCAGCAGGCTCTGCGCGATGTTTCCCTGCTGGCGCATCTGATTCGCCCACTGTTTTCGCGCGTGGCGCAGTGGATTCAGCGCCACCGGCTGGGGCAAATGCCACCCGAGGTGCGCGAACGGGCCAAGTCGCGTCAGGGGCTGTTGCAGTCGCACTTCTCACTCTACGGGCCAGCCTCCTATCTGCCGATGCTGATTCCGGTGCAGGCCTTTGGCATCGGTTTTAATCTCGGCGCCATCCTGGTCACCCTACTGCTGGTGTGGTTCAGCGATCTGGCGTTCGGTTGGGGGTCAGCTCTGAATGTCGATCCGGCGGTGATTTATCATCTGACCAAAGCGGTGGCCTGGCCCTGGAGCGATCTATTTGGCGAAGGGGTTGGCTATCCGACGCTGGCCGAGGTGGCCGGTACGCGCATTAACCTGAAAGATCCGCTGTACCTGCTGAATGCTGAGCATCTGCGCGCCTGGCGCTGGTTTTTGCTGTTGGCGCTGATCTGCTACGGTCTGCTGCCACGGCTGCTGTTGCTCGGACTGTCCGCCTTCAGCCAACGCCAGGCGCTGAATCGTCTGCCCTTCACGCATCAGCGCACTCAGGCGCTCTACACGCGACTGGTGACGCCCGAGCTGGATACCGGGCTGGGTCGCACCGGGACTGGCCCTGAAATGCCCATTCCCGGCCCCTTAACCCCGGTGACGGCTGCGCGCGCGGCGCCGACATCGACGCCGCCCGAGGTGCCCGTGACGGACGAAGCGGCGCAATCCACGCCACCACCCACGGCTAAGCCGGCTGATAAGTCAGTTGAAGCACCAGTTGAAAAATTAGCTGATAAACCGGCTGACATATCGACCGATACACCAGCCAAGGAGTTGGTGAAGCAGGCAACCGGGAAACCAGTTGCCAAACCAACTGGGAAACCGGTTGCGAAACCGACTGCGAAACCGGTTGCGACGCCCGCTCCGACGACCTCCAGCCCGCCGCACCGTGCCATCAGCAAACAACCGGCGCAGGACAAAGCGCCGCAGGATCAAGCGCGCATCGCTCCTGATGCTTGTATTTTGCTGCTGCATGTCGATGTGGCCGATGTGCTGGAAGAAGCCGATCATGGCCGTTTGCAACAGCTGCTGCGCCAGTGCTCGGGCTGGCGGGTGGCCCGCTCCGCCACCTATGGTGGTGGCTCAGCCATGGCCGATCAGGCTATTGCCCTGATCACCGACAGCCTATGGGAGGCGCCGCCGCCGCGCATTGCGCTGGTCGATGATGGCTCGCAGCCGCCGATTACCGAAAGTCTGAGCTTCCTGCGGCGGGTGCGCGCAGCGGCTGGTGATCAGGCGCAGATGCTGATCAGCCTGATCGGCGATCCCGAAGGCGAAGACGAGGATGACCCGCTGCCGCCAGTGACGGCCTTCGATTTCAGCGACTGGCAGCGCAAAATTGAGCAACTGGCCGACCCTTATCTGCGCCTGACTTCCTTGGTTGCGGCGGCTGCGGATGACGACACGGAGGAGCGCTAATGGCTGCGGACATCCCAACCCTGGCCATCATGGGCCATCCGAATGCTGGCAAATCCTCAGTGGTCGCCACCCTGACTGAAAACGACCGCATTGAGATCGACAAGCGCGCCGGTACCACTACCCGTTCCGACCACTATCCGGTAATCATTGATGGCAAAACCATCATCGACTTTGTTGATACCCCCGGATTTCAGAACCCAAGCGCCATTCTGGAGTGGTTTCAGGCGCACGAGCGCGAGACTGATCTGGCTCGCGCCTTCGTCAAGGCGTTCCATCATGATCCACTGTTCAGCCATGATATTGCTCTGCTGGAGCCGGTCGCTGCCGGAGCGGGCATTATTCTGGTGATTGATGGCTCCAAGCGCATCAAGGAAAAAGACCGCACCGAAATGGAGCTGCTGCGGCTGACGGCACGCCCGCGCATGGCCATTTTGAATAATCTCAGTAACAACCAGAAATACATGCCGGCCTGGCAGGATGCACTGAGCAAGGCGTTTAATTCGGTTCGCGAATTCAATGCCCACCGGGCTACCTATTCCGAGCGCATTAAGCTGCTCAATGCCCTCAAAAGCATCAACCAGCGCTGGGAACCGCGTCTGGAGGAAACCATTGAAGCCTTCAGTTACGACTGGGAGCGGCGCATTGACGCAAGTGTGACTACCATCATTGGCCTGCTGAAAGAAGCCCTGAGCTTTCGGGTCAACCGCGTGGTGCGTGTTAGTGATCTGCAATCCGACACGGATCGGGCTGATGTCCAGCAGGCGCTGCAAGTGGCCTTTCAGGACGGGCTGCGCAAGCTGGAAACCGATGCGCAGAACCAGATTCGTGCGCATTTTCGCCACCACGTCTGGAACCTGCCGCCCGACTCCCTGCTGCAGAAGGATCTGTTCTCCGATGATGTCGGCAAGGCACTGGGCCTGAACCGACTCCAGATGGCGCTAGCCGGTGCTGCTGCCGGTGCCACCACCGGCGTTGGTCTGGATCTGTCGCTGGCCGGTGGCAGCCTGGGCGCAGGGCTGCTGGTGGGGGCGACGGCCGGCAGTGTGCTAGGCGCCCTGGGCGGCGCTGCTCTGGCCAAGGTTGACATACAACGCACCTTGGGCGTGGAGCGGTTCTCGCTTGGCCCCATCAGCAATCAGCGCTTCCCCTTCATTCTGCTTGATCGCATGTTGCTGTACTGCGCTCGTGCCATGAACTGGTCACACGGACGCAAAGCCGCCGATGACAGCGCGCGCAACCGGGTTCCCGACCGGGCACTGAAGAAAAAGCGCGGCTTTTCCGATGAACTCGCGCCCAATCAACTCAGGACACTGTCGAAGTTCTTTGCTGACATCCGCAAGGGCAAGGACAGCAAGTTTGAGGATGACAGCCGCCAGATTCTGGGGGAAATCCTGCGCGCCTTGTCCGCGAGCGAAATCGACAGTCGGGCGGAGCTTTAGCCTGGCGTTCCAGCGCGGGCCAGTTGCTCATTGAGCCGCTTGAGTTCCGCTTGGGCGCGGATTTGTTCGGTGATGTCGTATTGCAGACCGAGGAAGTAAATCAGGTTGCCGTCGCGGTCAAACAGCGGGCGGATGCTGAATTGGTTGTAGAACAGGGTGCCGTCCTTGCGGTAGTTGCGTAGGGTGACGGTGACGGGGGTTTTTTGGGCCAGTGCGGCGCGGATGCGTTCGAGTTCCGGTTGGTCGTGATCCTCGCCGCGTAAAAACCGGCAGTTGCGGCCGACGATCTCGTCGCGGTCATAGCCGGTGATCAGCTCGAAGGCTTCGTTGGCGTAGACAATGGGGTTGTCGGGCTGATCGGGGTCGGACAGGGTGACGCCGTTGACGACAGTGTCGAGGATCTGGGAGAGCACAAAGGGAATCAGTCCGGGGTCTTTGTCAGCGGTGAAGTCCATGGTCGGCTCCTGAGGCATGAGATGAGATGGCTGGGCAGGCAATGAGGCGTCGGGGGGGAATCAGGCGTCGGGCGTCAGTTCGCGTTCGGCCAATGTTTTGATATTACGCACCACGCGTTCGGTGCCTTCCTGAATGGCGATGCGAATCAGTTTCTCGAAAGGACGCATGTACAGCTCAATGCGGCACAGCTCGAAGCCGAATTCCAGCCGCGTCTGCTGGCCAGCGGCACTAAGCCAGTAGCCGGTGCGAAACAGATCGGAGCTTTCAGTAAATTCCAGGCGTTCGGGTTTTTCCAGCGCAGTGACCTTGAATTGGTTTTCGCTGCGCCGCCCCTGATCGACCCGCACCTGACGCATGCGGCTGCCCAGCGTGAGCGGGCCGGGGGTGAGGGCTTCAATCTGTTTGACCTCCGGTGACCAGCGGGCGTAGTTGTCGAGAAAATCCTCAGCAATGAAGCCGAAGACCTGCTCCGGTCGTCGGTTGATGAGAATGTTGGCTTTGGTCTTAACCATTGATACTGTCCTCGTAGTTGCGCGTCTGTCATCTGTACTGGCTAGCTGCGCAGCCAATCGTGCTCGATGCGCTCGGCTGGCTCTGGATGCGAGAAGAGAAAGCCTTGGGCCTGGTCGCAGCCGTGCTCGCGCAGGAAGTCGGCCTGGGCCTGAGTTTCGACGCCCTCGGCCAGCAGGGTAAAGTTTAGCGCCTTGCCAAGCGCAATGCCGGCCTTGACGATCTTGGTGGCGTTATGCTGTTCGGGCAGATGCTGGATCAGGTTGCAGTCGAGCTTGAGTTTGCTGATCGGCAGGTCGCTCAAATGGCGTAGCGAGGAGAAACCGGTGCCGAAGTCGTCGATCGCGAACTCAAAGCCCAGGTTCGCCAGTTCTTTGAGTGCGTTTAGAACCTGATTCGGCGCCTGTCCGAGCAGGCTTTCGGTCAGCTCGAAGCTGATGTGGCGAGGATCGGCGCCTGTGGCGTCGAGCACTCGGCGGGTTTCGGTAACGAAATGCGGGTGATTCAGCTGTTGCGCGCACAGATTCACCGCGATGCGACCGAAGCTCAGGCCCGCCGCTGACCAGGCGCGAGCCTGCCGGCAGGCGTCCTCAATGGCAGTGTTGGACAGGTCGCGCAGCAGGCCGCGCTTGCGGGCGATGGCGAAGAAGTCCCGGGGCACGAGCTGGCCGCAGGTGGGATGCTCCCAACGCATCAAGGCTTCGACCCCGATCAGCTGCTGATCGGCTAGGCGGATTTGCGGCTGATAGGCGAAGCCAATGCGCCCTTGCGGCACCGCTTCGGTCAGCGCGTCGAGGAGATCGCGCTCCTGTTCGAAGCGTTGGGCCAGGTCGGTCTCGAAGAAGGCGAAGGTCCCGCGCCCGGCGGCCTTGGCCTGATAGAGTGCGGCATCGGCCCGGCCAATCATCTCATCGACATCGGTGTCGTCGCGCTCGGCGATCAGCAGGCCGATACTGGTATTGATGCGCAGGCGATGTTGGTCGATGGTGAATTCCCATTGCAGGGCGTCGATGATTTTGGTCGCCAGCTGGGCGGCATCCTCGCGGGTGCGCACACCTTCCTGCAGCAGTGCAAATTCATCGCCGCCGAGGCGGGCGAGCATGTCGCTGGCGCGCAACAGCGTGCGGATGCGTTCGCTCACTGCGCACAACAGGCGGTCGCCAACCGGATGGCCGAGGCTGTCGTTGACATCCTTGAAGTGATCCAGATCGAGCATGTGCAGGGCAAAGCGGCGGCCCTGGCGCTGAAAGTTGCTCAGCGCATGGCGCAGCGTTTCGCGAAAGAGCGCGCGGTTGGGCAGGTTGGTGAGGGAATCATGAAAGGCGAGGTGCTGGATCTCGCGCTCGGCTTTGCGCCGGGCGTCGGCATTCTGCTGATGCTCAATGACGATGCCGGCTAGCTCGGCGGCGGATTGGATCAGTTGCAGATGGTGGCGCTCCGGTCCGCCGGCCTGTTCCTGGTAAATGGCAAAGGTGCCCAGCACCTGGCCGTCGCGTCCGCGAATCGGCTCGGACCAGCAGGCCACCAGCCCGAGCGGCAGCACCAGAGCGCGAAAACCGTCCCATTTGCGGTCGATGCGAATGTCGGTGGTAATGGTGCGGGCGCCGGTATAGGCGGCATGGCCGCAGGAGCCGACATTGGGGCCGATGCGCACGCCCTCTAAGGCCTCCAGATAGCTTGGCGGCAGCCGGCGGCTAACGGCGGAATGCAGCCGACCCTGCTTACAGTCAAGGAGGTGAATGGCAATCCAGGCCTCGCGCAGGATGTCCTGACTGTAATTGACGATCGCGCGCAGCATGTCGGCCAGCGGTGCGCCGCTCGCCAGGCGTTCGAGCACAGCATTGCGGCCATCAAGCAGTCGCTGCGACAGTCGGTAAGCAGTGACGTCGCTGGAGATGCTGACAAAGCCGACCACGGCGCCCTTGATGTCGCGCAGATAATTCCAGCTGACCTGCACCTCGATCCAGCGGCCATCGCCGGTGCGGTTGTGGTTGGTGTAGGTGGTGGGCTCGGGTTGTTCAGTGACGACGCGGACGAGGTCGGCGCGAAAGCGTTCCACTTCATCCGGCGGCAGCAGGTCGGTCACCTGCATGTGGGTGAGCTGTTCGCGCGGGTAGCCGAGAATCTCGCTTGCTGCCGGGTTGGCGTAGCGAAAGCGGCCCTGGGTGTCGAGTTCCATGATGGCGAAGCGGTTGACTTCCACCAGGGTGCGGAAACGCTCCTCGCTGGTTTCCAGGGCCCGCCGGGTCTGGTCGCGCGCCCGCGCGGTGGTGCGGCGGGTACTGAGCCAGGCGAATACGGCCGCGAGCAAAAAAATGCCAACAATGGCGCCGATTTGCAGGGTGAGTGAGTCGTGGAAAAACGCCTGGGAGGCTTGGTTGTAACTCAAATATTCGAGCAGAACCACCAGCACCAGGCTGGCAATCAGCGCTAAGCTGGCGATCAGCAGTACCCGTTGGGTCAGGGCCATGAACAGTGACCGACGCTTGACCATCTATGGTTCCATGGCTGACAGCGCCGGGCATGCGTCGAAAGTGGCTTAGCCTCGCCAGCGCGAGGCGAGGTCAAGGATGTGGGTGAACAAGGCGGCGGTCAGCGGCAGTGCCACCCAGGGCCAGGGCGCCCCAGTCAGGGCCGCGCGCACTGCCAGCAGAAGCAGGAATCCGGATGCCAGCACCGGCAGCAGGCTCATCAGGGTTGGGCCGCGTCCCGAGCGCCGGCGCCATAACCAAATCAGAGCGGCTTCGAGCCACACCATGAGCAGGATAGCGTCGATGATGTGACCGTTGGCAAAGCCCGCCTCGATCATGGTGAGAGATCTGTGGTTCGGAGACGCTTGGGCGTGGCTTAGGTTAGGACTTCGCCTTCCAGGGCTTGGCCAACCCGAGCAGATGGGCGGTATCCTTGAGGAAAATACGCAGATGCGCCGCTGGCTTGGCGCGCACCAATCGCTTGTGCATGTAGGCCTCCCAGGTCAGGTGTTGGATGTCCGGATCATCGCACAGGCTGACGAAACGCTCACGGCGTTTATCGCTCTTGTACCAGAAACGCTGCATGATGCCAAGAATCCAGAACACCCGGCCATGGGCTTTCATGAAGCGCTTGCGGGCTTGGGTGAGTGCCTTGGCGTCACCGGTGATCAGGAACTGCTCGACTGCGTCGGCGGCCAGGCGCCCGCCGGTCAGAGCATAGTAGATGCCTTCGCCGGAGGCCGGTGCGACCACGCCAGCGGCATCGCCAGCCAACACCAGATCGCGGTCATTGTCCCATTTCTTCAGCGGATACAGCGGGATGGGCGCGCCCTCGCAGCGCAGCGTCTCGCAGTCGGCCAGCCCGGCGGCCTGACGCAGATCGGCGGTGGCTTGCTTGAGCGAGAAGCCCTTGAGTTCAGTGCCGACGCCGACGCTGGTAGTCTCGCCATGGGGGAAGATCCAGCCGTAGAAGTCCGGGGAGATCTTGCCCTGGTAGTAGACATCGCAGCGGGTCGGGTCGAAGTCACCGTGAATGGCAGCCGCTTGGCCGGTCTGGGGCGAGCGGATGATTTCGTGATAAGCGGCGACATGGGGCAGTTCCTTGGCACCCGGCACGCAGTCCTTGGCGACCTTGGACATGGCCCCATCGGCACCGATCACTGCGCGGGCGCGCACCTGCTTGGGTTCGGGCTTGGGATCGCCATCGGGCTGGAAGTGAATGATTGCGGTGCCATCGCTGTCGCGCGTCAGGCGCTGATAGCTGCCGTTGCGGCGTGTGGCGCCCGCCGAGACGGCGCGCTCGCGCAGCCACTCGTCGAAGGGGCCGCGATCCACCATGCCGACATAGCCGCCATTGATCGGCATGTCAACATGGCGCTCGCTCGGCGCCACCATACGCGCGGAGTGAATTTTCGCGCACAGTTGCTCGTCCGGGATCTCAAATTCATTGATGGCGATGGGCGGAATGGCGCCACCGCAGGGCTTGATGCGCCTGCTGCGATCAAGCAGCAGCACGGAGCGCCCGCGCCGGGCGAGATCAGTGGCAGCCGTGGCGCCAGCGGGGCCGCCGCCGATGACGACGACGTCGTAGGTGTCAAGTTCGGGCATGGTGTGTTAGGTGGTTGATTGGTCAGTGGATAAGGTTTCTTGATTGAGTTGCTCGCCAGCGCATTGGCCTGGGTCGCCTGTCAGACCAATGAACGTGCCGCAAAGGCGCTGATCATCATGCCGCTGACGGAGAGGGTGACACCGAAGGCGCTGAGCCAGGTGGCGCGTTCGATCGGGGCTTGCAGGAAGCGCAGCATCATGACGCTCTGCGCGATGACCAGGGCGACCACTGCCCAGCCGTGCCAGGGTTGGCTCCAGCCAAACAGCAGACCGATGACAACCAGCTGGGGCGCGATCATCACGATGCAGGCCAGCAGCGCAGCACGATCGGCTCCCAGTTGCACCGGCAGCGAACGCACGCCCAGTTGCCGGTCGCCTTCAATGGCCTTGAAGTCGTTTAGGGTCATGATGCCATGGGCACCAACGCTGTAGAGAAATGCCAGGGTCAGGCTGCGCCAGTCCGGCATCAGGCCGCCGAGCATCACCGCAGTGCCGGTGATCCAGGCCAATCCTTCATAAGAAAAGCCCACCGCCGCATTGCCCCACCAGCCGTTCTGCTTCAGCCGCGCCGGCGGGGCGCTGTAGGCCCAGGACAGCGCGATGCCGAGCAGGGTGGCGACGATCACCCAGGGACCGAGCCACAGCGACCAGATCAGCGACAGCCCTGACCAGAGAATCGCAATGTAAAGCCCCCAGCGACCGGGAATGCGCCCGGAGGGAATCGGCCGCTCGGGTTCGTTGATGGCATCGACGTGACGGTCGAACCAGTCGTTGACCGCCTGACTGGTGGCGCACAGCAGCGGGCCGGCCAGGATGACGCCAGCGATCAGCAGCAGGATGTGGCTGAGAATTGGTTGACCGGAGGACACCACCCCGCAGGTGAAGGCCCACATCGGCGGAAACCAGGTGATCGGGTGCATGAACTCCAGCACGTCGGCCGGTTTGATGCGGGTCGGGGTCGGGGAGGCAGCAAGGCTATCGGTCATGGGCGGTCATGGGTGCTTGAATGGTGAATTAATGTTCGGTTTCATGCTCGGCGCCGGACTCGCTGAGACCATAGCGGCGCAGTTTGACATACAGGCTCTGGCGGCTTAAGCCAAGCAGCTCAGCGGCGGAGGCGCGGTTGTCGCCGGTCAGCTCCAGGGCGGCCTCAATGCACAGGCGCTCGATCATGTCGGTGGATTCGCGCACCACCTCTTTGAGCGGCACCCGGCCGACCAGTTCGGTCAGCTGTTCGACCGAGCGTGGCAGGGCGCGCCCAGGCGCAGCGCTGGCGGAAACGCGGCGATCAACATTGCGGATGATAAAGCCTAAGCTGGGCTGATCGCCATTTTGCACCGCGACAGCGGAAATCTCGACCTCGGTGGAGCTGCCATAGTCGCTGCGCACGCTGGTGGCAAACAGCCTGACCGCGCCGTGCTGGCGCAGGTTGGCGATCAGCACATTGAGATCGACGCCAGGGCGTCCCAGCCAGCGGTCGAGGGATTCGCCGCGCGCCTGCTCCTCGGTGGACAGCTGGGCCAGCTCCAAAAATGCGTTGTTGGCGCTCAGGATACGCCCGTCCTGACGGGTGATGACCACGCCGTCGGGGGCTTTTTCCAGCATCTTGAACAGCCGTGAACGCGGTTCGTTGAGCAGGCCGGCGTTGTTGTTGGTCTCGACCGGTGTGAGGCGCACCAGCACTAGGGTGGTATTTTCCTGCCGCACCGGGGCGGCCGTGATCAGGAATTCGAGATCGCGCTCGCGCAGGCGCGCGCGCAGGTCACTGGGGCGCCCGGCAGAGCGTACTCCGGCGAGCAGGGATTTGATCGCCTCGGTGCCGGCATTGTCGAAGCCTTCCGGGAAGGGCCGCCCGACCAGCTTGCGCGAGTCGGTCGCAAGCAGCAGGCTGGCGGCCGGATTGGCTTCGACAATTTTGCCGTTGCCAGGATCCACGATCAGGATGGCCTCCGACATGGAGCGGAACAGCAGTCGATAGCGCGTTTCGAGCTGGCGCAGACGCCAGTAGTCACGCTCCAGCGACTGCTGGGCATCCACCAGGCGCTGTTGCAGGGCGGCCATGCCTTGCTGGCTGCGTCCTACAGCGACAATGCGATGACGATTGCCGAGACTGGCAGCACAGTAGCGTACCGGCAGCTCTTCACCGCTCAGTGCGACATGCTCGACCTGCTCCCAGTGCGGGGGTTGTTCATCGGCGCCAGCGCTGTGCAGCAGCTGCCCGATCCGGGCGCGGCTGCTGCTGGTGACGGTGTCAGACCACGACAGGCCGATCCAATCACCGATCTGAGTCGAGAGTTCGTCATTGCCGAAGGCGAGATCCAGAATGCGCCCCTCGCTGTCGAGGATGAGCGCAATGTCCGAAGCCGCCGCGATCAGCTCGGCGGCGGCGTCGGTGCCCAAGTCACCCAGGGCTGATTCCGGAGCGTCAAACAATTTCACCAGTCCGCCGGGGTATCAGGCGTTTGCAGGGCATGGCAGCACTTGCGCTGGTGGGTGCTGACCGGTGCCTGAATGGCCTGCTGGGTGCTGGAGGGAAGGTGGGTGCCGCGACATGGAGCCTTGCTGAAGGTCATGGGGTTTGCCAGATGGTTGTTGAAGGTGGTCGGACGCTGATCAGGAGGCCCGCGCAGCCTGGTTCGACAGGAATTGCTACACCAATTAGTAAAACCCAGGACTGATATCTGTCAAGTCCTGTTTACGTTAAGTATAGTTGACATAGACCGGGCGCGGGCATAATTTTTCCCCAGCCGCCATTGCAGGTATGATTGGTGGGCTTGGCAATGGGCCTGGATGCCTCGGCGCTACCCGAGCCTTGCAAGTCTGATAAAGTAACCGACTCATCTGCAAGGAGGCTTACTCTGGAAGCCGCCTGATTTCGCGTGCGTTGACCTTATCGAGCCATCACTTCTCATGACACGGCCCATACAACCTCTCTATACGCCAGAAGAACGCCGCCGGCGCGACGAATCTCCCTGGACACTGGTGCAGGGCATCCTGGCACCGCTGCAATTTTTGGTCTTTCTGATCAGTCTAGTGCTGGTACTGCGCTATCTCGCTACTGGTACCGGCGAACTGGCGGCGACCTGGTCGATTGTCATCAAGACCCTGCTGCTTTATACCATCATGATTACCGGCTCCATCTGGGAGAAGGTGGTGTTTGGCAAATATCTGTTTGTACATGCCTTTTTCTGGGAAGACGTGTTCAGCATGCTGGTGCTGGCCCTGCATACCGCCTATCTGGTCGCACTGCTGACCGGCTGGCTGGATACGCGCGGGCAGATGTGGCTGGCGCTGGCCGCCTATGCCACCTATGTGGTCAATGCTACGCAGTTCCTGCTCAAGCTGCGCGCGGCGCGCCTGTCGAGTGAGGCCGCCATGGCGAATGCCGGGGGTGAGTCATGAGTGCCACCAGCGAGGAATGCGCGGCAGTGTCGGGGCCGGAGGTTCTGCGCCAGCGCGGTGAGCGCCAAACCTTTTGCGGGCTGGCCGGCATTGTGTGGCTGCATCGCAAGATGCAGGACAGCTTCTTTCTGGTGGTTGGCTCGCGCACCTGTGCGCATCTGATGCAGTCCGCCGCCGGGGTGATGATCTTTGCAGAGCCCCGCTTTGGCACAGCCGTGTTGCAGGATCGCGATCTGGCCGGGCTGGCCGATGCCAATGACGAACTCGACCGGGTGGTGCGCGAACTGCTCGCTCGGCGCCCGGATATCGGCACCCTGTTTCTGGTGGCCTCCTGTCCATCCGAGGTGATCAAGCTCGATCTCGACACGGCGGCAGCGCGATTGCAACAGGGCCATGAGGGGCGGGTGCGGATTCTGGCCTACAGCGGTAGCGGGCTGGATACCAGCTTTACCCAGGGCGAGGATACCTGTCTGCAAGCGCTGGTGCCGGTGTTGCCGGAACTGCCGGCCGGGCAGCGCTCGGTGCTGGTGGTGGGTTCCCTGGCGGATGTGGTGGAGGATCAATTCACTCGTCTGTTCGATCAGCTGGGCATTGCGCCGGTGCATTTCCTGCCGCCGCGCCGCGCCGCTGAGCTGCCGCCGGTGGGGCCGGGCACCCGGCTGCTGGCCGCGCAGCCCTTTGTCGGTGAAACCATTGATGCGCTGCGCGCGCGCGGAGCCGAGCTGATTGCGGCTCCCTTCCCGCTGGGCGTGGAGGGCACGCGGGCCTGGATGCATGCGCTGGCGGCGGCCTGGGGCGTGGCGCCGGAGCGGGTCGATGCGGTGATCGCCGCACCGGCAGCGCGGGCGGAAAAGGCGCTGGCGCGCTGTCGTGACTGGCTCGCCGGCAAGCGCATCAGCTTTTTGCCGGACTCACAGCTGGAGCTGCCGCTGGCGCGCTTTCTGGCCCAGGAATGCGGCATGCAGCTGGGTGAGGTTGGCGTGCCCTATCTGGATCGGCGAGTGATGGAGCCGGAACTGGCGCTGCTGCCATCCACCACCCAGCTGACCGAGGGTCAGGATCTGGAGCCGCAGCTGGATCGGTTGCGTGCCGAGCGCCCTGACATCACCGTCTGCGGTCTGGGACTGGCCAATCCGCTGGAGGCCGAGGGCCTGACCACCAAGTGGTCGATCGAACTGGTGTTTACCCCGATTCAGGGCTTTGACCAGGCCGCCGATCTGGCCGAGCTGTTTGTGCGGCCGCTCAATCGCCGCCAACGCCTCGCGATCTAGGATCTACTTGGGAATACAGCCATGGAATTGACCCTTTGGAGCTACGAAGGCCCACCGCACATCGGCGCCATGCGCGTTGCCGCCTCCATGGATGCCGTGCATCTGGTGTTGCACGCGCCCCTGGGCGACAGCTATGCCGATTTACTCTTTACCATGATCGCACGCTCGGCAGCGCGCCCGCCGGTGAGCTATACCAGTTTCCAGGCGCGCGATCTCGGCGGCGATACCGCGCAACTGGTGAAGGCGCGCCTAAGCGACACCGTGGCGCGCTTTCAGCCCCAGGCTCTGCTGGTGGGCGAGGCCTGTACGGCGGAACTTTTGCAGGACCAGCCCGGTGCTTTGGCTGAAGGCATGGGCTTTGAGATTCCGGTGGTACCGCTGGAGTTGCCGGCCTTTACCCGCAAGGAGCACTGGGGCGCAAGCGAAACCTTCCATCAACTGGTGCGCGCGCTGCTGCATGGCCGTCCGCCGCTTGACGGGGCCGCTGATCCGGCCGCCCGCGCCCAAGCCGAGGGACGGCGCCCGCGTGCCAACCTACTGGGGCCCACGGCGCTGGGCTTTCGCTGTCGTGACGATGTCACTGAGGTGACGCGATTGCTGGATTCGCTGGGGGTGGATGTGCATCTGGTGGCACCCGCCGGGGCCAGTCCGGCCGATCTGGCGCGCATTCCAGATGGCGACTTCAATGTCTGCCTGTATCCGGAAATCGCCCATGACACCTGTGTGTGGCTGGAGCGCATGTTCAAGCAGCCTTGGGTGCGCACGGTTCCCATTGGCGTGGGGGCCACGCGAGACTTTCTGCTTGAAGTCGGACGGCTGACCGGACTCGACCCGGAGCCGGCACTGGCGCGCGCCCGCACCCGTCTGCCGTGGTTCTCGCGTTCGGTGGATTCGACTTACCTGACCGGCAAAAGGGTGTTTATTTTCGGTGACGCCACCCATGTGATCGCCGCCGAACGCATCGCGCGCGAGGAACTTGGCTTCGATGTCGTTGGCATTGGCACCTACAGCCGCGAATTTGCTCGCGAGCTACGCGCGCTGGCCGAGCGGATCGGTGTTGAGGCGCTGATCACTGATGACTATTTGGCGGTCGAGGCGCGGGTCGCTGAGTTGCACCCGGAGTTGGTGTTGGGCACCCAGATGGAGCGTCATATCGCTAAGCGGCTGGGGCTGCCCTGTGCGGTGATTTCCTCGCCAGTGCATGTGCAGGATTTTCCGGCGCGCTATGCACCACAGATGGGGTTTGAAGGCGCCAATGTGATCTTCGACACCTGGGTGCATCCGCTGATGATGGGCCTGGAAGAGCATCTGATTACCATGTTCCGCGAGGATGTGGAGTTCCATGACGGTGAGGTGCCGCAAGTGCAGCGCTCACCGGCCGCTGAGGAAACCACAGCGGCGCCGCAACCTGATACGCCAGCTGAGGCCGATGCGCCGCGCTGGGAGCCGGAAGCCGAGAAGGAGCTGCGCAAAATTCCGTTTTTTGTCCGTGGCAAGGCGCGTCGCAACACCGAGCACTTTGCCCGCGAGCGTGGTTTGAGCCAGATCAGCGTTGAGACGCTCTACGAAGCCAAGGCGCACTTTAGCCGTTAAGCGGGCTCCGTCACCTCGCATCCGTGGTTGACATCCCTCCTTGGTTGAACCCCTAAGATCCCTGATACCTAAGTACCTGAAAAAATGGCCAGTAACAGATCCACGATAGACGAACTCAAACAGATCGGCATGCAGCTGTTGATCCGCTTCCTGCCCTTTGCAGACGCTGCCACCGATGACTTGCCGTTGCCACGCTTGCTGCGGCTGTCGCTGTTCCAGATCTCGGTTGGCGCTGCTGTGGTGCTGCTCAATGGCACCCTGAACCGGGTCATGGTGGTGGAGCTGGGCATGCCGGTGTGGCTGGTGTCCCTGATGGTTGCCCTGCCGCTGGTGTTCGCGCCGCTGCGCGCACTGATCGGTCACCGTTCCGATTATCACCACTCGGCCTTTGGGCTGCGGCGGGTACCCTATATCTGGTGGGGCACCCTGTTGCAGTTTGGCGGCTTCACCTTCATGCCCTTTGCGCTGCTGCTGATGTCAGCGGAAGGCAATCAGATGGCCTTCATGGGCTACATCGCTGCGGCCATGGCTTTTCTAATGGTCGGCGCCGGACTGCATACCACTCAGACCGCCGGTTTGGCCTTGGCGACCGATCTGGCGCCCAAGGAAGCTCGGCCGCGGGTGGTGGCGCTGCTCTATGTCACTCTGCTGCTGGGCATGCTGCTCAGCGCGATTCTCTATGGCTTCTTCCTGCGCGATTTCACCCAGGTGAAACTGATTCAGGTGATTCAGGCCACGGCGGCAGCGACCATCCTGCTGAATATTACCGCGCTCTGGCGTCAGGAAGCGGTGGATCGCAAGCGGGCGGCCAATCCGGTACGCGCACCCAAGTTCTCCGCGACCTGGAAGGCCTTTGTGGAGGATCGCTATGCCGCGCGCTTGTTGATTGCGGTGGGGTTGGGCACCGCCGCCTTCAGTATGCAGGACATTCTGCTCGAACCCTATGGCGGTGAGGTGCTGGGGCTGTCGGTGTCGCAGACCACGCTGCTGACCGCCATCTGGGCCGGCGGTACACTGATCGCCTTCTCACTGGCCGGCTGGCTGCTCACCAAGGGCGGCAACCCCAACCGGATGAGTGTCATTGGCGCGGCGCTGGGGCTGTTTGCCTTTGCGGCGGTGATTATCGCCGGCTCTTTCAGTATGCCTTGGCTGTTTCGCACCGGCGCTGGCCTGATCGGCTTTGGGGGCGGGCTCTTTGCGGTAGGCACCCTGACGGCTGCGATGGGGCTGGCCCAGGGCGGGCACACCGGTTTGGCGCTCGGCGCCTGGGGCGCGGTGCAGGCCACGGCGCAGGGTGGTGCGATTTTCATCGGTGGTGCGGTGCGCGATCTGGTCAGCTTTATGGTTGAGGAAGGTTGGATTGGCAGCGAGCTGTCCGGGCCGGCCTTCAGCTACGGGGTGGTCTATTACATGGAGATTGTGCTGCTGTTGGCCACTTTGGTGGTGGTCATTCCGCTGTTGCTGAAAAAGAATCAGCCTGAACTCGACGCACCCAAGAAGTTTGGTATTTCTGAAATGCTTTAGATTGTAGTGTTCGGCCCCAGCATCCATGGTTGGATGGGGGCTGGCTAACCAGGGGAGCCGGCAATGGAAGCAATGGTTACGGCATTTGTGGAAGCACTGCTGGCGATGGATCGGCTCAAAATTGAGGAGATGGTCGCCAGCGCTGGTGCCAAGGATCCGCTGGTGCCCATTGATTATCTGGTGGTGCCGGCCCTGGAGTATGTGGGCGAGCAGTGGGAGCAGGGCGAGCTTTCGCTGTCGCAGGTCTATATGAGCGGACGGCTGTGCGAGGAGCTGATCACAAAGCTACCGCCCCTGACGCCCTTGCCTTTGGGGGATGACGAGGACTCGCACAGCCCGGCGGCCAGGTCGCTGCGCGCGCATAACATCAACATCGGCATTTCCACGCTGGATGACTACCATCTGCTGGGTAAGCGCATGGTCTGCGCGGTCTTGCGTGCCAGTGGTTATCAGCTCTGTGACTATGGCACTACCGATCCCACCACCCTGGCCGCTCATGTGGTGCGCGATCAGATTCAGGTGTTGCTGCTGTCGGTGTTGATGTTGCCAGCGGCGCTACGCATCAAAGAGTTGCGCACCGCTTTGAATGCCGCCGGGCAGTGTCCACGGATTTTGGTCGGCGGTGCACCCTTCCGCTTCGATCCCAATCTGTGTCAGGAGGTGGGGGCTGATGCAGCCGGTGCCAGTGCCGCCGATGCGCTGGAGTTGGTACGCGCTGCTGAGGAGGCCCTGACGCCATGACCAGCCAGCGCCCTGCATCCCAGCTGTCGCCAGTCATGACCTCATTGCAGCGGGTACTGACCACGCTTGGGCAGTCCGAGCCAGATCGGGTGCCGCTGTTTTTGCTGCTGACCATGCACGGCGCGCGTGAACTGGGGCTGTCCATTCACGACTATTTCGCCGATCCGCAGCATGTGATCGAAGGCCAGTGGCGCATGCGCCTCAAGTATCGCAACGATTGCTACTACGCCTTTTTCTACGCCGCCATTGAGACCAAAGCCTGGGGCGCGGAGGTCATCTATCTCGACAATGGACCGCCCAATTGCGGGGGGCCGCTGGTGCGCGATCTGGAGTCGATCCGCCAGTTGCAGCCGCCACGGGTGGCGGAATCCCCGGATCTCAGGCGCGTGCTGGACGCCATTGCCGGTTTGCGCGCCCGCGATGGCGCAACGCCCATCATCGGAGTGGTGATGGCGCCCTTTTCCCTGCCGGTGATGCAGCTCGGGTTCGAGCGCTATCTGACCCTGCTGTACGAGCACCCGGAGCTGTTCGATCATCTGATGCGGCTCAACGAGGTGTTTTGTGTGGACTGGGCCAATGCGCAACTCAAGGCCGGTGCCACGGCGATTTGCTATTTTGATCCGGTGTCCTCGCAGACCATCTCGCGGCCGGAGGATTTCCGACGGCGGGGCAAAGTCATTGCCACCCGCACCATTGCTCAAATCCAGGGGCCGGTGGCCATGCACTTTGCCTCCGGGCGCTGTGTGCGCATTATTGAGGATCTGCCAGCGACCGGAGCGGCGGTGATCGGGGTCAGTGCCGACGATGATCTGGGGCAACTCAAGCGCGCGGCAGCCGGGCAGTTGACCCTGCTGGGCAATCTGAACGGCATCGCCATGCGCACCTGGGACACGGCTGCTGCCGAGCAGGCGGTGAAGCAAGCTATTGCCGCCGCTGGACCGGGCGGTGGTTTCATCCTCTCAGACAATCATGGCGAGATTCCCTTTCAGGTTCCGGAGGAGACCTTGCTGGCCATTGCCGACGCCGTTGAACGCTGGGGACGCTATCCACTCGACTGGATTGCGCAGGACGCCACCGTTACGGACTAAGTCACGCGCATGCCGCGCCGCGACTGGATCGCGGGTGCTGCCGGTGGCCTGAATGTCGGACGATACCCCTGCCTCACCCTTGTTGTGCATTCATGTCTGCGCCCATTACTGGGCGGATGTGCAGGCGGTGTTTGCCGGTCTGGATGGCGCGGATGTCCATCTGCTGTCGCTGCCGGCCTCCTGTCTCGGGCGCACGGGACGCTGTCTGTTGGTCAGTCGCGCGCGTGATGTCGAGCCTAATGACTGTACCGACAGCCTGGTGCTGGGAACCTGCGAGGGGCTGCGTGCCGGATGCCCTGGGAGCCCAGCGCACGGATTAACCTCTGGCTCTGGGGCTGCGTCCCCACCGTCATCGGCCCCTGCATCCTTGGCAGCTGGCGCCGAGCGCTCGGTCATGGTTCCGGTACAGCATTGCACCGAGTTGCTGGCCGGGCGCGATCTGCTGGAGCGCCAGCTCGCCAATGGTGCCTGGTTGCTCAATGGAGGCTGGATTCTGCATTGGCGCGAGCATTTATCCGCCTGGGGCTTTGATCAGGCCACGGCACGGGCTTTTTTTCAGGAATCGGCGCGCGAGCTGCTGTGGTTGGAAACGGTTTCGGATGAGCGCATCGCCCAGCAGCTCACCGAGCTGGCCGCCTATCTGGATCGGCCCTGGCGCCGGTTGTTTGTGGGTCGGGAGTATTTGCGCGCCTTGCTGGAGCGGCAGATTAATGCCTGGCGTCATCGCCAGCAGCAGGCGCGCCTGCGCGCAGAGCTGGCGGACTCCAAACGCAAGCTGGCCGATCACGCCATGGCGCTGGATTTGCTGATGCGCCTGTCCGACATCGCTGATGAGCCGACCACGATCCAGCGCATTCAGGAGCTGTTCTCAATGCTCTTTGGCTGTCGCGAATTCCACTATGTCGAGGTGCATGACGGACGTGTGGGGGCTGTGCATGGGTGGTCAATGCCCGAGCGTCAGCTGTCAATTCCGATTGTGCAACAGTGGCTCGATCAGCTCAAGACACCCGGCATGGAGTTGCCCGATGAAACCGGCTTTGTGCTGCGCATTGACTACGGGCATCAGGTGTTGGGTATGGTGGTGTTGCGCGGGATTGCCTTTCCGCAATATCGCGCGCGCTATTACAACCTTGGCCTGGCGATTACCAGCCTGTGCGGTTTGGCCATTGCCAATGCGCGCACCTATGCTGAACTGCAACAGACCATCGAGCAGGCCACCCGGCTGGCCGAACAGGCCGAAAGCGCCAATCACGCCAAAAGTGAATTTCTCGCCAATGTCACCCATGAAATCCGCACCCCCCTGAATGGCGTGATTGGTATGGCCGATCTGTTGCTTGATACCGCGCTGGGGTCCGAGCAGCGGCATCAGGTCACAACCATCCGCGAGTGTGGCAACGCGCTACTGGTGCTGGTCAATGATTTTCTTGATTTTGCCAAGGTCGAGGCCGGCAAGCTCAGACTGGAGCGCTTGCACTTTTCGCTGAATGATGTGCTGAGCGGCGTGATATCGATTCTCGAGCCGCGTGCGCAGGGGCTGGCTTTGCATCTGGACATCGCCACCACCGTGCCCCGGTATCTGTACGGGGATCCCGGCCGACTGCGGCAGGTGCTGTTCAACCTGCTTGGCAATGCCATTAAGTTCACCGAGCAGGGCGAGGTGCGTCTTAAGGTGGGGCTGGCTTCCAATGAGGGCGATCGGTTGCAGCCGCACCAGTCGGTACGGCTGCATTTTGCGGTCAGTGATACTGGTATTGGTATTTCTTCCGACAAGCTGCATCGGCTGTTTACCAAGTTCAGTCAGGTGGATGCCTCGACCTCACGCCGCTTTGGCGGCACCGGACTGGGGCTGGCGATCGTCAAGCAGCTTGCGGAGTTAATGGGAGGACAGGCGGGAGTTGACAGTCGCTTGGGCGAGGGATCGACCTTCTGGTTCAGTGCCGTGTTCGAGTTGGCGTCGGTGTCGGCGTTAGCGTCAGCGCCGGAAGAGGATGTGCTAGCGCTGGATGCTGTGCCGGATACCGTGCCGAACAGCCCAGCAGATAACGTGCCAGACAGCTTACTGGGCGCGGGGTGCGTGCTGTTGGCGGAAGACAATCCGGTCAATCAGCAGATTGCCGTGGCGCAGTTGAAACGCCTGGGTCTGAATGTTCAGACCGTCTCCAATGGCGCTGATGCCGTTGCCGCTGTGCAGAACGGGCATTTCGATCTGGTGTTAATGGATATGCAAATGCCGCGCATGGATGGTTTCGAGGCAATCCATCGTATCCGCCAAGCTGAAGCGGCGCGTGAGGCGGGTGCTGCTGTGCCGATCATCGCCATGACCGCGCATGCCATGCCCGGTTATCGCGAACGCTGCCTGACGGCAGGGATGAGCGATTATCTGGTCAAGCCGCTGCAACCACAGGAACTGGCCGCAACGCTCGGGCACTGGCTGAAGCTGGACCCGAGTGCCAAGCCCGCGAATAACGCTGAAGCGGAAGCAGAAGTGGCAGAGACAGCGGCAGCCAAGAGGATTGATGAGGCCAGGCCGACGTTGGATTCGCATTATTCATCGCTCTTGGTGTTCGACTGGAAAGGGCTGTTCATGCGCTTGGATAACGATGTCGAGAGCGTTCAGATGGTACTGGAGTTGTTCGTGGAGGATCAGCCGCCCAAGCTGGAGGCCTTGTGCCGGGCCATTGAGCAAAGTGATCGGGCCATGATTACCCGTTTAGCTCATGCTCTGCATGGAGCAGCAGCGAATGTCGGGGCCGAGCGTCTAGCGGCGCTGGCTGATAAGATCGAGCAGCTGGAGCGGGACGGGCAAGCGCTTGACGCCTCGCTAGCGGCGGAGGTGCGTGCTGAGTTTGTCAGTTTTGAGGATGCTCTGCGCAAGCGGCTGGCCTGATTGGACTTGCTTGGGCCTGATTCATCAGTCTTGCGCGAGAAACCCCGCCCTTCAGGGCGAGGAGGTAGAGCGCACCGCGCGTAGCGCGGTTAACCCACCGGTCTAGCGGCCTCCGTTTGGGTTGGAGTGAATGCATAGCCATAGCCATAGCCATCGGCGCGTTGCAGCACTCGGCAATGGCGGTGTGAAATGCCTTGAACCAGACCGGTTGCGGTCTGGAGATTGAAGCGCCCGGATGCACGCACGGCCACGCGCCCAAGATGGGTTCCGGCTTTCTTGCTCTTTGGCACCTCAGCGATGACCCGATCTCCGGTCTGGAATCCTTTAACGCGCTTCTCACGCATCAAATAACCGCGTGGAAAGCCGAAGCGATTCAGGCGGGTACGCTGGTAACAGCCGCGCCCGGTGGCCTTGATGGCGAGCGTCGGGATGTTCCAGCCATGGAGCGCGGTGAGTTGACCGACACAGGCGGCATCAAGTGCATGGGTCTTGGGAATACCGAGGCGCTGACGGTTGTATTTGGTCTGGCCGCCTGAACCCGTGGTCACGGGTAAGCCGGTGGCCTTGAGTTGTTCAAACAGCGCCCAGCGGGTGGCATTGATCGCAGCGGCATCACGAAGCGGTGCTTTGGCCTGTGCCTGAATACGGCGCAACCGCTCGGGTTGATGAGCCAGAAACACCTCAATCGGCTGATTCCCCTTGCGCTGATTGCAGGAGCGGCAGGCGAGTGTGAGATTGGAGACTCGATCCGATCCGCCCCGGCTCCTGGGCTGGATGTGCTCGATCTCCAGCGGAACCTGCTGTGCGCCGCAATAAGCGCAGGTGCGATGCCATTTCTCCAGCAGGTATTCGCGCACCTCATAACCGGCGAGTTCGCCCTGTTGCCGTCATTCCGCACCCCCCTCAGCCGCTTCCAGAATATAACGCCACATACCGCCATCCCAGCAGTTCAAGTAAGGCGTGGTGGTAGTATTGCATATTTAAACCGCGCCTAACCTGGAATACGTAGTTTTTCTTCCTCTGGGTCGAGGGCGATCTTTACCCACAGGCGATCCGCTACTTCAAAGACGTTGCGGTTGATGTTCTTGGCGAATTGATGCACGCGCTG
>NZ_NRRS01000021.1 GCF_016583795.1 Rhabdochromatium marinum | reverse complement strand
AGCGCGTGCATCAATTCGCCAAGAACATCAACCGCAACGTCTTTGAAGTAGCGGATCGCCTGTGGGTAAAGATCGCCCTCGACCCAGAGGAAGAAAAACTACGTATTCCAGGTTAGGCGCGGTTTAGACAGCTTGGGGGTTGGCATGAAGATTGTATTCATGTCAAAACGCCGGTCTTCATGTGCAGCGCATTGCAACGCAGACATGTGCCGGGACTATTCGCGAGCAAAAGAGGCACTTTGTCATGGTCGGAACGCAACAGGCAATGGTAGAAGGCCGTTCGGTGCTAGCAGGTGTGCTGGGAGGAAACGGTGCACTGGCGTCTGCTGGGCAGGAGGCGGCTGGTGTTTTTACCGAGGCCATGGAAGAACAGCTCGGCGGTTTGCTGGTTGAACTTGGCATTGATCCCAAGCAGCTTGAAGGCATGGATGTCACGGCTATGCTGGCGCAACTTCAGGAGCTGTTGCAGGGGCAACTGACGGCCGCCAGCGGCGATGCATTGCCGCTGCTTGGCGAAGCCGCATCCCAGGCGCCCAAGTCATTGGCTGCGTTGAAGCTCTTTTTGCAGTCAAATGCTCAGGATCATGATCAGGACGACGTTGGGCAGGATCCGCAGGCCCAAGCGGCGCTGGCGGCCTTGCTACAGCAATGGCTGACCGGCGCAGACACAGGCGCGCAGACCTTGGTTGGCGATGAAGAAGCCGGTCATGAAAGGGTTAACCTTTTGTTGCGTCAGTTGTTTGGAGCTGAGCTGTCGGCTGATGGTTCGACAGAGGACGATGTTGCGCTTCTGGCGCGTTTGCGTCAGTTGTTGGGCGTTGGGCAATCGACCGACGGTTCGACGGAGGACGATGTTGCGCTTCTGGCGCGCTTACGTCAGTTGTTGGGCGTTGGGCAATCGACCGACGGTTCGACAGAGGACGATGTTGCGCTTCTGGCGCGCTTACGTCAGTTGTTGGGTGTTGGGCAATCGACCGAGGGTTCGACGGAGGACGATGTTGCGCTTCTGGCGCGCTTGCGTCAGCTACTGGGCGTTGGCCACCAGCCACGTGAGGGAGGGGCAGATAATCAACTGCCACGACCCTTGTTCGATTTTGTGGCGCAAGCCTTGGGGGAGCGCAGTGGCTCGGCGGATCGCTCGGCTACGCTAGGCATTAACAGTTCACCAACGGATGGATTGGCACTGCTGAAAGCCTCTCTGACGACAGCGCGTGGTGCCGAGTCAACCGCTTCCAGCAATACCACCGAAGGCACCAAGGCATTCGATCTTGCGCGCTTACTGACTTCCGATGGAACCCGGCAGCTGGCAGATCGCATAGCCATCATTGCGCGGGCGCGCGGTGGCGTGGCGGAACTCAAACTGCATCCGCCGAGCCTTGGTGCCATGGAAGTGCGGGTGTCGTTGGATATTGATAAAGCCCATGTGCATTTTGTTTCCACCAATCCGGTGGTGCGCGATGTGTTGGAAGCTGCAATGCCGCGACTGCGCGAGGCGTTGGCGCAGGATGGTCTGGCGCTTGGTGACGCCTCCGTGTCCGATCAACCGCCACAGCCCCACGACGAGGCGGCCGGTGAAGGGGGGCATGGAGCAGCGCATGGCGGCGAGGCTGAGGATGATAGCGAGGCGCTGATGGCGTTGGAAGGCGCCAGGCCGGGCAGTACCCTGTCAGCTTTGGCGCGCAGGCTCGATATGTTTGCCTGAGCTATAACTGCAACGCGCGCACCAAGTTGACCGCTGAGCTGAACTCACCCAGCTCCGGTGCTTTGCTGTAGCCAGCGGCGCGGCCCGCTTGGCATCATCCAAGCGGGCAGGCGCTGATTGGGAGTTGTTAATCCTCGGTACGCTGAAAAGCGTCGCTCAGTTGCTTTTGCACCGAGGCTGGAACAGACGCATAGTGGCTGAGTTCAATGCCATAGGTGCCCTCACCGCCGGTCAGAGACTTCAGGCGGGATTCATAGCCTTCGAGTTCGGCCAGTGGCACCTCGCCATCAATCAGGACGCGCCCCAGCGTTTTGGTTTCACTGCCATTGATGCGCCCGCGTCGTGAGGACAGGTCTCCGGCCAGATCACCCATGGCGCTGTCTTGTGCCACAATGCGGATCTTGACCACGGGCTCCAGTACCACCGGCTTGGCCTGCTCAACGGCCTCAATGAAGGCCTTGCGTCCGGCGGTGACAAAGGCAATGTCCTTGGAATCGACCGGGTGGAATTTGCCGTCGTAGACGGTCACGCGAATATCCTGCATCGGATAACCAGCCACGGCGCCTTCCTCCATGACCTGGCGGATCCCTTTTTCAATCGAAGGGATGAATTGTCCCGGAATGCTGCCACCCACGGTGGCATCAATGAAATCAAATCCTTCCCCTTGATCCAGCGGCTCCACGCGCAGATAGACTTCGCCGAACTGTCCGGCGCCGCCGGTTTGCTTTTTGTGGCGATGATGGCCTTCGGCCTTGGCGCTGATGGTTTCGCGATAGGGAATCTTGGGCGGGCGGGTTTCGACCTCGACATGGAACTGCTCAGCGAGTCGGCGCATTAGCACCTTGAGATGCAATTCGCCCAGACCGCGCATGACGGTTTCGTTGGCGGCGGCGTTATGCTCGACATGAAAGCAGGGGTCTTCGGCTTCCAGTTTATGCAGGGCGTCGGTTAGCTTCTGCTCATCGCCGCGCTTGGTGGGCGAAATGGCCAGGCCAAAGAGCGGCACTGGGCATTCGATGCTTTCCAGATGAAAATGATCCTCATCATGGGAGTCGTGCAGCACGGCATCGAAATGGATGTCATCGACGCGCGCAACGGCTAGGATATCGCCCGGCACGCCCTCATCGACTTCCAGCATGTCATGGCCATGCAACCGGTACAGGTGGTTCACCTTGAACGGTTTGCGCGCATCGCCGATGAACAGCTGGCTGTTTGGTGCAATGCGACCCTGGTGAATGCGGAAAATGCCCAGTTTGCCGCGGAAGGGGTCGTTGATGATCTTGAATACATGCGCGATGGCATGCTGGCCGGGGTCGGGTGTGATCTGCACCGGCTTGCGATCTGCACCTTCGCCCTTCATGAAGGCGGGCGGATTGCCCTCGGCCGGGTTGGGCATCAGTCGCTCCAGGATCGTGATCAACTCGGGTATGCCGGCGCCAGTGTCGCTTGAGCAGTAGCAGATGGGCACCAGATGCGACTCGCGCAGCGCTTCCTCGAAGGGGTCGTGCAGCTGCTCGGGTTTGAGTTCCTGGCCCTGCTCCAGATACAGCTCCATCAGGTTTTCATCGACTTCCACTACCTGATCGATGATGTGATTGTGTGCTTCATCAACCGAAGAGAAGTCGGTGCTACCGCCCGATGGCTGGAAAAAACAATCCATGACGCGCTGACCGTTGTCGGCCGGCAGGTTGATGGGCAGACATTCGGTGCCGAAGGTTTCGCGCACCTGCTCGGTAATGGCGGCCAGGTCGCAATCGGCGGAGTCGATTTTGTTGATGATGATCATCCGGCACAGATTGCGCCGGTCACAGGCCTTCCACAGGCGCTGGGTGACGGGTTCGATGCCGCTGTCAGCATTGATGACAATGGCGGCTGTCTCCACCGCTGACAGTACCGATAGGCTGCGACCGAGAAAATCCGGAAAGCCGGGGGTGTCGATCAGATTGACATGCTTGCCGTTGGCATTGAAGGCGGTAATGGCTACATCCAGTGAATGCTGCAACTCACGCTCCATGGCATCGTAGTCGCACACCGTGGTGCCTTTCGCAACGCTGCCGGGGGCAGGAATGGCTTGGGTGCTTGCCAGCAGCGCCTCGACCAGGCTAGTTTTTCCGCTGCCGGCGTGACCGACCAGCGCAATGTTGCGGACATCCTCCGCGTTGTATTCAGACATGGGCAAACCTTTCTCTGTGGTTAAAAATTGTGTGGCTAAACGTGCGTCGTTCCGGAAGTATATCGCACTGACAGGCGGCGTCTGCGCGCTCGGACGATGCGACCGGTAAAGCGCAGCACTTCATCTCGGTTGGCGTTATTTCTTCGCGGTGCGGCTCCCGCTGTCGAGCGGTGCTTGTTTGGGTAACATACCAGGCTCAAATACCACGCAACGATTCCGCCCGGTTTCCTTGGCTCGATAGAGCGCAAGATCGGCGCGGTGGTAGAGGGCTTCTGGCGTATCCTGGGCAATAAAGGTGGCCAGGCCGCAGGAAATGTTGAGTGGCACGGGCTGACCCAGATACTTGAAACGCTGGGTTGCGACCCGTTCGCGCAGACGATTAGCCAGCTCCAGTGCTGTCTCGATGTCGGTTTCAGGCAGGAGCAGCATGAATTCCTCGCCGCCCAGGCGGGCGAGGAAGTCGCTTTTGCGGGTCGCATCCTGCAACAGTCTGGCAATGGCTTTCAATGCATTGTCGCCTGCGATGTGGCCGAAGCGATCATTGACGCGCTTGAAATGGTCAATGTCCCAAATGCTCAGTACCGCTGGTCTGGCGTAACGGCGCCAGCGCTCCATTTCCTGGCCGATGTATTCATCGTAAGCCAGGCGATTGTGCAGGCCAGTCAGTCCATCATGCAGGGCACGCTCGCGGGCTTCGCGCAGGCGTTCGCGCAGCTGCTGGCTTTCCGTTTCGACCTTGGCGAGGGATTCGCGCAAATGCGCCGCATCGGCCAGGGCGAGTTCCAGCTGGGTTTGCTCCAGCTCCTTGCGCGCTTCGATCTGGACCTGGATATTTTCCAGGTGCGTTTTAATAGAAGACTTGAGTCCGCTGAAATCCTGAGCTTCGGCGACGGAGCGGTGAATGTGCGCGACCTCGGCCGACATGCTGTCATCAATGGCGCTGCCCTCGGCACTGGCACGTTCGCGTAGGCCAAATGATTCCCCAAGATGGCGATCCAGTGCTTGCAGTCGCTCGGTCAGTTGCGACAGAAAGCCTTCCAGATCTTTCTTTTCCCGCTCCAGCTGATGGCGCGATTTGGCCATTAAGTCGGCGATGTCGATGACGGCGGTGCTGGCCAGCTCTGTGGTGGGGGGCTGGTGCAGGCACTCGCCGATGCGCCGGGTTTGGCTGTCAAACTCCGCCGGCAGATCAATGCGGCTCAGCAGATCAAACAGCACTTGATTGAAGGGGGGCAGATTAAAAGGTGGCAGCTCGGACTGGATTGGCTGCGGTTGGGCCTCCGGTGCGGATGTCCTGTCGTCTGGAGCGGCGGTGGCCTCCTCCTTGCGCGCGAAGATTCGCTCAAACAGGCCTGAGCTGTTGGGGATAGGCTGCGTGTCAATCCATTCAGTCACCTCGGCAGTGTAATGTGAATAGGCCGTCAGTGCGGCGCGCAGATTAGCCTTCTTCCGCGCGGCTTGCAGACTCTGCTTGAGCTGTCGGGTGGCTTTGCGCAATTCACGCGGGACGCGGATGTGCTCCAGACTGCGTTCGTGGCTGCGCAGGGCGGCATCAATGTCATTGACTGTGTTCTGGCGCAGATCGACGCGCAGGATGGAGGCTGAAATGTCCTCCATCAGTTGCTGGATGTACTGAATCTCGCCCCCGCCCCGGAGCGTCTTACGTAGAATGTTGAGTTCGCTGTTCAGTTGCTCATCGTTGGTTTCAACCGCTAGGCTCAGACGTGAGAGGGCTTGACGCAGGGCTTGATCCTGCTCGCAATGGGTTTTTTGTTCAAGTTCTAGGGTGTTGAGCACTTGGAGATATTTGTGCTTCCAGGAATGGGGTTCCGCGTTCAGCATAATCATCTGCCTGTTGTCGCCAGAATGTATTGAGGCTAACGTCCTGTAGTGTCGGGCTGACAGAAGCGACCGATCAGCGATTGCAGAAGCCTAAGCGTGGGCTCAATGCGCTCAAGCGCCAGGAATTCGTTCGGCTGGTGCGCCTGGGCGATGTCGCCGGGGCCGAGCACAATGGTGTCCAGGCCGAGCTGATTGAAAAACGGCAGTTCGGTGCCGAAGTTAACCGCTTCTGCCGGGTAGCCAGTCAGTGCCTCGGCGGCGCGCACGATTTCGGCGTCGGCGGCCGTGGCTCCGGGGGGAATGCTCTGAAACAGCGCGTTCAGTGTCCAGTCCAGTCCGCGCGCCTCGGCAATGGGGGCGATCAATGCTTCCAGCTCGGCACGCAGGGTTGCGGCCTCCAGGCCCGGCAGCAGCCGGATATCCAGCTGCAAGCTGCATTGACCACAAATGCGGTTGGGATTATCCCCTCCCTGGATGGACCCCAGGTTGACAGTGGGGTAGGGCACGGAAAACAGTTCATTGCAATAGCGTGCTTGCAGTTGATCACGCCATTGCAGAATGGCGCCCATCACCTCATGCATGCCTTCGAGTGCGCTGCGCCCCAGTGCCGGATCGCTGGCGTGACCGCTTTGACCCAGCAGCTGAATGGCTTCGCACATGACGCCCTTGTGGGCGCGGACCGGGCGCAGGTTGGTGGGTTCACCAATAACTGCGTGGCGTCCGAGTGAGTATCCGGCGTCCAGCAGCGCGCGTGCCCCGTGCATGGCGGATTCTTCATCGGCCGTGGCGAGCAGGATCAGCGGTGCCTGGAGCTGCTCGGCGCGCAGGCCGCGCGCGGCCTCAATAGCCAGAGCCAGAAAGGCTTTCATGTCGCAGATGCCCAGGCCATACAGGCGTCCGTCGGCTTCGGTCATGACGAAGGGGTCTTGGTGCCAGAGCGAGGCGTCATAGGGGACGGTGTCGGAGTGGCCAGCCAGCACCAGTCCATCCTCACCCGTGCCAAGGCGGGCGATCAGGTTGGCTTTATCGGGCTCGTCGGGAACGCTCTGCATCTCAATGGCAAAGCCGCTGTCTTCCAGCCACTGCGCCAGAAGCTCAAGCAGCGGACGGTTGCTATGGTTCAGCGCCGGGTTGACACTGCTCACCGAGGGCGTCGCAATCAGCTCGGCCAACATGTGCCGCAGCGGCGGCGCGCCTGAGAGACTAGGGTAGGAAGCCGCCGTCATTGAGTTCTCCGAGCTTCATAGGCGCTGGTAATGGCACAGGACATAAGGGTATAAATTGCCGCTGAATTCTACGCGAGATTGTGCTATTCAAGCCCAGATGTCTGTGGCACGTCTAGCGGCTGTCTTGGATTTAACTCGCATCGTATCTGAAGTTTTCTTAATTTTTACAATGATTTTTTGCTTTTCCGAGTCCGATGCTCCGACGTTCGGTACGGTTGTGAGCGTCTTCAGCTTATGACGGAGCGACATGCACGGCGTCCTGAATTGGGGCATGCCGCTCAGCTGCGGCGGGTGATGGCGCGCTATCAGTCCCTGGTGAGCGAACAGGCTGGTGATTGGGAGGCATTCATTGCCGCGCTGCAACGCCCGTTACCCGCCTGCATCTGGGCGCATCCGCAACGCACGGATGTGGCCGAGCTGCAGGCACTGATCATTGCCGAGGAGGGCGGGGAACTGCCGGGGCTCGCTCGCGACCCCTGGAGCCCGCTGGCGTTGCGCCTGCCGGTTGATTTTAAGGCCGGTCAGCGTTGGTGGTACTGTGCCGGGTTGGCGCATGCGCAGGAAGCCGCCTCGCAGGTGCCGGTCTGGTTGCTGGATGTGCATCCGGGGCAGCGGGTGCTGGATCTGTGCGCAGCGCCGGGCGGTAAGACCGCGCAAATTGCGCTGGCACTGGGCAATCGCGGCACCTTGCTGGCCAATGATTTTGCCCGTGAGCGCATCGCGGCCTTGCAGGGCAATTTGGATCGCTTGGGGATTGTCAATGTCAGCACCACTTGGGGGGATGGGGGCAACTATCCAGCCGCCGCCGGTGCCTTTGATCGTATTTTGGTCGATGCACCTTGCTCCAGCGAGGGGACGCTAAGGCGCCATCGCAGTCTGGCTGCGCGGCTTGATCCCGACACTCTGGCGACCAATGCGCGTTTACATGGACGCCAGCTGGCCCTGTTGCGTAAAGCGGTGCAACTGTGCCGGGCGGGTGGACGCATTCTGTATTCCACCTGCACCTTTGCCCCCGAGGAAAATGAGTGCATTGTGGCTCAGGTGCTGGAGGAACAAGCCGGGCGGCTGCGGTTGTTGCCGGCGCGATTGCCTGGGCTGGCTGGTCGTCCGGGGCTGACCGCCTGGGGTGGGCGCACGCTGGACGCCTCCCTGGCTAATTGTTTAAGACTCTGGCCACATCACACGGATACCGGAGGCTTTTTTGTCGCGGTTATGGAGAAGACGCCAGATGCGCCGCAACTGGAGCCCGGCGACACGGCGGTTCTGGACGCTGGCGTCGATGACGAGTGCTGGCTGCCTGCCTTGGCTGAGCACTACGGCTGGCCGGAAACGATTTGGTCGGGGCTGCGCGTGCAGCGCCAAACCCGACGTGGGCTACATCTGCTGGCGGCTGACCATGAACCACCGGCGCAGCCAAGTGCTCAAGGGCGGGGCTTGTTTTTTCATCGCACCAATATCCGCCCGCCCAAGCTGACCACCGCAGGTGCCCTGCTGTTTGGAGCTCAGGCCACTCGGCAAGTGATGGAACTGAGCCAAGAGCAGCGTGATGCCTATCTGAGGCGTGCCAGCGTAACACCCAGACCGCAGCAGTGGGCGGATTGCCGTCCCGGGCAGGTGATCGTGCGCTATCGTGGTCATCCCTTGGGCGTGGCGCTGCTGACCCGCTCCCGGACGCTGGAAAGTCTGTTTCCCAGCCGCTGGAGCGGCTGTGCCGGGCGGAGCTGATGTAGTATGCGAACTGCGAACCGCCAACAGTGCGGATCGTCGATCAGGAGAACTTCTGCCATGTCCTACTATCGCCATCATCTGTTTTTCTGTCTCAACGAGCGCGAGGAAGGGCGCCGCTGCTGTCATCAGCAGGGCGCGGCTGATGCGCGCGCCTATGCCAAGGCGCGGATCAAGGAGCTTGGATTGGATGGCCCGGGGGGCGTGCGCGTCAATGCAGCCGGTTGTCTCAACCGCTGTGCGCTGGGGCCGGTGGCGGTGCTCTACCCGCAAGGCGTCTGGTACAGTTATGCCTCGCGCGAGGATGTCGAGGAAATTGTGCAGCAGCACATTGTTAAGGGTGAGCCGGTGGAGCGCTTGCGCCTGCCCGATTAATTTTGTGCCGCCCAACCCCTTGCGCAGTGAGTATCCTTGGGTTAAACTTGTCGGTCTTTCGTCGATGGAAACTTCTGATCGGCGGTTGCTATTTCTGGAGCCTAAACACTATGACGACTGAAAGCGCAAAGCCTGCCGAAGTGCGCCGCGTCTGGCATTTGGTGGATGCCGAAGGCAAGACACTGGGTCGCCTGGCCACGGAGCTGGCGCGTCGGCTGCGCGGCAAGCACAAACCCCAATATACGCCGCATGTTGATACAGGCGACTATATTGTGGTGGTCAATGCCGAAAAAATTCGCGTGACGGGGACCAAGCTCGCCAATAAAATGTACCACCGCCACACGGGGTATATCGGTCATCTGCGCTCGACCAACCTTGCCGACATGCTCGCGCGTCACCCAGAGCGCGTGATAGAAGCGGCGGTTAAGGGAATGATGCCGCACAACGCACTCGGTCGCGCGATGTTCAAGAAGCTGAAGGTGTATGCCGGAGCCGAGCATCGCCATACGGCGCAGCAGCCTCAGCCGCTGGAAATTTAGCCCCTATTTACTGCCGGTCCGCAGGCAGCCGGCCAGATCAAGCACAAAAAGAATCAAGTAAGGGATTCTCTCTACCATGATGCAAGTAAACTATGCTACCGGTCGGCGCAAGAGTGCGGCTGCGCGAGTCTTTCTGACCACGGGCTCCGGCAAGATTGATGTCAACGGCAAGCCGCTGGATAAGTTTTTTGGTCGCGAGACAGCCCGCATGGTCGTGCGCCAGCCACTTGAGGCGCTTTCCATGCTGGATCGGCTGGATATTCGCATCACCGTCACTGGAGGCGGCACGACCGGTCAGGCAGGCGCCATTCGTCATGGCATCGCTCGCGCCCTAGTTGACTACAATGAAGAAAATCGTGGACCATTGCGTCAGGCGGGTTTTCTGACGCGCGACGCACGCGAGGTTGAGCGTAAGAAAATCGGCTTGCACAAGGCAAGAAAGCGTCCTCAATTCTCGAAGCGCTGATTTGGCATTCACCACATCGCAGCAGTTCCCTTGGGGGATCGTCTAGCGGCAGGACAGCGGACTCTGACTCCGCTAACCTAGGTTCGAATCCTAGTCCCCCAGCCAAATTCTTTCTGTAAAAACCCGCGTTTCGCGGGTTTTTTTCTGTTCAACCCTGCTTGCCTGAGCTTTAGCCGCTGTTGGGCTGGTTTGCCGCAGGGGGGTGTTGCTGCTGGCATCAATCGGGTGTCGCGGTTTCGCCAATTTGTTGCGATAACGTCGGCTATTGTCGGAGGTGCACGCCTGTCTAGCGTGGCTGACGCGGGTTTGCTTGTCTTTTAATGTATTGAAATAAAAAGAAAAATTTTCGATCAGCCTGGTTTTGTCTCTCTTTTGAGACAAGTGAAAAAAATTGTCTCTTTTTTCGAAAAAAGTTGCGCGTTGTTGCATCCTGGTCTAATATACAACCTGCAAAGCATGACAGCGTTACATTTTTGTGATTCCACTCACCACTTCCACAACAGCGGAGAACACGATGAAAAAGACACTCATTAGCATGGCAGTTGCAGCCGCAATGGCCGCCCCAGCCGCCGCAATGGCCGAAGCCATCCTGTACGGCAAACTGCATGTCTCGATTGATTATGCTGACGTATCGAATGCGGCGGCTGTCCCTACCTATAATCGGAATGGCACGCAGTTGACTAAAGGCCTCGATTTCAAGGGCTGGGGCGTTAATGCCAATGGCGACTACATGCCTGGTGCAGGCCGTGCAAACCGCGTTGGTGTCAAAGGTTCCGAAGATCTTGGCAATGGTCTCAAGGCAATCTATCAGGTTGAATTGGGTGTCAACTTTGGCGACAACAATATCCCGGGTGGCTACAACGGTATTTCTGTACGTAATAGCTTCGTCGGTCTGGCCGGCGGCTTCGGTTCCTTCCTGGTTGGCCGCCATGATACACCGCTGAAAATCTCCACCGGCAAGTTGGATATGTTCGCCGACACCATGGCGGACTACAATGGCACCGTCGGTTTCCAGGATCTGCGTGTTGATAATGGCATTGCCTATATTTCACCAAGCTTTTCCGGCTTCCAGTTCATGGGTGCACTGGTAGCACCCGGTGGTGCAACGGCTGACGGAGCTGAAAATGTTAACTCTGACCAGCTGAATGGCGCCTACTCACTGGCTGGTATCTACAGCAACGGTCCTTTCTTCGCATCGCTGGCTTATGAGTCGCTCAGCAATGAGATGTTCATGAATACCGCTGTCAGTGAAGCGGGTGACGGTGTTGGTGTGTGCCGCAATGCTGCAGGTGCCCGCGTTGGTAGCTGTAACTACGTCGGTGATGACTTCAACAAGTGGCGCATTGGCCTCGGTCTTCTCGATTGGAACGGCTTTACTCTGAGTGCTGTTTACGAGGATCAGTCAGATCTGGCGCCAGGACAGCAATGGACAAGTGTCCGTAGTGGGCAACCTGTATATGGTACTGCTAACAGCTTTGATGCATCCACAGGTGCGATTCCGCTGGACGGTTTCCAAGGGCAATCGCTGTGGCAAATTCAAACCGCTTATGCATTCGGCAACAATCAGGTCAAGGCGATGTATGGCCAGGTTAGCCGCGACTATGACGACAATGCCGTGATTAAAAACGCAGCACCCTTGGGACAGACAACCTCTGATGCCATTGGTGGCGATCGCAACACATGGGCAATCGCTTTTGATCACAACTTCAGCAAGCGCACCAAGGCATACGTCCTGTACACCGAAGTTGACGAAGACCTGGAGAATTTTGTCGAAGGTTCCGATTGGAGCGGCTTCTCCATGGGCATGATCCACAAGTTCTAAATGTGGTCTCCGCACTAAGACGATCTTGCGAGATCGTCTGAAGAAAAAAGCGGCCTTCGGGCCGCTTTTTTTGTATGTGTTGCTCTGCTGTCGTAGCGCGTTTAAAAACCCTCAGTTGATGTAAACAGCCCCACTCGCAAGTCCTTCGCGGTATAGATCTCACGCCCATCAACATCCATGGTGCCATCGGCGATGCCAAGTACCAGTTTGCGGCTGATGACGCGCTTCATGCCCACTTTGTAAGTGACCTTTTTGGCATTGGGCAGCACTTGGCCACTGAATTTAACCTCACCCACGCCCAGCGCGCGACCGTGGCCCGGGTTACCGATCCAGGCCAGGTAAAAACCCACAATCTGCCAGAAGGCATCAAGCCCCAGGCAGCCGGGCATGACCGGATCCCCAGGGAAGTGACAGCCGAAAAACCACAGATCAGGCGTGATATCCAGTTCGGCGATAATCTCGCCCTTGCCATAGGGCCCTCCACCGTCGCTGATATGGGTCATGCGATCCATCATCAGCATGTTCGGCACGGGAAGCTGGGCATTGCCGGGGCCAAACATCTCGCCATGGCCGCAAGCCAGTAACTGCTCGCGGTCGAAAGATTCGGTTCTGCTCATGAAAGTTGTCTATCCTTGTCGGGAGAAGTGGCGATGGTCTGGCAACGCGCTGACTGGATTTGGTGTCGCGCGTGCCTATCGCCAGTGGTTGGTGAAATGAAATGGTGCCTGGGTCGAGTCAAGCGGGTCGGGGCAAACGGATCGGTTCAGGCGGCGTTGTGCTGCAACCTTTGGGTGATCAAGGCAACCGCATCCTGTAAGGGGATCAGCTGCATCTCCTGATCCTGACGGCCCTTGTATTCAATCTTGCCATCATCAAGGTGCTTGTCACCGATGACCAATCGATGCGGAATGCCTATCAGCTCCATATCGGCGAACATCACGCCGGGGCGGGCATCGCGGTCATCCAAGAGTACATCAATACCCGCATCACAGAGTTGCTGATACAGCGTCTCAGTGGCCTCGCGCACCCGATAGGATTTGCCGAGCTTCATCGGCAGCAGGGCCACAGTGAAGGGTGCAATGGGCGCCGGCCAGCAAATGCCACGCTCATCGTGATGTTGCTCAATGGCAGCAGCAACCACGCGCGAGACGCCGATACCATAGCAGCCCATGGTCGGGGTGATGGCCTTGCCGGCTTCGTCAAGCACCACGGCTTTCATGGCCTGGCTGTATTTGGTGCCGAGCTGAAAAATATGCCCGACCTCAATGCCACGCGCGATGGTGAGTTGGCCCTGACCGTCTGGGCTGGGGTCGCCCTCAATGACATTGCGCAGATCAGCCACCGGCGGCAAGGGCAGGTCACGGTCCCAGTTGAGACCAAACCAGTGCTGGCCATCCTGATTGGCACCGGCACTGAAATTTGCCGTTACGGCTACTGCGCGATCTACGATGCAGGGAATGGGCAGATCCTTGGGACCCAATGAGCCGGGCCCGGCCCCCACCGCCGCACGGATGTCCTCTTCGCTGGCCATGCGCAGCGGGCTGGCCACCTGCGGCAGCTTTTCGGCCTTGACGCTATTGAGTTCGTGATCACCACGCACCAGCAGGGCAATCAGGCCGGGGCTGGATGATGCCGCCGGTTCCTTGGTTTCTGTGGCGGGGGCCGCAGCCACAATCAGCGTTTTGACGGTGCGCTCAATGGGCTGGCCAAACTGTTCGACCAAATCGGCGATGGTTTTGGCGTTGGGCGTCTCAACCAGACGCGCAGGTTCCGTAGCTGCCGCCGGAGCATCAGCGGGTGCCAGTGCTTCGGCCAGTTCGACATTGGCGGCATAGTCGCTGACCGTCGAGAAGGCGATGGCATCTTCGCCGCTGCTGGCAAGCACATGAAACTCATGGGAGGCATTGCCGCCGATGCTGCCGGTGTCGGCCTGCACGGCGCGGAAATCAAGTCCACAGCGGTGGAAGATGCGGCTGTAGGCCTGGTACATCTGCTCGTAGGTTTGCGCCAGCGACGCGCGATCGAGATGGAACGAGTAGGCGTCCTTCATCAGAAATTCGCGCGCGCGCATCACGCCAAAGCGCGGGCGGATTTCGTCGCGGAATTTGGTCTGAATCTGGTAGTAATTCACCGGCAGTTGCTTGTAGCTGCGCAATTCATTGCGCGCGACCTCGGTGATGATTTCCTCATGGGTGGGACCAAAGCAGAAATCACGCTGATGGCGGTCGCGGATGCGCAGCAGTTCAGGGCCGTATTGCTCCCAACGTCCGGATTCCTGCCAAAGTTCAGCCGGCTGTACCGCTGGCATAGCGACCTCAAGCGCGCCGGCGCGGTTCATTTCATCACGTACAATGGACTCGACTTTGCGCAGAACGCGCAGCCCTAGCGGCAGCCAGGTGTAGAGTCCGGCCGCCAATTTGCGGATCATGCCCGCGCGGAGCATGAGTTGATGGCTGGCAATCTCGGCGTCGGCCGGGGTTTCCTTGAGGGTGTTGAGGGGGAATTGGGAAGTGCGCATCGCGTCCAACCGTCAGGTAAAACCCTGAAGTTTACCGATGCCGCCTAGAAGGTGCCACCATTGAAGCCGAACAGATGCCGGGGTGGTGAGCTAAATTCGATATAAACACGCCCAGCCGGCACGCCCAAGTGCTCGCCAACCAACTCGGTAAGGGCCGCAGACAGCTCACCCGTGCGCCCTTCCGGCAGCCCAAGACTTTTCAGCTCCAGATAAGCCAGCGGTGCTTGGGAGCCGCCAAAGCACATCTTGGCGGTCGGCTCAGCGATCACCATCACATAGCTTTCCGGTTTGCCCAGCAGTTCGGCCATGCGCGCCGAGGCGCTGGTGAGCAGGACATCCCAGGCAGCGTCTGGTAAGGGGGCATTGGTCTGAATTTTAAGTGTCGGCATACTGAAATCTCCATGATGGCTGGATGGCGCCATCCTGCTGAGTCGCGGGCGCTTTGCGTCAAGTCGGCGAGTGGTTGTGAGCCAGGGAGGATGAGTGAAGTGCCAGTTGTCCGCTGACCCACGCTTGGGCGGCTTCAATCCCGATGGCGCGCAGGGCGGAAAAGGCCAGCAGCGCGCTGCCGTCAGGTAATCCGGTCAGCTCACGGCGCACCTGGTGCAGGGTTTTGTCGATGGCGCCGCGTTTGAGCTTATCGGCCTTGGTGAGCAGAATCAGCAACGGCAGTTCGGCGTCCTGGCCCCAAGCCAGCATCTGGCGGTCGACCTCGGTGAGCGGGTGGCGGATGTCCATCAGTACCACTAGGCCGCGCAGGGACTGGCGTTCGGCCAGGTAATTGGCCATCAGTTGCTGCCAGCCAGCTTTAATGGCGACTGAAACCTTGGCGAATCCATAGCCGGGCAGGTCCACCAGGCGGTGCGCGTCATTGAGCTGGAAAAACACTAACTGCTGGGTGCGTCCTGGGGTCTTGCTGGTGCGCGCCAGCCGGTTTTGATGGCACAGGGCATTGAGCGCACTCGATTTGCCAGCATTGGAGCGTCCGGCAAAGGCGACCTCGGCGCCCTGATCCGTCGGGGCATGATCCAGCCCGGAGGCGGCGGAGAGAAAGTGCGCGCGTTGAAAGACAGGATTCATGCGAGTTGAGCGTCCATATCAAGATCGCGTTGCCAATGCCCGGACTGACCACCGCTTTTCTCAACCAGTCCGATCTCAGTCATGGTCATGCCGCGATCCACGGCCTTGCACATGTCATAGATGGTTAGCAGGCCAATCTGTACGGCGCACAGGGCTTCCATTTCAACGCCGGTCTGGGAACGGGTTTCCACCTGTGCGGTGCAGCGGATGGCTGCTGGCTCGGCTTGCGGCTGGAAATCAACTTCGACATGGGTCAGCGCCAGCGGATGGCACAGCGGGATGAGATCCGCCGTGCGCTTGGCGGCCATGATGGCGGCGATGCGGGCAATACCCAGCACATCGCCCTTGGCGGCATCGCCGGATTGGATTAAGTCCAGCGTGCGTGGCTGCATGACAATCTGCCCGCTGGCCAGCGCGCGCCGGCGAGTTGCGGCCTTCTCGCCAACATCAACCATCTGTGCCTGACCCTGTTGGTTAAAATGCGTGAGTTCAGGCATGAGAGGCGCCCTTGAGCATTGAGCCAGTGAGCATTAGAAGTTGGGTTTCTCGGGCGCTTCGTCGAACATCTTCACCGAGGTCATGATTTCCTCGCGTGCTTCCTCGCGTCCGCCCCAGCCAGCGATTCGCACCCACTTGCCTTCATCCAGATCCTTGTAGTGCTCGAAGAAATGTGCGATCTGGTCAAGCAGATGGGGGGGCATATCGCGGAAGCTGGTGATATTGCGATAGCCTTTGAACAGCTTGTCGATAGGTAGTGCCAGAATTTTGGCGTCATCGCCGGATTCGTCGGTCATTTTGAGCACGCCAATCGGGCGGCATTTAATTACCGATCCGGGGATGAGCGGGTAAGGCGTTACCACCATTACATCAATGGGGTCGCCGTCCAGCGACAAGGTGTGGGGCACATAGCCGTAGTTGCAGGGGTAGTGCATGGCCGTGGACATAAAGCGATCGACGAACATGGCCCCAGTGGTCTTGTCCATTTCGTACTTGACCGGCTCCGCGTGCGACGGAATCTCAATGATGACGTTGACTTCGTTGGGAACATTGTCGCCGCGCGGGACGCTGCTTAAATCCATGGATGGTCTCCAGTGAGGGAATGGCTGAATGATCAGGCGATCCGCGCCTGTCAGCCGTTTAACAACAAAAAAGGCCCGTAAAAGGGCCTTGGCCAGTGTGGTATTTTACGCGATTCCTGCGCCGCGCGACGCCTTGACTTGCAGATGCGCTGACGGGGCTGGTGATTGATTGCACCGCCCGCCAGCGCGCCTCAGCTTAAAGCAGTGGCACAATCAACAAAGCTACGATGTTGATGATCTTGATCAGTGGGTTCACGGCCGGGCCGGCAGTATCCTTGTAGGGATCGCCAACCGTGTCGCCGGTGACCGAGGCCTTGTGCGCTTCGGACCCCTTGCCGCCGAAGTGACCGTCCTCAATATACTTTTTGGCATTGTCCCAGGCGCCACCGCCGACCGTCATGGAGATGGCCACGAACAGTCCGGTGACGATGGTGCCGATCAGCATGCCGCCGAGCGCTTCCTTGCCCAGAATGACGCCAACCAGCACTGGCACCAGCACCGGCAGCAGGGACGGCACGATCATCTCCTTAATGGCGTCCTTGGTGAGCATATCCACCGCCCGGGTGTAGTCCGGCTTCTGCTCGCCCTTCATGATGCCCGGCATGTCGCGGAACTGACGGCGTACCTCATTGACGATACCGCCAGCGGCACGTCCGACCGCTTCCATCGCCATGGCCCCGAACAGGTAGGGCACCATGCCACCGATGAAGAGCCCAATGATCACCATGTGGTTATTCAAGCTGAAATCCATGGTCGCATCACCCAGGGCATGGGTGTAGTCAGCGAAGAGCACCAGCGCTGCTAGGCCGGCCGAGCCGATGGCATAGCCCTTGGTGACCGCCTTGGTGGTGTTGCCCACGGCGTCGAGCGGGTCGGTGATGCCGCGAATTTTGTCATCCAGCTCGGCCATCTCGGCGATACCGCCGGCGTTGTCAGTGATGGGACCAAAGGCGTCGAGTGCCACAATGATGCCGGTCATGCTGAGCATGGCGGTAGCGGCGATGGCGATGCCATAGAGACCACCCAGCGCATGGGATAGCAGAATGGCTAGGCAGACGGCCAGCACCGGTGCAGCCGTGGCCTTCATGGACACGCCCAGACCGGCGATGATGTTGGTGGCATGGCCGGTTTCGGACGCATGCGCCACCAGCTTGACCGGGTTGAACTCGGTGCCGGTGTAATACTCGGTGATGACCACCAGCAGTCCGGTGAGCGCCAGGCCGATCAGGGCGGCCAGATAGAGTGAGAAACTGGCGCCAAAGCTGCCACCGGGATTCATCAGCAGGGTGATCGGCAGGAAGGCCACCGCCGCGATACCACCAGCGACCAGCAGCCCTTTGTAGAGGGCGCTCATGATTTTGGTGTCGCCTTCCTCAGCCTTGACGTAGAAGGTGCCGATGACCGAAGCGACAATGGAGATGCCGCCCAGAACCAGCGGATAGACCACAGCGCTGCCGGAGGCCATCATCAGTGAGCCGAGCAGCATGGTGGCGACGACGGTCACCGCATAGGTTTCGAACAGGTCAGCCGCCATGCCAGCGCAGTCGCCGACATTGTCGCCGACGTTATCAGCGATGACAGCCGGGTTGCGCGGATCATCCTCGGGAATGCCGGCTTCGACCTTACCGACCAGATCGGCGCCCACATCCGCGCCCTTGGTGAAGATGCCGCCACCCAGTCGCGCGAAGATGGAAATCAGCGAACCGCCGAAGCCCAGTCCCACCAGCGCATGCAGGACTTTCTCTTGCTCCACGCCCATCACCGACAGCAGCCCGTAATAACCGGCCACGCCGAGCAGGCCCAGTCCCACCACTAGCAGACCGGTGATGGCGCCACCCCGGAAGGCGACTTGCAGAGCTGCATCCAGCCCCTCGTTCGCCGCCTGGGCGGTGCGCACATTGGCGCGCACTGAGATGTGCATGCCGATGTAACCGGCCGCGCCTGAGAAGACGGCGCCGATCACAAAGCCAAAGGCGGTGTAGAAGTCCAGAAACAGCAGCAGCATCACCGCCAGGGCGGCGCCAACCATGCCGATGGTGATGTACTGGCGGTTCAGATAGGCGCTTGCCCCCTCCTGAATGGCGGCCGCAATCTCTTGCATGCGCTCGTTGCCGGAGGAAAGTTTAAGTATCCATTGTACGGACCAGAGTCCGTAGCCAAGCGCCGCAAAGGCGCACAAAATTGCAAAAATGGTTCCCATAATGAACTCACTCCTCGTCGGGTGTGTGGGGATGGTGGTGGCTAGAGCTCAAAGGCTGCAAGCTTTTTCGCAACTGGTGCGTTCTTCATGGTGACAAAACGCGGCAGTCCGTTGGTAAAGGGCGGATAATCCTCGCCCTGAATCAGTGGCAGCAGATACTCCTTGCAGGCTGCCGTGATGCCAAAGCCATCGGCGGTGATAAAGTCGCGTGGCATGAATTTCTCAACATTGGCCACCTCGGACAAAGGCGCCTCGCCGACTTCCCACCGGTAAGGGTCATTGCTGACCCGCTTGACCGTTGGCATGATGGCATTGTGCCCGGCCAGCGCGAATTCCACGCCGGCCTTGCCCATGGCATAGGCTTGTTCGACATCGGTTTTGGAGGCCAGATGGCGTGCGGCGCGTTGCAGATAATCCGCCACTGCCCAGTGGAACTTGTAGCCCAGGGCCTCCTTGACCATGTTGGCCACCACTGGCGCGGCGCCGCCGAGCTGGGCATGACCAAAGGCGTCCTTGGTGCCCTGTTCGGCCAGAAAGCGGCCATCGGGATGTTTGGCGCCCTCGGAGACGATCACGGTGCAGTAATCGTGCTGTTCGACCATCGCCTTGACCCTGGCCATGAATTGCTCCTGATTGAAGTCGATTTCCGGAAACAGCACCAGCACCGGAATATTGTGATCTTCAATCAGCCCACCGGCGGCGGCAATCCAGCCGGCATGGCGGCCCATGACCTCCAGTACGAACAGCTTGGTCGAGGTCTTGGACATGGAGCGCACATCATAAGAGGCCTCCAACGCCGAGGTGGCAATGTACTTGGCTACTGAGCCAAAGCCGGGGCAGTTGTCGGTGATCGGCAGGTCGTTATCAACCGTTTTGGGCACATGGATGGCTTGTACCGGATAGCCCATGGTCTCCGACAACTGGCTGACCTTGTAGCAGGTATCGGCTGAGTCGCCGCCGCCGTTGTAGAAAAAATAGCCGATATCATGCGCCTTGAAGACTTCAATCAGGCGCTCGTATTCGCGCTGGTTGGCTTCAAGGCTTTTGAGCTTGTAGCGGCAGGAGCCGAAGGCACCCGATGGGGTGTGGCGCAGCGCGGCGATGTCCTCGTCGGATTCCTGGCTGGTATCGATTAAATCCTCGGTTAGGGCGCCAATGATGCCGTTGCGCCCGGCATAAACATTGGCAATTTTGTCCTTGTGCTGGCGCGCGGTTTCGATCACGCCACAGGCCGAGGCGTTGATTACGGCAGTGACGCCGCCGGATTGAGCGTAAAAGGCGTTCTTCGCGGTCATCAGACGATCTCCGGTGAGCGGATAGCGGAAAAGTCGGGACAGCCCGCACAGCGATGGCGCGGAGCGCTGGCCAGGACTTGGCAGGCTAGGGTAACGAAAGGCGGGGCGGATCGCACCGAAAAATTCCTCCGGGTGCTATGGTCAGCGGGAACTCAAGCCTATGGCGGCACGGATCAAACCCCGTTTCAGCGGGGGGAACTGGTCAACCGCGCTCAGCCCCAGCCCGCGCCCGGTGGCCAGTAGCGGATTGGCATTGCTGAACAGGCGCTTGAGCCCGTCCATGACCAGCAGCATCTGCTGGTTGTCGTGGCGACGCGCACGTTCATACCGGCGCAGCCTGGTCGGGTGGCCAGGGTCACGCCCGCGCGCCTGGGCATGGGCGATGACCTCGGCGAGTGCGGCGGCATCGAGAAAGCCAAGATTGACTCCTTGACCGGCCAGCGGGTGAATGGCATGCGCCGCATCGCCGATCAGCGCCGCGCGGCCGGAAACATAGTGCTTGGCATGCGAGCGGCGCAGCGGGAAGCTGGCGCGTGGGCCAAGCGCATGTATACGCCCCAGACGCTGATCAAAGGCTGTTTCCAGTTCGGCGGCAAAGGCGCTGTCATCCAATGCCAGCAGCGTTTCGGCCCGATGCTGCTCGGCTGACCAGACAATGGAACAGCGCCCATCGGCTAGCGGCAGGAACGCCAGTGGCCCGGTGGGCAGGAAGCGTTGCCAGGCGGTTTCACGATGCCAGTGCTCTGGCTCAACAGTGGCCACAATGGCGTGCTGATCGTAGAGCAGGAGATCACAGCTGATGCCAAGCGCGGCCCGCACGCGCGAATCCCGGCCATCGGCGCCGATCAGTAGCCCGGCACTCAGCGTGCGACCGTCGCTGAGGTGCAGCTGGGTTGTCTCGGAACCACATTCGAAGCGCTCGACCTTGGCTGGGCACAACAGGCTGATGGTTGGCGCCTGTTCGAGCTGTTCCCACAGGGCCAGGCGGGTGACGCGGTTTTCAACAATATGGCCGAGATTCGGCTCGCCCAGCCAGGCGCTGTCAAACTGGATTTCACCCGCGCCCAGCCCTTCCCAGACCACCATTTCGCGGTAGGGGCTGACGCCCAGCGCCTGCATGCGTGGCCAGGCGCCGAGGCGGCGCAGTAGCTGCTCGCTGGCGCGGCTCAGAGCCGAGACGCGCTGGTCGACCGAGTCGGCAGGCCAGTCGCGCTGGGGAGGCTGGGCGTCAATCAGGGCAATGCGCAGGTCGAGATCGCGGCAGGCGCAGGCCAGGGCGGCCCCGACCATGCCGCCACCGACAATTACCAGATCAAAGTGGTCGCTGTGGGGGGATGTCATTGCGGTGCTCCCGGTGTCGCGCCCTGATGCACCGCCGCCCAGGCTTGAAAGGCCGGTGAGATCGGTGGCAGCCCACGCGCCAGGCGCGGCTGCGGGCCATCAAGTCCCATAAAGCGCTGCGCCAAGCGGTGGCGCAGCGGCGGTAGCTGATCCAGTCCCAGCAGCCCAAGCGTGCGCCCGAGCTGCACGCCGGGGCAGGGCAGGCCGAACAGCCGCACCAGGGCGTCGGTCAGTCCGGCGGTGGCCAGGTGATCAGGGCGGCGTTGGCGCTGATAGCGCTTGAGCAGGGCCATGCTGCCCAGATCGGCGCCGGTGCTCTGGGCCTCAATCAATAAATCCGTTAGCTCGGCGACATCGCGCAGTCCCAGATTAAAGCCTTGACCGGCGACCGGGTGCAAGGTGTGGGCGGCATTGCCCAGCAGCGCAAAGCGCGGGCGTACCAGCTGGCGCGCCAGGCGCAGTCGCAGCGGATAGGCCTGGCGCCGAGCCGGTTGGCTCAGGCGACCAAGCCGGTAGCCGAAGCGCGCCTGCAAGCGCGCGATAAAAGCGGCGTCATCCAGGGCAAGCAGCGCTGGTGTCTCGGCAGTGCGGGCGGTCCAGACCACCGAGTAGCGTCCCTGGGTCATCGGCAGCATAGCCAGCGGGCCGGTGGAGGTGAAGCGCTCAAACGCCGTGCCCGCCGTGACGGCCCGGCCAGCGGCTGGGTGCCGGTCTGGCATCACGGTGGTGATAATGGCCTGCTGGTCGTAGTCGAGATCCCGCATCGGAATCGCCAGGCGCTGGCGCAGCTTGGAGTCGCCGCCATCGGCGGCCACCAGCAGTTGGGCGGCGAGGCTGTGGAGCCCTTCAGGTCCGGCGACCTCCAGCCGTACCTGTTCGCCGCTCAGGTTGCAGGCGACCACCTGTGCGGGGCGCAGCCAGTCAATCTGCTTGCAGGAGGTCAGAGCGCTTTCAATGGCTGCGCCGATGGTGCGCGCTGGTACCACCTCCCCCAGGGCCTCAACGCCTTCCTCGGCGGCGCTGAGTCGCGCCTGGCCCAGGTGCCCACGATCCGAGACATGGATCTGACGGATGGATTCGGCTTCAGGCGCCAGCTGTGGCCACACACCCATGCCGGTAAAAATGCGCCGACTGCCCAGTGACAGGGCGATGACGCGCTCGTCGTAACTGGGCTGACGGGGGGCATTGGCGGCGACCTGTTCGATGATGGCGATGCGCAGGCCGCTGTCGCGCAGCGCGCAGGCGAGACTGCCACCAACCAGGCCGCCACCCACGATCACCAGATCATACTCGCGCATTATGTTCCCTACGTGTGCTTGGTGCGGCATTGGTGTGCGTCTCGGCCATCAGGGTCTCGATTTCATCGGGGTGTTTGGGGACATCGCGCGAGAGGATCTCCGGCTGGTCGTCAGTGATCAGGAGATCGTCTTCAATGCGGATGCCAATGCCGCGATAGGCTGGCGGCACCTCGGCCTCAGGGGCTACATAGAGCCCCGGTTCGACGGTCAGCGTCATGCCGGGTTCGAACGGGCGCCAGCGATCCTTGACTTTATAATCGCCAACGTCATGCACATCAAGCCCCAGCCAATGTCCGGTGCGGTGCATGTAAAAGGGTTTGTAGGCTTCATCCTTGATCAGTGATTTGAGGTTTTGCTCCGCGCCGGTGAGCAGGCCAAGGCGCAGCAACCCGCGCGTCAGCACCCGCACAGCGGCCTGGTGCAGTGACTCCCAATGCTCGCCGGGGCGCGCCTTGGCGATGGCCGCCTGTTGCGCCTCCAGCACCAGTTCATAGAGTTCGCGCTGCGCCGGGCTGAAGCGGCCATTGACCGGAAAGGTGCGGGTGATGTCGGCGGCATAGCCCTGGTATTCGCCCCCGGCATCAATTAGTACCAGATCCCCGTCGCGCAGCCTGGCGCTGTTCTCAACATAGTGCAGAATGCAGGCATTCGCACCGCCGGCGACGATGGGTGGGTAGGCCTGCTCGCGCGCGCCCTGCTCGGCGCAATGGCGCAGGAAAAGGGCTTCCAGCTGCTGCTCAGTCAGGCCGGGGCGACAGTTGATCATCAGCTGCCGATGGGCATGCGCGGACAGCTGAGCGGCTTTGCGCATCAAGGCCAGCTCCGGGGGGCGTTTGCGCAGGCGTTGCGGGTGTAGTAGCTCGCCGCTGTCCACCAATTCAACCGGAGCGCTGATGCCTTTGCGCGCTTGCGCGCGCGCAGTGCGCAGCCAGCACATCACACGCAAATCAAAGGCGTCGTTCTGCGCTAGGGGGTAATAGAGCCGGCGGCGCGAGGCGAGTAACTCCGGCAGCTTGGCATCGATCTCGCTTAGCGGATGTGCGGCCTTGGCATGAAAGTGCTCAATGGCCCCCTCGGTGCCGTAGCGGCGGCCATCCCAGGTCTCGCGTTCGGGGTCACGCGGGCGTACAAAGAGCACATAGTCGCCATCCTTGTGCTTGGGCACCAGCACGGCAATGGCGTATGGCTCCGGAAAGCCGGTGAGCCAGAGAAAGTCGCTGTTCTGGCGAAACGGATATTGCACATCCCGATTACGCGTGACTTCGCTGGCCGCCGGGATGATCAAGGCTGCCCCGGGGCCGATGGCTTCCAGCAGCGCCCGGCGCCGGCGGCGGTGTTCGTGCTGGCTGATGCCTGGTTTCATAGCATCCGTTGTAGGTAATGGCTGTTGTTGGGGGTGTTGTCGTGTTTAGCCTGTCTGAGACTGACCGCAGTCCTCGTAAAGCAACATGGCCGCGACCCACAGAAACTCGATAATCTCCGTGAGCGATTGCTCGTTTTCCTCGCTGGCGTCGAGGTCGTGCAGATCCAGGTGCGTAATTTCGCTCAAATCGTTAAGGGCTTCGCGGGTGCTGCCGGTAAAGCGGTTGGGATCGCATCCGTTCAGGCCGAGTCCATACAGAAAGCCGCGACTCCAGTCATGCACCGCTTCAGCCCGCTCGGCCAAGTCAGCCTCGGCATCCGGCAGCAGGGGGCTGAATCCCAGCGGCGGGCCTTCGACGGCGGCGCGGGTCTGCTCGGCCAGTTGTGTCAAGGCCGCGCGGCACTGATCGGTGTCGTCCTCGGTCGTGGCTGTCTTGGGCAGGATTTCATCCAGCCAGCGGGATTGGGCGTCGCGCGCGCCGCTGCACAGCAGGCCGCAGTAGATGCCATGGGCTTCGCTGGGGCTCAGGGCTAACGCGCTCAGGGTGCTCAGATACTGAAGCGGTGGGAAGTCGGCTAGCTTGGGGGTGGTGGCTGCGGGGGGCTCAATGGACATGACAAGATTCAGGCGCTTGGTCGGTCAACGGGGGCAAATGGTCGGTTTTTGGTCTAAAATTATCCGCTTTCAGCGTCGCTGATTGGGGCATCGTCCGTCCACTGCCGCTTGGAGTGCAAGCTTGGGATTTTGGTCCAGACGAATCCCTGAACGGATCATAGCACCGGGTGCTGAAAGCAGCGCGCAACTTGTAAGTTTTTGCTAGGAAGTTGCTGCAAGTCTGTGTCTTGGTTGCGCATCCAGATGCGATTCGCATTGACCGAATGGTCTGCAACTTCTATATTGCAAGATGTTAACAGCAAACAAAGATGCTCGTGCGATGTCCGGGTTCGATATAAATATTTTCGAGAAGCAGGTGGACGAGCTGGTTAGTTTGTGTGACCACCTGCGCAAGGAAAATGCCTCTTTACGCGCGAGCCGGGAGCAATTGGTGGTCGAGAGAGCCGAGTTGGTCGAAAAAACCGAACTGGCCCGCAGTCGTATTGAGGCCATGGTGTTGCGATTGAAGTCGCTGGAGGATCAGTTGTGAGCCAGGACCCCGCTACGCCGGTCACGGTACAGATTCTGGACAAGGAGTACCGCATTTCCTGCGTTCCTCAGGAACGCCCCGGCTTGCTCGAATCCGCGCGCATTCTCGACGAGCGCATGCGCGAAGTGCGCCAAAGTGGCCGGGTGCTGGGCGCGGATCGGGTCGCTGTGATGGCGGCGCTGAACCTCATCTACGAACTCATCCAGGAACGTGATCGCCAGGCACTCACGGCGAGTCGGCTGCAAAGCTTGCAGGAGCGCTTGACCGAGACGGTGAATGCGCAATCCGAGCCGTCGGCGTCCTGAGGTATTTTTCCCAAGTCTGATCCCCGACTGAGGCGGCGCTTGCACTCGCGTGGTCCACGCGCCTGAGCATCCGGGCAGTGGAAGCCCCTAATCTTGAATCCTCTCGCCACCTTCAACACCCTGATCGCTTCGCCCGCTTGGCCGACCTTGCAGCTTGGCCTGCATGGTTTGTTCTTTTTGGCGCTGCTGTACTTGCTCAAACGCCTGTTTGATCTGCGCTTGGTGGCGGCCCCGGCGGCGCTGCCTAAGTCAAAATCCCCCCTGGGTGCTCCATTGGTGTTAGTGATATTGGGGCTGGCCTTTGGCGCCGTGCTGGCGTATCAGGCCAGTTGGCAGTTGATGGGCATGATGCGGCCGAACTTCATCGACTTCATGCAGACCTATGATCGGCGGCAGTTCAATCCGGCGCATCGCATTCAGCGCGGACGCATCGCCGATTGGCATGGTCAGGTGTTGGCCTACAGCCGGGAAGCTGCGGGTCGGGTGCAGCGGGTCTATCCCTACGGCGCGGCTTTTGCGCATGTGGTGGGCTATCAGGATGCGACCTTTGGAGCCACGGGACTGGAGGGGTCGGCCAACGCCTATCTGAATGGCAGCACGCCGGTGGATCTGCGCGCCTGGCGCGATCTGGGCCAACAGGTGCTGATCCAGCGTGAACCGCGTGGGCAGGATCTGGTGCTCACCCTGGATGCCACTCTACAACGCCAAGCGTTCGCGGTGCTTGAGGGCCGCGCTGGAGCGGTGGTGATGCTGCGGCCCGGTGACGGGGCGGTGCGGGTGCTGGCCAGTGCGCCGGCCTTTGATCCGAATCAGATCGAAGCCAGTCTGTTCCAGCCTGATGATCCCCAGGCGCGCCTGCTCAATCGCGCCCTGCAGGGACGCTATCCCCCCGGCTCGACGTTCAAGCTGGTGGTGGCTGCCGCTGCCCTGGCCGCTGGCGCTACCGGCCCGGTGCAATGCGATGCAGAGGGCTATACCACGTCGGCGCGCTATCCGCTGATTCGCGATCATGACTACTATGCCGCCCGTCGCCGGGGCACCGTCTGGACCGGGCATGGCCATTTGACCCTGGGTCGCGCCCTAGCAGAGTCCTGTAATGTATTTTTCGCCAAAACTGGCGTGCAGCTCGGCCATCGGCGGTTTGCCCAGGCCCTGCAGGATTTTCTCTTCGACCAGCGCATTGCGCTGCACAGCAGCGCCTATGGCTCCCTGATGATGCTGACCGGCGAGGCGCCGCGCATGACCGCCTCCGATCGCTACGGGCTTGCTCAGGCCTCGATCGGTCAGGGACGGATGCTGATGACGCCAGCGCATTTGGCGTTGATCACTGGCGCCATCGCCAATGACGGGTTGGCAGTGCGACCGCGTCTGGTGAAAAAAGACCAGCCCGAGGTGCTGGCGCGAATGATGCCGGCCTCTGACGCCCGGCGATTGCAGCCGATGATGCGGCGGGTGGTGACCGAAGGCACGGCGCGCTCAATCAATGCGTCGGGTCTTGCCATCGCTGGCAAAACCGGCACGGCGCAAAATTCCGACGGGCCGCCGCACAGTTGGTTCGTGGGATACGCGCCGGCGGATCGGTATGACCCGAAGCGAACGCTGGCCATTGCGGTGCTGGTAGAGCAGGGTGGGTATGGCTCCAGCGTCGCCGCGCCTCTGGCGCGCGATCTGCTGCTGCAAGCCCAACAGCTGGGTCTGTTGCCATGAACGCTCAGGCAGCGGCACCCAGTCACTGGCAGCGGCTCTGGCAGGAAAGCTGGGAGGCTCGTGCCCCGGAGCGGCATTGGCTGGGGTTGTGTGCTTTTGCGGTCAGTGTCGGCTTTCTGTTGATCTTTGGCGCGCAGCGCAGTGTCGAGCATCTGATCGAGCCACGCGACCTGCTGCCGTTGGCGCTCTATTTGCCCAGTCTGGTGGTGGTGCATCTCACGCTGGTCACGGTACGCTTTCGCGGCGACCAGCTGATGGTAGCGGTGGTGGCGCTGCTCTCCGGGTTGGGCATTCTGATGCACTACCGGCTGGGTGCTTTTAATGCCGACACCCTGGCTGAGGCCGCGCGTGACTATGCGCTCTATCCGGTGTGCATGGGGGTTATGGTGCTGACGGTGCTGGCCGGCATGCGCGGGCGCTATCGTCATCTTGCTGCTTGGCCCTGGCTGTGGGCGCTGCTGTCCATTGGGCTGTTGGTGGTCGTGGTGGCAACCGGACATCGCTATCGTGGCGCTATCTATGCCGCCGGTTTGCTGACGCCGAGCGAATTCCTGAAGATCACTGTGGTGTGCTATCTCGCGGCGGCCATCGCCGCGCGCGCAACCGCGCTCAGTGCCTGGCGCTTTGGCCTGCTGCCGCCCCTGCGGGCGTTGCTGCCGCTGGCGGCTGTTTGGTTGCTGCTGTGTGGCCTGCTGCTGTGGCAGCGCGATCTGGGCATGTTTGCCATCCTGAACTTGGTGCTGCTGTTGCTGCTGACTCTGGGCACCGGACGCAGCGGTTATCTGCTGTTCAGTGCTGCGTTGGCGGTTGGCAGCACGCTGCTGTTGCTGAGGTTTTTCAGTCATGGCGCCCGGCGCGTTGAGGCCTGGCTTAACCCGTTCAGTGATCCGACCGGCGCAAGCTGGCAATTGTTGCAGGGGCTCTCGGGTATGTACTCGGGCGGACTCTGGGGACGCGGATTTGGAGCCGGCAATCCGGAATATATCCCAATCGCCGCCTCGGATTTTGTCTATGCGGTGCTGGGCGAGGAGTTGGGTTTTGTTGGCTCACTGCTGGTGGTGGTGTTTTTTCTGGTGCTGTTTCAACGCGGTTTTGCCATCGCGCTGCGCTGTCGCAGCTCCTTCGCCCGATTGCTGGCGGCCGGACTGACCGCCGTGCTGGCGGTGCAGAGTTTTCTGAATCTGGGCGGCGTGACCAAGCTGATTCCGCTCACCGGCATTACGTTGCCCTTCATCAGCCAGGGCGGCAGCAGCCTGTTGGCCTCGTTGATTGCTGTGGGTTTGACGCTTGCAATTTCCGATGGCGAACCCAAGAGGGCTGCCAAGAGCCGCCCCAGGCGCAAGAAAACCTGAGCGTGCTGTTTCAGCGTTCAGCGGGTGTTTTGGGGCAACATCATTATAAGTTTGGCAATGGTTGACTAATTTCATCGACAATTGCCGGGCGTTTCTGCAAGCTCAAGTCCTCATCAACAAGCACCTAGAGGTGATCCGCGATGGATAGTTTTACCCGTAATTACAGTATCGTACTCGGCTTGATTCTGGTCGTTGCGCTGGGATTCTGGATTCAATCGAGCTGGCAGCCCCGCGTGTGGGAATTAAACGATATACTCACATCCGATCCGAAACTGAAAGAATACCCCTATCAGTTCAAGCTGCGTTCGCTCCAGAATGGCCTGGCCATTCTCTCGACACCGCGCAACAGCAAGATCCCGGCTTATCGCTTTTTGCAGATCATTCATCCGGAACTGGCCGGCAAAGGTCAGGCGGATCCGGCGATGGTACAAGCGCAACAGGATCTGATCGACCATCAGAAATACGCTCAGATCCTGATGCTTGGGCAACCGGATGTTGAGCGCGTCGATTGGGAGCTGGATGTCAAATGGCTGGCTGACCATGGGGTGCATGGCACGGCGGGCGGCTGAGATCCGCACGCAGGGGCCTATTGCCTTGGGAGTCGAATTGTTTGCCAACTGAACCTGAGTCTACTGCGGTGGCTCCGCCGCACAATACATCCGCGCCGGGTCGGCTGATTGGTCTGGGCGTGGGGCCTGGCGACCCGGAACTGATGACGCTCAAGGCCTTGCGCCTGCTACGCGCGGCACCAGTAGTCGCCTACTATGCGGCTGAGAACAAGCGCGGCAATGCGCTAACCACAGTGGCGGAGTATCTGCGCCCGGAGCAGCAGTTGCTGCCGCTGCTGTATCCGATCACCGGCAAAATTCCACCGCCGCCCTTTGATTACGAGGGCGTGATGCGCGCCTTCTACGATCAGAGCGCGGCATCCCTGGCCGCACATCTGGCCGCCGGTCGGGATGTCGCGGTGCTGTGCGAAGGTGATCCCTTTTTTTACGGCTCCTTCATGTATCTGCATGATCGCCTCGCTGGGCGTTTCCCCACCGAGGTGATCGCCGGGGTGTGTTCAGTGGTGGCCAGCGCCTCGGCGCTGCGCACGCCGCTGGTGTATCGCGATCAAGCGCTGCTGGTGCTCTCCGGTACGCTGAGCGAGGCCGAGCTGCGCCGGCGCCTGGCCGGTGCCGAGGCTGCGGCGGTCATGAAATTGGGCACCAATTTTGCCAAGGTGCGCCGGGTGATCGAGCAGCTTGGTTTGCTGAAGCGCGCGCGCTATGTCGAGCGCGCGACCATGGATGGAGAGAGTATTCGCTCGCTGCCGGAGATTGCGCCGACCAGCGTGCCTTACTTTGCGATGATCCTGATTCCGGGTGAACCCTGGCCGGGCTCGGCCATGGTGCCGGTGACTACGCCTGAAGAGCGCCGACAGGCGAATGCCGAGCCTGAAGCGGAAGTGAAGTCAGGCGCTGGGCCGGATGCCAAGCCCGATACTCAGCCGGGAGCCGGTGCGGAATCAGCGGCGACGGGCCATCTGGCGGTGCTGGGGCTGGGGCCGGGCGCGGCGGAATGGCTGACGCCTGAGGCGCGCGCGGCCATAGATCAGGCCGAGGATATTCTGGGTTACGAGACTTATCTGCGTCTGGCCGGTCCCTTTCGGCCCGATCAGCGCGTGCAGCCCACCGACAATCGCCAGGAACTCGAGCGTGCTCGCGCCGCCCTGGAGTTGGCGGCCAGCGGGCGTCGGGTGGCACTGATTTCATCCGGCGATCCCGGCATTTTTGCCATGGCCAGTGCGGTGCTGGAGGTGCTGCATGACTCCGAGCATTCAGCCTGGAATCCGGCCTGGCAACAAGTGGCGCTGGATATTCTGCCCGGAATCTCGGCCGCGCAGGCGTTAGCCGCGCGGGTGGGGGCGCCTCTGGGGCATGATTTCTGTGTGCTATCCCTATCCGACAATCTGAAGCCCTGGGCGCTGATTGAGCGACGTTTGGCATTGGCGGCCGAGGCCGATTTGGTCATCGCGCTTTACAATCCGCGCTCCCGCGCCCGGCCGGAACCCCTGGGACGGGCGCTAGAGCTGTTGCGCGCGCAGCGTCACGCGGACACCCCGGTGGCGTTGGGGCGGGATCTGGGACGGACGGGCGAGCAGGTGCAGCGGCTCACGCTCGCCACCCTGGATCCGGAGCTGGTTGATATGCGCACGGTGCTGATTATCGGCTCGTCGCGCAGCCACGCCTTTGCGCGCCCCCAAGGCGGCGACTGGCTTTATACCCCGCGTTGGTATCCAGCCGCTTCCGAGTCCCAGTAGCCCATCAACTACCGGCGTACTGCTCCAGCCAACGCATGGCGGCATCCACCGTGGAGACGGTTGGCAGTGGTGGTCGCGGTGGGCGCTCGCGCATGATGACGTCAATCCCCAGTTCTCGTGCCGCCAATAGCTTGGCCAGGGCGCCCTCACCTCCGCTGTTGCGACAGACGATGGTGTCAATGGCATAGGAGCGCAGCAGCTCACGCTCAGATTCCAGAGTAAAGGGGCCGCGCTCAATCAGCACCTTGGCGGCGGCGAAGGGCGGCATGGGATTAGGCGGCGTGACGGTACGCAGCAAAAACCAGATGTGCTCCAGACGGGTAAAGGCGTCCAGCTCGCGCACGCCCAGTGCCAGCAGTACTCGTCGTGCGCCGCGTGTTTGCAATTGTACGCTGGCTTGATCCCAGTCCGCGACTGACCACCAGCGATCCTCTGCTGTTGGCTCCCAGATGGGGCGCTCCAGTCGCAGCAGTGGCACGCCCGCTTGCTGGCAGGCCTGGGCTGCGTGTTCTCCCATGGTACTAGCGAAGGGGTGGGTGGCGTCCACCACGGCCCGGATGGCACGCGCGTGCAGGAACTCACGCAGCCCGGCGGCACCGCCAAAGCCGCCGATGCGGTTTTCACCAACCGGTGTGCGCGGCGCGGCGGTACGTCCGGCCAGTGAACTGATGCTGTGGAAGCCCTCGCGGGCGGTGAGCTGCTCGGCCAGGGCATAGGCTTCGGTCACGCCACCGAGTAGCAGCACATGGGTGGTGTTGAGATGGGTGTTGGTCATGGGCAATTGGTTATGGGTAAGGTGCCGCCTACCGATCCAGGCGCAGGCGCAGCAGGGTCAGGAGCCGATAACCGGCATGAACCAGTTTGCTGGCCGGCAGTAGCACAAAAAAGCCGTAGACACTGCCCAGATGAACCAGGAGCAGCAGGCCCATAGCCGGGGTGGCCCGCCAGAGCAGCAGCGCCAGGCCGGTCAGGACGACGATGAGCAGCAGTGCAATTAGCACCTGGTCGGCGGCACGGCCCTCGGGCGTGAGCGCTAGGGGGTTGGTGTGGCGCTTGATCCACAGCAGTCCCAGGCTGGCGCTCAGCATCAGCAGTCCCCCCAGCAGCCCCAGCACGACTGGCGGACTGCTCAGCGGATAGGGTGCGAGTTGCTCCAGAACATGATGCCAGAAGGCGGCCGCCAGCGTGGCGGCCAGGCAGCTTAGCAGACCCAGCACCAGCAGTTGATGCAGCCAGCGGCGCGCCGGCGCCAGGCGGCTGTGCGAATCGGTGCAGCCGATGCCACCGCCCTGGAGATTTCTCAGCTTCACCACATCCGCCAGCAGGCCGCGCAGGGTTGCTGTTAGCTGTGACCAAGTGAGTGGCCCGGCAGGGGCTTGGTGGCTGATCGCACGCCAATAGCGGCTCAGGCTGATACTGATCGCCAGCAGCGCCCAACCCAGGCTCAGGCCGGCAAGTCCGGCCATGATGGGAAAGGGGACGATCTGATAGAAATCGCCTGGCATCTGTGCAGATGTCAGCAGCGATGCGCCGGGGATGAGCCAGATCCCCAGCAGGCTGCACAGGATGATGGCAGTCAGGATGCCCAGCAGCCATCGTTGGGGCGTGCGCAGCAGCGACGCCAGTGCCGGGGGCCAGACGCGCGTGGCATAGCTGTGGTCGCGCAGACGCTCCAGCGTGCGTGGCACATTGATATTGAACGCATGCGGCGGGGCATACTGGCAGGCCTCCAAACAGTTGCGGCAGGCGTGGCAGAGGTGGGCGAGCCGCTCCAGATCGGCGCTGGACAAGGTCGGGCACTCACGTGCAGCATCGAACAGATCGCAGAAGCCGTTGCAATAGCCGCAGATGTTGCACAGATTCAGCACCCGGCGCGCTTCGATGACACTGTCAGTTTCGTTAGCGGCTGCGTGCATAGCGGGCCGCCTCCTCGCCGGCCAGGCTGCCAAATACCATGCCGATGGTCAGCATCAGCCCTGAGAGATACCCCTGGGGGCAGAGATTGGGTGCCATCAGGGTGCCGGCGGCAAAGAGGTTAAGCATCGGTTCGCCGCAGGTCAGGCGGGTGCGGGCCTGGGTATCGACAGCCAGACCGTGGTAGGTGAAGGTAAGTCCGGGACGCAGCGGATAGGCGGCAAACGGGGGGCGTTTCAAGGGATGCGCCGGGCCGGTGCGTGGCGGTTGCAGCCCTGTGGTGACTGGGGTGCTGGACGCCGTCTGGGGTGCCCGTTGGAGCTGGAACTGGTGCATGGCGGCATTGTAAGTCTGCAGCGTCTGCTCCAGGGCGGCGGGGTCGATTCCCAGTTGCTGCGCCAGGGCGCGCGGATGATCGGCACAGATAGGCGGATAGAGCGCAGCCGGTGCGTTGTTCAGTCCCGCAGCGTCCAGCAACAGATAGCCGATCTGATCCGGGTAGCTGGCCAGCCGCTGCCCCCAAAGGGCATAGCGTGTTGAGCCGCTGTCAGCGCCCTCGTCATGGCGGCGCTGGCCGTTGCGGTCCACTACCAAGCCCTGGGGCATGCCGCGAATGCGGGTGACAATGCCGCCATCGGTGGGTGGTGAGCGCGCATCGACAGCGACCAGATACAGGCGGCTCGGATCGCCAATGCCTTGCATGCCGTGAGCCAGCAATTCCAGCAGTGGCTCGCCCCGCGCCTCTGGGGTGCCGCGATTGATAAAATTCACCACCCCAGCACCACAGTGCTGACGCAGCCAGTCGGGGTTGCCCTGGGCGCCGCCGCAGGCCAGGACCACGGCGACCGGTTGTAGCGTCTGGCATTGTTCGCCCTGTTGCAGACGAAGGCTGGACAAGCGGTTGCCCAGCAGGCGCGGCTGACTGAGCGTGCACTGATAGCGGATATCCACGCCAAGCTGCTCGGCGTGCTGGTACAGGGCATTGACCATGGCCTGACCGCCGCCGAGCAAAAAGGCGGTCTTGCGCGAGAACGGCAGCCGCCCGTTGTTGCGGGTTTGCAGGGCTACGCCCGCCCCATGCAGCCAGTCCGGTAGCGCACGCGAGCGTTCAATCAGCACGCGTGCGAGTGTGGCATCGCCGCTGCCGCCAGTGACACGCGCGAGATCCTGAGCAAATTCAGTGGCTCCGTAGGTGCCAGCGGCCAGTGGGCTGGGCTGCTCATGACAGAAGCGAAAGTTACGCGCATGGCGGCTGTTGCCACCGCGTTGCCAGGGCGGGGCGCTCTCGGCGAGCATCACCTGTGCGCCGCTGCGGCGTGCGCGGATGGCGGCACACAGGCCCGCGATACCGCCGCCAATGACAAGAACCTCTGGTGGATTCACGGTTTGCTGTTGCAGCTTGAGTCAGTTCAGGTGCCAGGTCAGGTGCCAGGTCAGGTGCCAGGTCAGGTGCCAGGTCAGGTGTGTCAGGTCGGGTCTGTACAATTGTGACGGGTGCGAAAGGCTTTGGGAATACCCGAGTTTTCCGGTACTATATATGCCGTCAAATTACGCACCCATGGTTCAGATATGCTTGCCTAAGGGAGTCAGTTTATGGTTTCACTCGAAACTCCAGTGTGCGAGTTCGGTCTACCCGCCCCGGATTTTTCTTTGCCCGGCGTGGATGGCAAGACTTGGACGCGCGATGCTTGCAAGGGGCCAAATGGCCTGCTGGTGATGTTTATCTGCAATCACTGCCCCTATGTCCAGGCGGTACGTGATCGGATTGTGCGTGATGCGCGTGAATTAGCCGAGCTTGGTGTCGGTGTTGTGGCCATTATGTCGAATGATCCGACCGATTATCCAGAAGACTCATTTGACAACATGCGCCAGGTCGCGCAGGAGTATCAATTCCCCTTCCCTTACCTGCTCGATGAAACCCAGCAGGTGGCCAAGACCTTCGGGGCCATCTGCACGCCAGACTTTTTTGGCTACAACGGCCAGTTGGAGCTTCAGTACCGCGGTCGCCTGGATGAAAGCCGCAAGGAAGCCGCGCCGGCCAATGTGCGGCGTGATCTGTTCGAGGGGATGAAGCAGGTGGCCGAAACCGGTCAGGGGCCGGCGCAGCAGATTCCCAGCATTGGCTGCTCGATCAAGTGGAAGGAAAGCACCGCCCCCTGATAACCCCTGAAACAAACGCTTAAGCGTTTGTTTTTTTGTGGTTTACTGGGCTTTGGTCAAATCTGGCGCAGGGCATACCGGGTCGGAAAAAGTTGCCCCTGCGCGCCTTTCCTACTTAATATGTCGGCTTTTGTGCCGCGCGTCGGGTTCAGCGCCTGTTACAGCGTTGGGCTAGAGTGCGCGCGTCGAATATAAACGCCACTACTACTGTCAACCGTCTTGAGGGAGGGGCTCATGTCCTCACGCAAAGAACTCGCGAACGCTATCCGCGCGCTTAGTATGGATGCGGTGCAGAAAGCTAAATCGGGACATCCGGGTGCCCCCATGGGCATGGCCGATATTGCCGAGGTGTTGTGGAATGACTTTATGCAGCACAACCCGGCCAATCCCAACTGGTCCAACCGTGATCGGTTTGTTTTGTCCAACGGTCATGGCTCGATGCTGATCTATTCGCTGCTGCATCTGACTGGTTACGACCTGAAGATCGACGACCTTAAGCAGTTTCGTCAAATGCACTCCAAAACGCCCGGTCATCCGGAGTACGGCTATGCGCCGGGCGTTGAGACCACCACCGGGCCGCTGGGACAGGGCATCACCAACGCTATCGGCATGGCGCTGGCTGAGAAAATTCTCGCGGCGCAGTTTAACAAGCCCGGTCATGACATCGTTGATCACCATACCTATGTGTTCCTCGGCGATGGCTGCCTGATGGAAGGCGTTTCGCATGAGGCCTGCTCACTGGCCGGTGCGCTGGGGCTGGGCAAGCTGATTGCTGTCTATGATGACAACAACATCTCCATCGACGGCGAGGTGCGTGGGCATGGCGATACCCCGGCTTGGTTCCTGGATGATACCCCCAAGCGGTTCGAGTCCTATGGCTGGCATGTGATTCCCAAGGTGGATGGCCATGATCCCGAGGCGATCAAGATGGCCATTGAGGAAGCTCGCACCATCACCGACAAGCCCACCCTGATCTGCTGCCAAACCATCATCGGTTTTGGCTCACCGAATAAAGAGGGCAAGGAAGAGTGCCATGGTGCCCCGCTGGGTGATGACGAAATTGCGCTAACTCGCGAGAAGCTTGGCTGGACGCATCCGCCCTTTGAGATTCCCCAGGGCATCTATGATGGCTGGGATGCCAAGGCCCGGGGCCGTGCGCTGGAAGACGAGTGGAATCAGCGCTTCGCTGCCTACAAGAGCGCTTTTCCAACCGAAGCGGCTGAATTTGAACGGCGCATGGCCGGCACACTGCCAGATGATTTCGATGCCAAGGCTTGGGCATTCATCAAGGAAGTGGATGCCAAGGCGGAAAAAATCGCCACTCGCAAGGCGTCGCAGAATGCCCTCAATGGCTTCGGCCCCCTACTGCCGGAACTGCTGGGCGGCTCGGCAGATCTGGCCGGTTCCAACCTGACGCTGTGGAAAGGCTGTAAGGGCGTGGGACCCAAGGATGCCAGTGGCAATTACATCTACTATGGCGTGCGCGAGTTCGGCATGTCCGCCATCATGAATGGTCTGACCCTGCATGGCGGCTTCAAGCCCTATGGTGCCACCTTCCTGATGTTCATGGAATACGCGCGCAATGCCGTGCGTATGGCGGCGCTGATGAAGATCAACCCCATCTTCGTCTACACCCATGATTCCATCGGCCTCGGCGAGGACGGCCCCACCCATCAGCCGGTTGAGCAGGTCAGTATCTTGCGCCTGACACCACGCCTGTCCACCTGGCGTCCCTGCGATGCGGTTGAGAGTGCGGTGGCCTGGAAGTGCGCCATTGAGCGTCAGGAAGCGCCTACCGCGCTGATTTTCTCCCGCCAGGGTGCGCCACACATGAGCCGCGATGAAACGCAACTGCGTGCCATCGAAAAAGGCGGCTATGTGCTGCGCGACTGTGACGGCACCCCCGAGGCCATCATCATCGGCACCGGCACCGAAGTGGAACTGGCCGTGCAGGCCTGCGAGGCGCTGACCGCCAAGGGTCGCAAGGTGCGGGTGGTGTCCATGCCGTCCATGGATACCTTCGATGCGCAGGATGACAGCTACAAGGCATCCGTGCTGCCGGAGTCGGTCAGCGCCCGGGTCGCGGTGGAAGCCGGGGTTTCGAGCCTGTGGCCCAAGTACCTTGGCATGCAGGGCAAGGTGATTGGGGTCGATACCTTCGGGGAGTCGGCGCCGGCAGGTGATGTGTATAAAGCCTTTGGCGTGACCGCCGAGGCTGTGACGGCTGCGGTGGAAAGCCTGCTGTAGTGGTTCCTAATTATTATTCGATTGACTGAGTATCTGACTGAGGAGTAGTACCCCATGGCTTTAAAAGTAGGAATTAACGGTTTTGGTCGTATTGGTCGCATGGCGTTTCGTGCCATTGCCAAGGACTTTCCGGATATGCAGGTGGTTGGCATCAACGACCTGCTCGACCCCGATTATCTGGCCTACATGCTCAAGTACGATTCGGTGCATGGCAACTTTGACGGTGATATCAGCGTCGATGGCCACACCATGATCGTCAACGGTAACAAAATCCGTCTGACCGCCGAGAAAGATCCGTCCAAGCTCGCGTGGGGCGATGTTGGTGCCGACCTGGTTCTGGAGTGCACCGGCTTTTTCCTGACCACCGAAAGCTGCCAAGCGCACATTGATGCTGGCGCCAAGAAGGTGGTGCAGTCCGCGCCCTCTAAGGACAGCACTCCGATGTTTGTCTATGGTGTCAACCACAAGACCTATGACGGCCAGGCCATTATCTCAGCCGCCTCCTGTACGACCAATTGTCTGGCGCCGGTGTCCAAGGTGCTGAACGACAACTGGGGCCTGAAGCGTGGCCTGATGACCACCGTGCATGCCGCGACTGCTACCCAGAAGACGGTTGACGGCCCTTCCATGAAGGATTGGCGTGGCGGTCGCGGTATCCTCGAGAACATCATCCCGTCCTCAACTGGCGCGGCCAAGGCGGTAGGCAAGGTACTGCCCGAGCTGAATGGGAAGCTGACCGGCATGGCCTTCCGCGTACCGACCTCTGATGTGTCGGTGGTCGATCTCACCTGCGAGCTGAGCAAGGAAGCCACCTATGACGACATCTGCGCGGCCATGAAGGCGGCCTCTGAGTCTGGTGACCTGGCTGGCGTGCTGGCTTACACTGAGGATAAGGTGGTCTCGACCGACTTCCGTGGTTGTGGCACGCCGTCCATCTTCGACGCTGGCGCTGGCATTATGCTGGATTCGACCTTTGTGAAGGTCGTCTCCTGGTATGACAATGAGTACGGCTATACCTGCAACTTCCTGCGTATGGCGCAGCACGTCTCGAAGTAAGTTCGCTGAATGTTCCCGGCCATACCGGTTATCAACCGATATGGCCGGGGGTTCGGGCACCAAGGTTTTTTCATCATTGCTGGGTATAGTCGGCAAAACTTTAGGAGCATTGAGCCATGTTGCGTACAGCTTGGACGATTTTGTTCTTGGTTTTCGGTTACTCAACCCTGGCCTTGGCGGGTGACTATTACATCAATATCACCAACAGCACGGGCTATACCATTGACTATCTCTATGTCAGCCCGGCGAGTTCCGATGACTGGCAGGACGATGTGCTCGGCGATGATGTGCTGCCAAATGGCTATCGTGGCAAAGTTACCCTTCGCGGGTTTGACTCCCCCATCTTCGACATCCAGTTGGAGGATGAAGAAGGCGATACCTACACCTTTTATGACTTCAATGTTGAAAAATACGATCTTGAAGTCAAACCTGGCGATATCGATTGAGGCGCTCATGTCCTCTCATGGTTGCGCTGTATCGTATCCAATCGCCTATTTGCTCAATTTCCGGAGGAAAGTTGTCCCATGTCCTTCACCAAACTCTCTGATCTTGATCTCGCTGGTAAGCGTGTACTGATTCGCTCCGACCTCAACGTCCCGGTGAAGGACGGCAAGGTGACTTCGGATGCGCGCATCACCGCTTCCCTGCCCACTTTTGAGCACTGCCTGAAAGCCGGTGCCAAAGTCATGGTGATGTCCCATTTGGGGCGTCCGGAAGAAGGCGTCTATTCTGAGGAAAACTCGCTGGCTCCGGTCGCGGCCGATCTCGGCGCCAAGATGGGCCGCGAGGTGCGTCTGGTAAAGGACTATCTTGAGACAGCTCCGGAAGTTGCCGACGGTGAGCTGGTATTGCTCGAAAACGTCCGTTTCAATAAGGGCGAGAAAAAGGACAATGAAGACCTGGCCAAGCAGTACGCCAGTCTGTGCGACGTGTATGTGATGGATGCCTTTGGCACCGCGCACCGCGCCCAGGCGTCCACCCATGGCGCGGGTAAGTTCGCGCCTGCGGCCTGCGCCGGTCTGCTGCTGGCCGAGGAGCTGGACGCGCTGCAGAAGGCGCTGGCTAAGCCTAAGCGGCCCATGGTTGCCATTGTGGGCGGTTCCAAGGTTTCCACCAAGCTGACGGTGCTGGAGTCGCTGTCAACCAAGGTCGATCAACTGGTAGTCGGTGGTGGCATTGCCAATACCTTTATTAAGGCTGCCGGTCACAATGTCGGCAAATCGCTGTGTGAGGATGATCTGGTTGCGACTGCCAAGGCGCTGATGGAAAAAGCCGAGGCCGCTGGTGCCACCATCCCGATCGCGACCGACGTGGTGGTCGGCAAGCAGTTCAATGAAAACGAGCCGGCGGTGCAGAAAAAGGCCGACGCGGTGGCGGATGACGACATGATCTTCGACATCGGCCCCGATAGTGCTAATGCCCTGGCCGAAATCATCAAAAAGGCCGGCACCGTGGTCTGGAACGGCCCGGTGGGGGTGTTCGAGTTTGATCAGTTCGGCGCGGGCACCAAGACCATTTCCATGGCCATCGCTGAGACCGACGCCTTTACCCTGGCCGGTGGTGGTGACACCATTGCGGCCATTCAGAAATACGACATCTATGACAAGGTGTCCTATATTTCCACCGCTGGTGGTGCCTTTCTGGAGTATCTGGAAGGCAAGGTGCTCCCGGCAGTCGCCATGCTTGAGGCGCGAGCCAAGGATTAAACCCTGATGCCAAGACGGACCAAAATTGTCGCCACCTTTGGGCCGGCCACGGATGCCCCGGGCGTGCTGGAGGCCATGATTGATGCCGGACTCAATGTCGTGCGGCTCAATATGTCGCACGACAGCCATGAAAGTCAGCGCAAACGTGTGCAGCAGGTGCGCACAACCGCGCGCGCCAAGGGCTGGCCGTTGGGAATCCTGATCGATCTGCAGGGCCCCAAGATCCGCATCGGTCGCTTCGCTGATGGTCCGATTGAGCTGCGCACTGGCGGTGACTTTGCCATTGATGCCGCTTGTCCGCTTGAGGCCGGTGATGCGACCCGAGTGGGGACCACCCTGCCGAGTATGGTCGAAGATGTGGTTCCCGGCGATGTGCTGTTGCTGGATGACGGTGCCATTGAACTGGAAGTGACCGCTGTGCAGGGGCCGCGCATCCAATGTCGGGTGCGACATGGCGGCAAGCTGTCGAACAGCAAGGGTATCAATAAGAAGGGCGGTGGGCTTTCGGCTCCGGCGCTGACTGAGAAGGATAAAGCGGATATTCAGTTCGCCGCCGAGGTCGAGGCCGATTATGTTGCCGTCTCTTTTGTCTGCAACGGTGATGATGTGCGCCAAGCCCGCGCGCTGCTGCAAGCGGCTGGAGGGCAGGGAGGCATTGTTGCCAAGATTGAGCGTGCCGAGGCTCTGGGCGCCTTGGACGACATCATCGATACCGCCGATGCGGTCATGGTGGCGCGTGGCGACCTGGGGGTCGAAATTGGCGATGCTGAGCTGCCGGCGGTGCAGAAACGCCTGATCAGTCTGGCGCGCGAGCGCAACAGTGTGGTGATCACCGCCACGCAGATGATGCAGTCGATGATCGAAAACCCCATCCCAACTCGGGCTGAAGTGTTTGATGTGGCCAATGCTGTGCTGGATGGCACCGACGCGGTGATGCTCTCGGCTGAGACCTCCATCGGCAAAAATCCCGCCAAGGTGGTCGATTCCATGTCGCGCATTTGCGCCGAGGCCGAGAAGGAACGCCTGGTGCGCCGCTCGTCCCATCGTCTGGATACCGTTTTTGGCCGAGTAGACGAAGCCATTGCAATGGCAGCGATGTACACGGCCAATCATCTCGGTGTCAAGGCCATCGCGGCTTTGACCGAATCCGGTTCGACGGTGAAATGGATGTCGCGCATCAGCTCCGGTATCCCCATTTATGCCATGACCCGACAAGTCGCGACGCGACGCAAGGTCACGCTGTTTCGGGGGGTCTACCCGATTCGGTTCGATGTCTCCAGCGCCAATATCCACGAGGTCAACAAGGAAGTGATTGCAGAGCTGTTGCGCCAGGGAACGGTGCAGAACGGGGATCTGGTTCTCATCACCAAAGGCGATCGCTGCGGTGTGGAGGGACAGACCAACATCATGAAGATTATGCGTGTCGGCGAGCATCATCTGCTCGCTGACGATTGACGGGCCAGGCTGGCCGTCAAGCGCAGGATTCAAGTTTTTACGTCAACGACAGAGGAGTATTGCAATGGCCCTCATTTCGCTTCGCCAAATGCTGGATCATGCGGCCGAATACCAGTACGGTGTTCCTGCATTTAACGTCAACAATCTTGAGCAAATGCGCGCGATCATGGAGGCGGCCGATGAAACCGACTCCCCGGTCATCGTGCAGGCCTCAGCCGGTGCGCGTAAGTATGCCGGTGCACCCTTTCTGCGTCATTTGATTCTGGCCGCCATTGAGGAATGGCCGCATATTCCAGTGTGCATGCACCAGGATCACGGCACCTCCATGCCGGTGTGCCAGCGTTCCATTCAGCTGGGCTTCAGCTCGGTCATGATGGATGGCTCGCTGGGCGAAGATGGCAAGACCCCAACCACCTATGAGTACAACGTCGATGTCACCCGCAAGGTGGTCGAGATGTCCCACGCCTGCGGCGTTTCGGTCGAAGGTGAGCTGGGTTGCCTGGGTTCACTCGAAACCGGTCAGGCTGGCGAGGAAGACGGCATCGGTGCCGAGGGGACGCTGGATCACAGCCAGCTGCTGACCGATCCTAATGAAGCCGCCGACTTTGTCAACAAAACTCATGTTGATGCCCTGGCCATTGCCATTGGCACCTCGCATGGCGCGTACAAGTTTACCCGGCCGCCGACGGGCGACATTCTGGCGATCAGCCGCATCAAGGAAATCCATGAGCGCATCCCCACGGTGCACTTGGTCATGCACGGTTCCTCTTCGGTGCCCCAGGAGTGGCTGAAAATCATCGACCAGTTCGGTGGTGACATGGGCGAGACCTATGGTGTGCCAGTCGAGGAAATCGCCGAAGGTATCAAGCATGGCGTGCGCAAGGTTAATATCGACACCGATCTGCGCATGGCTTCCACCGGCGCGATTCGCAAGCACTTGGCTGAAAATCGCAAGAACTTTGATCCGCGCAAGTATTTTGCTGCCGCCACCACGGCGATGAAGGACATCTGCAAGGCCCGCTACGAAGCCTTCGGTACCGCCGGCAACGCCAGCAAGATCACGGCGTTGTCGCTGGATGCCATGACTGAGCGCTATACTAAGGGTGAACTTGACCCGAAAGTAAAGTAACGGGCGCAGCCTGCGTTACAATGTAACAGACGAAGGGCGCTGCGGCGCCCTTTTTTCTCCCATTGGTTGCCAGTCGGCTTCTTTTGTTTGGGTCTCTCACTTGGCCACAATGGAGGTCAGGAGTCAGGCGTTGTGGCTCGCGTACGTGCAAGATCGATCTATCGACCGCAAATTATTGCGGCGCGCAAGGAATGGGTCGGCTGGTTTTTGATTGTGATGTTGCTGCTGACGCCCTGGCTGCTGTCGGCGGCTTCGCCGTGGCTGGTGCAGCAGTTCATGGCGATGCCATCGCGCTATGAGGCTCAGGTGTTGGCTTTGCGTCACGAGCGCAAACGACTGCGGCGCTTACAACAGCGCAGCCAGGCGCTGGAGGTGCGCATTGCGCAACTGGAATTTGACTTGCTGATTGACCGGCAAGCCAATCGGCTCGCAGCTAAGCAAATCCAGGCTCTGAAGCTTGAGCGCGCGCACCTGCAACAGAGCGCGGTGGATTTGCGGCAATTGCTTGGCGCCAATGCGCCAGCGTTCGTGGCTCCCGGATGTCTGGGCGATCTGGATGACGGGCACTGCAAGGTGTCTCTCATGCAAGATTTCAATGAGCTGCCAGCTGAGCGTAGTGAGCATTAAGCCGCTGGTCGATCAAATTTTTTTGTTTATGTTAACAACAGATTCACCCGTTGGGCGTCCTGGTGCGCTGATGAACGAACTGCGCACCAGGACCGCCGCGCTGCATGCCGCAACCGAAGCCTTGCCCCTGATGCGCAATCTGATGGCGCCGGAAGTGGACGCAGCCATCTATCGAGCCTACCTCACCGCCATGGCCAGCCCCTATGCGCTGATCGAGCCGCATCTTTATGCACGGTGCTCGCAGGCCCTGTTGATCCGGCTGGGGGTGCGCCCCAAGTTGCCGGCGCTTCAGCGCGATCTGGCCGCACTCAAGATCCCTCTACCGCCCGCGCATAGTGACCAATCCGATGACCTGCTGCATCTGGTGCGCGACGAGGCCGAAGCGCTTGGTGGGCTCTATGTCCTGGAAGGCGCCACCCTCGGCGGGCGAGTCATTTCACAACGGCTCAAACGCAATCTCGGCCCCCAGGCCGAGACACTGCCGTTTGATTTTCTTGGCACTCAAGCCGATCCCTCACCCGCCGCCGATTGGCGTCACTTTAGTGCCGCGCTCGAAAACGAGGTTTGCTTGCAGCACCACGATCCCGAGCGGATCCTGGGCGCCGCTGTGGCCGTCTTTGACTTCCTGCATCAAGCGCTCAGTCGCTCGGTGTCGGTGTCGGAATCCAGGGATTGGCCGCAGCCTGAGGCGGCAGCCGCAAGGCTTCGCTCCTAATGCTGGCCGCTCTGCGGGAATGGCTGCTTGCCCAGCAGCTCACCCTGTTTTTGGGCATTGTTGGTTATTTCTGGGCGAACTGGATGTTCAAGCTCCTGCTGGCGCAGTTTTACCGCCCGATCCGGCAGGGCTACGGCAAAGCGGTATCCGTCATCATGCCGGTTTACAACGAAGATCGTGAAGTATTGCGCCAATCGCTTAGCCTGCTCCTGGCCCGTCCGGCGTGGGAAGTGGCTGAGCTGATTGTCATTACCGATCGCCGCGAGCCTGACCTGATTCCCTGGCTGAAGGCCAATCTGCCAACAGATGCGCGGCTGCGACTGGCCACGGGTCAGTTTTCCGGCAAACGGTTTTCACTGCGCTTGGGGATTGAACTCGCGCGCTCCGAGGTGGTGGTCTCGGTGGAGTCGGATGTGTTGGTGCGCCCCGATGCGATTTGCGAACTGATCAAGCCGTTTGATCGCGCCGATGTGGGCGGTGTGGTTGGAGATCAGCAAGTCTATGAGCCCTTGCGTACGATGTGGACCTTTTTTGACTTTCTCTGTGAAAAAGTCAAGTATTCCATCGGTTATCCCGCTTTTAGCCTGTGGCGACAGGTGCCCGTACTGGCCGGGCGCACCGTGGCCTATCGCCGCGCAGCTGTGCTGCCCCTGCTTGATGGTCTGACCCACGAGACCTTTTTAGGGCGCCGCTGCATCTCCGGTGACGATGGCCGCATAACCAGTCTGCTGCTCGAAAGCGGCTGGCGCACGCTCTATCAAGCCACAGCCGTGGTTGAAACCATCTCGCCAGATAGTCCCAAAGCTCTCTTTATGCAGCGCACCCGCTGGTACCGTAACACCTGCCGGCGCACGCTGCGGGCGCTGTTCTGGGATCGATTGTGGGTGTGGCGCTCCTATCCGCTGGTCACCTGGGGCATGATTGCCGCTTGGCTGAATCCGCTGCTGGTGGGCGTCTTGCTCTTTTTGCTCGGGCACAGCCTCTGGAGCGGACATTTCTGGTGGTTCGGACCAGATGCCGGTGGTGTGACCCTGCGCATTGCCCTGCTACTGCTGGGGCTGACTCTGACCCGAAGCCTGCGCGCCTGGCCGGGGTATCGCGCGCTTGCCGCCCATCGTCCAGGCTGGCGGTGGTTCCTGGTGTTGCTGCTGCCCTTCTACTTGGTGTTTTTGTGGCTCATTCGGCTCTACGCCATTGCCACCTTCAACCGACAGGGTTGGGTGACCCGTCAAACCATGGCGGCTGGTGGGGTCAATGCGCGTTTTAAGTCTTAATCCAAGGCTCTGCTTGGTGTTGTTGTTCCTGGCACTGATGCCGCTGACATTGCGACCAGCATTCGCGCTTGGGACCACCATCAGTGGCAAGCCGGGTGACTGGAGCCTGCAGCTGGACGGCCAGCCGTTTTTTATTCAGGGCGTCGGCTGTCGTGAGCGCATGGGCGCTGATGGCACGAATTATTTGGCACTTGCCGAAGAACTTGGCGCCAATGCCGTGCGCACCTGGGGCCTGGAAAGTACCAACCAGCGCTACCTGGACGAGGCCCAGGCGCGCGGATTACAGGTGAATGTCGGCATCTGGCTTCCCCACCCAGGCAGCGCGGTGCACCCGAATCTGACCTATACCCAGCCCGACCACCCGCAACTCAAAGCCGTGCGCAAGCAGGTACGCGCCTATGTGCGCCGCTACAAGGATCACCCGGCGGTGATGCTCTGGACGCTGGGCAATGAAGTCTTTTATGCCGCTGGTAAGGACGCGCGTGAAATTGCCGGTATCAAGGCCTTCTTGCAGTCGCTCGCGCGCATGGTAAAACAGGAAGACCCGGCGCATCTGGTGAGCTATGCGGCGGCTGGATGGCGGCGTGCCCGGCACCTGAGGGAGGTGTCGGCGATTGATGTGGTTGGTGTTAACCACTACGGGGATGTCTTGCGCCTCCGCTGGAAACTGAAGCAACTGGGAGAGACCCGACCCTTCATCCTGACCGAAATGGGACCGATTCGCCCGGAAGACAGCGGTCGCGATCACCTTGAGGTGCCGATTGATCCCTCCGACATCGACAAAGCCCAGCGTTACCAGCTTTATCTGGCCCAGCTCAGGGCGCGTGCACGGCACAGCTTTGGGGCCTTTGTTTTTATGCTTGGTGACCCCAAGCCCGATGACCAGACCTGGTGGCCATTGACGCTCGGTGAGCAAAAACGCCTCACCTACGCAGCGGTACAAGCGTTTTATACCGGAAAGGAGGCGGCTAACCGCCCACCTTTATGTGCGGCTGTGCGTATTGCGGTGTCTGAATTGGCGCCAAAAGAAGCCTTTACTCTTGATGTCATCGCGGCTGACCCCGATGGCGACTCGCTGAGCTTTGGGGCAAATTTCTGGCCGCTTGACAGCTGGCGTCAACAAAAAGCCGCCGATCTGGTGAAGGCTCGGTTTGAGTTTCAAACGCCGCAGCTGAAATTGCGCGCTCCCAAACGGCAAGGCCGCCACCTGCTGTTTGTGACAGCATCCGATGGTCAAGGCCATGTCTGCATCACGCGCGCTGCACTGCGTGTGAAGAACTGATGGGTTCAGGCCGGTGCGGCCTTGGCGCAGACCTGTGAGGCCGGCATCGGTTAGACTGACTGGCGTTTAGCGCGTTTTGAAATTCAGTCTTTCGGCCCGGTCTTCTGATCCAGTGAGGACCCAGTTTCGCAGCGGAGCAAAATCAGTATGTTCGAAGCCACCAAAGTCGGCCGTGCGGTCAGCAAGCAAGAGTTCAAGGAGCAACGCGATGAGTTGCGCACTCAGCTGTTGGAGGTGCAGCGGCAGTTGCGCGAAACCCAGATTCCGGTGATTGTCATTGTGGCCGGGGTGGAGGCGGCCGGTAAGGGCGAAGTGGTCAACCGGCTGAACGAATGGCTGGACACGCGTGGCCTGCAAACCTTTGCTTATTGGGATTTGAGCGACGAGGAGCGTGAACGCCCCAGATACTGGCGCTTTTGGCGCAGTTTGCCGCCGCGCGGCGAGATTGCCGTGTTGTTTGGTGGCTGGTATCTGGCGCCGATTGAGCATCGCTTTCAGGGCTTGTGCAACGATGCTGCGCTGGATGCCGAACTGAGTCGCATTGAGGACTTCGAGCGCATGCTGACTCAGGACGGCGCCCTGATTGTCAAATTCTGGTTTCATTTGAGCGAAAAGGATCAAAAGCGGCGGCTGAAGGATTTGTCGCGCGATGATCGCAGTCGCTGGAAGATGTTGCCGGAAAAGTCCAAGTTCTCCGAGCAGTATCAGCTCTTCGAGCATGTTGCCGAGCGTCTGATTCGCCAAACCGACCGCGGCATTGCGCCCTGGTATCTGGTCGAGGCGACCGACAGCCGCTATCGCGATCTGACCGTGGGTAAGACCCTGTTACAGGCCATTCGCACGCGTATTCGTCAACCGCTGCCGACTGAGCCGCCACCAACGGCCGACCCGCTTGACCTGCCCGACAGCGCCCCGGCGCAAATTACCCTGCTCGATCAGCTGGACTTGACACAAAAACTGGAACGCGATCTGTATAAATCCGAATTGAAGCGTTTGCAGAACGAGATCAACGAACTAACCTGGAAGGCTTATAAGAAAAAACGCACCACGGTGTTGGTATTCGAGGGCATGGATGCTGGCGGCAAGGGTGGTGCCATCCGTCGCATTACCAGCGCGGTGGACGCGCGCCTGTATCGCGCCATTCCAGTCGCAGCCCCTACGGACGAGGAAAAAGCCCACCATTATTTGTGGCGTTTCTGGCGCCACATTCCGCGTGAGGGCTCCATGATCATTTACGACCGTTCCTGGTATGGTCGGGTGCTGGTCGAGCGCGTCGAGGAATTCGCGACCGAATCGGAATGGCGCCGTGCCTACAGCGAAATCAACGACTTCGAGGAGCAGTTGGTCGAACATGGGGCCATTCTGCTGAAATTCTGGCTCCAGGTCAGCGATGACGAGCAACTGGCGCGTTTCCGTGATCGCGAAAATACGCCCTATAAGCAATACAAGATCACCGATGAGGACTGGCGCAACCGCGACAAAGCGCCGCAGTATAAGGCCGCTGTCAATGAGATGGTGGCGCGTACCAGCACGGAGTACGCTCCCTGGACCCTGGTGGAGGGTGACGACAAGCCCTTTGCGCGCATTAAGGTGCTCTCGACGCTCTGTGATCGGTTGCACGATGCCTTGAAAGAGAATGCCCCCAAAGTCGCCGGTTCCGTCACCCGCTGCGGCGATCAGGTTGAAATCACCGCAGAGGCTGGGGCGGATTCGTAGCGGGAGGGGCGGGCGCTGAACTCAGGCTAGCCGGTGCGTCAGGCCGGCTGGCGTGGGATGCGTATTTTCTGTCCGACAAAGATCAGATCCGGGTCTTTAATGACCTCGCGATTGGCTGCGAAGATGTGCGGGTAGGCAGTGGCATCGTCATAAAATTGCTGGGCAATTTTCGACAGGGTATCGCCTGCTTCGATCAGATAGTAATCGACTTCTTCCACGGCTGCGGGCGCCGCTACGGCGCTCGCGTCAACCTCGGCAATTCCCTGGACATTGCCGGCCATCAGCACGGCCTTTTCTAGTGCCGCTGCCTCCTCGGCGCGACCGGAAATCGCTACAGTGCCGTCTTTCACCTTGACATCCAGGTCTTGAATGCCCGGATTATCGGCTTCTAACATTTCACGGATTTTTTGATCCGCTTCGGACTCCTTGCCGAATATCCGCCGCCCGACATCTTTTGCAAATCCGAATAATTCCACGCCTGTTCCTCCGTTGGTGTGTGAGTGAGTGCGGCGCTTCAAAACTGGCAGTGACTGGCGCCGCCGTGCTCGATCCAGCCGTGGATCATTTTCTTGGTGGTCATGGCGCTGGCGCACTGGCCCTGATGATCAATGCAAATCAGTCCGCCGCGACCGCCGATCTTACGGCGAAAATGCTTGAGCGCGAATTCAACCGCGCCATTGGCATCCAAGCCACGGTATTCGATCAGATCGCCCGCCATTTTTGCAAGCGCTGTGCGGATAAAATCCTCACCATAGCCGGTGGTGGAGATGGCGCCGCTGGCGTTGTCGGCATAGACACCGGCGCCGATGATGCAGGAGTCACCGATGCGTCCAAGGCGCTTGTTGACAATGCCGCCGGTTGAGGTTGCGGCGGCCAGATTGCCATTGAGATCGCGCGCCACTGCGCCGATGGTGCCATATTTCTGTGCCTCGCCGGACTCATCATGATCGAGCATGATAGCCCGGTGCACTTTGGCCTGCTCGAGCTGAGCGATCCGTTCGGGGGTGCGGAAGTAATCATCGGGTGTGATGGGAACGCCGCAATATTCCGCATAGCGTCGTGCGCCCTCGCCACAGAGCAGGACGTGTTCGCTGCCGTCCATGATTAGGCGCGCCAGTTGAACCGGATTGGCGATGCCACTGACGCCGGCGACGGCACCGGCGGCCAGATCGCGACCATCCATGATACCAGCGTCCATTTCCACCTGGCCGTCCTCATTGAGCACTGAGCCACAGCCGGCGTTAAACAGCGGATTATCTTCGAGTTCCGAGGCGCAGCTTTCCACCGCTTCCACGGCTGTGCCGCCGCGCGCGAGGATCTCGCGACCGAATTCCAGTACTAGGCGGATACTTTCAAGATAGCGCACAGCGATGGCCTGATCGCGCACATTGTCAAGCGCGCCAGCGCCGCCGTGGATCATTAAGGAATAGCTGGAAGTCATGGTGCAAGGCTGTCGCGGTCAGTGGCCGACGGCCAGATCACGGCGGCCGCCGGAGATGGATTGCAGGCTATTAACAGCGGGTGGTCAGCTCGGCAGCCAGTGCCTCTTGCTGCGTGCGATCACCGGCCAGCAGGGCCAGGTATTTGCCCACCTGGATGGGTCCCCAGTTGACCAGAACCACCCCGGTACCTGTTGTTGGATCATACTCTAGCCCACTCAGGTCCAGATCGGCTAGTCGCCGATGGCGGGTGCCAAAGGCCAGTGCAAGCCATTCGCGAATGCCGAGTTTGTCCGCAATCAGGGTCGGGTAGGAGGCACCGTTATAGCGCGGGTTGCATTCAATGGCCAGATACTCAGTGCCCTCCGCTGCCTCCAGCACCGCCAGATCGAATGCAAACAGGCCGCGTATGCCGCGCTCGCCCAGCCAGTTAGCCAAGGGATCGACCAATTCCCAGGGTGCCTGCGAGGCCGGATGGCGGTTGCCCTGGTGCACATAGCCATCGAGCACCTGCTCGGTGGCTGCCAATCGTCTGACGGCGCCCTCTTCGCAGCTGTATTGCAGGTTCAGAAAGGTCGTGGCGCGGACTTCCTGCTGAATTTGCACGGCCAGGTCCGGTGCGAACTGGCGGCAGGCCTCACGCAGCTCGGCGGCGTTGGTGCAGCGGAAAATACCAACACCGGAGACAGAAATGGCGGCTTTCAGATAACAGGGAAACTCGGTGGCCGCGATGTCATCCTCCTGGATGGCGCTCACCTGGGCAAAGCATCGGGTGACGGGGACTGGGACGCCGAGCCGCTGGGCATGGGTCATGAAGGCGTTTTTGCAGTTGATGGTCGCGACAGTCTCATACCAGGACGGATCCGGGCGGACCTGATGCTCGGCGGAGCCAAAAAAGAATACCGACAGCCGATGCTCGGTCAAATCCCGTAGCCGGGTGCGGTCAATATCCCAGATAACCTGTTGGCTGTGGCGCAGCCCAATGCGCTGATAATGGGCGCAGAGCGCGTCCCAGTCCGCGCGCAGTTGCGGGTGCAGCATTAAGACATCCTCGGGCTCGCTGATGCCAACCGCGCGTCCCGAATACAAATGATTACCCAGCACCCCGTCAGCTGTGCAATGCATGATGTCGTGGTAAAGAACCCGGCTCTTCATGATCTGCGCTCCGCTTAATCGCAATCGCATTGGCAACACCCAACCTGTAAGTATAAGCATAAATCATGCCGTCCATCTGAGTGGGCCATGGAAGCGCTGCTGCTCACGCTGGGTTGGCTACAGCGGTGTTGGTGATGTGGCTCAAATGGTGCGAACCGCAGCCAGCGGCGCACCATGGCGGCGCATCTGCGGTCCCCCTTGTAATTTTGACCGGCTTTCTCAATTATTCAGTGAAGGTCTGATTGTGGTGGCACAGCACCGCTCAGCCTGACCGCACCTGACGCGATTGCTCAGGACCCCAGCCCCTCCCTGCTTGAGGAATTCATGATGCCAAGCTCTATAATGAATCCGGATCAGGCTATGGATCTGGATCAAGCCGTTACCACTTCCGCTGCAAAGGCCGTCGATGATGGCATTCGCGTGAACCGTATTACCCTGGCTCAGCCGTGGGAATGGCTGGCAAAAGGCTGGGATGACTTGCGCCAGGCGCGCCGATACAGCCTGACCTATGGCGCGGTGCTGGTGCTGATCAGCGTGCTCATGACCTGGGCATTGGTATCCAAGGGCTATACCTTTATCGTGCCCTTTTTGGCGGCGGGGTTTTATTTGCTGGCGCCCGTGATTGGGCTGGGACTGTATCAGATCAGCGCGCATGTCGAAAAGCACGAACCCCTGCAATTTTGTCATGCACTGGAGGCTTGGCGGCGCAATCAGGGGCAGCTGAGTATTATTACGGCTGGACTTATCATTATTATGCAGTTCTGGATGCTGGCTAATTTCTTTCTGTTCGCGCTGCTTTACACCAGCATTCACCCGCCGTTGGAGAATTTTTTTCGCGTGGTGTTCCTGTCGGGTGAGAACAATGTCTTTGTTTTTGCCAGCGTGCTGGTGGGTTTCGTGCTGGCTGGTATCGCTTACGCCATCAGTGCAATTTCGGTGCCCATGCTGGTGGATCGGAAAATCGATGGCTTCACGGCCATTCGCACCAGTGTTAAGGCGGTGACAACCAACTGGCTACCCATGGGATTCTGGGCGGTGATTATCGTCACCTGCGTTGGCCTGGGGTTTCTGACGCTTTATATCGGACTGGTCATCGCCATGCCGCTGCTCGGCCATGCCACCTGGCACGCCTATCGCGATTTGGTTCCGGTGGATCAATAGCCCATGCTGCTTTCGCCCGGACATGGTTTTTTGTTTGTACATATCGCCAAAACAGGCGGCACCAGCGTGCGCGCGGCTCTGGGCCGGCTGCGCTGGCGCGATCCCTGGTACTGGCCGATCTTCCTGTGCGCGCGCCTGAGCCACCTGAGCGGGCATCGGCTGGCGGTCAAGCTACCCCGTCATGCCAAGCTGATTGCCGCCAAGGAATTACTCCCGCACGAAGTCTTTGCCGGATTGTTTAAGTTTGCCTTTGTGCGCAATCCCTGGGATTTGCAGGTCAGCTCGTATCACCATATCCGCCGCGAGCGTCCACATTATTTGGGCGGACATGACACTTTCACCGACTTTTTGCGCTGGAAGCTCGACCCGCAGCGCCCTTACCAGTATCACATTGACACTTCAATCGAACGCCAAAGTGACTATCTGATTGATTTGCACGGACAGCTGTGTGTCGATTTTATCGGCCGTTACGAACAGCTGAACCAGGATTTTGCCCATATCTGCCAGCATCTGCACCTGCGCATCCCAGCCTTGCCGCATCACCGCCGCGCGGCTGATCGCGACTCGGATTACCGCCACTATTACACCGATGAGACCGCAGAGTGGATCGCCCGGCATTTCGCGCGCGACATTGAACTCTTTGGCTATCAGTTCGACCCCCGGCAACCCCATCAGCCAGCGGCGGAAGCCAGCGCCCTGTTTGACATCTCGGGTTTGCAGTCATAATGGAGTCTCGCGATCACCAGTCGGCCCTGGTGGCCAACCAGGCGGCGGAGTCCAGCATCATCCGCACGCTGATCAGCCTCAGTCTGGGCTTGCCACTGCTGACCATCGCCTGGGGGCTGGTCGATGCGCAGGCTGCCGTGCATGCCCAGCGCATCGCCGCATCATTGCTGCATTGTCTGTACTGGCTCAACACGCCGGTGGCGACTCTGCTGTTGGGTCTGCTGTTGTGGGTGGCGCTGGGTGCACGCGGGCGCCAGCGGCTTGGCGGCCTCAGCCATCCAGAGTTCAGCCGTCTGGCCTGGTTTGCCATGCTGCTGACAGCGGGGCTGGGCAGTCAGCTGATTGTTTGGGGGGGCGTGGCGCCCTGGCCGGAGCTGTCGCAATACCAATACCCTGATAGGTCGCCCGATACCGCTCTGGCGGCGCTGGCCCAGGCTCAATTCCACTGGGGCCTGCATGCCTGGGTCTGGGCCCTGGTCTGCGCGCGGTTGCTGGCGCTTCAGCCCCGCCATCTGGGAACCTCGAACCTTTATGCACCACAAACCTGGCGGCTCGGCGTGCGGACTGCCACGGAGCTGGCGCTGCTGCTGGGAGCGGTTTTTGCGCTCATACTGGCGATGCCGCTGGGCGCTGGGTGGCTGACATCCGGGCTCAGTCAGCTGAGCGGCTATGCCCTGGCTCAAACCACCGAGGTGGTGGTGCTGCTGGTAATCGTGCTGGTGGCCTCCCTGGCGGCTATCGCTGGACTGCAACGCGGCCTCAAACCCCTGGCGCTGGCGGCAAGCCTGGCGTTGCTGGGGTTGATGGTGGTGGTGTGGATCAGTGGCGGGGCACTCGATGGCGCCAAACTGACCATTGCCACTATTGGGGAGTATCTGAGCGCGTTGCCCCGCCTGAGTTTTGCGACTCAGCCGTTCTTGACCGGGCATGGCGGCCATTGGTCTGGCGATTGGACGCAACAGGCGTTCATCCGCTGTCTGCTGTCAGCCCCGCTGGTTGGGCTGTTTATCGCCCGCATTTCGCGCGGACGCCCTCTGCGCGAGCTGTTATTGGCCGGCCTGCTGGTGCCGACACTGGTGAGTTTCCTGTGGATCAGTCTAGCCGACGGCGCGCAGCTGCGACTGGCACTTGCCGCTGACTCCAGCTCCATGCATAGCCACAGCACTATGACCGCCCTCGATGCTTGGGCGCTGTTTGAGCCCGGGGTGTTCAGTGCCCCTGCGCTAACCTTGGGACTTGGCCTGGGCCTGCTCGCCGCCAGCGGACTGCTGGCAGCCATGCTGGGCGCTCAGCTCTACGCACTGGCGAATCTGACCACAGCTGGCGGGTGTGACTCGTCCTGGCGTATGCGACTATTCTGGTGCCTGGCGCTTGGCGTGCTGGGGCTCGGATTGCTGTTGATCAAAGGTGAGGCTGCGGCTCAAGCCGCAGCCCTGGTCGCTGGCATTGGCACTCTGATTGCGCTCTTGGCGCTGAGTTTGAATTTGCTTCGCAGGCTAAGGGCCTGTCACAAAATAAGTGTCTCACTTTGAGGGCTGCTGCTATGCTTATGGCATGGTCAATGGCGACACACTAAAACGGCGGTTTGAGCTTCTTGAACCGGTTCTTGATGAACGGTTGCGT
>NZ_NRRS01000020.1 GCF_016583795.1 Rhabdochromatium marinum | reverse complement strand
GGAATCAGCCGATTGAGGTGTTTCTGGCTCATCAACCCGAGCGGTTGCGCCGTATTCAGGCACAGGCCAAGGCCCCGCTTCGCGATGCCGCAGCGGTCAATGCCACCCGCTGGGCGCTGTTTGAACAACTCAAGGCCACCGGCTTGCCCGTGACCACGGGGTCAGGCGGCCAGACCAAATACAACCGTCAGCGCCTTGGGATTCCCAAGACCCATGCGCTTGATGCCGCCTGTGTGGGTCAACTCGATGCCCTGCAGGGCTGGGCCATCCCGACACTTGCGATCAAGGCCACCGGGCGCGGCTGTTACCAGCGTACCCGTCTTAACCGCTTTGGCTTTCCACGCGGTTATTTGATGCGTGAGAAGCGCGTTAAAGGATTCCAGACCGGAGATCGGGTCATCGCTGAGGTGCCAAAGGGCAAGAAAGCCGGAACCCATCTCGGGCGCGTGGCCGTTCGTGCATCCGGGCGCTTCAATCTCCAGACCGCAACGGGTCTGGTCCAAGGGATTTCATACCGCCATTGCCGAGTGCTGCAACGCGCCGACGGCTATGGCTATGCATTCACTCCAACCCAAACGGAGGCAGCGAAACCGGTGGGTTAACCGCGCTACGCGCGGTGCGCTCTACCTCCCCGCCCTGAAGGGCGGGGTTTCTCGCGCAAGACTGATGAAAATAATGAAAAAAAGTCACATGACGCTTAGCACAAAAATCACCCTCGGCTTTACAAGTGTGCTGGTGCTGCTGGTGTTTGGGGTCGGACTGGGAATCCAAAGCCTGATCGCGTCGCTCACCAGCTCCGAACAGGTGGTGCAGGCGGACAACTTGCGCACAGACCTGGTCACCCGCGAGGCTGAGCACCTGAGCTGGGCATCGGCGCTGAAGTCCTTTGTCCTCGACAAGGATGTCAATACACTCGATATCCAGCTTGATCCAACGCAGTGTGCCTTTGGGCGTTGGTACTACAGCGATGCGCGGCAGCAAGCCGAGATGATGTTCCCGGCACTCAAGCCAATGCTGGCAGCGATTGAGGAGCCGCATCGCAAGCTGCATGAATCAGCCGTCGCTATTAATGATGTTTACGAGCCGGTTGACCCGACGCTGACGCAGCAAATCTCCGACATCGAAAATAGCCAGCTGCATTGGGCGATGCAGGTACAGGAGGCCTTGCTCAACGGCGACACCAACCTGAATGTGCAGATGAATCCACGCGAATCTGCCCTGGGTAAGCTGCTCTATGGCCCCGAAGGCGCACGCCTGATTCAAAATGAGCCGCAGCTTGCGGAAATTTTCCAGGAGATCGCAGCACCGCACAATGTCTTGCATCAATCCGCTCAAGACATCCAAACCGCGCTGGCCGAAGGCCATCAATACAGCAGCGACTGGGGGAGTGTAGAGAGCGGCAATGCGGGCGTTGAGAAGGCCCAGGGCATCTATCGCGACGTTACCATGCCGGCACTGGAAACCATCGCTGGCTATTTGCACGACATTATCGAAACCAACGAAGAACGGCTGGATCGTGTGCAGGAAGCGGCATCCATCTACCGCAACGAATCCGAGCCGAATCTGGTGCAAGTGCAACAAAACCTGAGCGCCATGGGCGCTAAACTGCAAGCAGATGCCACCAGATTACAGCAGTCCATGGCTGACTCGGGTCATACCTCGAGTAATCTGCTGATGGGAGCAGGCCTCGTAGCTCTGCTACTGGGGCTGACAGCCGCCATCATGATTGTACGCGGCACTTCACGCCAGCTAGGTGGTGATCCGAGGGAACTCGTCGATGTCGCCGGGCGGCTCGCCGAGGGTGACCTGACGCGTGCGCTGAACGTACGTGCTGGTGACAAGACCAGTGTCATGGCGGTGATGGCGGTGATGACCGACAAGCTCAAGGAGGTGGTGAGCGAGGTTCGGGTGGGTGCTGAAAATCTGTCTTCGGCTTCCAGCGAAGTCAGCTCCACCGCTCAGGCACTGAGCCAAAGCGCCACCGAGCAAGCCGCCAGCGTCGAAGAAACCACCGCCAGCATTGAGGAACTCAATGCCTCGGTGCAGCAAAATACCGAAAATGCGCGGGTGACCAACAGTATTTCAAAAAGCTCGGCTGAGGAAGCCCGTGAGGGCGGTGCAGCGGTCAATCGCACCGTCACGGCCATGAAGGAAATCGCCAGCAAAATTGGCATGATTGAGGAAATCGCCTACAAGACCAATCTGCTCGCACTCAATGCAGCGATTGAGGCCGCACGTGCCGGCGAACATGGCAAGGGCTTTACCGTGGTCGCCGCCGAGGTGCGCAAACTGGCCGAAAACAGCGGCACCACCGCACAGGAAATCAATCAGCTCGCCACCAACAGTGTGTCGATTGCTGAGGATGCTGGGTGCATGTTTGAAGCCATGGTACCCAACATCATCAAAACCGCCGACCTGGTTGAGGAGATCACCGCCGCCTCCGGCGAGCAAGCCTCAGGCATTGCCCAGATCAACGATGCCATGGGTCAGCTCGACAAGGCCACCCAACAAAACGCCTCAGCCTCCGAGCAACTGGCCGCTACCGCCGAGGAACTCAGCGGACAAGCCGCGCAGTTGCAGGAAACCATGGCATTTTTCAAACTGACCGCCGGCAAGCGGTCAGCCTCCAGCCCAGCTGCCACAGCAGCGCCGGCAAGCGCCCCGCGTCACAGCCAAGCGGCTTCTGCGGACGATGAGTTTGGCAGTACCGGACACGAGCAAGACTTCGAGCGGTTTTAGCGAGCGGACCCGCTCCTGGTGCTGGGTGGGCTCGGCTTGCCGCACGGCGACTCAGCCGTTTTCAGTGCATGACAGGATCGATCTTGCCGGTCGGTGCGCGCTGCAACATCAACACCTCGCGCATCAGGTCGAGCAGCGACGAGAGCATCACCGGCTTGGTCAAATAGCCGGCAATCTCTGAGGCTGGCATCCCGGTCTCCTGGGCCTCTTGCTTGGCTGCCGCTAACTCCCGGGCGGTGCCCATGATCACCATTGCCACCGGAGTTTCACCGACGAGCGACCTCATGGTGCGGATGGTGGCCAAAGCATCCATCGCGGGCATCCGCCAATCGACCAAAACCAGGTCGAAAGCTGGAGCCTCTGTTGCTTGAACCCGCTCGATTGCGGTCGCACCACTGAGCACCGCTTCGGCGCCAAAGCCCATGGTCTGGAGGGTCTGCTGCAGGCTGCGACCCGAGGTGGCATTGTCGTCAATAATCAAGAGCTGTCGCGGGAGCAGCACGCGCACCATGGCCTGAGCCAGCGCACGAACATCGGTGGGTTGACGGCCAAGGTGGACCGTGAATTCGAACCGACTGCCCTGACCGGACGTACTCTCGACCCAGATCAACCCGCTCATGAGCTCGACGAGTTTTTTGGCGATGACCAGCCCCAGTCCGATCCCTGAATGACGACGAGATGTAGATGCAGCCATGTCTGCCTGGGCAAAGGGGCGAAACAGCATCGCCTGCTGAACCTCGCTGATCCCGATGCCGGTGTCACGCACGGAACAATGGAGTTCCAGGGCAGAAGCGGAGTGGACGGTATAGGCTTCGGCGCACACCACGACCTCTCCGCCGGGTGCAGTGAATTTCACCGCATTGTCAGCGAGATGGAACAGAATTTGGCCGAGGCGCAGCGGATCCCCCACCAGGGCGGTGGGAATGTCGGGGCTGAGATCGAAAATCAGCTCAATGTCCTTGGCCTCGGCCTTGGGGCCGATGTCATTGGCCAGACGCCCCATGACATCTTCCAACCAGAAATCAATGCGGTCGAGTACCAAATGGCCGATCTCGAGCTTGGAGAGATCGAGGACCGAATCCACCATCGCGAACAAGCGACCGCTCGCCGCGTCGATCTGGTCAAGCCATTGTTCCCGTTGCAGTGCCCCATCCGCGCGGCGCAACAACGCGGAAGTCTCGGTAATGGCATTGAGCGGCGTTTTGAACTCGTGGCTCATCACTGCGAGAAAGGTGCTCTTAGCGCGGTTGGCCGACTCGGCTTCATCCTTGGCCAGGGACAGCTCGGCGGTGCGGGCCTGAACCAACTCGGCCAGATGCGCTTGATGGTGCTGAAGCTCGCGGTTAACGTCAACCAAGTGGATGCGCGCCAAACCCATCTCGCCAATGAGCTGAGCCAGACGGGTTAGGAAGTCCATCATCGAATGAACTTGCGTCTCGGTGAAGACGGGTGCTTCCGCCAGAGTCTTGAGATAAGCCGATTCGTCGAAGCCGAATTCCCGCGCCTGGCGGCGAAAGTAATCGAGATTCGGTGGCTCGAAGAAAAACTGCCCAGTGAAGAAGTTAGCCAGATGCTCACCGCTGACATGGATGGGAACGGCGACATCGACCAAGCCATTCTGACAGCGATAGACATTGTAGCGCTCGCCGCTGTTGAGCCGTCCGGCGAGCATCGTATCGCTCTGGCGGCAGCGGGCAGCCGTCTGAGGACAAACGCGATGAAATTGCGTGCAGATGCGCTGCCAGCCGGTGGCCACCAGGATGGTACCCTCAAGATCCAGGATAGCGGTCACCGCCCCGGTCAGCGCGGTGAAACTTTGGCAGAGCTCGCGCAAGGCATTGATGTCGACGAGATCGGTGAATTTCATGCGGATGTCCCCCTTGCTGAACAGCATAAATCATTGGTCTACAATGATCTCTCGATCACATGAAGAATCAACTAATGAATACGATCCCATCCCTCCCGCCCACCATGGCGCGGGATGTTCTCGGCAGCATCAAGGATGGTGTCATCGCCTTGACCCCCAACGGTCGCATCCTGATGATCAACCCGGTGGCCGAATCCCTGCTGGGCGTGACCGCCCAGGGCGCAGTTGGGCAGACCTTTGCCGACACCTTCCTCAGTTACGATGGGCTGGATGCTTTCAACGACTGCATGCTCGAAGCCATCTACACCCCCGGCACGCCGCAAACCATTGAGCTGACTCTGAAGCCTAGTGGTGTGGAGAAGTTCGTCACTGTGCGCACCAACCTGCTGGTTTCCAGTGACGACGGCCAGATCGAGGGCGTGGTGGCCGTGATCGCCGACATCAGCGAGCGGGTGCTGCGACTGCGCGACCGGCTTGAGCAGGAACAGCTGCGTTCCGCAGCCGGGCGCTTCATTGTCGCGGTGCTGGCCATTTTCAGCGTGTTCACCTTGCTGCTTGAGCCCATTCAGAAGTTCGCCCTGGCCGGTGGGACCGATGTCGGCCCACTGGTAGGCTTGGCGGCCCTCATGCTCACCGCCTTTGGCATCAAACGATGGATCAAGCTGCGTTCGAGTTCTGGGTGCTCGACAATGGTCGCCAACCTAGTTACCACTCTGCCATTCGCAGCGCTACACGCGCATCTGAGTCCAGTGGTTGCGGCCATGGTCATCGTCCCGTCCATCCTCCGGGACGGGACAGTTACGGATTAATCGTCATTCGACAACCAAAGTGGTGGAGTCGAAAAACATTCGGTAGCCCTCCTCGGGTTCTTCCGTAGTGAGCGCGAAGTTGAAGTCATAGCGCCCGGGCGGAAGGCTGCCGCGATAGGCTTCGAAGTTGTCGAGTTGCGACACCGGGCCTTCCCAAGCAGGTGTACTTGGCAAAGCCAAGTTCTGATCTGACGCCCGTTTCCAGTTTCCTGACGGGCTATAGTGGTAGACGTCAAAGTCCTCGGGATCATCACTGCGATAAGCCGTCGCGCCCAGGTACCAGCGTGCCAGGGCCCCCTTGTAGGCATTGGGATTGACGCCTAGCAGCAGGCGGAAGGATTCGCCCGAGCCAATGACAGTCTCGCCGTTCGCTGCCAATTCGAGTATGGCCCCGTTGCCGTCACCCTCTGTCTTGATGTCGGCAAAGCTCTGCGCGAAAACTGCCATTGCTCGAGGTTGTTCGCGCGCGCGCACCGAGACCTCCGGATCAAGGTCGTTGAACAACCGGGAGATGCTGTCATAAGCCGCGCGTGGTACCAGGGTGTCAGCTGGCCAAGGTCGGTTGGCGGCCACGTTCCAATTCTCATCCCAGGGGCGGCTTGGATCCTTGACCACGGCATTAATACCAAACCATTCCTCATCCCACCAGTGACCAGGAAATGAGCCGGTTCCGTCACTGCCGTCCTGAACATTCGGCTCGCAGCTATTGCATCCCTGTTTGTCCCAACCATCAGACCACATGAACAAGGCTCCGCCCGAGGTTAGACCGCCCGTGAGGACGCTGTTATCGGTCATATCCTCATAATGATTAACTAGCCAGTCGGACTGAGCACTGGCACGGTTTGGAAGTTCCGCAGGAATGCCACCTTGGCTATAAGGGGCGTCCGGCTCATGGAATGAGGCTGGTACGCCCCATTCGGTAAAGAGCAGCGGCCGATCGCCATCACGTTGGAATTCGTTCCACAACTCGGGGGTAAAACCGTTCGTGCCATTGCCACGGTAGATATTTAGGCCCCAGACGTCGATGTTCGGCAAGGGCACGCCGTTTTCCTGTGGACCGAGTTCTTTGCCGGCGCGAACCGACGCCAAGCCGTCATCGACGAGGGAGGTAGTGACCAGTTTATCCGGCGCTTCTTCCTTAATGATGCTGCCAAGGCGGTCAAGCCAGGCCCAAAACTCCGGATTTTGAATAGTTGAGCTGTCGTTGAGTTCATTACCGACGATAAAGCCCATTAGTGCGGGATGATCTTTCATTTCGGAGGCAAGTTGGCGATAAACGTCCTCGATTTGCGCCTGGTAGTTGGTATTTTGCCAACTTCCGGACTCAATAAAGACGGTCACTAGCACATGCATGGGGTCGACGCCATTATTCCAAGCCATATCAAGGAATTTTTGATGGCTGAGGGTACGTGTTTTATCGACATTCAGTGGCATGACTTCCCACCTTTCATTGGCCCAGGCCCACATGGCGTAAAGGCGGATCATATTCACGCCTGCGCGGCGCATGGCCGGAAGGTCGCGATCAAGGATGTTTTTCCAGACCGGATTTTGCCCCTCAAAGTTGTAGAAGAAATCCCCATAGGGCATGTCCTTCTGGCGATTGCCGATTGGTAGAGGATAGTAGGCTACGCCTTTGGCGAAGAATGGTTCGCCATTGCGCAAAATCTCGTAGCCATCAGTCGACCATTGAGTGGTGTCCGACCAGGTTGCTGATGCCATGGTGGCAAGAGCAGCAAAAAGGACCCCAGTGATTGGGTGATGTTTCATATGTCCTCCCATTCTCCAATGAAATTGCCGTGTTTTGCTACAGTTCGCTTGTTTGTTAATGGGTTGAGTACCGCCTGAGCCTGGTGTAACCTCGCTAGCGATCGATGAGGCAGGAGCCTGATTTCAGCGACAACTCGCAACGAAACAGGCCATACTAGCTTACCTTGTTGTTGAGTAAAATACTAGGACATACTTCGCAGAAGTAAGCCGCTAAGCCCAAGGCGGTTCATTCGGAAATGAGTATAGGAAGTATAAACGCCATAATCTCAGAGTATCCAAAATGACGATTGATCATTTTGCAATGGCTATCTGTCCTCAGACCATTGATCTGGCTATGCAAAGGCTATGCAAAGCAAACCCAGACATCCGGATCATCCGGTACCCCCTGAAACGCGATATACTCAATAAAACATTGGCTTGATCAACACCAAATCGAGCCGCGCCAAACAAACGTTCACGGTCTGCCACCTACCCGTAACCGTAAAAACCCCGGAGTCTGTTCATGTGCCTTGCCATTCCTGTTGAAGTGCTCAGCATCGACAGCGCGACCGATCAGGCCTGCGTTTCGCTCGACGGTGTGCGTAAGGACGTTTCCCTGGCTTTGGTTGAAGGTGTGGAAGTTGGTGACTATGTGCTGGTTCATGTCGGCTATGCGCTTAATCGCATCAGCCCGGAGGAAGCCGAGGAAACTTTGCGGCTGATGCGTGCCATCAGTGCTTACGCAGAGGACGAGACGTCACCAGGGAGCCACACATGAAATTCGTCGATGAATATCGCGACGGCCCCCTGGCGCGTGATCTCGCCCGCGCCATCGCTGCCGAGGTCCGGCCGGATCGCGACTATCGGCTGATGGAATTCTGCGGCGGACATACCCACGCCATTTTCCGCTATGGTGTGCAGGATCTGATGCCTGGGAATCTGCGCTTCGTCCACGGCCCCGGCTGCCCGGTCTGTGTGCTGCCCATGGCGCGCATCGACCAGGCGATTGCCATGGCCACCCAGCATCCAATCACGCTTTGCACCTATGGTGACTTGATGCGGGTGCCAGCCAGCCAGCGCCAGAGTCTGCTCAAGGCCAAGGCTGCGGGCGCCGACATCCGTATGGTCTATTCCACCCAAGATGCTCTGGCCATTGCCCGTGCCGCCCCCGGGCAGCCAGTGGTGTTCTTTGCCATCGGCTTCGAGACTACCACGCCGCCCACGGCGGTCGCACTCAACACCGCCCGCGCTGAGGGGTTGAACAATTTCTCGGTCTTCTGCAACCATGTCCTCACCCCACCCGCGCTGCGCGCCATCCTCAGCGACAGCACAGAACAAGGTGCGCACATTGATGGCATTCTCGGCCCCTCACATGTCAGCAGCATCATCGGCAGCGAGGCCTATGCCTTTGTTGCCAAAGACCATGGCCTTCCGCTGGTGATCGCCGGATTCGAGCCACTGGATGTGATGCAAAGCGCGCTCATGCTGGTGCGCCTGATCAACCAGGGGGCCAGCGAGCTGCATAATCAGTACCGCCGCGCCGTGAGTCCTGAGGGCAACCGCAAGGCGCAAGCCCTGATGCAGGCGACTTTTGCCCCACGCGACAGCTTCGAATGGCGCGGACTGGGCTGGCTGCCGCACAGCGCCCTGCGGTTGGCCGATGACTACCAGGACTATGATGCCGAGCAGCGTTTTCCGGTCACACTCGGCGACAGCCGCGAAATCCAGGGATGCGAATGCCCCAAGGTGTTGCGTGGACTCATCGAACCGACCGATTGCAAGCTGTTTGGCCACCCCTGCTCACCGGAGAATCCCATGGGCGCCTGCATGGTCTCTTCCGAAGGCGCCTGCGCCGCCTACTGGAGCTATGGCCGCTCTCCGCGCCAAAGCACCAGCACCTGATATCCGCCTTGGCCACCTCCATTCACTCCCGCTGCCCTGCCCTGTTCCCCTGTTAACCGGCTCGCCCATGACCAGCACCGACACCAACAAACCCCGCAGACGCTTCTTCAGTCCACTGGACATGCACCAAGGACGCGTCGATCTCAGCCACGGTGGCGGCGGTCGCGCCATGGCGCAACTGATCGCCGAGGTGTTTCACTACCATCTGAATAACGACCTGCTGCGCCAGGGTAACGATCAGGCACTGTTCGGCCCGCTGCGCGGCCGATTGGTGATGAGCACTGACGGCCATGTGGTCGCGCCCTTGTTCTTCAACGGCGGCAACATCGGCAGCCTCGCCGTGCATGGCACCATCAACGACGTTGCTATGGCCGGTGCCCGACCGCTCTATCTGGCCGCCGGTTTCATCCTGGAGGAAGGTCTGCCGCTGGCGGATCTGGAGCGCATTGTCATCAGCATGGCCGAGGCCTGCAAAACGGCTGGCGTGCCCATCGTCACCGGGGACACCAAGGTGGTCGAGCGCGGTAAGGCCGATGGCTGTTTCATTACCACCACCGGCGTCGGTGAAGTGCCCGAGGGCATCAACATCTCCGGGGAGCGCGCTACCCCCGGCGATGCCGTGCTGGTCAGTGGCACCCTGGGCGATCATGGCATCGCCATCCTGTCGCAGCGTGAGAACCTCGGCTTTGGCACCGACATCTGCTCCGACAGCGCCGCCCTGCATGATCTGGTCGCCGCCATGGTCGAGGCCGTGCCAGAGATTCACTGCCTGCGCGATCCAACCCGCGGCGGACTGGCCGCCACCCTGAACGAACTGGCCGCTCAGGCCGGCGTCGGCATGCAGTTGCGCGAAGCCGAAATTCCGGTCAAGGCCGGTGTGCGCGCCGCCTGTGAATTTCTCGGACTCGACCCGCTGCACATCGCCAACGAAGGCAAGCTGATCGCCATCTGCCCCGCCAGTGCAGCCGAGCGGCTGGTCAACACCATGCGTCAGCACCCCCTGGGGCGGGAGGCCGCCATCATCGGCGAGGTCGTCAAGGACCCACAACAGTTGATCGAACTCGAAACCCCGTTCGGCGGTCGGCGCCTGCTCGACTGGCTGACTGGCGAGCAACTCCCGCGTATTTGCTAGCGGTATTTGCTTGGGCTAACCGGCTCCGAGCGCCCAAACCACCAACAAGATCAAAGTCACGCTCAGGGTCCATGGCGCCAGGCGGGTCGCCACCAGCCCGGCCAATCCCGCCGCCACTCCGTTCATGGCCCGGGCCAGCAATGGCTCCAATCGGCGGCGTTGTCCAGGCAGCGGCACCGCACTGCCAGCTCCACAGTCGGGCTGTAACGGCGCCCCCTGCAACCGCTCGACCCAGCGCCACAGCATGGCCCGCGCGCGCGCAACCGGCTCGGAGGTGCGACGCCCCAGCCACCAAGACAGCGCCAGCAGGGGCAGCAACAACAGCACTTGCCACAGGGTGAGCCAGAACATATTAAAACGTCCTTCCACACCGCCCAGGGTCCAGTCCAGCACTGGAACGCCCAGCGCCTGCTGCATCGCCTCCACCCAACTCATCGCCGGTCCCGGCACCACACCGGCCAGCAGCGTCAGCCCAGACAACCCCAGCACCGGTGCCATCACCCCATAGGGACGGGCGGCACAGGCCAGGCGGCCGCCGCAGGCACGCAGAATAGCTACCAACCGAATCAGTCCCATCAGGCTAAGCAGCGTACCAAGCACTGCCAGTGTCAGCAGCACCCAGCGGCTCCAGCCCAGGCCCGCATCGGTCAGCAAAGCGTCGTACAACAGCCACTTGGACACAAAGCCCAAGGTTGGCGGCAAGCCGACCAGACTCGCACCGGCCAAGAGCGCCGCACCACGCGCCAGCCACTGCAAACCGCCCACTGCCAGCCCGTCAGCCGTCAGCAGAGGCACCGCCACCAGACACAGACCGGCCAACACGGCCTCAGCCAACCCAAGACTGAACAGCTGCAACAGCCCACTGGCAGTACCAAAAGGCCCGCCCAAGAGCACCGCCAGAAGCACCAACCCAGTCTGACTCAGCGCCAGCCAGCTCAGCACCCCACCAGCACTGCCCTGCTGCCTGGCCCGCCAACCCCCAAACAGCAGCAACAGCACCGCCACCCAACACAGCAGGATGCGCAGATTCAACCCATAGATCCACTCCGATCCGCCCAGCTGTGCCAACCACTCAACACCAATGATGCGTGCCAGCAACAAAAGCAGAGCGAAAAACCCCACCCGCGCGGCAATCCCGTGCCAAAACACCGGCACCGGCGGTCGGGCCACACCGGGCTGCCAGGCGAACAGCGGCAGCGCACCCAAGCGCAACCCCAGCGCCCCGAGCAGCAAGACGCCCAGCAGCAGATCCGATCCCAGACCAAGGGTAGGCAGAGACGCCGTCACGCGCGCGAAATCAACGGAACCGGCCGCGCGGAAGATCAACGCCAAGGCTCCAAGCAAGGCCATGCCGCCGGCAAAAGAATAGGCTGCATAGCGAATCGCCGCGCTCAAGGCCAGCCCCCCACCAACCGTCAACAGCAGGAAGAACGACCACACCACCACTTCCCAGCTGACATAGAGCGCGAGCAAGTTGCCGCTGCCAAACAAACACAAACTGCTCAGCACTGAGAGCGCCAGCGCCACATGGAACAAATGCCAGATGCCGGGCGTTGCCCCGTCCAGCGCGCCGCCTCCAGCCGCATCAGAACGCCAAGTCGACGGCGCCAGAGCAAACAAACTGCATACAAAAGCCGCTCCGATGGTCAGTATGGCGAAAAACCATGACAGGCTGTCATAGCGCCACAGCAGCGGCTGCCGCAAAACCCGCAATGCAAAAGACGCCACCAGCGGCTGCCCGGTCAACACATCTGCCTGTGCCAGCGCCCAAAACTGCACTCCATAGCCAAACGCGAACAAGGGCGTGAACAAACGCCAACGTCCCAGCACCAACGCCAGTATCAAGGTGGCCACAGCGGCCAAAAACATAAAATCCAATGACGACAAGGCCTGCCAGGTCCCGCCCGCCGCTACAGAGGCAATCGGCTGGGTGGGCCAAGGCAACGGCAACGTGACGCTCTCCAAGCTCATGCTCAGGCTCATCCCCAGCCTCCCGCATCACAGCACCCGGATACCCGCTGCGCGAGCAGTGGAACTACCAGCCGATTCAGATCCTCAGCCACCGGCCCAATCATCAGGGTCGCCACCAGCAGCAACACCGCCACCAGCAGCTGATAAGCGCGCGCCCAGGGGCCGGACCGCAGCAACGACGGCAGTCGATCAACCCGTACCACACCCAGCGCCGCATCCTCCTGCAGCGCCGCAGCGCTGTCCTTCGCTGCCCGTGCGTAGCCAATCCGCATCAGCCGCAGCCAGGCCGCCGCCTCCACCGCCGTCACCAGCAAATAGGCCAACACCACCAGCATCGCCTCGGCGCCCTGATATTCCGCCAAACTCATCAGCAACATCAACTTGGCCCAGAACCCTGGCAAGGGCGGCACTCCGACCAGCGACGCGGCAAAGAGCACCAGCACCGCCGCCGTCCAGGGCATACGCCAGGCGATAGCGGTTAGATCCGTAAGGCGCCCGCGCCAGCGATGCGCCAGCACAAAGAGCGCTGACTGAATCAGCAAAAAATGGAACAGCAAGGCCAGCGCTGCAAACAATCCCGCCGGCCCAGGCAGCGAGAAGCCCACCGCAATTCCCCCGATGGAGGCCAGGCTGAGCTGCATCAAAAACGCAGGAAAATCGTCGGCGCGCCACATCCCGAAGGCCCCGGCCAGTGCCGACAGAATACCCACCACCCTCAGCACATCGGCGCCAGCCAGCTCGCCACCTGACAGCACCCGCGCCAGCGCCACCAGCGTCAGCGCCGGTACGGCCCCACTGAGCAACGCCAACACCCGCGCCGGCGCCGCCTGTCCGACCGCCAGTCCCCAGGCATTCAGTGGAAAGAGTCCCGCTTTGACAGCCAACCCCAGCACCAACAGCCCGAATCCCAACCGGCTGAGGACATCGCCATCAGCCGACCCCTGCGCGACAGCCGCCAGGCCGGCGGGAGTCAGCGATGCTGCCGTTATCTGAAGCAGCCCCAGTCCCACCACCGCCAGCACAGTTCCGACCGCACTCCAACGCACAACCCCCAGCACCGCTACCAGTGATCGCAGGCTCCGCTCCTGCACCAGCAGCGCCGCAGTGGCCAGGATGCAGAGTTCCACAAACAACCAACTGACCCACAAATCCCCGGCCAAGGCCAGTCCCACCAGCCCGGTTGTCAGCCACAGCAGCGCGGCATCCCGACGCACTGGATCAAAGTCATCCTCGCGGCGCGTCCAATTCAATAACACCAGCGCGAGACTCACCAGCGCCAGCACCAGTGCCAGCGGATCAACCCTAAACAGCAGTTCCAACGGCGCCCCCTGTGCTCCAAGCGCCAGTTGTACAGGCGCAACCCGCACCACTGGCAGCAGCGCCGCCCCCAGCAGCGCACACCCCACCAAGCTGAGCGGCCCGAGCACGGACGCACCACGAGCGGATAAGACAGCCACCGGACGCAGCGCCAGCGCCGCCAACGGCGGCCCTAACAGCAGCGCCAGAACCAGAAGCGGCGCATCAGGCCGCGTGAAATCCCAGGCCGTCACGAGTGTTCTCCCGTGGCACTGGTTGATGCTTTCGCGTCGGTTGGCACCTTCGCCTTGGCAGGGGACTCCTCACCAAGTATCGCCTGCCACTCAGCCGCCGCCAGAGCTGCCAAGCGCGATGGCTGCAACGCCCCCGTCCGCTGCTTGAGCACCAGCAACACCGCCACCAGCATCACTTGCCAGGCCAATCCAAGTAGGATCACCGCCAATCCCAGGCCATGCAGGCGAGCCATACTCCCCTCGGCGGCCGCCGCAACCGGCTGCAGATGCAACCCAAACAACGTCAAAGCTTCTGACGGCCAGGGGCCAATGCCCGCATGCAGCGCCGCCAGCTCGACCAACAGCAGCAGCCCGCCAGCCTGTATCAGCACCATAGCCGTCAGCCAACGTAGCGGATCCCGTAACCATAACAGCCCCACCCCACCCAGGCTGATCAACACCACCGGCACCCCCAGCACAAGACCGCTGATGAACACTGCATTATCCCCCAAAACGCAAGATCATTCGCCAGGCCCCGCACGTTCTTGGGTCTCATGCAGCGGTGGGAACGGCAGTTCAGCCAGCAGCCGCCCGGCAATTTCGATCAACGCTGCCGCGAACAGCAATCCCGCCAGCCAGTGTCCCAGCGGCCAAGACAGCATCGACAACATCGAGTCGATGGCACGAGCCATCGCAGCGGAATCGCTCCCGGTTAAACTCAGCCACCAGGCCAAAGCGCCACCAATCGCCACAACTAGCACCAGCCCCTGAACCCACAACGCAGGCACAGAGCAACGACGATGCCAGGCAAAGGTCCCGCGACGCTGCCACCAGGCCAACACCCAAGCCAGCGCCAACAAGCTGCCCCCCACCAAGACGCCAGCCAAAAACCTGGTCGACAGCGCCAGCAACAGTCCCCCAGCAAGCGCCAGTCCAACCGCAACCTTGCCGTGATGGCGACCCCTTGCAGTACCTCCATCTGAACCGGCCTTTGCAGCTGCACGCGGCTCAGACAGTCCGAGCTCAAAATCAGAACGCAGCTGCCGATCTGGAAGCATTCGCACCACCGCCCCAGCCACCGCAACAAGCATGATCACTAGAACCCACAGGCCATCAACCGCTGCCAGGCGCAGTCCATGACTGACATGGCCTGAGCCCCCGGACTCAGCCCCCAACAAACAGGCCGGCAACCCCAGCAGACCCAGCCACACTACAGCAGCACCGATCTTGCTCATCGATCGCCACGCTCCAGACATCCGCATCGAGCTGAAATCAACCCGGGACATCAGGAACGCTCTGCATCAGTGGACACAGAGGTTTCAGCCGGCGCCGGTCGGCGTAACACCAAGCCTAGTCGTGGCAACCCATTGCGCACCGGCGCTGCCGGCGGCTCACGGGCCGGCGCCAGCGACACGAACCCCGCCAACCCAAGGGTTCCCATCACCAGTTGCGCCAACGCCAACCACGGCGCCCCCATCAGCGCCGCCACTGCCGCCACCGCCAAGGCCAGCATCCCCAGCGACACCACCAGCACCGGCACGCGCCAGGTGACAAACGCCACCACCGCACCGGCCAGCGCAACGACTGACAACAGCAGACTTGCCACCAGAAACAGTTGGCTCATGGCTTTCAGAACACTCCCACCGCTAAGGGTATCAATCTCAGGCTCGGACAACACAGCCGTTATGCTACCCCGAATAACAAAAAATTGTCTTATCCGGCATTGGCAAAAGAACATAAAAAGATCAGGCGCCACCCCCGAGATCCAAAGTCCCATCCGCTGCGCGCTTGAGTTTGGCCAGCAAGCGCTGACAGCGATGCTCGCGAGCTGGGTGGTTAGGCAGGCGGCGAGCGTATTCAAGCGCTTGCAGCGGATCGCGCTGGCGATGCTCGTGAAATTTTGCCAGGGCTTCCAGGGCGCCGGGATGCTGGTCACGGGCGAGCATCTCCCACAGGCTGACGGCACGCGGCCAGTCCTGGGCACGGCGATACAGATGCGCAAGAAACCACATTGCCTCAGACTCCCTATGCGACGCGGCATGATTGCCAGCCAGACGGCTTTCCAGAAGTTCGCGCGCCTGTTGATCACGTCCGCGCTTGCACCAGTACCGCGCCAAAGCAAGGCTGTCGGCGCCATACGCAAGCGGTTCGCGATAGACAGCACTCAGCGCCGGAATCAACGCTACCAGCGAGAGCAAATCCTTGCGGTTATGTTCCACCACGTCCGGCAGGCGCCGCGGATTTCCCTGCCACAGCCAGTCCAGCCAGGCCGCTGGCGCCTCGCAGCCGGGTAAGTCTTGGCCACGGTCGAATGCCAGCAGACGCTGTTCCACCGTGCTCAAGCGGCAATCCGGCCAGCAGCGCGCGAAGGCACGGCGCACCGCATGCAGCAAATCCAGATGCGGCAAGGCCTCAAGCTGCTTGGCCAGTGCCGGAATGGCCACTGCCCCCTCCAGTGCCGCCAGCCGGCAGCGCGTCACCAGCAGCGACAAGTCGAAGGATTTGCCGTTGTAGCTGATCAGCTGGGTCGTCGCCACCAGGGACTCGGCGATGTGCTCCAGCATCAGCGCCTCGGCATCCAGACGGGTCAGCAGGTATTGCTCCAGTATCAGCGCCCCGGCGCCAGTCGCTCGGCGCCCAAGGCATCGACTAGCGCCGGCTCATCGCTGCGGCGAATGCTCGACTCCAACTGCGGCGCACCGGGACGCAGGCGGGCAAGCCGCTCGGCCAGCCCCAGCCTGGGTTGCTGTTCCTGCTGTTATTGCTGTTTCTGACTCGGAGCCGCCGGCTCGATCGCCTGCTGCGCTTGCGGCTGTTGACGCAGCCGAGCCAGCCGCGCCTTTAGGCTGCCGCCCGACGCGCCGGCTGAATGCGTACCCATTTGCTCATGCTCCAACCCCGCCAAGCAACCCCAGCACCAGGCGCGCAACCGCCTTGGGAGACTGCTCAAGCTGTTCATCTCCCGGCAAAATGGGGCCCACGCAGGCTGGACAACCACCATTGCATTCACAGGCCGCGACCAGCGCCTCGGCATCGGCGATCAGCGCATGGGTCTCGCGATACAGCGGCTCAGACAGACCGACACCGCCTGGATAATTGTCATACAAAAAGAGTGTCGGCTCAAAGTGCCCACCCACCGGAATCGCAACTGGTTCATTATCCGGCCCCCGCAACTGACCACGACCATCCTGCCCCACAGCAGCGAACCAGGTGCCCTGGCCATCGCCCACTGCACGACCGAGATCGCTGACCTCAGCCATGACACGCAGTGCGGCGACATGATGCAGAGCATAGGCCGCGCCCAAAAAGCCCTCAATGGCACGCTCGCGTTGCGGCAGTGCTTGGGCCAGCGCGACGGGATGCACCTGCCACCAGACCGCTGTGGTGTGCATTTCCTGATCCGGCAGATGGATGTTCCCATAGCCAATGTTGTCATGGCTGTAGTAGCGAATTTTCTTATATCCAGGGTAACGGCGCACCAGATGCACCTCGCCATGCCGACTCGCGGCCTGTTCCGCACAGCGCTCATCGAAGAAATCAAGAATTTTCAGCCGGGTATAATCAATCGCATCAGTGTAATAATCCGCCCGGGTTTTGCGCACAAACGCCTTGCGTCCGGTCCAGTCGAGCGACTCGACCTGATAGGGCTGCGACTGCACCATGTAGATGGCGCTTTCATACAGGGTGCCAGGCGCGCTGCTGTAATCCACCTCGGCGATGATGGTCTGTTTGCCAGCGTCGATGTCAATGACGACGAAATTCCCCTCCGTCACTGAGCGCAGCGAGACCGCATTGGCCGGGTAGCTGTCGGCGATCCAGTACCAACGCCCGCTCTGATATTGCAACAGGCCCTGATCGCGCAGATAGCTGAGCATTTCGCTCAGATCCTCGGCACCGAAGATCTCGCCATCCTGGAACGGCAGCTCGAAAGCCGCGCAGCGCACATGGTCCATTAGAATCAACAGCTGGTCGGGATGGATGCGTGCCTGCTCGGGTGAGCGGCCAAGAAAAAACTCCGGATGGCGCACGATGTACTGATCAATGGGCGCGCTGCTCGCCACTAGAACCCCGAGGCTCGGGCGATTGCGCCGCCCGGCGCGACCGAGTCGCTGCCAGGTCGCCGCCACCGTACCAGGATAACCATTGAGCACCGAGACATCCAGGCTGCCGATATCCACACCCAGCTCCAGCGCTGAGGTGCTGACCACCACATCCACCTGACTGGCGCGCAGCTCGCGTTCGATCACGCGTCGCTCACTGGATAGCAGCGCTTGAGACGCTGCAAAAACCGCTCAAAGTCTGACGGCGCACTCAGCACACCAGCGACGCGCCCGGCACCAGAATCTCAAACACCTCAACCACTTGCAGACTGATATCGCCGGGTAACTCCCGCAGTGCATCTGGCGGCAACGCCAGCCGCTTTGCCAGATCCGTCAGATACTCCGCCGCACGGCTGGCCAGGGCTTCGCCGCCATCAATGGCCGTGGAGCGCACAATGCAGCCCACTTGCTCGGCGCCCTGCACAATGGACGCTTCCAGGCGGAAATCCGGCGCCTGCTCCGGGTGGAGCTGATAGGCCACCGCCTTCCAGATCGACTCCGGGAAGCGCCAGGAACGCAGAAGTTCGGCGCCAAGTTCGGCAAAATTGAACCCGAACACCCGTTCCTCGGCCTGGGTCACCGGAATCTGCTCGTCCTCAATGAGTTGCAACACCTCACTGTAGTCTTCCGCACATTGACTGAAAAACACCAGCTTGCCAATGCTGTGCAGCAAACCGCCAAGAAACAGACGCTCACTGTCGCGTAAACCACAGCGCTTGGCCAGTTCGCGCGCGGCGATACCGGTCGCTACGCCATGGAACCAAAAGCGCTCCATATTGACCTTTTCCGGTGGCAGCCCCCGAAAGCGATCGACGGCAAAGGTGGCCAGGATCAGGTCGCGCAGCGGTCGATAGCCGATCATTGAAACCGCCTGGGTTACGGTTTCGATCGGGCGCGGGCGGACATAACAGGCACTGTTCACCAAACGCAGCAAACGGGCAGACAGGGCGGCATCGTAGAGGATAACCTCGGCGAGATCGGCCGGGCGTGTACTCGGATCATCAATGAGTTCCGTCACCCGCGAGGTCACATCCGGGAGCGAAAACAGCTGTACGGTTTCTTTGATCAGGTCTTCTGGTGTCATAATCTCAACACAGGCACACGGCCGCCTATCGTTATGGCTGCCCCCATCCGCACCGCAGAGGCGCACAATATGGCTTACTGGCTAATGAAATCCGAGCCCGAGGTTTTTGGCATCCAACACTTGGTCGCCCGACCGCAGCAAACCGAGCCCTGGGACGGGGTGCGCAATTATCAGGCCCGGAATATGTTGCGCGACCAAATGCAGCCTGGTGACCAGGCCTTTTTTTACCATTCCAACTGCAAAACACCAGGGATTGTCGGCCTCATGGAAATTATCACGGCCGGCTATCCCGACCCGACCGCTTTTGATCCCCAGCATCGCTACTTCGACCCCAAGAGCGACCCAGAGCAACCGCGCTGGTTTCTGGTCGATGTGCGCTACATCCGTCATCTGACCCGCACCATCACCCTCGCTGAACTCAAAAGCGAATCCCACGCGGCCGCGCTCGGCGACTTCGCGCTGCTGCGCCAGGGCAATCGGCTGTCCATCATGCCGGTGACCGAGGAGCAGTGGCAACACATCCTTGCACTTGAGCCTGGTTGATTGGCCGCATTCACCCTGGTTGAGTTTACAGCAACTTGATGACCGACTGCCGGGAGAGCCCCAGGGCCTGGGTGCCAAGTGTCAGCGCCTGCTCAGTGAAGACCTCGGCATCAGACCAACATTCGTCCTGATCGACCACTTCTGAGAGCATCTCGCTGACCACGCGCAGATTGCAGCAGCGCGGATGGGCCGGATCGCCCCCCGACTCGCTGCACACATAGAGCTTCGGCTCACGCTGCCCCTCCGGCACAAAGGCCAGAATGTAGCAATAGGTGCGTGCATCGGGGCTTTGGATGTCGCTCAAGAGGGTGGCGAAATACTCGCCGACCTGATAACGCCCCTTGGGAATGGCGGTCGTGATCGTTGGTCGATCCTGCATAATAGTCTCCCGAATGTTGTCATCGGTCCCCACGATAGCGCAGCAACGGCATCACCAGATAGTTGAATAACAGGCTCAGCAAGGCCAACGCCACCAGTACCCGCCCTGGCCAGAGCGCCTCGGCATAGCCGCGCCCCACCAAGGCCAAAGCAACCGCCATCGTCACCGCCAGGGTCACAAAGGCGAGATGTACGCTGATGTCGGTGACACCCCAGGACAGGCGCCGGGCCAGACCAACCCCCAGCCAGGCCGCCAGCAGACCACCGGCGAGACCAGCGGCCACATCGACTGGCCAATGCACCCCCAGCGCCACCCGGCTCAATCCGGCCAGCAGCGCCAATAGCAGAAAGAGCAGCCGCCATTCGACCCAGCGTGCATAGTAAATCAGGACACCAAAAAACACCCCAGCGGTCACACTATGTCCAGAGGGAAAACTCTGGTGACGATAACCGGGGCCGATGAGCTGAAAACTCCCGGCATCCAGCACCGCTGCCGGTCGCGCCGCATCGATCAGCGGCTTCAGCCCACGCGCATAGGCCGCTCCAAGCAGCGCCGCGCAGATCAGCGCCCAGAACACCCGTGGATGCCGTCGTGCAAAAAACAGCGTCAGTGTAAAAGCTAGATGCTCATCGCCGAGCTGGGTCAGATTCGCCCACAACCAGGCTGGATAGGCGCGAGCCAACGCATTCAATGCCGTAAAACCGGCGTGATAGCCGCCGCTCAGATAGAGTCCCAGCCCGGTCAGCCCAAACAGCAGCGCTGCACCCAACAAGCAGCGCGCACCACTGGGATTTAGCGGCGCATCCGCCACCAGTCCCTGCTGCAGCGCCGTCTGCAAATCGCGGCGCAAAAAGTCAAACAGCTCCACAGCCCGGTGGCTCATTGGGGCTGGACTCCCGGCGCGGGTGGTGTATCCACGCGCAGCAGTGCCACAGCCCCGCGTTGATAAAGGGTTTGCAACTGCTCAGGCGGATAGAGCTCCCGCAGTCGCTCAAGTTTGTCGATGCGCAAAAACACCAAGTCCCCTGGTTCGGGCGGGCGATCCGGCGTCACCGCCTGGCGATAGACGCTAAAACTCGGCAGGCTGGTGCGATAGATCACCGTCGGTTCATCTAGCTGCCGCGCCAGCTGTGCCGCCTCCTTAACCGGCGCCTGCATCACCTCAAACACCCGTGGCACCAGCAATCCAAACACCACTAGGGTCTGAATCACACCGGACAGTACCAGTTGCTGCCAGAGCGCCATCCGTCGAGCGGCGAACAAACTGATCGACAGCAGCAACGCCGACAGCACGCCCAGCCAATAGAAGCCATCCAGCACCGCTCGGCCCTGCTCAAAAAGCGCGATCTCATGGACCTTGTCGCTTTGTTCCGCCAGCGGCCCGAGCACCAGAGGCAAGGCCAGCAACACCAGCAAAAAAGCCAGCGGCGGCAGCCAGGCCAACCAACGATTGGTCAGGCGCTCGCGATAACGCGCCAGCAGAATAAACAGCGGCGTGAGTCCATAGACTAAATAATGCGGCAACTGAGTGCTGGAGAAGGAAAAGAACAGCAGTACCGTCAGAAACCACAAAAGCAAAAAACGCTCCAGCGGATCAGCCCACATGCGCCGTAGCGCCAGAATCAGCGCCAGCAGCCAACCGCTGAACGGCAGCATCACCAGCGGCAGCATGACCAGATAGTAGCCCGGAAAGCCGTCATGGCCATGAATCACGCCGCCAAAGCGCCCCAGATTGTGCTTGAGGAAAAAGCTGTGGAAAAAGCCACTGCCATTATCGAGATAAATGGCCAGATACCAGGGCGCGGCCACCGCCACAAACACCAGCCAGCCGCGCGGCTCAAACACCGCCCCCAGCCAGAGTTTGATCTCCCGCCAGCCCATGCTCAGCGCAAACAGCAGGCTGACCAGCAGCGGAAAGAACACCGCCACCGGCCCCTTAGTCAAAAACCCCAGCCCGAGCCACAGATAGACCCGCCACAACAACGGCGCGGCGGCTACGCCGCTTAGCCGCGCCAGGCGATAGCGATAGACATCAAAAAATGCCAGTGCAATGAACAGATTCAACACCGCATCGGCCACCGCTGCCTTGCCGATCAGACCGATTTCCAGCGACAGTGCCATCACCAGAGCCGCAACAGTCGCCGTCGCGGTATCGAGGCGCTGGCGCACGAACACCCAGAGCGCCAGCAGCCACAGACTCGCCGCCACCGCTGAGGGCAGGCGCAGTGCGAATTCGTTCAACCCCAGTGCCTTCACCGCCCCGGCTTGCAGCCAATAGATCAGCACCGGCTTGTCGTAGCGCGGCTCGCCGTCTTTATAGGGCGTAATGAAATTGCCGCTCGCTAGCATTTCGCGCGTCGCTTCGCTAAAGGCCCCTTCATCCAGATCATAGAGCGGCGGACCGCCAAGCTGCCAAAAGAACGCCAGCCAGACAACCAGCAACAGCAGCCAGGGCGACGTCAGCCAGCGAGTCGAAAGCGGAGCCGGGGTCGATGCCTGAGCCGGATCGCGCGCGAGGTCAGCGTTCGTTGTCATGTCACAGCCGTTCCAGGCAGTTCCACATCCAGATAGATATCCGCCACAGCCAGGGAAGTCGCCAGACAATCCAACCGTATCTCGCCACCACTGTAGCCTTCCGCCTGCCAGTTGTTACTCCGGCGAAACACCTCCACCCGAGCGGCATCCTGCGCCACCAGCAGATATTCCATCAGGCTGGGCAAGGTCTGATAAGCCAACAGTTTCTCGCGTCGGTCGATGCGCTCAGTGGATTTGGACAGTACCTCGACAATCAGACAGGGCGAACGCCGGAAATAAGGCTCACGATCCTGCAGGTCGCAGGACAACAGCAAATCCGGATAATAAAACAGCGTCTGACCGCTGATTTCCAGCTGAACCTTCATATCCGAGGTAAACAGCTGACAGCCCTTGCGCCGAGCGGCGGGGGTCAGGGCAAAGGCCAGCGCATTGACGATCAGTCCATGCTGATCGCTCGCACCCGTCATGGCATAGACCTGCCCGTCGATGTATTCATGCCGGATCTCGCTCTCGGTCTCCCCGGCCAGATAGTCTGCAACACTCAGAGCAGATGTCTGCTCAGCAACTGACAACATAATGGGACTCCTGACGCTAAACCCATTCGACGATAAGCCAGTGTAGTCGAACCTGCCTGCCCATGTTCAGATGCGAGCGTCAGGCGCCTCGCGCGCAAACGTCGAGACGGACAGCTGCGGCCATTAGCGCTCTTTCCAGTCGCTCACCGCCGGATCGCTCTTGCTCAAAACGCCATAATGCGTGCGCCCGGACGAGGCGAAGAAGGTTCGCACCAGCATCTCTGCCAGCACGCCGGTGGTCAGCAGTTGCACCGAAGCGACCAACAGCAGAATGGCGATAAACAACAGCGGGCGCTGGCCGATGTCCTCGCCAAATCCGAACTTGATCATCAGCAGATGCAGCATCAGCAAAGAGCCGAGGGCTCCGAAGCCCAGCCCAATGGAGCCGAAAAAATGCCCCGGACGGCCGCCGAAGCGCAGAAAGAAAAAGGCCACCAGCAAATCAAGCAGCACCCGAAAGGTACGCGAAATACCGTATTTTGACTGCCCAAACTGCCGTGCCTGATGACTGACCACCGTTTCCCCGATACGCTGCGGCGAAGTCACGGACGCCACCCACACCGGAATGAAGCGGTGCATCTCTCCGTACAGGCGGACTTCCTTGATGACCTCGGCGCGATAAACCTTCAGCGAGCAGCCGTAGTCATGCAGGCGCACACCCGTGACCTTACCAATCAAACGGTTGGCGAGGCGTGAGGGGATTTTGCGAATAATCAGAGCATCCTGACGGCGCTGCCGCCAGCCTTGCAGGAGATCAAGATCGCGCGCAATCAAATCATCGAGCATACGCGGGATCTCGACCGGATCGTTCTGCAGGTCGCCATCGAGCGTGGCGATAAAGGCACCGCGTGCGACATCAAAACCGGCCTGCATGGCGGCGGTTTGACCAAAATTGCGCCGGAATCGAATCACCCGCACATGCGGACCATACTCAGCAGCCGCTTGTGCAAGCTGCGCTGGCGTGGCATCGCGACTGCCATCATCGACCAGGATCAGCTCCCAGGGATGGGCGTAAGCCGACAACCCCTGATGCACACGCTCCAGCATGGGCATGACATTTTCAGCTTCCTGATAAAGCGGGATCACGACCGACAGCGAACGGTCGGGCGGCGCGTCTGACTGCATCTTTACACAACCTGCCTACGGCCTCTCAGCCACATGGTTCCTCCCGGCACCATCGCCGGGTGGCAGAGTATATACCAGAGCCGCTGCTGTTATCCTGATCCCGCGCCCAACGCTGATTCCCGCCATGATGCAAAACTGGCATCAAGCGAAGGACATCAGCACACAGCTCTCAGCCTTCTCCAGCCGCAATAAACATAAATGCCTGCGCGGAACGCTCACCAGAACGGGCATTTCGTGTTTCAACGACGAATCCCTTGGCGCCATTGACCTGATAAATTTGGAACACCGGCGCTTCCTTGCTGTCAGTCACACAGTTCCCCGAGATAATAGGCTGTTCGCTGAAGACACCCTCGTTGAAGAAAATGTCATAAAAACCGGGCTCCGACTCCTCAGACACACTGAAATTGCCGGAACCATTGAGCACGTTCCCATCTTCGTCCACATAACCCAAGACCATTGTTGTTGGCATCATTCAAACTCCTACATGTGCGGTTTCTAACAAAGCTCGTGGCAAACCCCGCTATCGCGGCGGTTTTGCGCATGACAGCCTCGGCCTTAAGCAAATAACTTGCCATCTCATGGGACTCCCACTGACCAAGACGAGCGCGCATCGCTCCATCGTTCCATCGTTCCTTGTGGTATCGAGTAGCGAGGATTCATTGAAGCGTTGTTTTGACCCAACTTGATCAGGTGCTTTACCATAAGCAGACCATAGGGGTGTGCGCATCACAGTCATCTCGCGTCCGCCCCAGACCGGCATCCCTACCACCCTGCCACGCCACTATCAGCGCTTTCACACCATGCTCCGCCGCATCCTGCTCGTTTTCATCGTCGTCGCCATCGTGATTGGCGGCCTGGGTTTCTTCAAATATCGCCAAATTCAGGGCGAAATGGCCATGTTCTCGCAGCCGCAGCCGCCTGCAACCGTCACGGCCACACGCGTCGAGGCCGTGACTTGGCAACCGCAGCTGCGCGCCGTTGGCACGCTGCGGGCGGTACAGGGCGTCATGGTCAGCAATCAGGTGACCGGGCAAATTGAGCAGATTCTGTTTGAGTCCGGTGACATGGTGACTCAGGGCCAGGCACTGGTGCAGCTCGACACCGAGGTCGATGAGGCCGATTTGGCCGGACTCGAAGCAACACGTGCATTGGCCGAGACGCAGCTGAAACGCAATCGCCGCCTGCTGGCCGACCGGGCTGTCTCGCAGGGCGATTTCGACGAAGCCAGCGCCAGCCTGCAACAGAGCGAAGCCGCAGTGGCCGCCAAACGCGCTCTGATCGAGAAAAAAACCATCCGCGCGCCCTTTGCCGGTCAGCTGGGCATTCGCCAGGTCAATCTGGGCCAATATCTCGCCGCCGGTTCCAGCATCGTGGCGCTCGAAGCCCTGGATCCGGTCTATGTCGATTACGCCCTGCCCGAGCGCGAACTGGCGCAGGTCGCTGTGGGTCAGGGGGTCGAGGTGCGGGTTGCCGCTTATCCCGGGCAGCTGTTCACCGGAACCATTCGGGCCATCAGCCCGGCGGTCAATCAGGCCACGCGCAATGTGCAGGTTCGCGCCCAGCTGGGCAATCCCGACCATCTGTTGCGCCCCGGCATGTTCGCCAAGGTCGCAACCCTATTGCCGCAACAGGATCAGGTGCTGACGCTGCCGCGTGAAGCCATTACCTTCAATACCTATGGCGATTCGGTCTTTATAATTCAGCCCGGTGAGGGTGAACAGGAGGGGCAGTCGGTGGTGCAGCGCCGTCAGGTCCAGACCGGCAGCGTGCGCAACGCTCGGGTGGAAGTGCTGTCCGGCCTCACCGAAGGCGATCAAGTGGTCGCCACCGGCCAGGTCAAGCTGCGCAATGGCGCAGCGGTGTCCATCACGGACGACAGTACGGATAACAGTACGGACGACAGCACGGACGCATCCCAGTGAAATTCACCGACATCTTCGTCTACCGCCCGGTGCTCGCCAGCGTGGTGAGCCTGCTGATTCTGGTGCTGGGGCTGCGTGCCATCATTGAGATGGAAGTGCGCCAGTACCCCGAGACGGCCAACACCGTGGTCACAGTCACCACCGCCTACCCCGGCGCCAGCGCCGAGCTGGTCAAGGGCTTTATCACCACTCCCTTGCAGCAGGCCATTGCTCAGGCCGAGGGGATCGATTTTCTGAACGCCACCAGCAGCCAGGGCGTGTCAGTGATCGAAGCCAACATGGAACTCAACTACCCGGCCAATGATGCCGTCTCCGAGATCCAGGCCAAGGTGGCGGGTCAGCTCAATGTGCTGCCCGAGGCGGCGCAAAATCCGGTGATTGACTCCACCACTGGCAGCACCACGGCGCTGATGTATCTGGCCTTCTACAGCCGCGAGATGTCGTTGTCGCAAATCACCGACTACATGATCCGGGTGGTGCAGCCGCAGCTCCAGGCGCTTGAAGGTGTGGCCCAGGCGGAGATTTTCGGTAACCAGACCTTCGCCATGCGGGTGTGGCTGGATCCTGATCGCATGGCCGCGCTGGGCATCTCCGGCGAGCAGGTCGAGGCCGCGCTACGCAACAACAACTACCTGGCCGGTATCGGTCAGTTGCGCGGCGAGCGGGTGCAGATTGATCTGAGCACTACCACCGATCTCAGCGATGTCGAAGACTTCCGCCGACTGGTGATCCGCGAGGATGGCGGCACCCTGGTGCGCTTGGATGACATCGCCCGGGTGGAACTCGGCCCGGCGGATGACAACTCGCGCACCCTGTACAAGGGCATCCCGGCCATCTTCATCGGCATCGAACAGGCGCCGGGCGCCAACCCGCTGACGGTCGCCCAGCGGGTGCATGAGCTAATGCCCAGCCTGGAAGCCCAGTTCCCGGAAGGGCTTGAGGCGCACATCCCTTACGACGCCAGCGAGTTCATTGAGGAGTCGATCAAGGAAGTTTTTACCACCCTGGCCGAGGCGGTGCTGATTGTGCTGTTGGTAATCTTCTTGTCGCTGGGCTCGGTACGCGCGGCGCTGATCCCCTCAGTGGTGGTGCCATTGGCGCTGGTGGGCGGCGCTTTTCTGATGCTGCTGATGGGCTTTTCGATCAATCTGCTCACCCTGCTGGCAATGGTGCTGGCCATCGGCCTGGTGGTGGATGATGCCATCGTGGTGGTGGAAAATGTCCATCGCCATCTGGAAATGGGCAAGGACGGCATCAGTGCCGCTGTGGATGCCGCGCGCGAGCTGGGTCTACCGATTCTGGCTATGACCACCACCCTGGTCGCCGTCTATGCGCCCATTGGTTTCATGGGTGGACTGGTCGGCTCGCTGTTTACCGAATTTGCCTTTACCCTGGCCGGCGCAGTGCTGATCTCCGGGGTGGTGGCTCTGACCCTGTCGCCGATGATCGCCGGGCGGGTGTTGCATTCCAGCCAGGAGGAAAGCCGCTTCGAGCATCTGGTCGAACAGTTCTTCGCCTGGCTGGCGCGCATCTACAGTCGTGCACTGGACAGCTGGCTGAAATATCCGGCCGTCACCATTCTGGTCGCCATTGTGATCATTGGCGCTATTTACGTCATGTACGACATGACCAAAAAAGAACTGGCCCCGACCGAAGACCAAAGCATTCTGTTTGTGATGGGCACCGCGCCCCAGACTGCCACCATCGACTATGACGTGCGCTATGTGCGCCAGATGCAGGAGATCTTCGAGACCTTCCCCGAGTATCAGGAAAGCTTCCTGCTCGCCGGCATGGGCGGGGACACCACCAGCAGCTTTGGCGGCTTCAAGATGGCACCGCCCTCGGAGCGCGAACGCTCACAGATGGCGGTGCAGCCCGAGCTGCAAGGCGCGCTGAGTCAGATCACCGGCTTGCAGACGGTGGCCTTCCCGCGTCCCAGCCTGCCGACGCCCGGCAATGGCATTCCGGTCGAATTCGTCATTCTCTCCGACGGCGAGATCGAGCAGATCAACGGCTTTGCCGATCAACTTCTGGGCGAAGCCATGGCCAGCGGCAAATTCATGTTCCTGCAAAAGGATGTCCAATACACCCGCCCGCGCACCGTGATTGAAATCGACCGCGATCTGGCTGGGGATCTTGGCATCAGCATGCAGGTGCTGGGGCGCAATCTGGCGGTGATGCTCAATCAGGACTATGTGAATTGGTTCAGCCTGGAGGGGCGCAGCTACAAGGTGATTCCGCAGGTCGAACAGCCCGCGCGCGCCACCGCCGATCAGATTCAGAACTACCATATTCGCACCGCCAGCGGCGACCTGGTTCCGCTGTCCACCCTGGTGACCATCAGCCATCAGGTGGTGCCATCCAAACGCACTCAGTTCCAGCAGCTCAACTCCATCAGCCTGTCCGGCGTCATGATGCCCGGCGTCTCGCTCGGCGCTGCCCTGGCCTATCTGGATGAGCGTGCGACGGAGATTTTCCCGCGCAATGTGCGCTGGGACTACAAGGGCGAGTCGCGCCAGTTCAAGACCGAGGGCGGTGCCCTGGAAGCGACCTTCTTCCTGTCGCTGCTGATTATCTACCTGGTGCTGGCCGCCCAGTTCGAGAGCTGGCGCGACCCCTTTGTGATTTTGATGTCAGTGCCACTATCCATTGCCGGAGCCATGGTGTTTCTGTTCCTGGGCTTGGCCAGCATCAACATCTACACCCAGGTGGGGCTGATCACCCTGATCGGGCTGATCGCCAAGAACGGCATCCTGATCGTGGAATTCTCCAATCAGTTGCGCGAACGCGAGGGTCTGGACAAATCCGCCGCCGTGCAGCAGGCCTCGGCCATTCGCCTGCGCCCGATTCTGATGACCACAGTCGCCATGCTGGTAGCCATGGTTCCGCTGCTCACCGCCAGCGGCCCGGGCGCAGTCAGCCGCTTCGACATTGGGCTGGTGATCGCCTCCGGCCTGGGCATTGGCACCCTGTTCACGCTCTTTGTGGTACCGGCGGTCTATGTGCTGATCGCGGCACCGGATGCCAAGCCGGTGGCCCAATAGCCGGTGCAAACCGGCGAGGTCATATTCGACGACACTGTGGCAGCCATCGCTTTTGCAAGGCAGGCGATTTGCCGACCAGACCGCCGGCGATCAATCCACGCGATTGCGCGTTGTCCCGGTTTGAAAGGCGGCGATATTGGCGGCGATTTCCTCCACTACTCGCTGACGCGCTTCGCGACTGGCCCAGGCAATGTGAGGTGTAACAATCAGATTTGGAATCCCTGGCGCCAGCAGCGGATTCCCCTGGCGTGGCGGCTCGGTGATCAACACATCGACACCGGCGCCACCAATGCTTCCCCTTCGCAAAGCATCGGCCAGCGCTTGCTCATCAACAATGCCACCACGCGCGGTATTGATCAGCAGAGCCTCAGGGTTCATTAGATCAAGCTCGCGGGCTCCGATCAGACTGCGGGTCGCGTCCGTCAGCGGGCAATGCAAGCTCAAGACATCAACCTGGGGTAACAGCTGTTCAAGCGGCCAGCGACTCTCTGTGGCTGGCCCAGCCGGGCGCTGAGCCACCAGCACTCGCATGCCAAAGGCCTCAGCCACTCGCGCCACCGCCTGACCCAGTTCTCCGTAACCGACTATCCCCAAGGTACGTCCAGCCAACTCCCGAATCGGGTAATCCATCAGGCAGAAGCGTTCATGCTGCTGCCAGGCCCCGTTGGCAATTGCGCGCTGATAGTCTGGCAGCCGAGTTGTCAGGGCGAGCATCAGCGCAAAGACATGCTGCACCACCGCAGGAGTGGCATAACGCACCACATTGGCCACCGCAATGCCCCGTTCCCGGGCGGCGTCCAGGTCGACATTGTTGGTGCCGGTGGCAGCAATACAGATCAGCTGCACACTGTGGCTCTGTTCCAGAATCGGGCGACCCAGCACCACCTTATTGGTCACGACGATCCGGGCATCCCCAATCCGCTCCAGCACCTCGGTCGATTGGGTGTGCGAATAATAGCGCCACTGGCTGACAACCCGATCCAAGGCAGACAGATCAAGATCGCCCTGATCGATGGTGGCAACATCCAGCAGTACCCCACTGAACGCCGATTCCTTGCCATCCTCGCACCCTGAATGCTCTGACATCAGCAACTCGCCCTCGTCACCCAACACGCCACCTGCTCATCAAGGCGCCAGACGCTCCAACGTCCAGCCGGTATTGGCCGACAACCGCGAATAACGAAACCGATCATGCAGGCGATTGTCGCGCCCCTGCCAGAATTCAATGCATTCCGGCACCACACGATAGCCGCCCCAAAAATCGGGCAGGGGAATCTGCCCGGTGGCAAAGCGCTGCTTGATCTGCTCGACCTTGGCTTCGAGTAGTGCCCGCGAGCGAATCACTTGGCTTTGCGGCGAAGCCCAAGCGCCAATCTGGCTACCGCGCGCCCGGGTGGTGAAGTACTTTAGGGATTCCGCTGTCGCAATGCGCTCGGCGCGTCCATTGATCTGCACCTGGCGAGCAAAGGCCACCCAGGGGAACAGCAGGGCCACCTGCGGATGCTGATCGATCTGGTGCGCCTTGTCGCTGCCAAAGTTGGTAAAAAACACAAAGCCGCGCGCATCATAAAGCTTGAGCAATACGCTGCGCACCCAGGGCTGACCCGTGCCATCGACCGTTGCCAGGGTCATGGCATTGGGCTCCGGGATACTGGAGGCACAGGCGAACTCGTACCACTGTTCAAACTGCACCAGGGGATCGGCCGCAAGATCGGCGCGGCTCAGTCCTTGATCCATAAAATGCTCGCGCCATTGCACCGGCGAGCGGTCAGAAGTGGCGTGCATGAATTATCCCAGCTGGCCAGATGCTAGCAACGCCTCGACTTCCTGTTCCGCCGCCGCCCAGTCCTCAATCTCATGGCCCGGCTCGAAGTTGCGTTTTTCAGCCCGATAATAGGCGGCATCCTGGATCATTTTATAGCGTTGTTCCGCCGACACCGGTGAAGCCCCCTTGGCCGCTGAGGTGCGCGACGCTTTGCGAGTGGTGGTTTTGCGAGTGGTGGCCTTTTTAGTTGCATTAGCATTAGCAGCAGCAGGAGCGGAGGCAGACGCTGCTGCGGCTTCGCTCGCTGCGGTGTTTGCCGCTGAGGTCTTTTTGGTGCTAGGGCTGGTGCTGCTGGAACTGGCGGCACTGGTTTTGCCACTGGCGCGGGTTCTGCTGCTGGCACTGGTTTTTTTGGTGGCTGCTGCTGAAGTCTTGCGGGTAGTGGCAGTGGCTTTCGGTTCCGCCGCTGCCGATTCAGTCGCGGAGGCTGCTTTCGCTGTCGTTGCTTTCGCTGTCGTTTTTGCTGCTGAGGTGGTTTTTGCCCTGGTGGTACGTTTTTTCGGCGCGCTGCTCTTCGCCGATGCGTCAGCACTGGCCGGCGTTGTCGCAGCTTCCTCCCGGGCTTGCGCGGCACTTCCTGGGGTCTTTTTGGTTGCGACCTTGTTTGCCTTGTCCTCAGCCATAATGATTCACCCTTACACTCATAATTAGGAAATCGCTCATATGTTCCATCGTTGACGCCAGGACTGATGAAGAGATTTCATTTGTCTGACGTGAATTTTACGCATACACGAAAGACTTTGCGATCCAAATCTGCCCACCAAGAAAAATTTTGCTCATGCGCACCTGGCTCCTGACCATCAGGCCAGCGCGCCTTTGCTAAAATGCCAGGCTGCAAATCGTCACGATCCGGGGCACCCGCGTCGCGACGCCCAATCACTGACCACTGCCCAGCAATCGCTGCCCACTACCGATGATCACCCAGCACGCGCTCGTTCTCAACCTTCATCAACCTGCCGGCAACCTGGAGCAGTTGCTCGTCGAACAACCCTGGGAAGCCAAAGAAATTCTCTTTGCGCTCGATCGCATGCCACGCAGCCTGTGGGGCTGGGAGGATTACGCCCGAGTGCATTTATCACTGTCGGGTACCCTGCTCGAAACCCTGTCGAACCCGGAATTTCAAAGCCGCGTCTATGGCATTATCGATTGCGGCAAACTATTGTGGCACCTGCAGAATCAACACCTGTTCGAGATCCTCGGCACCGGCTACTATCACCCGGTGCTGCCATTGATTCCCGCCGCTGACCGTGATGAGCACCTGCGCCGCTGGCAGGGCATCGCCAACCATCTGTTCTGGCGCCCGCGATTCGGTGGCTTCTGGCCACCAGAAATGGGCTTTTCCCAAGAGCTGATTCCGCTGCTGCGCCGCTTTGGTTATCGCTATGTCATTATTGACAGCGAGAATGTCGAGCCAGTCGGCGACATGAGCTGGCAAGAGCTGCGCTATCGCCCGCATATTACCCGCCACGCAGGGGAAGACATCATCGTGGTGGTGCGCGACCGCGAGCTGTCCGATGCCCAGGAATCCGGCATGGATCTCGACTGGTTCCTGCGCGAAATTGCCGAGCGCACCAAGTGGTGCGACTTCCCGCCTCTGGTCACCACCGCCAGCGACGGCGAAAATGGCGGTTGGTTCCGCAATGTCACCGAGGGTGCCAATTTCTGGAGCGCCTTTTATCTGCCGCTGCTGGAACAGGCGCGCACCGACAAGGCTCAGGTGCGCCCCAGCTTTATCGAAGACTATCTGAACGCCCATGGCGCGGTTGGCGAGGTACGCATCCGCACTGGCGCCTGGAATACCGGCTGGCACAATGGCCAAGGCTTCACTCAATGGACCGGCTCCCAGGCCCAGCGCCAGGTCTATACCGACTATCAGAATTTCAGCCAGCGCCTGCATGCCACCCGCGCTCAGGCGCCACACACCCAGGACGCGCTTGAGGCCGCCACCTGGCAACTGTTGCGCGCCGAGACCAGTTGCAACACCTACTGGGGTGAGGCCTGGCTGGAGCGCGCCCAAGCCGATCTGCACGGCGCGCGCGTAGCCCTGGAACCTCTTGAGACCGCCGCGCCCCAGGCAACGGCCCCCACCACTCCTACCGAACAACCAACCTCGGAGAACCATCCATGACCCAAATTTCCGAATCCATCGACGGCCTGCCCAACATTTGCGGTGCCGAAGATCAGGTCGCAGCGGCCATGCAAGCCGGCCAGCAGCGTCAGCTGGCGCAGTCCCCCGGCGGCGTCGACTTCGGGCGCATCCGCGCCGCTGCCGCCATCGCCCTGCATCAGCACCAGCCGCTGATTCCCGCCGGCGGTGGCGACCTGCACACCGCCGCCATCATCAGCAATCTCAAATACATGATGGACAATCAGGGCATTGGCGATAACTACAATGCCCCGGCTTTTGTCTGGTGCTACAAGCGCATGGGCGAGTTCATCCCCCAGCTAATTGGCGAGGGCAAATCCCCGCGCGTGATGCTCGAATACTCCGGCACCTTGCTGCACGGCCTGCGCGCCATGGGCGAGGATCACGTCATTGATGCGCTCAAGGGCATCACCATGAACCCAGACTTCAACTGGGCGGTGGAATGGCTTGGTATGCCCTGGGGGCACGCGGTGGCACCCTCCACGCCGGTGCAGGATTACCGGCTGCATGTGCAAGCCTTCCAGCACCATTTCGCTGCCATCTTCGGCTTTGAGGCACTGGAGCGGGTGCGCGGCTTCTCGCCCTCGGAAATGGCCCTGCCCAATCATCCCGACGTGGCCTACGAGTTCGTCAAAACCCTGCGCGACTGCGGTTATCAGTGGGTGCTGGTGCAGGAACATTCGGTCGAGCAGATCGAGAACGGCTGGCATCCGCAGCGCCCGCATCTGCCGCATCGGCTGGTCTGCACCAACTCCAAGGGCGACACTGCCAGCATCATCGCACTGGTCAAGACCCAGGGCTCGGACACCAAGCTGGTCGCGCAGATGCAGCCCTGGTACGAAGCTCAAAGCCTGGAGCGCTGGGAACTGGCCGGCCAGTCGGTCCCACCACTGGTCACGCAGATTGCCGATGGCGAAAACGGCGGCGTGATGATGAATGAGTTCCCGGACAAATTCTTCGAAGCCGTGCGCGGTGCCTCCGGCTCCGACACCCCGCTGATGAATGGCAGCGAATACATCGAACAGCTGTTCGCGATGGGCATCAAGGAAAGCGACTTCACCGAGATCCGCCCGGTGCAACAGGGCAAAATCTGGAGCCAGATGCAGCCCGGTGACGGCCCGGAGACGCTCGACAAAGTCATTGAGACGCTGAAACAGGAAGACCACCAGTTCCACATGGACGGCGGCAGCTGGACCAATGATCTGTCGTGGGTGAAAGGCTATGACAATGTACTGGGACCGATGGAAGAAGCCAGCTCCGCTTTCAACGAGAAGGTGCTCAAGCCCGGTGTTTCACCCAGCAACCCGCACTACCGCAACGCGCTCTATCACCTGATGTCCTCCCAAACTAGCTGCTACCGCTACTGGGGCCAGGGACTGTGGACCGACTACGGTCGCGAAATCTGCCGCCGCGCCACAGCCATCGCCGAGCACGATTTTTCCTGACACACGGGTGTCTACAACCTTAGCAACGAGCGGCCGCCGTTCGGCGGCCCGCCAGACGCGGTTGCAGCGGTATTCAGTGCCCCTCATATCGCTGAATGATCAGCTCAGTTACAATTAAGGAATCCCATTATGCGTACCATTCGCACCATTGAAGCGAAAGCAAAGTTTTCCGATCTTCTGGCTGAGGTTGAAAATGGCGAGGAAGTGGCCATTACCCGGCATGGTAAGGTGGTGGCGCTGCTCCTACCCGAAGCACCGCGCATGGCGGCGGATCTGTTTCGCCCCTTCTGGTCAGAATCCACCAGTAACCTGGGCACACCAGAACATATCAGGTCGCAGCTTTCCTCGGATCCATACTAACGATGCACTACCTACTCGACACCAGCATTATCATCGCTGCCATCCGGGGCGATACCCAGCAAATCCGCGATAAACTCGACACCACATCACTGTCAGAAATTGTGCTCTCTCCAGTGGTTATGGGTGAATTGGAACTCAGTGTGGAAAATCGCCAATGCCCGGAGATTAACCGCGCCCGCTTGGATTACTTGGTTGAAGGCCTGCGCCTGAAACCCATCAATGCCGAAACCAGCCTGCAATATGGCGCGATCCGCGCGGAGCTTGAGCGCTTGGGTGCCCCGATTGACAGCAATGATTGCTGGATTGCCGCGCAAGCACTGGAGTTGGAAGCGATCCTGGTCACCGCTGATGTCGATGCCTTCTCCCGGGTGCCAGGGCTGGTGGTGGAAAACTGGCTCGTGGAAACCTGGTGAAGGTTCCAGCCGCCATCTTCGCTATACTGTGCCCCCTCTGCGCCCTCCTCTCCCCCCAGCTTGGCAGGAATCTCCCCCATGTCTCAGTCCCCATTCGATCTTGACCACGACAGCGCCTATGAGCAATGGCGCGAACAAAAGCTTGCCAAGACACCGCGCACTCTTGATGAGCTGGTCGTGGAAATCAACAATCCCTTAGACCTGAAGCCCGCCGAGCACAAAGCCCTGCTGGAACGCTGCCAACGAGCCAATATGGCCATCTATGTGAGCCGGGCGGGAGATAATCCGAGCAAGGACATTCCCACCAACATGGGCAGAAGTTTTGGCCTGCACACGTTGGATCACAATCCCGGGGCTGATGAGGACGCCATCACGTCGCTGACTGTCAACGAAGATGCGCAGCATAAAGAATTTATCCCTTATTCCAACCGTCCCATCGCCTGGCACACCGACGGCTATTACAATCATCCAGACCGTTGGATTCGCGGCCTGCTGCTGCATTGCGTCCATCCCGCGCAGGAGGGTGGCGAGAATGATCTGCTCGATCATGAAATCCTGTATATCCTGATCCGCGACCGCAATCCCGCGCATATCCGCGCCTTGATGACGCCGGATTGTATGACCATCCCAGCCCATGTGGTCGCAGGCGAGATCCGACGCCCGGAGCGCAGCGGACCAGTCTTCTCGGTGGCCGTTGACGGCAGCCTGCACATGCGCTTCACGCAGCGCTCGCGCAACATTCACTGGCGCGAAGACGCAGCGACCACAGCAGCGGTTGAGTGTCTGAATGAGCTGCTCCGTACCCCAAGCTCTTGGCATGTGCACGCCAAACTGGAATCCGGCTGGGGACTAATCAGCAACAACGTCCTCCATACCCGCAGCGGCTTCAGCGATGGCGAACAGCCGCGCCTGCTCTATCGCGCCCGCTACTACGAGCGCATGCGCGTGACCTGAACCCCGTCTGGAGTCGTCGGAGAATCCTGATCAAAATTCCACACAAACTCAATGGAAGAATACAGAAAACGCTGTAAGCACCAAGGCATTTTTTTCACTAAAGATTGACTCAGATCGTTTTCCTGCGCCGCCAGACTTGCTAGCGTCAAAGGTTCTTTTCAACCGTTATGGAGCTTGGATTATGGCGCGAATTCTTATCCTCGGCGCCGGCCTGTCCGGTCATACCGTGGCCCGTTACCTGGGCCGTTCACTGCAAGGCAGTGCGCATCAAATCACCGTTGTCTCTCCCAAATCGAAGTGGAACTGGATTCCGTCCAACATTTGGGTCGGTGTCGGTGTGATGACTGAAAAGCAAGTCGTCTTTGAACTCGAACCGGTCTACCGCAAACTTGGCATCAACTTTCGCCAAGCCAAAGCGGTGTCCATTCATCCCGAAGGTGGTCCCAATCAGTCCCAATCCTTCGTAACCATTGAATACACTGACCCAGCGCGTGCTGGTCAGACTGACACGATCGAGTATGACTATCTGGTCAATGCCACCGGGCCCAAACTCAACTTTGGCGCTACTCCGGGGCTGGGTCCGGAGGGCGGCTATACCACCTCGGTCTGCACACCTGAGCATGCCATTGAGGCCAACAACCAGCTGCAAGAAAACATCGCTGCCCTCAAACGCGGCGAACAGCGCACCTTTGTTGTCGGTACCGGCCATGGTATGTGCACCTGCCAAGGCGCGGCTTTCGAGTACATTTACAATATCGACCACGAGCTGCGCGGCAGCGGGGTGCGCGATAAGGCACGCATTGTATGGATCAGCAATGAGTACGAACTCGGCGACTTTGGCATGGGCGGGGTGCACATCACCCGTGGAGGCTATCTGACCAACGGCAAGGTCTTTGCTGAATCCCTCATGGTCGAGCGCGACATGGAGTGGATCACCCGCGCTCATGTCAACAAAATCGAGCCGGGCACCATTCATTATGAAACCCTGGATGGCACGGAGGGCGAGCTGGCCTTCGACTTTGCCATGCTGATTCCGCCCTTCGCCGGGGTGGGTATCAAAGCCTATGGGAAAGACGACAGTGACATCACCGATCAGCTGTTCGCTCCCAACGGCATGATGAAGGTGGATGCCGACTACACCCCTAAACCCTTTGAGGACTGGAGCAAAGCGGACTGGCCAAGCACCTATCAAAACCCGCTCTATAAGAATATCTTCGCCGTCGGCATCGCCTTTGCTCCGCCGCATCCGATCAGCAAGGTAATGAAATCCCCCAGCGGCACCCAGATCAGCCCGACCCCGCCGCGCACCGGCATGCCCTCGGCCTCCATGGGGCGGGCCGTTGCTGGCAGCATTCACGATATGCTCAACGGCGCCCCGGAGCCCACCCATCGGGCCTCCATGGGCGAAATCGGCGCGGCTTGCGTGGCCTCGACCGGCTCTGACATCCTCAAAGGCACGGCGGCCACCATGACAGTGTTCCCAGTGGTGCCAGACTATGAAACCTATCCGGAGTATGGTCGCGACATGAAGCTCACCTTTGGTGAGATTGGCCTGGCTGGCCACTGGATGAAATACATCCTGCATCATGTCTTCATCTACCAGGCCAAGCTGGGTCCCGGCTGGCATTTGCTGCCTGATTGACGCCCCAAAAGACCGGCCATCTAAAAAGCCGATCCTCCTAGGAACAACATACAGCATTCGGAGTCAATGCAATGACCACTAAAGCAGGAGTTCCCTCCCAACCCGAAGCCGATCAGAATCCCGTGAAAAACCGTGAGCCCTACCAGCAGGCTTATTATCCGCCGGTTCCCACTCGGTTCACGCGCTATTTCCGCACCTCGATTATTTGGCAGTTTTTCCGCTTCTGGATCATCAACTTCAAAATCTTCAAGTTGTTAGCGAACTCGCACGGTTAGGCTGTCATCCGCCCTCGGCGGTCACCGCCGGGGGTACCAGCACCGTCAGCGCACGCGGCTTAATGCTAAAGCGCAGTGGTGTGCGCAAGTGCCGGATTTCCCCATCCAGCAACACGGACAAAGTCCCCTGCCCCGCCAGCTCCACACGCATAGCCTGGCCGGTTTGCATCAACAACACATCGTCCATGTTCCAATCACCTGACATCAGATGCCCCAGTAGAGCGCGCAAGCGCCGTAGGGTCGCGCGCCGCATTGCATAGAGTTCCAGCACGCCGGCATCCAACTGGGGTCGATAGGGCAGCAGCCGCAGCAAGCGGTCAATGCGGTTATTCACCACCACCAAGGTGCGCGAGCGCAACTGATGCGGATGACGCCGGTATTGGTAGGGATCATCCGTCACCAGCGTCATGCGCAAATGCGGATAGCGTCCCCACAGCTGCAGCGCCTTAAAAAACACTGCTGGCCAACGCCACCAGCGCGACCGTTCGCGCAAACGCTCACGATAGCGTGCCAGCAAGGGGGCCACGCCCAGCATGCAGGCACAGAGAAAGACGTGCCCATTGACCCAGCCGACGTCAATCTGTCGCGTGCGGGGAGCCAGCAGCGCCTGCACCGCCGCCTCGGGATCCAGCGGCAGATCCAGATCGCGTGCGAGCCAATTCATGGTGCCACAGGGCACAATGCCAATAGGCACCGACTGGCCATCCAGGGCTTCAACCACAGCCAGCACAGTGCCATCACCGCCGAAGATATAGATCGCCAGCAGATTATCCCCCTGACGCGCCTCCAGATGCTCTCTCAGGTACTCCCGTAACGTCCACGTAAAGCCCTGAGGATCGAACAACAAGGTGTCCAGCTGCACGCCCTGCACCGCTAGACCGGAGCGCAAGCGTGCCACCAGTGGCGTCTCAACAGACTCGGCCTGCTCGCGATCACCGGCACTCGGATTTACCACCAGCAGCACACGCCCGGCGCCGGTGTCACCAGTCCCCGCGCGCGACCAGAATGACGCGTCTTTTCCGGCAGATAATTCCGTCTCCTCGGGCGAGCGCCCAGGCGGGGGGACATCAGATTCAGCCATCACTGTGCATATCCTTTCAAGTCAATTCCAACCCTGTGCCCGCCTGAACGCGTCCTTGCGCAACCGCGTCTGGCGCCCCAACTATTCTGGCATCAGGATTTATCCTGCCATATTTAATTAGCACGTTTAGTTTTTTATCCTACATCAAGAACACAACCAACCCACGACAAGAGGATCTTATGCCATGCACCTGACGCCACGCCTGCTGACCGCCCTGCTCCTGCCGCTGCTGGCCTTCACGGCTCAGGCTGACAGCCTCCGCCCTATTGACAGTGCCAACAGCTCCGACAGCACCCACACCGAAACATCCGCTGCATCGATCCACAGCAAAACCGTCGATTATCAGGATGGTGAGACCAAACTGACTGGCTATCTGTACTATCCCGCCGATACCACACAGCCGCGCCCCGGCGTCATTGTGGTGCATGAATGGTGGGGATTGAACGATTATGCCAAGCAGCGCGCGCGCATGCTGGCGGAACTCGGCTATGTCGCCTTTGCCATCGATATGTATGGTGATGACCGGGTCACCTCCCACGCCCCGGATGCCAAAGGCTGGATGCAGCAGATTACAGAGCATGTCGAGGCCTGGCAAGCACGTGCCCTGGCCGGACTGGAGATTCTCGCCGCCGATCCGAAGGTTGATGCCGAGCGCCTCGCCGCCGTGGGCTATTGCTTCGGTGGCGCCACTGTGATGCAAATGGCCTACGCCGGTGCCGACCTCGACGGCGTGGTGAGCTTCCACGGCTCCTTGCCGCCGGCACCGGAGAATCTGACAACCCTGAAGCCCAGCGTGCTGGCGGCTCATGGCGCGGCCGATGCTTTTGTCCCTCCCGCAAAGGTCGCTGCCTTTCAGCAATCACTTGAAGCCATTGATGCCGACTGGGAATTCGTCGCCTACGGCGGTGCGCGCCATGCGTTCACCAATCCCAATGCCGCTGACTATGGCATCGACAATGTTGCCTACCATGCCAAAGCCGATCAGCGCTCCTGGGCCTTGATGCAGGATTTCCTCACCGAAGTCTTCGCCGACTGACCGCTGATTTCGTGCCAACCACCGCTATCCTGTGGTTCCGCCGCGACCTGCGCCTGGATGACAATCCGGCGCTGCTCGCGGCGCTCAGGCGCTACGAATGCCTCCTGCCGCTCTATATCCACGCACCACAGGAAGAAGCGCCTTGGGCGCCCGGCGCTGCTTCCAACTGGTGGCTGCATCACAGCCTGACCGCACTCGATCACAGTTTGCGGGCACGCGGTTCGCGCCTGCTCATCATGCAGGGCGGGAGCCTCGACTGCCTGCACCGGCTCATGGCTGCGCATGGACACATCGACGCGGTGCTGTGGAATCGCTGCTACGAACCAGCCGCCATTGCGCGCGACAGTCACGTCAAGCAGCAACTGCGGGCCGCTGGTATGCGCTGCGCAAGCCACAACAGCTCCCTGCTGTTTGAGCCCTGGGAAGTCAAGACCTCCGCTGAGCAACCCTTTAAGGTGTTCACCGCTTACTGGCGACGCTGCCAGGCCCGGCTCGCCGACATTCCGCCGCCTCAACTGGCTCCCGAGCAATTACCGCCGGTCGCGCTGCCGACGCCTGCCCTATCCAGCCTGGCTGAACAACCCCTGGATGCACTCGGTCTGCTGCCTCGCATCGGTTGGGATGTGGCCTTTGCGACCCACTGGCAGCCGGGTGCTGCCGGCGCTCAACAGCAATTGCACCGTTTTCTGGATCAGGCTGTGGCCGATTACCCTGAGGCGCGCGATCACCCGGGATCGGTCGGCACCTCAAGACTCTCACCGCATCTGCACTTTGGCGACATCGGACCACGCCAAATCCTGGCCGCCATTCGGGCACTGGATCACGACAGCCAGGCAACAGACGCCTTTGTGCGACAGCTGGGCTGGCGTGAATTTAGCGTCCAGCTGCTGTATCACTTTCCCCAGACGGACCTTGCGCCCCTGAACCCGCTGTTTGCCGAGTTCCCCTGGCGCGATCCGGCCCCATCCGACCTCCTCCAAGCCTGGCAGCAAGGCCACACCGGTATTCCACTGGTCGATGCCGGCATGCGCGAACTCTGGCACAGCGGCTGGATGCACAATCGCGTGCGCATGGTGGTGGCCTCCTTTCTCACCAAAAATCTGCGTCTCCCCTGGCAAAGCGGAGCACGCTGGTTCTGGGACACGCTGCTGGATGCCAACCTGGCGAACAATACGCAGGGCTGGCAGTGGACCGCCGGTTGCGGTGCGGATGCCGCGCCCTATTTTCGCATCTTCAATCCCGCCCGGCAGGGCGAGCGCTTCGACCCCGCAGGCGACTACGTCCGGCACTGGTGCCCCGAGCTGGCCCGGCTGCCCCAGCGCTATCTGCACCAGCCCTGGACCGCGCCTGTCGCAGCCTTACAACAATTTGGCGTGCGACTGGGCGGCAACTATCCGCAACCAATCATTGATCTTGCAGCTTCCCGCCGCGAAGCCTTGGCTTTTTGGCAACAGTTGCGTCACAGTGACAGAGGCGAGCATTTGGCGTAAACTAGCCCGCCTCGCCTCACCTGAAGTCGTTCACTGTTATTCAACTGCCGCCTGCAATAGTAAAGCTTATGAAGCCGAAGCAAGATTCCGGTGCGTGCTGTTTCGAACCCAGGCGCATCCACTACCTATGTGCACTCATGCTGGCCGCGCCGCTGGCACTCGCCCAAGCTGAGGACCAGCCCCCCAGCCCCGTCGCTCCTCAAACTGAAGCCGTCGATCTCGCTTCCCTGCTCGATGGCGTCGAGCATCAGTGCCACTACAACGACATTCTGGAGCGCTTCTGGCGCACCCTGCCCAATCCGCAGCAAGCCATTCGCACCCTGGATCCCCAGCTACAATCGGCCCTGGGTTCCATCAGTGTTGCAGACGAAGACGAGTTTCGTATGTACTCCATCCCGGTCCATGGCACCTGGCATCAGGTGCCGGTCAAACAAATCCAGTTTGGTCTTGGCAAGGGCAACGGCATTCACGTCATGTTGGTGGAATTCGACGCGCCACCCAGCACTGCGGAAGCCATTTTTGCCCCGCTGGTGGAGCAATCCAAAACCGCAATGGAACGCGACCCGGACAATACGCTGCAAGCCTCCACGGATCTCTATGTCGAAGACGGCAAAATGCGCCTGATGTGCGATTTATCCACTTAAAAAAACCTTATATCAAGCGCAGTCTTTCCGGCCAGCACTCAGCCTGGCACCGTTTAAGTCTCATTGTGCAGCGCGGGCACAAAAAAAGCCGTTGCAGCGGTCGTAGCGACCACTGAAACGGCAAATAGGCTTGCTACCCGATAAGAAAACCATCAGACACTGTTGGGATCCGGCCGCTTAGCTACGGCGGCTATCCCGGGTTTTGGCTCCGTTATGACTGACAACGCCGACGAGGAACCCGCCGGATACAATCGCAACCAAGAGTCCGCCGATAGTCAATGCATCGAAAATCATCTATAGTCCTCCGGAATGTTCGTCAAACCCTGGCTAAACTCAGGGCACCTTCAGCGGATGCAGTTGATTATCCGCGAAAAAGGCTACTCTGTTATTTCCTTATATACTAATATTGTAACAAATTGTAACCGAGCTGCCAGAACAAGATCACAGTTCTTTCGTATTGATTATTCGCAATTGACAATTGACTGCCGCCGGCCCTGATTGCGTAACCGTCGATTCGTTGTTTGCAACACGAATATAAAAAAGCCCACCGCAGCGGATCCGCCACGATGGACTGCCCACCCTCATGCCAAACCCCTGCCGCCCCTGCGCAATACCGCACCCGTCGGCGCAAGACAGTTGACGCGCAACCCAAGGCCCCCTACATTCCGCAACTATGGGAACCGCAACAACTCACTTGCCATCGGAGCCTTCCAACTCATGTTGCAAACTGGCGACACCGCCCCTGAATTCTCTCTGCCCGACGCCGACATGGATGTCGTGGACAGCACCAAACTCTGGGCCAACCGACATCTTGTTCTGTGCTTCTATCCCAAGGACGACACCCCAGGCTGCACCATGGAAGCCTTGGAGTTCACTGACCTGCATCCTGAGTTTGAGGCCGCCGGCGCCGATCTGGCTGGCATCAGCCGCGACAACTGCGCCAGCCACGGGGCTTTTCGCGACAAATATGGGCTTACCCTGCTGCTGCTTGCGGATACCGAGGGCGAAGTCTGTGCAGCCTATGATGTCTTGCGCGAGAAGGTCGTCAACGGCGTCAGTCGGGTAGGTATTCAACGCTCGACTTTCATCATCGAGCAAGGTGGGCGTATCCGCCACGCCCTCTACGATGTCAAGCCCAAGGGGCACGCCCAGCGCATACTGGAGCTGGTCCAGTCACTGTAGCCAAAGCGACCTGGGGCGACCAAGAGATCGCTCAATCTTCAGCATCGGCGTCTGGAAAGCGGCGCGGATCGGCGGGCTTGATGTCATCATCCATCAGGATGCGCTGCCCGTCGCCTTCGAGATCGTCGAACTGTCCGCTGCGCGCCGCCCAGAACAGCACAGCGACTGCGGCCAGGCCGAGCAACAGCATCCCGGGAATCAGACCATAAATAACTTCCATCTGCGCTCCTGCATTCTAAGCCTCACCCCTTACTGCCAGCCGCTGCCTGCCTCCAACCCCAGCCAGACCCACCGCTGACCATGCGCCTGCCCCTGTTTAGCATCCTGTTCTGTGCCATCCTGTCTGCCGCTTCCAACGCTGTCGCTGCGGAGGATAGCAGGATTGCAGAGCTGTTTGCCCAAGCCGGTGTCGAGGGCACCCTGATTATCGAAGCCGTCACCAGTGGCGAGCGCATGGTGCACAACCAGGGGCGTGCAACCCAGCCCTTCATTGCGGCCTCGACCTTTAAGGTGCTGAACACCTTGATCGCCGTCGAGAACGGCGTAATCGCCGATCCCGAGGCGCCCATTCCCTGGGATGGCACTGAATATGCCATCCCCGCCTGGAATCAGGATCAAACCCTGCGCAGTGCCTTTCAGGTCAGTTGTGTTTGGTGCTACCAGCAGCTGGCGCGGCGTATTGGCACCCAGACTTACCGTGACATCATCCAGCAGATCGGCTACGGACAGCTGCACGTGCCCTTCGCGGTCGATACCTTCTGGTTGGACGGCGCGCTGACCATCAGCGCTGCCGGGCAAGTGGCCTTCCTGAAACAGCTGGTAACGCGCCGCCTTCCTTTCCAGCCGTCCACCTACGACGCGCTTGAGGCTGTGATGCGCTCCAGTGAGGCTCCGGGCGCCCGGCTGTATGCCAAAACCGGCTGGTCGACCCGGCGCACGCCGGGGGTTGGCTGGTACATCGGTTATCTGCAACGGCCCGACGAGACCTGGGTCTTCGCGCTCAATCTCGATACGCGCGACGCACAAGACCTGCCCTTGCGACAACAGCTGGTTTTGGAGGCACTGCATGCCAAGGGGTTGCTGCCAGCCACGCAGACGCCGGCAGATGTTATCCCACCTTAGGTTTTCGCCGCCCCCCGCTGCTTCAGCCGCGCCAGAATGTCATGGGCGGAGCTTGTACCGCTTGGGGTAATACCGGCCGCTTGGAGCTTGGCGTGCAGATCGGCGCCCTGCTCTTCCTGATGCAGGGTGCGCGCGGCAGCGGCGCGATCGGCGCGCTGTTGTTGGCGGCTTTTGATGCGCGCGAGCGTTTCACTGGCGGAAGTGGCGGCGCTGGTCGCTCCGGCATGACGGGTGGTAATGGCATCGTTGGCGTTTTGCACCGCCTCGGTGGCTTTGATCATGTGAACCTCGCGTCGCATTGCCTTGATGTTGCGCTCGGTCTGACGGATGGAGTGCTTGAGCTGGCGGATATTCTCGGTAAACCCGTCCATGATGGCGCTTTGTGCGGCGAGTTCCTGTTCAAATTCAGCGATCTTCCCTGCGATTTCGCCAGCCAGGAGATCCTCCCCCTTGTCGAGCGCCTGCATGGCGTAGCCTTCGTGCTGAGTGATGGACTCCTGCAGGGCTTGCACGCGCCGTTCGACGCCCATGTGCTCTGCCATAACGGCGGCCAAATCTTGCTTGGCCAGCCCCAGCGCTTCCTCGGCATCACGGATTTCCTGATCGAGAATGCGAAAGGCCTGGCTATCGACAGCGGCTTCACCCGCTTCGTTTACAGCACCGCGCACGGCGGTGACTAACTTGGACCAAAATGCCATGGATGTGTCCCCTTGTTATCGTGATGGATATAAATAATCAGCCGCCAGATCCAGTGCGCTCAGGGTGTTATCACTGAGCGCGGTAATGTCCTCTAGGATCTCCGCATCCGTTGCGCGTACCGAGAGCGCGCCGAACAGCAGATATTGATCGCCGAGTTTGCCGAAGGATGATAGAGGCATGGATAAATTCAGGGTCAAGAGCACATCAAGCAGTTCGGTGCGGCGCTCGGGTTGAATGTCGGCCTCGCGCCATAGCACCGTTGAGACCAGAATTTGCTCATCATCCAGGGTGAGCAGAATCGGCAATTCCTCGCGATCCTGCACCCACAGACGCAAGCCTTCGGCACCTTCGGAGTGCATTTCCGCCCTCAGGGTCAGGCCATCGGCGGTCGTTTGACCCTGGATCGCCTCGTACAATTGATTAAGACGCTGACTCATGGTGGTTCCTTCAATCAAGTGGATGGAAAAAAACAGAGTTGGCGGCCGCGACCCGAGCGTCGGGTCTCACTTGCCAAGCCTAGGCCGGTCAATTAACGTGCGCTCAGGCGCCGGCATTTTCAGCGACCATCGCTTCAACAGGGGGCATCAGGCATGGGCTTGTTCGATTTTTTGGCCAACGAATTTATTGACATCATTGAATGGACCGACGACTCGAACGATACCCTGCTCTATCGGTTCGAACGTGAGGATCATGCCATCAAGCAGGGCGCAAAACTCATCGTGCGCGAGGGCCAACAGGTGCTCTTTCTCAATGAGGGCGCACTCAAGGCGCATTTTGATACCGAGGCGCTGGAGTTCGCTGATAGCTTTGGCCCCGGCACCCATACCCTGGAAACCCGCAACCTGCCCATCCTCGGTCGTCTGCAGGGCTGGAAGTACGGCTTTGAAAGCCCCTTCAAGGCCGATGTGCTCTTTGTAAGCACCCGCATCTTTGCCGACCAGAAATGGGGCACGCCCAATCCCATTATGCTGCGCGATGCCGACTTTGGCATGGTGCGCTTGCGCGCCTTTGGTTCCTATGCCTTTCGCATTGGCGAACCGCAGCAGTTTTTGCGCCAGGTGGTGGGCACCGACGGGCACTTTACCACGGATGAAATTGCCGGAGAATTGCGCAACCTGATCATCACCCGCTTTACCGATGCCTTGGGTGAAAGCCGCATCCCCGCCCTCGATTTGGCCGCCAATTACAATGAATTCGGCGATTTTCTCACCACGCACCTGGCGCCCGAGTTTGCCAACTATGGCTTGGAGCTAACCGGCTTTCGCATTGGCAATATTTCCCTGCCCGAGCAGGTCACCGAGGCGCTGGATCGCCGCTCCAGCATGGGCGCGTTGGGCAATCTCGATCAATATCTTAAATATCAAACCGCCGAAGCCATCGGCCAGGCCGGCAGTCAACCCGGTGGTGGCGGTCAGGGCTTCGCCTTGGGATCTGGGCTGGCGATGGCCGAGCGGGTCAATCAGGTCTTTCAACCCAGTCCCAGCACGCCAGCGCCGGTTCCAGCTCCGACTCCGGGTGGCATGGCACCGCCACCGCCACCACCACCGCCGGCGACGCCCAGTTACCATCTGGCCCGGAATGGTCAAACTCAGGGGCCCTTTAACCTGGAACAATTGCGCCAGATGGTCGCTCAAGGGCATTTGACCCCTGACATTATGGTATGGACAAACGGCATGGCTGGCTGGGCGCGCGCCGGCGATCAAAATGATTTGCGACCCTTGTTCGCGCAGGTGCCGCCACCGCCGCCTCCGGCCTGATACCACCGTTTTTTCCAGCCGCGCTCGGAGACCGGATCATGTCCAAGCCAGACCGCGATGGCGATACCTATGAAATGCTGTGGGACTGCGCCTATTGCGGCACCTCGGGCTTACTGGGCCTGTCGCATCGGTTTTGCCCCAATTGCGGCTCGCCCCAGCAGGCCGAACAACGCTATTTCCCCTCCGACGCGCAAAAGGTCGCGGTGCGCGATCATGTCTACACCGGCGCCGACCGCCTTTGCCCAGCCTGCGCTACGCCTAATGCGGCGGCGTCAGGCTTTTGCCAGCAATGCGGCGCGCCCCTATCCGAAGCCGCTGAGGTGCAACGCGCCGCTCGCGAAAGCCGCAACGCGGGTGAAACCTTTGCTGCCAGTGCCCCGGTGCGCCAACAGTCCCAGCCAGGATCGGTACCGTCAGCCCCTTCATCCTCCGCCCAGCCTCAACGCCGCTCCCCCTGGCTGTGGGCCGGTCTGGGCGTCCTGGCGCTGCTTGTGGTGATCGGGCTGATCTTTTTCTTCTGGCGGGTCGAGATCCAGGCCAGCGTCGAGACCACTGGCTGGAAGAAGGAAATTCAGATCGAGCGCTATCAAAGCGTGCGTGACAGCGCCTGGTGTGACAGCATACCTGCCGATGCCTATCGGGTGGATCACGCGCGCGAGGTGCGTTCGTATCGAAAAATCCCCGATGGCGAAACCTGCCGCACCCGGCGCATCGATCAGGGTGATGGCACCTATCGCGAAAGCCGCTCATGCACCACCAATTACCGCAAGGAACCGGTGTATGACGATAAATGCCGCTTCACTGTGGATCGCTGGCGGTATGCCCGCTCACTGGTCGCCCAGGGCCAGGATCGTCAGCCGCACTGGCCTATCGTCTCCGGGCTGCGCGAAGGCCAGTGTCTGGGCTGTGAGCGTCCCGGTCGGCGTCTGTCCGAGTATTCAGTCACCTTCACCGATCAACAGGGACGGCGCGAACGCTGCCCGATCAAAGAGCCGCTGTGGCGGCAGCTGCACCAGGGGGATCGCCTTCGCGCGCAGCGGCGAGTGATGGACAAGGGCATTGTCTGCGCGTCCATTGAGCGACGGAATTAAGCCGCCTAATCGACAGCACGCCCAAACACTCGGGCAATCCGTGTTGAATTGCCAATCACGGCCAGCGAACTCAGTGGCATGGCGATGGCCGCTACCAGAGGGGTGATCAGCCCGGCCATGGCCAGGGGAACCATAATCAGGTTGTACCCAATCGACAGCCCGATGTTCTGACGAATAGTCATCAGGGTGCGCTGCGCCAGTGCCAGCGCCTGGGGCACACGCCGCAGTTCATTGCCGGTTAGAATAATGTCCGCGCTGGCGATGGAGACATCGGTCCCGCTGCCCAGGGCGATGCCGACATCGGCGCTGACCAGAGCCGGGGCATCGTTCACCCCATCACCGACCATCACCACCCGCTGCCCGGCATCGCGCAAGCCGGTGATCACCGCCGCCTTGCCCTCCGGGCGCACCTCGGCCAGGGCTTCGATACCACCGAGACGCGCGGCGATGGCCGTCGCAGCCGCTTGGGCGTCTCCACTCAGCAGGGACACCCGCATGTCTTCCGCAGCCAGTGCATGCACCGCCGCGCGCGCATCCTCACGCAGATCATCGCGTAGCAGCAGCCGCCCCACCTCGCGACCGTCCATCGCCAAATGCAGCACCGTTGCTCCAGGCCAGTCTCCGGTCGCCGTCTGCGCAAGCCGCGCCTGGCGCGAGACTCCAACCGTTTGCAGCCAGGCCGCTGACCCCAGCACCAGTTGCTGATCCGCCACGCGCGCAGCCACACCCTGCCCCGGCTGCATCCGCCAGTCATCGACCGGCAACGCCAGAAAATCCACCCCCTGCTGGCGGGCAAAGTCGCTCAGCGCTCGCGCCAGCGGATGCTCGGAGCGCTGCTCCAATGCGGCGATGCAGGCGAGCCGCTGCCGCCAGGCCGCACTGAGTGGCTGGTCCTTGTCATCGGCACGCCACAGACCCGTTTCATCAAGCAGCGCCACCACAGTGGGCCGCCCTCGGGTCAGGGTGCCGGTCTTGTCGAACACTACCTGGGTGGCAGTGGATAGCTGCTGAAGCACCGCACCATGCTTAATCAGGATGCCATGGCGCGCTGCGCTGCCGGTGGCCACCGCAATCGCCATCGGGGTCGCCAGCCCAAAGGCACAGGGACAGGTGATGATCAACACCGAAGTTGCAGCCAGCAGCGCCGTCGTCGCATCCACCGACCACCAGAGCCCGCCGGTCAGCACCGCCAACAACAGGGTGATGCCCACGAACCAGGGCACCACCCGATCAGCCAGCGACTGAATGGGCGCCTTGCTGGCTTGGGCTTCCTCAACCAGATGCAGAATCCGCCCAAGCTGGGTGTCACGCAACACGCCAGTGACCCGCACCTCCAGAGCACCAGCGCCATTCAGGGTACCAGCGGCTACGCTCTGGCCGGGGCCGCGCGGGACAGGCGCGGACTCGCCAGTCAACATGGATTCATCGAGTTGACTGCGGCCGTTCTGCACCACCCCATCAGCCGGCACCGCCTCGCCAGGCCGCACCAGCAGCCGATCACCGACCCGCACTGCGCGAATTGGCACCAGACTGGGCTCGCCATCCGCGCTCAGCCGGGTGGCGGCCTTAGGCTGAAGATCGAGCAGGCGCTGAGTAGCCGAAACCGCCTCGCGCCGCGAGCGCGCCTCCAGATAGCGCCCGAGCAGAATTACAAACAGAAAATTAACCAGGGTGTCCCAATAGACCGCGCCCTGCCCGGTCAGGGTGACCAGCAGCGACAAGCCATAGGTGATCCCGGCACCGATGGCAATCGGCAAGTCCATGTCCAGATGACCATGCCGCAATCCACGCCAAGCACCGGCAAAAAAAGGCCCGCCCGAATAGATCAACGTCGGCGTGGCCAGCAAGAACCCTACCCAGTGAAACAGAGTGCGAAACTCACCCTGATCGGCCCCGGCATAGAGAGCGATGGAAATCCACATCAGATTCATGGCCGCAAAGCCAGCAAAGGCCAGGCGATACAGCAGGGCGCGATGGCGACGCTGGAGGCTGAGTTCCGCCGTGCGCGGATCGAAAGGCACCGCCGCATAGCCCAGCTCGCCGAGGCGGCGCAGAATCCGCGACAGCGGCAGGCGCGCATGATCCCAGCGCAGCCGCAGTCGCCGACCGGTCAGATTGACCCGCGCCTCCAGCACACCCGGCAGGCTGGAGAGACCATTTTCAATCAGCCAGACACAAGCCGCGCAGTGAATGCCCTCGACAGCGAGCTGCGCCTCGCGCGCATCCCCCGCCACCTCGGCAAACGCCTGCTGCACCTCATCAAGATCGTAAAAGTCGAGCTGACGCGGCAGCTCCGGAGGCGGACTAAACACCTCCCCCTCCGGCGTGCGCTGATAAAAGCCCTCAAGCCCGGCGGCATGAATAGCCGCACACACCGCCTCACAGCCATGACAGCAGAACGCCCGCGGCGTACCCTTAATGCACGCCTGCACAGCAGTCGTCGGCAGAATTGGCAGACCGCAGTGAAAGCAGCGCGATGGCTGTGGGGGTTCCATCAGGGATGATTACCGACTCAGGCTTGAAGATTCAAAATCGTTGAGCAATCGTTTCAGACTCCAGTTCTGGCCGACTGAGGTATTACTCATCGTTCGCTTAATTTTACCCCGCGCTGATAAAAATGAGGCAAGCTGCGACCACTTACTACTTCTGAGTCACGCCCCCATGAACGCCACTCCCACAGTCACTCACCTTGAGCGCGTCGATGACATCCCGCTGCTCTTGGCGCAACTCGCCAAGATGAAGGTCGTCTCGCTGTTGGACAAACACTTCCCGACACACGGAAACTGGCAAGGGCTGAGCCTGGGCCGAGTGGTGGTGTGGCTGGCCTACATTCTCAGCGAGGGGGATCACCGTCTGAACGCCGTGCAGGGCTGGGTGGCCGGACTCATGATGACCTTGCGGCTGTGCTTGGGCATCCCCGGGATGCGGGAACTTGATGTCAGTGATGATCGCCTGGGCCTCGTCCTCGATCATGTGGGTGGTAACGATGCGGCCTGGGAAGCGTATGAGCGGGCGCAAAACGCACAGCTCCTGCGGGTTTACGACCTCAAGGCTCGGCGCGTGCGCATCGACAGCACCACCGCAAAAAGCTACGTGGATGTCACGCCGAAGGGGCTGTTCCAATTCGGTCATAGCAAAGAGCATCGCCCCGATCTAGTGCAACTGAAGGTCAATCAGTCGGCTCTCGATCCGCTGGGATTGCCGTTGAGTACCCCTGTGGTCAGCGGCGAGCAGGCCGACGACCCATTGTACGTGCCGGAGATTCGCAAGGTTCAGGCGACGCTCCAGCGCCCAGGCGTACTCTATGTCGGCGACTGCAAGATGGCGGCGCTCGCCACTCGCGCCGACGTGGCTGGATGTCATGACCGTTATTTGTGCCCGCTACCGGCCGTTCAGATGCCAAAGGCCACCCTGAGCGTCTTGCTCGCACCCGTGTGGACGGGGGAGCAGGCGCTCACGCCCGTGCATCGCGCCCCTGAGACAGCCTCTGATCAACCTCAACACATCGCCGACGGCTTCTCCTATCGGGTCACGCTCACGAGCGCCGAGGGTTTGCAGTGGCAGGAGCAACGCCTGGTGGTGCAATCGTTCAAGCACGCCGCTGCACAACAGGCGCGTTTGGATCAACACCTACAACAGGCCGAGCGCGAGATCACCTTGCTCAACCAGCGTGGGCGCGGACGCAAGCGTTTGAACGAAGCCCAGATGCGCGCTGCTTCCGACGCGATCCTGAGCCGACATCAGGTTACAAACGTGTTGTGCGTCGAGATTGAGGTGGAAACCCACACCACCCATAAACGTGCCTACCTCGCACGCCCCGCTCGCAACATCACCACAGTTGAGGTTGCTGTAAAGGCCATTGGTGACCCCGTGGCCTATGACGAGCATGTGCGCGCGCTGGGCTGGCGTGTCTTCGTGAGCAACGACCTCGCGCTTGACCTGGAGGAGGCGGTGCTGGCCTATCGCGAGCAAAATACCTCATTGAGCGCGGCTTCAAACGCTTGCGCGGCAAGTCGTTGGGCTTGACCCCGTTCTATCTCTGCTCGAGCACCCGCATCAAGGGGCTCATCCGTCTGCTTTCCATCGCGCTGCGCGTGTTGTGCTTGGTCGAGTTTACGGTTCGCGAGGCCTTGCAGGCAAAGAACGAAACGCTCGATCACCTCTACGAGGGAAACCCAAAACGGGCCACGGCTCGCCCGACGGCTGAGAGGATGCTCAAGACTTTTACGGGCATCACCTTGATCGTGGTCAGCCTCGGTGGCACACAATGGCACCGTATGATCCCACTAAACAGCGTGCAGTCGCGCATTCTTGACCTGAGCGGATTCCCAGCGAGCGTTTATCAAGACCTGTGTGTGGAATCCGATGATGCAGCCCCTAAAATGAGCGAACCATGAGTATCATGATTATCGTCTGGTGTTTCGGGTTAGATGTTCTGGTCGTGTGGTCGATGTTCTACACGAACTGGCTGTGCTGAGAGCAGGTCGAGCTTAGCGGACCATCTCCGGCCAGCGTGAGCCTGCGCTCTCACTCAACAAAAAACGTACTATTTTTTTTGTTGACTTCCCCCGAACCTCCTCCTATCATGATTATCGTCTGGTGTTTCGGATTAGATCTACACGAGGGTTGAATCGATGTTTGCAAACCTCTGCGAAATGACGGTCCAAGGCGGCTGCTCCTGCAAAGTTAATTCCACTCTCCTTGGTGAAATGCTCAAAGGCCTTGGTCAGCATCAAGGGGCTGGTATCACCGTTGATCACACCACACAGGATGATGCGGCTGTAATCCGCACGGATGTTCTCTTTGGAGACGAAAACGCGGTCATGTCAACAGATTTCCAGTTGGCTCCTGTAGAGAACCCTTTGGATTCCGGTCTAGTTGTTGCGGCGAACGCTATCAGTGATATCTATGCTATGGGCGCCAAACCAGTTGCGGCTATGGTCATGATCGGTCTACCTGTTGATAAGTTCCAGGATAGTGCCCTGATCGATAGGATGCCTTGGTTTTTTATCTATATCGAGCATGAAAACACCATGCTCGACACGACCGGTACACAACAGAGCGGAGGCTAGGCAATGATCAACCAAACGACTCCACGAAAACGGTTGGACGACGAGCGCTGGGATGGTGGCAGTGTGTATACGACCAGTACGGACGCACGTCGCCGCCAAGACACTGAGGTGCTCAAGGGCATGCTCTACAATCTGCCTCGGCAGCTGAATGCCTTTGCCAATGATCAAGAGTGTCAAGAGGGTAGCGCAAACGTAGAAGACATTTATTTTGTGATTCGTCAGGTTGAGCAACTGTTTTTTGCTCTAGACCGGCTAGAGGCATTGGCCGAGGCCAATCACAAATCGTTGTCAGAGGGATTCTTCGGATTCAAGCTGATACGCCTGACTGGGAAGGTCGACTTCTCAACCGGGCACAATAAGTCCACCCAGCTGCAAGCCGCAACGGAGGTTGTCCAACATGGCGTCGCCGCTTAAGCATGAGCATGAGCATGATACCTTGAGTGGGATCAAGCGCCGCCTGCGCGGCGCCTACGACTTGGACTTGAATGTCAGCTACAGCCGCCTCGGCTCGCTTTTCCATCCACAGCTAGGAACTGCGGTGGGCGATCTGACCGCCGCAGTAAAACGTCTCTATGGTAGCACCCGGCTGTCGTTAGGCACCAATGGCACGACCGCATCCAACACGCTCATGGTACTCAGCGCCGCCGTCGAGGGCGAGTCGCTGATCATGGATCGACACAGCCACGGCTCAGTGTATGGTGCGCTTGTCTTGGGAGGCGCCACTCCGCACTACTTGCCGCCACGTTTCGACCAAGACCGTGGCGTGCCTCAGGTATCCTTGACCTCGGATGTCGAACAGGCGCTCGCGACCCATCCGCAAGCACGATCAGTGTTAATAACCGCGCCAAATTACTACGGTGCTCAACCCGATCTGCCCGGAATCCGCAAGCAAGTGCGAGCAGCGGGTTGTTGGCAACTCATCGATGCGGCACACGGTGCCCATCTGCGGGCCAGCCCGCGTTTGGCACCGGCGATTGAGGAGATGCAACCGGATCTAATGACGACCTCGCTCCATAAAACGCTCGGTGCCTTGAGTCAATCTAGCGTGTTGCTGGGCTTTGGCGACAACCCTGAGCTCGACGCTCGCCTGCAGGAGCTGATCGATACCACGCCGGTGATTAGTACGTCCTTCTCTACCGTGATCCTGGCCAGCATCGAGCCGGCGCTCGCGGAAGTCCAGCAGACAGATCGCTGGGAACGAGCCGTTGATCTTGCCGCAGACCTGCGCGAGCGCCTGTCGTACCTCCCCGGTTGCCGCGTGATCGATCTGGCGGCTCAGATCGGCGTTGCCGCTTGCGATCCACTGCGAGTGTGTCTGGATGTGAGCGCAACCGGACTCACTGGATACACGTTAGCTGACCAACTGGAAGCGGCGGGACACATTACGGAGATGAGTACGGATCGCCATGTTTTGCTGCTTCTGACCAGTGCAACCAGCCAAGCCGCTACCGACTCGTTCCTGGCGACCTTGACCGAGATCATCCAGGCCGCCAACGTTAAGCCCCATTCAACGCGCACGGGCCTGCACCCTCCAGATGGCCTGCCGAGCATGGTTTTGACGCCGAGACAGGCCTTTCTAGCGGCTCGCCGCGCCCAACGCCGGGTTCCTGTCGCCGACGCTGTTGGCAGCGTCAGCGCCGAAACCCTGGCTGCGTATCCACCGGGGGCGCCGATCGTCATCGCCGGCGAGAGACTGCGCAGTGACGATCTTGAGTATCTGCGCTCCGTGCGTCGTCTGGGTGGTGTGCTTAAAGGATCCGCCGATTTAGAGCTGAATACGGTTGCCATCATTGATGATTGAGAAATGACTATGAACGATAACGCCTCGATTTCAAACTCCACTGCCTCCGCACAACCTGCGGAGTTTGATGAACACGATCTCATCGCGCAACGCCAGCACAAGCGCGCTCAGTTGCTGGATCTGGGCATCGATCCCTACCCACATGCTTTCGCGGTGAGCCATCGCCTTGAACAGATCCAGGCGGTCGATTTCGCGGCCTTGGTGCAGGCGGGCGAAGCGCTCAGTGTGCCTGGACGAGTTCAGGCGATCCGTCGCCATGGCAAGCTGTGGTTTATCGATCTTGGCGACGCCCGTGATGGCGCTCGGTTGCAGCTCATGGTACCGCGCCAGGATAGCAATCCTCAGACGCTGGCCGTGATCGAAAACATCGATTTAGGCGACATCATCGGGGCACACGGAACGCCCGTATACACACGAACGGGTGAGCCAACCTTGCGCGTCGATGCACTGACGATGCTGACCAAATCGTTGCGCCCGCTGCCTAGTTTCAAGAGCGCGGCCGAACCCGTGGGCGAGGAACTGGCCGCACGCCAACCTGAGCTTGCCATGCTGTTTGGGCGCAAGCGTCGCGTGTTGCGACAACGCGCCCGAATTTTGCAGTGCCTCCGCGCTATCTTTGCGGAACGTGGCTACACGGAGATCGAGACGCCCTATCTCAATCCCCATTTTGGCGGCGCTGAAGCCAGACCGTTTGTCACCTACGTCAATGCGCTCGGTCAAGAGGTCTTCCTCGCCATCAGTCCCGAGATCGAACTGAAGCGAGCTATTGTCGGCGGTTTTGAAGAAGGGGCGTATACCATTGCCCGGAATTTTCGCAACGAAGGGATCGATCTCAGCCATAACCCCGAGTTTACGAGTCTTGAAGTGTACGTTCCCTACGCCGACTATACCGCGATGATGGCCTTAACCGAGCGCCTCTTTAGCCAGTCATGCGTGGCCTTGCATGGCGTTTCGCAAGCACCCTTCAAAGGGGTGATGCTGGACTTCACCCCGCCCTGGCCGCGCGTGGAGATGCTCCAGTCTGTCACGGCAGCGACTGGTTTGGACGTAGCCAAGCTCGATGCCGAGGCGCTGCGTACCGGCATAGTTGAACGTGGCTTAGCCGATGCGTACAACCTCGAGACCCTGGATGAGGCGGCCTTGCTCGCGCGTCTCACACAAGCTGGTTTGGACAGCGAGGGCGAACACGATCCCCAACGACTTCGCGAGCGGTTGCGCCGGCATCGCCTGCATGTCCCAATCGAGATCGATCAGGAATGGGACTTTCTAGTACTGGAGCTGTTTGAGCGCTATGTGGAACCCACGCTGATTCAACCCTGTCATGTGGTTAGACATCCCGCCCGTTCAACCGTGTTGTGCAAGCAGGATCGTCAGGGTCGGTTAAGCAATGGCGAGGGCCTGATCGAACGGTTCGAGTCGTTTGCCTGCGGGATGGAACTCAGCAATGCCTACAGCGAATTAAATGACCCGATGATTCAACGTGCCCTGGTTGAAGCACAAGCACAAGCACGCGATGCCGGGGATGACGAGGCAATGCCCCATAACGAGGCATTCCTTCAGTCGATCGAGTACGGTATGCCGCCTTGTGGCGGTTTAGGAATTGGCGTGGATCGGCTGGTGATGTTGCTGACCGATTCGGCTTCGATTCGCGATGTTATTGCCTTCCCCCTCGTGCGACGCAAGGAAGACGCCGCCTAGGTCGCATGCGCGCCGCATTACCTGCCACCGCCATCGCATTTCCAATGCGGTGGCGATCCTCACCTAAGGAGAACCTGAACCGATGGCCGATCCACACCTCCCCTTTGATGCTGCCGCCCTCGCCTCAATGATCGCTCGTTATCCCTCGACTTTGGCCATTTTCAGCCCGCTCAGCCCGCTCAGGCCGTTGCGGCAAGCTGATCGAGCAAAGGCTCCAGGCGCTGGGGTGAAATGAGCACGGGGTCTGGGTTTTGAGCTGAGGTGTCGAAATAGGTTTCGCCCCAAATGCGCCGTCGCACCAAAGCCAGACAATCTGAGAAGGTCGCCTCGGGCTTGAGGTACCAGGCCGTCGAGCGCGGCAAGTTCGCCCAGGTCTCAGGCCAACGATGGACCATCAGACAGACTAAGGGATTGTCACAAAATAAGTGTTCCATTTTGTGCTGGTGAAATAGTGTAATTCCAGTCGCCATGGAAGTCGTGTCGCTTGATGTTGACGGCAGCCAACTCAGCGGCAGTGACTTTTTGGCCGAG